>CATYIU010000001.1:0-214485 GCA_958407445.1 uncultured Collinsella sp.
TCGAGACGGGCCCGGGCTGACAATTTCGACTGTAATGGACGTTCTTAAACGACTATCCGTCGGGGTGGCGTGTCGCCTGACGCCGCGACCGTGAGACCTCTGGCATGTGTGAGCTATTTGCCAGGTCCTTGTAACGTTTACGCCCGCGGAGTCTTATTTGAGCTCCCTTTGGGTACGTTGGAATCGGATACACGTTCGATTCCAACAAGCCCGAAGGGAGCTTTTCTATGTTTAAACTGATTGCATCCGATATGGACGGCACATTGCTTGACGAAAACGGCCAGGTGCCTCCCGAGACCTACGAACTGATTCTGGCGCTACACGAGCATGGCGTGCATTTCGCCGCATCGTCAGGTCGTCGCTACGATCGCCTGTGCGAGTTCTTTGCGCCCGTTCGCGACAAGATGGACTTTGTCGCAGCTAACGGTGCCCAGGTCTTCGCCGACGGCAAAATGGTAGACCGCGAGGTGTATTCGCACCTGGCGATTCGAAGGCTCGCCCAAGCCGTCAGGACGTTTCCCAATCTGCATCTTGCGCTCTTTGACCGAACCAAGTCCTTCCTGCTCGATGACGAGTGCAAGTTCGTGCGTGAGGTCGATAAGGACCTTCCCAATGCCGAGCGTATTTGGGAGCTGCCCGATCCCAGCGTAAATATCATCAAAGCGAGTATCTTTTGCGACGACAGTGCGGTTATGGACAGTGCGTACGTGCTACAGCGCGAACTTGGTCAGCTCTTTACTTTTGCGCCTTCGGGCAACGCGTGGATCGATGCCATGCAGCCTGGTGTGTCGAAGGCCTCGGGTATCGCGCAGCTCGCGGAGCATTACGGCATTGGTCGCGACGAGGTCATGGCGTTTGGCGACTCGATGAACGACTACGAGATCATTCGCTTTGTCGGCACGGGCTGCGCGATGGAAAACGCGCGCCCCGCGCTCAAGGCGGTGGCCGATCGTGTCGTAGGCTGCAACCGCGACCACGCCGTTCAGCATGAGCTCCGTCGCGTGCTGGAGAGTCTCTCCTAATCCGGCAGCTGGCGACGTTCCTTTTCTGCCGACAGTGGGGGACAGTCCTTGCAGCTTTTTGCGAAGAGTGTCCCCAGTGACTAGTCTTAAGAACATCCCCAGTGACTGGCCAATGACTAGGCGAGGGCGGCCATGATGGTGCGGGCGACGCCGTCGTGGTCGTTGTCGTATTCGGTGATGGCGTCGGCGGCCTCGCGGTCTTCGGACTCGGCGTTGATCATGGCCATGCCGTGGCCCGCTGCCTGCAGCATGGGGATGTCGTTGATGTTGTCGCCGAACGCCCAGGCGTCGGCGAGACGCTCGCCCAGATGCTCACATAGCCACGTGAGGGCTGTCCCCTTGGTGGCGCCCTCACCCATGACCTCGATATTCATGGCGTAAGAACGCGTGATCTCAATGCCTCCGAGCGTGTCGAGCTCAGCCGCGATGGCGTCGCGATCGGCCGGGTCGTGCCAGTACATGGCGATGCGTTCGAGCGTCTCGACCTCGTCGATCTTGCTGTCGATATCCATGTCGATCGGTGTTCGTGTGCGCTTGAGCGAAGCCGCGATGTGGGGGTCGCCGCCGCAGAACTCATCCAGGCGCCCGTAAAGCGAGCGGGGGAGGAAGCACTGTCCATCCGCGAAGATATCGAAGGTCACATCGTGGCCGGCGGCAATGCGATGGATGCGGTGGGCAATGCCGCAATCGAGCGGACGGCTCAAGATGCGCGTGGCGCACGAGGCGTCGGTGGGCACATCGTCGTCGAGTTGCCAGACGCTGGCGCCGTTGGCACAGACCGCGTAGTGCACGGCAGGATGGGCGAGGATGGGCTCAAAGACGCCCGACAGCGGACGCCCCGTGCACGGTACAAACTCAATGCTGCGACGTGCGAGCTCGTCGAGCATCGCCCAGGTGGCGTCGCCCATCTGCTTGTCGCTCGTCAGCAGTGTTCCATCCATATCGGAAAAAACAATCATTCGATGCAGCCCTTTCTACTGGCATAAAAAGCGTGGCCGAGGGCGGTGATGCCCTGGCCACGCTCGAGTTCTATAACGGTCCGCGTCCTAGCGGTCGGCGATCGGCTTGTACTCCAGCGGCTCGATCACCGGACGATAGGCCGGGCGAATAATACGGTGCGCGCAGAAGAGCTCTTCCATGCGGTGTGCCGACCAGCCGGCCATGCGGGCGACGGCGAATAACGGCGTAAAAAGCGTCTCGGGCACGCCGAGCATCTTGTAGATAAAGCCTGTGTACAGGTCGATGTTGGCGCAGATGGGCTTGGTCATGCCGTGGTCGCGCATGACCTGGGGTGCCAGGCGCTCGATGCGCTCGATGAGTGCGAACTCTTCGCCCAAGTCCTTCTTGGCTGCCAGCGAGCGCGCGTAACGACGGCAGACCTCGGCGCGCGGGTCGCTGAGCGTATAGACGGCGTGGCCCATGCCGTAGATGAGGCCCGTGCCGTCGAAGGCCTGCTTGTCGAGGATCTTGCCCAGGTAGGCCGCGACCTCGTCCTCGTCCTCCCAGTTGGAGACATGCGCGCGGATGTCCTCGTGCATAGACACGACCTTGGCATTGGCACCACCGTGGCGCGGGCCCTTGAGCGAGCCGATAGCCGCGGCGTAGGCGGAATACGGGTCGGTGGCCGAAGACGACAGCACGCGGCAAGCGAAGGTGGAGTTGTTGCCGCCGCCGTGCTCGGCATGCAGCATGAGCATAACGTCGAGCAGCATCGCCTCATCGCGGGTGAACGCCATGCCGCCGCGCAGGACCTGTAGGATGGTCTCGGCGGTGGAGAGACCGGGCGTAGGGTGCGGCACGTGAACCTCGGAGCCGCGAAGCTTGGCGACCGAGGCCATGTGTGCGAAGGCGGCGATGCGCGGGAGACGTGCGAGCATGGAAATGGCGACGTCGATTTCGTGCTCGGGCGTGATCACGTCTGGTTCGGCATCGAAGGCGTAGAGCAGCAGTACGGCGCGCTGGAGCACGTTCATGATGCTCGACGATACCGTGGTCATAGGGAACTCTTTAACGTACTCGTCGCTCAGATGTCTAAAGGCGCCCAGGCGCTCGCAAAAGCCGTCGAGCTCTTCCTTGTTGGGCAGCGAACCCGTGATAAGCAGATAGGCGACTTCCTCGTAGCCGTAGCGATTCTCGGCCTGGGCATTGTTGACCAGATCCTCGATGCTGTAGCCGCGAAGCGTGAGCTTGCCCTGATCGGGCACGACCTTTCCGTCGACCTTGTTGTAGCCGTGCACATCCGAGATACGAGTGAGGCCCGCGACCACGCCCGAGCCGTCGGCATTGCGCAGGCCGCGCTTGACATTGTGCTCTTCGAACAAGCCCTCGTCATAAGGGTCGGTCGGCAGGCCGTGGTAGAGGCTTTCGCTCTCAGACGAAATCTGGCGGCTTGCTTCGTAATCCAGAACCAGTCGGCTCAAGTGGTCATCGAAGCGGTAATAGATTTTCTTGGCGTCGTAGGCCATGTGCGCTCCTCTCCGGGCCGCATCGGGGTGGCCTGCATGGGCATGCGCGCGTCAGGCTATCCCCAGCGGCTTGTTCGCTACAGGCGGTACATAAAGTTAAAGACGTCCTCGCGCTGGATGGACACATTGACGCCCGAAAGCTCGCCGGCCTCGGCCAGGGCCTTCTGCAGCTCGGCAAAGTCGAGCTTGGACTCGGCGGTGTCGGCCAGCATGGTCATGGTGAAGATGTCCTCGATAATGGACTGCGTGATGTCGCGGATGTCGACGTTGGCCTCGCCCAGAACGCGGGTGACGCCGGCGACGATGCCGGGGCGGTTCTTGCCAAGGACGGTGATGACGATACGGGAGGACGAGATCTCGGCCATGGGAAACCCTTTCGCGTGATTGCGGCGCGCGCGGGGCGCTCCGCTACGGTACAGTGTTCATCATTGTACCTGTCTGGCGCAAAAAAGGCGCGCTCGCTGCGGCGTTACATGCCTGCAACATGAGCGTAAGGGGGAAGGCCGCACGGGGAAGAGCCGTCTGGCGCGTGTCCGGCTCGTGTTGGGTTGATTTCCGATCTCAGCCGAACACATTGAGCGGACAGGCCGTTCCCGCAGTCAGCCGAACGCCTCCGACGGCTGATTCCGAACTGGAAGCGGAGGGCATCCCCGCCCTTCGGTAGGGGATACCGCTCCGCGGCGCATGCCGCGGGCGGCGCCCCTATCGGACCACCGTGACCTCAGTTGGGATGGGCCCAGCACTGCCGCGTACTCGGTGAGCTAGAGCCAACTGTTCGTCTTCACGTCGCGTATGGCGATATTTCGGTCGTCCGGCTCGGTGATGCCGTAGCCGAACGCCTGGAGCGTCTCGATGGACTCCTGGATCCTCTGTTGGAACATGGGACCCGGATCGACCCTCGGCCCGAGGTGCCCGCGCCAAAGGCACGGCGTGGCGCGCAGCATGTTATGGATTTTGGAGATGGGCTCGATGTCGGCGTAGACGTTGAGCGTCGCCATGGCGTCCTTGTGGCCGAGGATCGATTGGAGCGCCTTGATATCGCCGCCTTGGCGGATCCACTGCGTTGCGAACGTGTGGCGAAGGCCGTGGAACGTGATCAGCTCGTCGTTGGTGCCCATGAGGCCGTTGGTCTCCGAGAACGTCTTGAACGCCCTGCGGATATAGCTTGTCGTCGCGAAGGTCGCGCCCGGCTCCGACAGGATGTAGCAGTCCCCGATCTCGACCGCCCCGGTAAGGCCGCGCAAGCGCAGCTTTCCGCAGTCGATCTCGTGGGTCTCCTTCAGGAAGGGGAGTAGGCCGACCGGGTCGATGGGGATACCCCTGGCGTCATGGGTCTTGGTGTCCTTGATGAACGAACCCATTCCCTTCGCGTACGCCACCGAGTGTCTGATCGAGATCAGGCCCGTCTCGAAATCCACATCGCACCACCGAAGGCCGCAGACCTCGCCGATTCGCATCCCCGTGTGCAGGGCGAGTACGACCGCCCTCTAATCCTCGGCGGACCAATCGAGTCCGAACTCCTTTCGGGCATCCTCTTCGCTCATGACTTCGAGAAGGTCTCCGGGTTGGCAACGAAGGGCGAGGCATAGCTGCTCGAGTGTGTTGAAGCGAATGCCGCGAATATGCCCTTTTTTAATACGGGACAGGTTCACGGGCGTGGTTCCAATCCTTTCGGCAAGTTCGTTCGAGGAAATCTTTCGCTCGGCCATGATCTTGTCGAGGCGAACAATTACGGGCATGGCGTTTCCTTACGCAATCTCGTCGGAGTCGAGGTACAGCTCTCGGGCGTACAAGAAGAGCTGGGAAAGCATGAACAGGACGATGCCGAGAACCAGAGAGGTCCAATCGAATGATGAAGCGATCTCTTGGGCGCCGACGGCCCCCTCGCCGCCAAACATCGAAACGGAGGTTTTGAGTGAGCCGGCGTAGAGGCTGGTGGCAGCTTGAACAACGAAGAGAATGCCGAGCACCTTCAAGCATGTCGCAGACCCTTTCTTGAAGGGGTCTCCGCTCTTGATCGTCCACACGAGAACGGCGCTGAGGATGGTCGTAGCGATACCGATGACGGCAGGGACCAATGTCGAGATCGCAAGGGCTGGATACGCGGGGGAGTCTGCAATTACAGGGTTGTCGAGCACTTCGATTGCTGGCTTTAAGGAGAACGCCACTTGTGCGATGGCGGTGGCGCAAAGGGTCGCAGAGGCTATCGCACATGCGATGCGGAAGGAATGAAGCCGGGGAGTGCGATTGTCGGAACTCATAATAACCTCCGAGGAATTTAAAAAACTCAGGTTACTTTTTAACAGTTTATGTTAAATTGACTTTGCCGGCAAGTAATCACAGCATACTGCAACCGAAACCCCTCTAGATTGGAGAGGATTATGTTCAGTACTGTTAAGTCGTGTAAGCTCTTGGTTTTCCTCGGCCTCGCTCTTTGTCTGTTGCTGCCGGGAGCCCCCGCTTTTGCGGATACCCCGATGCCTCCTTCCCAGGAGAGCAGCCAGTGTGCCCTCGTTGAGCCCCTCGGGTATACGGACGACGTCGTCGATACCTACTGGAGCTACAGCTGTCCTCGCGGCGTAAGCGGGCACAGCATCTCGATGTTCAACATCTCTTACAAGACGATCTCCTACCGAAATGGCTATCGCCGATCCGCGCATCATAGGGAATCCCGCCTCGCTGCAATGTGCTCCTGTGGTGTTCTTGGCACAACTGATAAATGGCAATTTGTCTATAGCACCTACTAGATGCGAGGAAGGGCCGAGCGTTTTGTTCGGCCCCTCTGTTCCGACTGGATGAGGTTAAGGTTGGCGATGAATATGCTCAAAATCTCGAAGGCGATCTTTAGGTCGCTTCTCTCCTCCAGGTCGCTCTGTGTTGTCGTTGTTGCGTTGATGGTTCTTTGTGCTCTGCCCGTCTTCAGGAGCGCGGCTGGCATCGACGGACGGGTCGAATACCTCGAGTCGGGAATAACCCGTGTTGAGCAGGAATTGTCAGCATCCTATGCGGATGCGCTTGTGAATGCGGGGGAGGACGGTGTCTATACCTCTTCATCAAGCATGCCCGCGCTTCTGTACCCTCTTGCCGCGGGACGTCTTATCTTGGCACCGCTCTCTCCCCTACTTCCGTTTCTGCAGATATCGGATGGAGAGTACACCTATTATGACGGATCGAAGGAGTACTTGCTATGGGTCGCAACGGCCGTTGCCGTCTCGTTCCTTGCCGCGCGTCTTAACAAACGTGAAAAGCTCATCATCCAGGCACCGATGGGCGAGCTGGGTAGACTTGTTGCATCGAGCGTATGGGCGAGTGTTTTTGCAATGCTTGCCGTCCTCGCCATCAATCTTCCAGGGATAATCGCCGCGCTTGTGAAGAATGGCCCGGGCTCGCCGTTCTATCCGATAGGCTACATTCAATATGCGACTCCGGTTATCAAACCGGCTTGGCTGGTGTTCGCGCAGACGGCCATCTTGCAATTCTTGGTGGCAGCGTTCATCTCGCTTGTCGTTCACCTTGCCGTGAAGATTGCCAATAACCCTACGCTTGGAATCGTGTTCGTATGTGCCCTGATGGGGGTGACGATGGTTCCCGGGTATTACGGAAGATCCATCGCTTTACGTGAGTTCGCCCTGTTGAATCCCCTTACGTATGCGAACACTGAGTTGACCGTCGGCGCCTATAGCCCGTACCCGACAACGCAGATAGTGAATCTGCCTGGACTTTGCTTCGAGCGTGGCGCGATTGCCCTCGTATGCGCAATCGGGATCGAGGTGCTGGCAATTAGCCTGCTTTGCGTTGCTGGAAAGAGCGGCTGCGCGTGCCCGATATCCCCGATTTGTCTTGAGAGAGGTTCCTTCACTGCATCGAGAACGGCAACTCGTTCGAGCGCTTGTGCCTCCGCCGTTGCATACGTAAGAACGATGGGGAAACTGCTCCTGCGTTCTCCTACCCTCGCCGTATGCGCGATTGCAATGTCGACGACGATGCTGGCCCCGGCTCTGGTCGAGATGTTTCCTGACGCTGATAACGTTTCCGCTGTTCGGTATAGGGATGGGGAGCTCCGTTCAATAGATCGGTATCTAGAGCAGAACGCTGCGAATATGGACGTCGAGGGCAAAGCGGCCCTGGAAGGCATGCGGGATGCTCTTTCGGGTTTCGTGTACGCGCCTATGCCTGCGGAGGGGTTTCGAAGCCTTGCGACGTACGAGCGCGCTCGAGGTGAGCTGGGCGCGGCAGATGCGACTCTCCTGCAATCGATCGGAATCGAGCCGGAGACTCCTTCTCGTGCGGAGGCGCGCGCCCTTCTGCTTGAGTCGATCGCGAGCTTGCCGGACCCCAAGGTTTACGAGTTAAGTACGAAGATGCCCCCATTAATCCTCCTTTCGTATCTCCAGGCAGCGCTTCCCTCCTTATTTTTGCTGTTGCCCGTGGTTGTCACATCGCTCGCGTGCACCCACCTGCAGTGTCGTTCCCTTCTGGTTCTCCAGATCCCCGCAACAGCGCATGTGCGTTTTCTGACGGCTGTTGCGCTGGCTCTCCTGCTTGGCTTGGTGCTGCTTTTGGTGTCGATGGTTCCCGCTGTCGTTGTGTCCGTGATTAAGAACGGTGCGGGTGGATCGGAGTATCCCGTCGCTCTCATTCGGGCGGGAGCTTCGACAACGTCCATGGTGGGGGAGGCGGTGTTGTGCAGTATTCCGTTGCTGGTCATGGCATACGGCGTGATTTCCGTCGTCGCTGCGTTGACAGCAGCGATTAGCCGCAACCCCGTTGTCACCGGAATGGTTTGCGCGGTTCTCTTGGTGTTGGGTTCGTTGAGCGCTCATGTTGAAAGCGTGGGCATGGGCGTCGCGCTGCTGGCTCCATTCGCCTCGTTTGATCCCGCTTCCCAGGTGGGGACGATTGGGTTCCTTGGGCGAGGGACGAACGCGATGCCTTTTGGAGAGGTCGTCGGCGCATCGGGCGCTCTGCTGGTGGTCTTGGGCGCCGTATCTCCGTTGATGGTGCGCCTGAGTGTTCCAAAGATCGAAAGGGGATGATCTCGATGATTGACCTTCAAACGCTGACGATCTCTTATGGAAAGAAGGTGCTCGTAGATTCGGTGAACGCTGAGTTTGCCCCGGGTACGGTCTACGGTCTCGTCGCTCCGAACGGGCATGGAAAGACGACGTTGCTGCGTGCGATGGCAGGTTTGCCGGGTCCTCGCGTGGACGGGAGCATCGTTCTGGATGAGGTGCAGGGTACGGGTGCGAGAGAGGTCCGTTCTATGATCTTCTATGCACCTGGTGAGGGGACGCTGCTGTATCCCGGATTGCGTGCGGAAGATCACCTCAAGATGGTTTGCGATATGTGGCCGCATGCTCGCGATATCGAAGAGATAGTGGAACAAACGCAGATAGGCGAGTTCGCGAAGATGAGGATCCGCACTCTGAGCCAGGGCATGAAGCAGCAGCTTACCCTGGCGATTGCGTATGCGACGGGCGCGCGGTACCTTCTATTAGATGAGCCCATGAACGCGCTCGACCCCAGCAGGGTGGACTTGCATTCCGAGATTCTCAGGAAGCTGGCCGATTCTGGTACGTGCATCATCATGTCATCCCACATCTTGGATTCGGTCGATAGGCTGTGCGATGAGATTCTGTTTTTGAAGGATGGGAGGCTCATTAGAAGCATTCCGCAAGATGATGCTGCGCCGAAGTCTCCTGGATCCCATTTCGCAAAGCCTGCCGGACGCGCCGAGGGTGCGCTAAGCACGTATCGGCGACTCTACGAAAAGGGCGGGTAGAAATGCAAGTTAAAAATCTATGTGGCCAATGTGATACCGTTGAACCCGCATATCGATACCGCTCAGCCATTCGCCTCGCCCCCGTCGCACGTATCTTCATCCGGTCTGTTACTTTTAATCTAACAATTCTTTGAGGAACGTAGGTGCTTCTAAATGTACTGTCGACTTCTTCTCAAACTAATCCTAAGAGACAAGGCCGTATGGATTTGTACGCTCGTTCTCGCTGCAGCCTTTTCCGTCCCCATTGCGTTCAATTCACCCATCTACGGGCCCTTCTTTATGAAACAGGGCATGCAGAGCTTTGTCGACGCATTCAATACGCGCGCGCCCCAGGCCAGCGGCACAGACCTATCTCCAGAGCAGCAAAATGACGCGGAGCTTGCAAGATACGCGAACGCCGCCCTTGCCGCTCAAACCGACGCCGCCTTTCTCGATTCTGCCGAGAGCTACTACGCGCTCATGGGCGAAGGCTTCCAATCCGGGTCCATCGTGGGAGACCAAGAGACCAATGACGCAGCGCTCGCATATTGCCGTGCCCTGAGCAGCTCCGGCATCACGGATATCCCGGCCTCCGCAAACGACCTGCCATTCCTTTCCTTCCTGCCTTACGCCATTGCCACGGCGCCGTCTTTCCTTCCCTTCATCCCCTTCCTTCTCTCGTCGATACTCGTGCTCGGCGCCACAAGGCCCGGGACCCTGGCGGCAAAGGCGCCCGTGCCCAAATTCCGGCGCCTTATTCAGATCGTGTTTTCGATAATCGTCGCGGGGACCGCGATGCTCCTCGCCGGCCTCGCACCCGGGGGCATTTACGCCTTGGTCCTAAACGGCTTCGGGCAAATTGGGTACCCGATCGCCTTCTTCCATGACGGCGCGCTTACCACCACGACCGCGGGAAACGTCTTCACAGCCCTGCTTCTCGCGCTGCTTGCGGGCGGAACCTTGATATCCGTTTGCTCCGCCGTCATATCGACCGCAACGAGGCGCGTCCTCGCGGGCCCCCTTACCTCCGCGCTGCTTGTCGCGGCCCCGGTATTCCCGTTACTGTCCGATTCGGCACTGGAGCATAACGCCGCGCTCAATCTCCTGCCGCTGGCCGTATTCTCGCCTATCGAGGCAACGGGTTACGTAGGATGCTTCCCGACAGAATTCATTGGCTCCGGTTCAGGCAGCGCATCGATGCTTGCCGTGGCCCTGGCATACGTCGCGGTCTTTTTTGCGGTCGGCGCCGTTGCGACACGTTCGCCCAGACAGCCTGGACCCGCGAAAAAGCACCATGGGCTCGAGCTTCTGGACGCGAGCGTGGGATACGGAAGCACGACGATACTTTCAATCGGGTCGCTTTTCCTGAGCCCGGGAACGGCGGCGGGCCTCGTTGCTCCCAACGGCTCGGGGAAAACCACCCTTCTTGAAGCGCTGTCGGGCCAATTTCCCACCCGCATCCGCTCGGGAAGCCTGGCGGCAGACGGAATCAGCCAACGTCGATCAGCCGAATTTGCAGAACTCGTCTACCTGAGCTCTTCAGGCGGCGCGGATCTCTATCCCACGCTATCAGCCCTCGAGCACCTTGCTTTCGTTAGGGAGGCGTGGAAATCGGCCGCCGACATCGACTCGCTCTGCAGCTCCCTCGGAATCTCCCCATATCTCGACAAGCCGACCCGTAAACTCTCGACAGGAATGAAGCAGCAGGTAAAGCTTGCCATGGCGATAGCGACCGATTGCCCGTACCTCATCCTCGATGAACCGCTGAACGGTCTCGATCCGGGAAAACGGAAAACCTCCTGCGACGCGATGCGCAGCGAAGTGGCGCGGGGACGCAGCGTGCTCATTTCAAGCCATCTGCTCGACGACCTGGCAGACCTCACCAACTCGTTCTACTTCATCGAGGCCGGCACGCTCGTGGAAAAGATCAAGTCGTCCTCGCAGACGCTCAAGCAGGAATACCTCGATACATACGAGAGATGAATGTGGGGGAGTGTTCGGATGAAGTTGATATTTAAGGTCCAGCTCGTGTTGTGCCGAAAAGACCGTGAACCTTTTGTGGGACGCGCGGCGCCGTGGTACCATAGCCGAGTTTGTTGTCTTGGTCGGAAACCAAGACGCCTTATGCGCTGATCGGTAACCAGCGCCTGACCAATAAGGAGTCCTACCATGAAGCAGGGTATCCATCCCCAGTATGTCGAGTGCACGGTGACGTGCTCCTGCGGCAACACCTTCAAGACGCACGCTACCGTGTCTGAGATGAAGGTCGAGCTTTGCAACGAGTGCCACCCGTTCTACACCGGCCAGCAGAAGTTCGTCGACACCGGTGGACGCGTCCAGCGCTTCGCCGACAAGTTCGGTGGCGCCGCTGCCGCCCAGCTCAAGAAGGCTGAGGAGGCCAAGGCTGCCAAGGCCGCCAAGGCTGCTGAGGCCGAGGCCGCTCGCAAGGCCGCCGCTGAGGCTAAGGCTGCCGAGAAGGCTAAGCGTGCTGCTAAGTTCGCCGAGGAGGCTGCCAAGCAGGCCGCCGAGGCTCCCGTCGAGGAGGCCGCTGCCGAGGCCGAGACCACCGAGGCTGCTGAGTAAATAGCTCGCCGCGGAATCGCTCGCATTCATGGCATAAGGGCCGTGCATCCATTTGGGTGCGCGGCCCTTTTCTTTTTATTGGTGCAAGCTAACCTGTCCCCGTGGCACCAAATGGCAGAGAGACGGCGTTTGCTCAGATAAAACTTGCCAAAATAAACCTGTCCCATTGTGGCAGGTTGGTCATAGTTATTACGTGGCGGTCGAGGTCGACCGTATAGGCCGCGCCTTGTTTGGCTAAAGTACAATCATCTGTGTTTAACTCGCCCGCAGCTGCACGGCGTGGGCGATGGCCAAAAAGGAAAACCACATGGGATTCATGTCAAAGCTGCTGTCCTTTGGATCCGATAAGGACCTTAAGCGCTACTACAAGATCGTCGACCAGATCAACGGTCTTGAGCCCCAGTTTGAGAAGATGACCGAGGAGGAACTCCGCGGCCAGACCGATAAGTTCCGCGAGCGTTACGCCAACGGCGAGTCGCTCGACGACATGCTCCCCGAGGCTTTTGCCACCGTGCGCGAGGCTTCCAAGCGCATCACGGGCATGCGTCACTTTGACGTACAGCTCATCGGCGCCATGGCGCTGCACGAGGGGCATATCGCCGAGATGAAGACCGGCGAAGGCAAGACGCTCGTCTCCACGCTGGCCGGCTACCTCAACGCTATTGCCGGCAAGGGCGTGCACGTCGTTACTGTCAATGATTACCTTGCCAAGCGCGACTCCGAGTGGATGGGCCGCATCTACAAGTACCTGGGCATGACCGTCGGTCTGCTCCAGAACAACATGCCGCTCGAGCTCAAGCGTCCGGCCTACCAGGCAGACGTCACCTACGGCACCAACTCCGAGTTCGGTTTCGACTACCTGCGCGACAACATGGTCACCCGCCCCGAGCAGCGCGTACAGCGCGGCCACAGCTACGCCATCGTCGACGAGGTCGACTCCATCCTGATCGACGAGGCACGTACCCCGCTCATCATCTCGGGCGCCGGCACCAAGTCCGCCAGCACCTACAAGGACTTCGCGCGTGCCGTGCGCGGCCTTGAGCGCGGCGAGGACGTGTCGCACGACATGCTCACCGCCACCGAGGACGTTGAGCCCACGGGCGACTACGTCATGGACGAGGCCAAGCACACTATCGCCGCCACCGAGCGCGGCCTTAAGAAGATTGAGCGCCGCTTGGGTATCGATGACATCTATGCCGATCTCTCCGGTCAGCTGGTCAACCACCTGCAGCAGGCGCTGAAGGCCCAGTACATGTTCCACCGCGACAAGCAGTACGTGGTCACCAACGGCGAGGTCAAGATCGTCGACGAGTTCACCGGCCGCATTATGGAAGGCCGCCGCTACTCCGAGGGCCTGCATCAGGCCATCGAGGCCAAAGAGGGCGTGCTCGTGCGCGAGGAGAACCAGACGCTGGCCACCATCACCTTGCAGAACTACTTCCGTCTGTATGACAAGCTCTCCGGCATGACCGGTACGGCACTCACCGAGGATGCCGAGTTCCGCGAGATCTACAAGCTGCCCGTCGAGGTCATCCCCTCCAACAAGCCCGTGCAGCGTGTTGACCACGAGGACCTGGTGTACCGCACCATCCAGGCCAAATACAACGCCGTTGCCGACGACGTCGAGCGACGTCACGCCAAGGGCCAGCCGGTCCTGGTGGGCACCGTCTCCATCGAAAGCTCCGAGAAACTGTCGGCCGCCCTTACCAAGCGCGGCATCGCGCACGAGGTCCTCAACGCCAAGCACCACGAGCGCGAGGCCCATATCGTTGCCCAGGCTGGTCGCTATGGCGCCGTGACCATCGCTACCAACATGGCCGGCCGCGGTACCGACATCTTGCTGGGCGGTAACCCCGACGAGCTGGTGCGCGAGCGCCTGGAGTACGAGGGCCTGACCATGGAGGACGTAACGCCCGAGCAGCTTGAGCAGTTTAACGCCGAGGCCAAGGAGACTTGCAAGGCCGAGCGCGAGCGCGTTCTTGCCGCCGGCGGCCTGACCGTTATCGGCACCGAGCGCCACGAGTCCCGCCGTATCGACAACCAGCTGCGCGGCCGTTCCGGCCGTCAGGGCGATCCGGGCGAGACCCAGTTCTACCTGTCGCTCGAGGACGATCTCATGCGTCTGTTTGGCGGCGACAAGATGGACCGCGTCTCCAAGATGATGGTCACGGCTGACATGGGCGACGATATGCCCATCCAGCACAAGATCATCTCCAAGGCTGTCGAGAGCGCCCAGCACAAGGTCGAGAGCATCAACTTCTCCATGCGTAAGAGCGTCCTTGAGTACGACGACGTCATGAACAAGCAACGCCAGGTCATCTACGCCGAGCGCAATAAGATTCTGGACGGCAAGGATCTGACCGACCACATCACCGAGGTCATGCACGATACCGTGTACCGCTGCGTGCAGGAGTTCTGCACCAAGGACAGTCACGATGGCGAGCGCGACCTGGAGGGCCTGCGCAAGTGGGTTGTGGAGCTCACCGGCCACATCGATACGCCGAAGTTCCCCGACGAGGATTATGAGGCCCTAGCTGCCGATGTCCTGGCTTACGTAGAGAAGTGCTACAACATGAAAGCCGAGCGCTTGGGCGAGGACCTGATGCGCGAGCTCAACACCCAGGTCATGCTGCGCGTCATCGATACCCGCTGGATGAACTACCTGCAGGAGATGGACTACCTCAAGACCGGCATCGGCCTGCGCGGCTTTGGCCAGCGCGACCCGCTGGTCGAGTACAAGACCGAGGCCTACGGCGCGTTCCAGATACTCGTCGACACCATGTACGAGGATTACCTGCGCACGGTTCTGCGCATCGAGATCAAGGCTGCCCCGCGTGTCGTGGAGCACAAGGAGGAGCCCGCGCTCGAGGGTGCGCACTTCTCCGGTCCTGCCGAGGTCGATGGTGACAACGGCGACTCGGTGCTGCGCAAGCAGGCGCAGGTGCAGGCCCGCACGGCTGTCCAAGGCGGACCGGCTGCCGTCAACAACGGTGGCAAGGTGACGACCTACCGCAAGTCCGAGAGCGACGATCCGTACGTCAACGTGGGCCGCAACGACCCGTGCCCTTGCGGTAGCGGTAAGAAGTTCAAGTACTGCCACGGCAGGAATCGTTAATGGCTGAGGCTTTAGAGGTAACGCCCGCCGAGCTGGACGCGTTTGCGGACCGGCTCGGTGAGGTTGAGTCGTACCTCCATTTGGACGAGAAGCGCACCCGCGTAACGGAGCTCGAGGCCAAAAGCGTCGCCCCGGGCTTTTGGGACGACGCCGATGCCGCTCGCGCCACGATGGAGGAGATCGCGCGCACCAAGGAAGATATCGCTGCCGTGGACACCGCGCGCGGCGAGCTTTCCGATGCCCGCGCTGCGCTGGAGCTTGCCGAGGAGATGGGGGATGACCCCGACGCCGTCGCATTGCGCGAGGAGGCTGCCGCTACGGCAGAACGCCTGGCCCGCGCCATCGACGAGCTTGAGCTTGCGAGCTGGTTTACCGGGGAGTTCGACCATGGCGACGCGATTGTGACCATCAAGCCCGGGCAGGGTGGTTTGGAGGCCCAGGATTGGACCTTCATGCTCTTTAAGATGTACATGAAGTACTGCCAGCGCCGCGGTTGGAAGGTCACCATCAACGATTGCCCCGCGGCCGAGGTCATTGGCATTGATCGCGCGACCTTTACCGTCGAAGGCAAGGATGCTTTTGGCATGCTTCGCGCCGAGGCCGGTGTCCACCGCCTGGTGCGCATTAGCCCCACCGACGACAAGAAGCGCCGCCAGACCACGTTTGCCGGCGTCGAGGTCATTCCGGTGCTGCCCGACGATATCGATATCGAGATCAACCCCGATGACATCCGCGTCGACGTGTACCACGCAAGTGGCCCGGGTGGCCAGGGCGTAAACACCACCGACTCCGCCGTGCGCGTGACGCATTTCCCCAGCGGCATTGTGGTTACCTGCCAAAACGAGCGCAGCCAGATCCAGAACAAGGCCGCGTGCATGCAGATCCTCAAGGCTCGCCTGTACGAGATTGAGCTCGAGAAGCGTGCCGAGGCCCTGGACGAGATTCGCGGACCCAAGACCACGATTGGTTTTGGCAACCAGATCCGCAGCTACGTGCTCTACCCGTACCAGATGGTTAAGGACCTGCGTACGGGCGTGGAGACCAGCAACGTCGAGGCCGTTCTTGACGATGGCGATTTGGATCCGTTTGTGATTGGCTATCACCGTTGGGCTACCGGCAACGCCGATGTAGAAGGCTCGGAGATCTAAAACATCGGGCGGCTTCAAGCCGATGCTAAGCCCAACGGTTGGACGGGTTTGTATTCGGAATAAACCCTGCGCAGGGGTGGTTTTTGTCCGGCGAATCGGTAGAATCGAATACAAGAAGAAGTTCAAAGCGCATCCGATGGGGTGCGCTTTTTTGAGGGAGGCAGCATGGCATATCGTCTGGACATTAAGCGCATTCTTTCGATGAACTTCTTTCACGACCTGCCCCAGATTATGTTGGGGTGCGCTCTGGCCGCTATTGCGACCGACCTGTTTTTGATTCCTAACGGCCTTGCTGCCGGTGGCGTTACGGGCCTTGCCACCATTATCCAGGCGGTCGGCGCATCGCGCGGTCTATCGCTTCCCGTTGGTATTCAGACGATCGTGATGAACGCCTTGCTGCTGCTGGTCGTTATGCGCGAGGGCGGCATGTTCTACGTGGTGCAGACGGCGACAGGCTTTGTGCTGCTGGGCTTTTTCACCGACCTGTTCGCTCCGTTTGTGGCGCCGCTGGCACATGCCGATCTGATGCTGCCCGCTATGTGGGGCGGCATCATCACGGGCATCGGTTATGGCATGGTGCTGCGCGCCGGCGCCAACACCGGCGGCTCGGACACGATTGGCCAAATCATCTCGCGTAATACCTCGCTGCCCGTGGGCTCGACCGTCATGGCGATCGATGTTGCCGTATGTGCGCTGTCGGCTCCGGTCTTTTCAATCGAAAATGCACTATATGCAGGCCTTTCGATGGTCATTAGCGGCTACGTGATCGATGCCGTGGTCGATGGCGGCAACAAGCGTCGTATGGTACTCATCATCTCGGACAAGTTCCCTGATATCGCTGCCGATATTATGTATGGCCTGGGTCGTGGTTGTACCAAGTTTAAGGCGACTGGCATGTATTCGGGTGCCGAGAAGCCGGTGATCATGGTCATCGTGAGCCGTCGAGAGCTCAATACCCTTAAGACGATCGTGCGCGAGCGCGATCCTCACGCCATTGTGACGGTCGCTGACGTTACGGAAGCCTTCGGCGAGGGATTCAAGGACATTAGCGCGTAGGGGCGACCGCGTTCCATCCAAAAGACGTTCACATTGATAAACCGTTTCATCAGCGGTTCTGCCTGCTAAATTGTTCAAATAATGATAAAAACTCTGGTAAAGCCATCAGTTTCCAGCATAATGAATGACGTACGTGCATTGCGGCTGTGTTGGGATTACCTTCGGTGCCGTGCGCATCTTGTCTAAAGAGGATGAAAGGAAGGCACAATGAGCGACGAAGAGCTCAAAAAGGTTGCCAACGAGGTAAGGAAGGGCATCGTCACCGGCGTGCACGCTGCCAAGTCCGGCCATCCGGGCGGTTCGCTCGGTGCTGCCGACATCATGACCTATCTGTACTTTGAGGAAATGAACGTCGACCCGTCCGATCCCCGCAAGGCCGATCGCGACCGTTTTGTGCTCTCCAAGGGCCATTGCGCTCCGGGCCTGTACGCCGTGCTCGCCGAGCGCGGGTTCTTCCCCAAGGAGGATCTTGAGACGCTGCGCCACATCGGCAGCCACCTGCAGGGTCACCCCAACATGAACGACACCCCGGGCGTCGACATGTCCACCGGCTCGCTCGGCCAGGGCATTTCCGCCGCCGTGGGCATGGCCGTTGCCGCCAAGCACTGGGGCGATACTTATCGCACGTACGCCCTGCTGGGTGATGGCGAGAGCGAGGAGGGCCAGGTCTGGGAGGCCGCCATGTTTGCCGGCAACCAGCAGCTCGACAACCTCTGTGTGATCGTCGACCACAACGGCCTGCAGATCGACGGTCCCGTCGAGGAGGTCAACGACCCCATGCCGCTCGCCGACAAGTTCCGCGCCTTTAAGTTCCACGTGGTGGAGCTTGCCGACGGCAACGATTTCGATCAGATCCGCGCCGCCTTTGCCGAGGCTCGCGCTACCAAGGGCCAGCCGACCGCCATTATCGCCGAGACCCTGAAGGGCAAGGGCGTGTCCTTTATGGAGAACCAGGTTGGTTGGCACGGCAAGGCCCCCAATGATGAACAGTTTGAGCAGGCCATGGCAGAGCTCACGGCCGCCGGAGAGGAGCTCTAGGATGGCAGACGTCAAGAAAATCGCCACGCGCGTAAGCTACGGCGAGGCCCTCGTCGAGCTCGCCAACGAGCACGATGACTTTGTGGTCCTCGACGCCGACCTGGCCGCCGCCACGCAGACCGGTAAGTTTAAGGCCGCCTGCCCTGATCGTTTCTTCGATGTGGGTATCGCCGAGAGCAACCTGATGGGTGTTGCCGCCGGTATCGCAACCACCGGTCGCGTTGCCTTCGCGAGCACCTTTGCCATGTTCGCCGCCGGCCGCGCCTTTGAGCAGGTCCGTAACTCCATCGGCTACCCGCACCTCAACGTTAAGATCGGTGCCACGCACGCCGGTATCTCGGTGGGCGAGGACGGTGCCACACACCAGTGCTGCGAGGATATCGCCCTCATGCGCGTTATCCCCGGCATGACCGTGATTGTTCCCGCCGACGACGTGGAGGCCCGCGCCGTGACGCGCGCCGCCTACGAGTGCGACGGCCCCGTGTACATGCGCTTTGCCCGTCTGGCCTCGCCGGTCATCAACGACCCCGAGACCTACAAGTTCGAGGTGGGCAAGGGCATCGTCATGCGCGAGGGCGCCGACGTCACCATCATCGCTTGCGGCCTGATGGTCGGCGAGGCTCTCGAGGCCGCTGAGCAGCTTGCTGCCGAGGGCATCGATGCCGAGGTCATCAACATGCACACCATCAAGCCCATCGATGCCGACCTGATCGTCAAGAGCGCCACCAAGACCGGCCACGTCGTGACCGTCGAGGAGCACTCCGTGATCGGTGGCCTGGGCAGCGCCGTTGCCGATGTTCTGTGCGAGCAGTGCCCGACGCCGCTCAAGAAGATTGGCGTCAACGACACCTTCGGCGAGTCCGGCCCGGGTGCCGAGCTCCTGCACAAGTACGGCCTGGACGCCGCCAACATCGTGGCGACCACCAAGGAGTTCTTGGCATAAGGCAAGACGGATCTCAAGGACTGCTTCGCCAGTACTATGGAAACCCGGCAGGGGCGCTCTCCAAGAGAGCGCCCCTGTTTCAGTTGCGGTGAGATAAGGACTGATTAGGGCTTTTAACTGCTAAAACAGTCCCTATTTCACCGCAACTTCTAAAGAGGCCGTATCAAGCAGGATTTCTATTGGGATAAGGGCCCATCCCAACAAAGTGCAATTCAGACCCTCCCAAGCATGCATTTGCTGCACCTAATAGAAACGCGGCGACCTCTTAGTTACCGCAGGCCGGACACAGGGTTACTCTCCAAATCTTTCCGCAGGACGGAGGAGCCCCTGCCGCGCGAAGCGCGCAGCGGGGGCTCCGACATGTCCGAGGACGATTTGGAGAGTAACCCTGTGCCCGGCCGACGGGATCCCTAAGCACGCCATGCTTCTTATGTGCAGCAAAGCTAATGCTGCTAAAATACAAAGCGCTCATGTAGTTTAAACGCACGACGATAAGGAGCACCAGTGGGTAACCACTTCCGTACCTCCGGTGCGGGCGATGATGCCCCCAAGACGCAGACGGGCGTCCAGGGCAGTCGTTTCGCCACTCCGGATTCAGAGGGCCAGCCTGTTGCTCAGGCCCCCGCTCAGCCGGCAGATCAGGCACAGCCGGCATCCGATCCCTTTGCCTACAATCCCACCAGCGATGTCGCGCTTTCCGGCACGGCGGGTTTTGAGCCCGTTCAGGCCGTGACCGCTCGCGTGGAGCAGCCTCAGGCTGGCGCCGCCACGCCGCAGCCTACCATGGCCGGCATTCCCGACCCCATGGCCCCTGCGACGCCGGTTCCTCAGCCTGCGCAGTCCGGTCTCTTTGCCGCTATTCCCGATCCCACGCAGCCTGCTGCCCCGGTGGTCGAGAGCGATCAGGCCGCCGAGGTCGCAAGCCTCGATAACGCGCTCAACAACCCCGATTTTACGTCGGTGTTTGCGCCCATCGATCCGCAAGCCAGCCGCAAGAAGATGGCCAAGCAGGCCGGTGTCGAGCCCGTCATCCTTATGGAGCATGTCACCAAGATCTATCCGGCACAGCCCAACAAGCCCGCACTCGACGACATCAACATCGAGATCTATCCGGGCGAGTTCGTCTTCCTGGTCGGTCATTCCGGCTCGGGTAAGACCACGCTGCTGTCGACGCTCAACCGCGACGTCAAGCCGACGAGCGGCCGCATCTTGGTTGCCGGTCAGGACCTCATGAAGATCAAGAACCGCAAGGTTCCGTTCCTGCGCCGCCAGATTGGCGCCGTGTTCCAGGACTTTAAGCTTCTGCCGCAAAAGACCGCCTACGAAAACGTGGCGTTTGCCCTGCAGTGCATCGGCAAGCCCAAGGGCGTCATTCGCAGCCAGGTGCCGGAGGTGCTGCGTCTGGTCGGTCTGGCCGATCAGATGGACTCGCTGCCCGACCAGCTTTCCGGTGGCGAGCAGCAGCGCGTTGCCGTTGCCCGCGCCATGGTCAACCGCCCGCCGCTTTTGATCTGTGACGAGCCCACGGGCAACCTCGACCCGGCGATCTCGCTGGGCATCATGAAGCTGCTCGAGCGTATTAACCGCACCGGCACCACCGTGATCGTCGCCACGCACGACCGCGAGATGGTCGATAGCATGCACCGTCGCGTGATCGCCCTCGAGGGCGGCCACGTTATCCGCGACCAGGAGAGGGGAGGTTACGGCAACTATGGCACCAACTAACGTGGGCTACTCCTTCAAAGAGGCAATCAGTCACTTCTTCCGTAACTGGACTACCTCGCTCGGCGCCGTCATCACGATCTTCCTTTCGCTGTTTATCATCGGCCTGTTCATCATGGGCTCCGCGATGCTGAACTCCGTGATCGGCACCGTCGAGGATCAGGTTGTCATCAACGCGTTCATTAGCGATGACGCCGATCAGGCCGATGTTCAGGCTTTTGAGGCCGAGCTTAAGACGTGGAATAACGTCAAGTCCGTGACCTATAAGGACAAGGACGACGCGCTGGCCGAGTATACGAGCAAGATGTCGGGCAACGCCGACGCCACCATGAGCGCGCTCGATGGCCAGAACCCGCTGCCGGCTTCGTTTGCAATTGAGATGGACGATCCGTCCAAGGTCGAGAGCACGGCCCAGAAGCTCAAGAAGAACGCCGACTTCCAGAAGATCGCGGATGACGGCGACGTCAACGCGAGCGTGCTGTACGGCCAAGAGGAAGTGAGCCGCCTGTTCCAGGTGACCAACTACATCCGCATCGCCGCCGTGGTGCTCGTTGGCCTTTTGACCTTTATCGCATTCATCTTCATCAACAACACGATTCGCCTGTCCATCACGGCGCGTCGTCGTGAGATTGCGATTATGCGTCTGGTCGGCGCCAGCAACGGCTTCATTCGCGGCCCGTTTATCACCGAGGGCGTACTGCAGGCCATTTTGGGCTCGCTGCTTTCCATCGGCGTTCTGGAGCTGCTGCGCAATCTGATGATTCCGCGTTTGCAGGAGAGCATCGGCTGGATGTCGTTTGCCCTGCCGATGCAGTACTACCTGGTGACCTATGCTGCGCTGATTCTGGTCGGTGTGATTATCGGTCTCTTTGGTTCTGCCATAGCCATGCGCCGCTACCTGCGCGTGTAGGCATGCCTGGAATTCATCCCTTCCAACGGGTCGTCTCTTATGGGGCGGCCCGTTTTTTGATCTCTAGGGGACGGCAGGAAAGCGAATCATTTGGGTAGACTCTTTGGAGTTCGTCATCGATAGCAAGGAGGCGCCATGGGGCGCAATAACAAGCATAAGCGCGGTGCTCGCAATAAGCGTGGGCCGGTGCGCAGCGAACGCCGTCCGAGCCTGACCGGGCGCGTGCAGCTCCATGAGCATGGCGCCTATGTCATAACCGAGAGCGGCGACTACAAGGTTATGGGCCGCGGTAAGCGCGAGATCATGGATGGCGATACCGTTGCCGTGAGCATTAAGAACAGCCCGCACGGTGAGCGGCGCGCCGTGATCGAAGGCGTGGTTGAGCGCGCAGCCATAAGCGTGGTGGGTACGTACCAGACCGCTGGTCCGCTCGGTGTGATCGAGCCGCTCGATTCGCGCCTGAAGGCCGACTTCTTCATTCTGCCCGAGGATACCTCGGCGGATCGTCTGGGCGTCCACCCGGGTGATGCCGTTGTCGCGCGCATTTTGACCTACCCGACGCGCCTGGAATCGGGCACCGTGACGATCGAACGCCGCATTGGCGGAGATGACGCGCCCGATTTGGGCGTTCAATACGTGATGGCGCGTTACGGCTATACCGATAGCTATCCCGAGGCCGCGCTGGACGAGGCCGAGGGACTTTCGCTCGATGTGTCCGCGGCGCTTAAGGACCCGCTCCGCCGCGATCTGCGCGACCGCTTTGTCATCACGATCGACCCGGTCGACGCGCGCGACTTTGACGATGCCATTTCGCTTGAGCGCACGCCCGAGGGTGGCTACAAGCTGGGTGTGCATATCGCTGACGTTTCTCACTATGTGGCTTGGGACGGGCATATCGATCTTGAGGCTCGCCATCGTACGACATCGGTGTATCTGGCCGATCGCGTGCTTCCCATGCTGCCCGAACGCCTGTCCTGTGACCTGTGTTCGCTTCGCCCTGACGAGGACCGTCTTGCGTTTACCGTTGACATTGAACTCGATGCGCAGGGTCGCGTGCGGCATTACGATCCGTACCCCAGCGTGATTCGCTCGCGTGTGCGTATGGACTATGACGGCGCCGAGGCGCTGCTGGTGCGTGCCGGCGCGGTGGAGTATGGGGTGCTGGAAGGCGCCGCTGAGGATGTTGCGGCTGCTGAGGCCTCGCGCGAGGAGGCGCTTGAGCGCGGTCTTGCGTGCGAGGAAACTGCTCGCGGCTATAACGTCGACCTCGGCGATTTCCTTGTCGCCGCCAACGAACTCGCCGAACTTCGCCGTCGTATTCGTCGTGCCCGCGGCTCAGTCGATTTTGACACGGCCGAGATTCGCACTCTATTGGATGAGGACGGAGTACCCGTGCAGATTGTGGCGCGCGAGCGTTCGTGTGCCACGTCGCTTATCGAGGAAGCCATGCTACTCGCCAACGAGTGCGTTGCAGAGTGGCTGGCAGACCGTGATATCGAGGCCTGCTATCGCGTGCATGAGGATCCGAGCCCCGATAGCCTGCACGGTGCCGCCGTTGCGCTGGCGCAGCTGGGCATCATCGACGATCGCCGTGCTGCCGGTATCGCCCTGGGGAGTCCCGATGAGCTACAGGCTGCAGTTGATGCTGCCGCCGGTACGGCCAACGCACCGCTCGTCAACACGCTGCTTCTGCGCAGCATGCAGCGCGCACTGTACAAGCCGCGCAACGAGGGCCACTTTGCGCTCGCCGCGCCGTGCTACTGTCACTTTACGAGTCCCATCCGTCGCTACCCCGATCTGGTGGTGCACCGCGTGCTCAAACTGCAGTTGGCCTATGAGCAGCTCGGCGGCAAGGACGCCCTGGTCCGTACGCCGCGGCTGATCGGCAAGGGGCGCGAGTCGCTGCCGCGCATTCTGCCGCAGATCTGCCGCGCATGCAGCGATGCCGAGCGCGCGGCAGATGCCGCTAGCCATGCGACGCAAAAGATCAAGATTGCCCAGTACTATGAGGACCGTCTGGGCGAGCGCTATGCCGGAACCGTCTCGTGGGTTAGCAGCATGGGCCTCTTTGTGCGCTTGGACCTGACGCAGGTCGAAGGCTTGGTTTCGATCAAGAGCCTGGGCAACGAGTGGTTCGAGTTCGACGAGGATGCGCTTACGCTGACGGGCGCCGACACGGGGACTCGCTATGAACTGGGCCAGCGCGTGATTATCGAGGTCTCGCGCGTCAATACCACGCGTGGGCACTTGGACTTTAAGCTTATCCATTAGCCAAATCTCGACTCATGGCGGGAGAGCGGAGGGCGGTCTTTCGGGGCCGCCCTCCGCATTTGGATCATGGCTACCTTGCCGTCTGCTCGGCCGCCCGCTTACCTGCTATTCGAGAGGTAAAACCTACCAAAATAAACCTGTCCCTTTTTGGCAGGTTTACAAGAAAGCGGGGATGAGATGGCGACGGTGTATGGTTATGCGCGGGTGAGTTCGCGCGATCAGAATCTTAATCGGCAGCTGGATGCGCTGGGCGCCTATGGCGTGGGCTCGGCGAATATTTATGCCGACCATGCGAGCGGCAAGGACTTCGATCGACCGCGCTATCGCGAGCTGCTGCACGTCCTGGGAGACGGGGACGTGCTGGTGGTGCTTTCTATCGACCGACTTGGCCGTAATTACTCCGAGATTCTTGAGGAATGGCGTCGCATTACCAAGGAGCTCGGGGTTGCCATTGTGGTGTTGGACATGCCATTGCTTGACACGCGCGCCAGGGCCAGCGGCGCGCCGGATGTGACCAATACCCTGATTGCCGATATTGTGCTGCAACTGCTGAGCTACGTGGCGCAGGTGGAGCGCGAGAATATCCATCGGCGCCAAGCGGAGGGGATTGCAGCGGCGCGGGCGCGAGGGGTCCGTTTCGGTCGACCTCGCAAGCCGTGCCCTCCTCAGTTTGAGCTGGTACGCGATAGCTATGAGGCAGGCGATATTACCCGCAGCCAGGCAGCAAAGTGCCTGGGCGTGTGCGTGGGGACGTTCGATCGCTGGATGCGCGAGGCGGGGTAGGGGTTTGCGCCGCTTTGGCGCTTCCTGTTGCGATTCAAATTTTGATACGGTGACGATGCCATTTGGGGCTACACTCGCTGATATTCAAAAAAGGAGGTAGGCCCTTGGCGCGCGTAAAACAAATAATCGGATGGACCGCGATCGTTCTGTTTACTGCAACGCTGGCGGGCATCTGGGTGCTGACGGAGCAAAATGCGGTGGAGACGTCGTTGCTGAGCGAGTCCACCGCGCGTGTGGTGGAGGGTCAAGCTACGGGCGTACAGGCTGCCGATGTCGCGGGTGAAGCTCAGACCGAGAACGGGATGACCGGGGGCACCGATTCGGCTGCTTCGAATGTCCGGTCTGGCCGACTTGCTTCCATTCGCATGTGGGTGGGCACGAACGTCCGTCGCGTTGCCCATACCGTAGAGTTTTTCTTCGTCGGATTGTTCGCCTCGGTGGTCGTGGTTTGCTTTTCCAGGCGTCCGTGGAGCGTATGCTCCCGTTGCGTGCCCGTGTTGCTCTTTTGCGCCGTCTGCTCCGTTGGCGATCAGGTACATAAGATCTTTGTTCCCGGCAGGCATTTCGACGTTATCGATTTAGGATTCGATGCTGCGGGCTATGTCACCGCCATGCTGTTGGTATTGCTGGCAGCGGTGTTGGTGCGCCATGCGACTCGGCCGATCGGCGCCCATGCGAGGCGCTAGCCGGTAACAAGCCCGTTTTTGATAATGCGATCTTGTTGAATTATTTTGTGTCGCGCGTATTTCCGAGCGGTCGGATTTGAGGGGCGAGCGGTAGAACGCTCGCCCTTTGTGCGCCACGATGCGGCACAATGTACCGTAAAAGCTGTTTATATCCGGTACGAATCGTTCGTTGGTCTTTAATTCTTCTCAACGGAGGTGTTTGAGATGGCAAACGGATTGCTTTTGCGGCTTCGCGAGCGTGAGCTCAGCGCGAGCCCGGCGGAACGCAATGTCATCGCATATGTAAGCGCTCATCCGCACGAGGTGGTCGGGCTGTCCGTCCGCGGTCTTGCCGATGCCACGTTCTCCTCGCCCTCGAGCATTTTGCGCTTTTGCAAGCGCTTGGGTTTTGCGGGCTACAAGGAGTTCCAGCGCGAACTGATTGCCGAGCTGGCGCTCTTGGGTGACAAGAAAGACGTTGCCCTCGAGGACATCTCCATGGATGACAGCGTCGAACGTATCGTGGGGAAGGTGATGAAAAGCAACGTGCGCACGATCGAAGCGACGGCGCGAACGCTCGATTACACCGTCTTGGAGCGATGTGCGGCCTATCTTAAGCGGGCACGCGCGGTCAATCTGTTCGGTATCGGTGCCTCTCGTTTGGTCGCGCACGATCTGGCGCAAAAGCTCATGCGTGTCGACAAAGAGTGCCATCTGTACGACGACTGGCATGATCAGCTCTTGTGTGCCAAGAACATGCATGAGGGCGATATGGCAATCGCCTTTAGCTACTCGGGCTTGACGCAAGAGGTGCTGGGCTGCGCCGCCGAGGCCCAACGTCACAACTGTCCCGTTGTGGCCGTGACCAAAGTAGATGGATCATCCAAGCTTGCCACCATGGCCGATGCCGTGCTCGGCGTCGCTGCGAGTGAGCCCTTGGTCCGCAGCGGTGCCATGGCTTCGCGTATGGCCCAGCTTATGGTTGTCGATGCCCTGTACGCTGCTTACGTTGCCAGCGACTACGAACGGGCGACACATGTCATTAAGCAAAACTACATCGAGAAACAGGAAAGATGAGGTGAATGAAATGCTCGATTTAACAAAATTCACGACCGAACAGCGTAATCAAAGGTCTATGGACCTCGATACGATGACATCGCTGCAAATCGTCACGACGATGAATGATGAGGATCTTCGTGCCGTCCAGTCGGTCACAAAAGTGCTGCCCCAGGTTGCCACAGCAATCGACTGGGCTGCTGAGGCACTCGAGCGCGGCGGGCGCGTCTTTTACATGGGCGCAGGCACCAGCGGTCGTCTGGGCGTACTCGACGCTTCGGAGTGTCCGCCCACGTTTGGCGTGTCACCCGATCTGATTGTCGGGCTCATTGCCGGAGGCGAGACGGCGTTTATCAAGGCTGTCGAAGGTGCCGAAGACAGCGAGGAACTTGGCGCGAGCGACCTGCGGGAGCGTGGACTCTCGGACAAGGATCTTGTCGTTGGCCTGGCGGCAAGCGGCCGTACTCCCTATGTGGTGGGCGGCCTTGTGTACGCCAAGGCAACTGGGTGCAAGACCATTGCAATTGCCTGCAACCAAGGGTCAAAGATCGGGGAGAGCGCAGATCTTGCCATTGAACCCGTGCCCGGTCCCGAGGTGCTGACCGGCTCAACGAGGCTCAAGGCGGGAACGGTTCAAAAACTCATCCTCAACATGATTTCAACCGGTGCCATGGTCAAGATCGGCAAGGTATACCAAAACCTGATGGTCGATGTGCAGCAGACGAACGAGAAGTTGGTGGTGCGCGGCCAGAACATCGTGATGGAGGCGACCGGCTGCACGCGCGAGCGCGCTATTCAGGCGCTTGCAGATGCCGGCGGCCACGTAAAAACCGCTATTGTCTCGGTGCTGCTGGACTGCGATGCCGAGCAGGCTGCGGTAGCTCTTGGGCGGGCGCGAGGCCATGTCCGTGCTGCGGTGAGTGGCCATGAGAAGAGCAATGCCGATGCCCAATAGGTGCGCGGCGTGATCTGATACGACATCCAGACGAGATACCCAATACAAGGAGGAGTTATGACGAACAAAGAGCTGGCTCAAAAGCTGCTGGACCTTTTGGGCGGTAAAGACAACGTGCTGGCAAACGCGGCGTGCATGACGCGCCTGCGCGTGACCGTCAAAGACACGGGCAACGTTGACACGGAGGGCATTAAGGCACTCGACGGCGTGATGGGCCTGGTCGAGGACGACACGATGCAGATCGTGTTGGGTCCGGGCAAGGTGAATAAGGTGCTCGAGGAGTTCTCCAAGTTCACCGGCCTTGCGAAAGGCGTTGCCGACGAGAGCGTGGTTGACGCTGCGGCCACAAACAAGGCCGCGCAGAAGGCCAAGTACGAGTCCAAGCCGGTTCAGGCCTTCCTCAAGAAGATTTCCAATGTCTTCGTCGCCCTGCTTCCCGGCATCATTGCGGCTGGCCTCATCAACGGTATCTGCAACGTCATTAACGTCTCGACGGCAGGCGCGCTTGCAGGCGAGTGGTGGTACCAGGGCATTCGTTCCATGGGCTGGGCCCTGTTTGCCTATCTGCCCATCTTGGTGGGCTATAACGCGGCGCGTGAGTTTGGTGGCTCCGCTGCGCTGGGCGGCATCGCCGGCATGATGTGTATCGCCAACAGTGCCATGCCCCTGCTTGCGCCTGGCGCGGCTGATCCTGCCGCTGCCATTCTGCTGCCGCTCACCAATGCGCAGTACAACCCCGCAGCGGGCGGCATGATCGCGGCTCTTATCGCTGGCGCATTTTTTGCCTGGATGGAGCGTCAGATTCGCAAGGTTATGCCCAACGCACTCGACACATTCTTGTCCCCGCTGCTGGTGCTCATCATCGGCGCCTTTGCTCTGATGCTCGTCATCCAGCCGGTTGGCGCATGGCTGACGACTGCCATCTTTAGCGTTTTGACCTTTATCTTCGAGAAGCTGGGCGTCCTGGGCGGCTATATCCTGTCGGCAGGCTTCTTGCCGCTGGTTTCCGTCGGCCTGCATCAGGCGCTCACGCCGATCCACGCTATGCTCAACGATCCCGACGGCGCTACCAAGGGCATCAATTACCTGCTCCCCATCCTTATGATGGCTGGCGGCGGCCAGGTCGGTGCCGGTTTGGCGCTGTACTTTAAGACCAAGAACGCCAAGCTCAAGAAGTACGTCGCAGAGTCTATTCCCGTTGGAATCCTGGGTGTGGGCGAGCCTCTGATGTATGCTGTTACGCTGCCGCTCGTTCGTCCGTTTGTGACGGCCTGCCTGGGTGCCGGATTTGGCGGCGCGCTCGCGGCGCTGCTTCACATCGGCACGGTTTCTCAGGGCGTTTCCGGTCTGTTTGGCCTGCTGATCGTCGTTCCTGGCCAGCAGCTCGGCTACGTTGCCGCTATGCTGCTTGCCTATGCCGCCGGCTTTGTCCTGACGTGGTTCTTTGGCGTCGACGAGCAGAAGATCAACGAGTTCTTTGGCGAATAGTTTGATATCGCGAGCCGTGTTGCTCAGGGCTCGCGGCGCGCGGCAGATTTCTTGATGCTATGGTTGTGCCGGCGGGGCTAACTGCTCCGCCGGCCTTTTTTAAAGGAGCGTTGAAGCGTGAAAACGGGTATTTCGATTTATCTTTCCAGCCCTCTGCAGGATATTGAGCGGACAATTGAGCGTGGTGCCGCGGCGGGTGCGCGCTATGCGTTCACCTCGCTGCATATTCCCGAGGATGGGGGAGCGGCGTATGCCGATAAGGTCCGTCATGTGCTGTCGCTGCTTTCCGCCCGCGGCATTGCGCTCATTGCCGATGTGGGGCCTCGCACGTGCGATTTGCTCGGGCTTGAGCGCATCGAGGACCTGCGCGATCTGGGGTTGGAATACCTTCGTTTGGACTATGGCTTTAGCGCCCAGCGGGTCGTGGAGCTGTCCGGTGTATTTCGCATTGTGGTCAATGCATCGACGGTGAGTTCTGATGAAATCGCATCGTGGCGTGAGGCCGGTGCCGATGTGACTCGTTTTGCCGCCTGCCACAATTTTTACCCCAAGCCTTATACCGGTTTAGCTCTGGAGGACATTGCTCGGGTGAATCTTCGTCTTGCGGCGCTTGGATTCGAAATCATGGCTTTTGTGCCGGGTGATGCTAACGTTCGCGGGCCAGTATTCGAGGGACTGCCGACGGTCGAGGCACAGCGCGGTCGCGCGTCAAAGGTTGCTCTCAATATGCTTGAGCTTGCACATGGCGCCGATTGCGACATTGTGTTGGCCGGCGACCCCGATCTTTCCGATGCGGGCTGGACGCAGTTTGCTCATGTTTCCGCCGGATACGTGGACCTGCAATGCGAGCTTGAGCCCGGTTATGCCTATGTACGTGGGCAGATTCATCACGACCGACCCGATTCGAGCACCCTCATCTTTAGGTCTCAGGAGTCGCGTACGACGCTTAAGCCGGATTCCGTGCCGATGGATGCCGGTGCCGGCCTGTCACGAAAGACGGGGTCGATCGCTGTGAGCAATAGCGGCTATGGGCGCTACGAAGGCGAGCTTGAGATTGCGCGGGTCGATCTTCCCAGTGACGAGCGCATGAACGTTGCGGGCCATATCACGCCCGAGGCAATGGAGCTGCTGCCGTTCATCAAACGCGGATTCGGGGTACGGTTCGTTTAGCGTGTGACCCGTGGGCTACAATTGGCCCATCATGCGAAGGCGCCTCGTGTGGCGTGTGCCTGCGTTGGCCGATCTATATTCGGAGGATTCCCATGACCGTACTGTTTGTTGAATATCCCAAGTGCTCGACCTGTAAGAAGGCCAAGGCATGGCTGGACGAACACGGGGTAGAGTATATCGACCGCGATATCGTTTTGGACAATCCCACGGCTGATGAGCTTGCGACCTGGATTGCTCGTTCGGGACTGCCGGTGCGGCGCTTCTTTAATTCGTCGGGCATGAAATATCGAGAGCTGGGCCTGAAGGCGCGTCTAGATGCGGGCATGACGGATCGGGAGTGCTACGAGCTGTTGGCGACCGACGGCATGCTGGTTAAGCGTCCGCTGTTGGTGGGCGACGACTTTGCGATTCCCGGCTTTAGGGAATCGGCTTGGGTCGAGGCGTTGCTGTAGCGGCTGCGGAAAGTGCGACCCGTTTTGAGCTTCGATTACGGGATACGGTTTCCGGTTGAGGGCTCGATGGGAAAGTGGGGACCGGTTTGAGCTTGAAATCTGGGACGCACTTTCCGCCGGCAGGCTTGCCCCAGTCAGTCCTCCAACTGCGCCCATTCGTGCGGATCGTAGACCTTTACGTGCTTGTTGGGCTTGTCGCTCCAGTACTCCTCGTCCATAAAGGGCAGATATGCCTGAACGCCGGGGCAGATAAAGGGGATCCGCTGCTGTTGCAGTCGCTCGCGCTGGCGCTGCTCCAGGTGCGCCTCGGATATGACGGTCGGCATACCGGACAGCTCGACGAGGCTTGCCTGGATTCGCTTAAGGTCGGGGAGTCCCGCGTGCCATGACATCCGCATGATCAAAAAGGATGCACGGCGGTATTTTGCCTGCATCACCGTGATGGCGGGGCGCAGAGTGGGATGGATTTTGTCCCGTTCGGGCCAAAGGTCAGCAGTGATCTCGAGGCCCAGGGTCTCCCATAGGTAATCAAGCTCTTCGTCCATGGCGCCTCGATATCTACGTGATCATTGATACTTCGATTGTGTTGCCTGGTGCTATCGTTTTCGCGGTAGAATCTGCCAACGGTTGACGGCTACCGCTCGCGGCGTTTTGCCCTTCGTGTGCAGCGGTCGACTTCACAGGTCCTTCACGTGTTGGCCGTATTTGACTGAATTTCAAAAAAGTCAAAATTGGGGCTTGCGTCACGGCCGGACTTCCCGTATATTTCTTTCTTGCGCAAAGGCACAGCCGAGCGCAGCGATGCAGTCATTGGGATGTCGTCTAATGGCAGGACAGCGGATTCTGGTTCCGTCAATGGGGGTTCGACTCCCTCCATCCCAGCCATTGCATTTGCTACATATGGCCCGTTCGTCTAGCGGTTTAGGACGCCGCCCTCTCAAGGCGGAGATCACCAGTTCGAATCTGGTACGGGCTACCAAAATTGAACGCCCGGGCCTCGTAAGAGACCCGGGTTTTGTGTATTGACCGATATTTAAGGCGCGCGTTGAGTCTGCCGCCCGGACCGAGGAGTTGTCATGGACCTGCCTATCAGCTTGGAAGACATCACGTATGCCGAGAACTATCTGGCGCAGGGCGACCTGGCTACGGCGACGCCGCTGCTTGAGCGTCTGGTGGAGCTCGCCGAGGAGTATATCGACGCTGAGTGCAAGACGGAGGAGAAGCGCCAGTACTTTAGCTTCGACAGCAAGTTTGAGCGCCTGGCCTATCGCCGCGTGGAGAAGGATCCGCGCGAGCTGGTGCAGGTCGAGGTTCCCTTTGACCGCCTGTACTCCGACATGGCGTTTGCCTACATTCGCCAGCAGGATTATGTGAGTGCTCGGAATGCCCTGATGCAGGCCGTGCGTTGGGATCCCATGAACTGCAACTATCGCTTGGACTTGGCCGAGCTGTTCCGCGCGCTCGAGGACAAGCAGGAGTGGGCATCGCTCTCGTTCTCGGTGCTGGAGCGCGCGAGCGACGGTAAGTGCGCCGCACGCGCCTACACCAACTTGGGTCAGTACTTCTTGGAGCCCGAGACCGAGAACATTTCGGCTGCCGTGGGCTGCGCGCGTCTGGCGCTGCGCCTGGCGCCCAATGATGCGCATACGACGCGCCTGCTCAACAAGATCCATACCACCTATCCGGATGCCGCGGACGAGAGTGACGACCATGTGATGGGTGAGCTCGCCCTGCAGGGCGTGCCGACCTCGCCTTCGGCCGAGATCGCCATCTGCCTGATCATGTGCGCGACCGACGCTGCGAGCGACGGCGACAAGCAGGAGGCTACGCGCCTGACGGTCCGTGCCCGCGACCTGGTGGGCGAAGAGGCGTGCGCGGCGATTATCAAGCTGGTGCGCGAGAGTGATGCCGAGCTTAACGCCGAGCGCAAGGCAAAGCGCGAGGCTGCGGGCTCAAACGCCGATGGCGCCAAGGAGGCCGGCGATGCCCAGTAAGCGCGAGCGCAAGCTCATTTCCAAGAATCGCTCGGCACATCACGAGTACTTTATCGATGAGACGTTTGAGTGCGGTATTGAGCTGAGCGGTACCGAGGTCAAGTCGATTCGCGAGCGCGCGTGCCAGATTACCGATACCTTTGCACTGATTCGTGGCGGGGAGTGCTGGCTCGTCGGCCTACATATCCACCCTTATAGCCATGGTGGCGTGTGGAATCGCGATCCCGACCGTCGGCGCCGTCTGCTGCTGCACCGCAAGGAGATCGACTTTCTTGACGGCAAACTTCGCAACCGCGGCTATGCGCTGGTGCCGCTGGAGCTCTACTTTAATACCGACGGCCGCGTAAAGCTGCTGCTGGGCCTAGGCCGCGGCAAGAAGCTTTACGACAAGCGCGAGGATATGGCCAAGCGCGATGTTCAACGCGAGATTGACCGCGCACTTAAGGAGCGTAATCGCTAGGCGCTCTGTGTAAGTTGCGGTGGAATACGGACTGTTTTGCCTGTTTGAGGGGCTATTCAGTCCCTATTTCACCGCAACTGCGGGCGTCTCATCTTGCTTATACTGTTTTGACACATATGTCTCAAAGGCGGCGTCCGTTATGGGCGCCGCTTTTTTTGTGGGTACATACATCCATGAGGTTCCAACCCGGGTTAGGGGAGTGATTGTTATGGACAAAACTGCGTTCTTTACCATGCCGAGCGGTCTGTACGTGGTGAGCGCCGCGGCAGACGGGCTGCGCGCCGGCTGCGTCATCAACACTGCGGTGCAGGTGACGTCCATGCCGCCGCGCATTTCGGTTGCCGTGAACAAGGACAACGTCACCTCGGGCGTCATCGCTTCGGCCAAAGCGTTCGCGCTGACCGTGATCGATCAGACGGCCGATATGCTCTATATCGGTAACTTTGGGTTCCGCACCAGCAGCGACTATGACAAGTTTGCCAAGTACGAGACTCGCGAGACGGCTCTGGGCATGCCTTATGTGCCCGAGCATGCGGCGGCGCTGTTTAGCTGCCGTTTGATCGACACTGTGGATGTGGGCACGCATCTACTGTTTATCGGCGAGGTCGAGGATGCCGAGCGCCTAAGCGACGAGACGCCGCTCACCTACGATTACTACCATAAGGTCCTGAAGGGCAAGACGCCTCCGAAGGCGTCCTCGTATCAAGGCTAGAAATGTTTTAAAAATACTTGCATTATATTATTGAGAATCTATACTGATAAATGAAGTACATCACCAGTCGCGTTCGAGAGGAGAACATCATGGCTGAGGAGAAGAAGACGTATAAGTTCGTGTGCGTCGTTTGCGGTTACGAGGTTGAGGTCGATACGCCCGAGCTGCCCGAGGATTATGTGTGCCCGGTGTGCGGCGTCGGTCCCGATCAGTTTGAGCTCGTCGAGGAGTAGCTCGCAGACACACGGCGAAAGCCGAACATAGCTCTGTCCAAGGGCCCCGGTCGAATTCTCGGCCGGGGCCCTTTTCCTCCGTCGCCAAGGGATCACGGTTGCTGTTGACCGATCCTGTCTGTTGTGAGTCCGGCCGACCGTTTGTCTCAATCTGTAACATCTAGCAGTGAAAACGGGGTCTACGTGTTACAGATTGAGACAAACGGAGCTGTCCCTCGGAATGATCTCGATCTGTAACATCTAGACATCAAAAGCGGGTCTAGATGTTACAGATCGAGACGTTTGACTGGGTGGACATGCGGCCTCGTTACATCCCGGTCAACAGCACGGCGTCGAGCGCCGTTACGACGACACCGATTCCTACAAGCAGCGCGTTGAGCGGGCGCGAGTTGGCGTATTTGCCCATGACGCGGGGCGAACTGGTGAGTCGTATGAGCACAAAGACCGTAATCGGCAGCTGAAGCGACAGCAGTGCCTGACTCCAGATGAGACCTTCAAAAGGATTTGGGACGACTAGGCACGCCGTCACTGCGCCGACGAAGCAGGCCGCCACCCCGATCGAGGAATGTCGGTCGTGGATGTCGTATTCCTCGTCGAACATGCCCGCAGTGATGGTTCCCGCCGCCATGCCCGCTGTCACGCTGCTCGAGAGGCCCGCAAACAGTAGCGCCACGGCAAAGATGGTCGCGCTTGCCGGGCCCAGAATGGGGGAGAGCGTGGCCGCTGCGACGGCGAGGTCGTCTACGACAATGCCGTGCGCAAAGAAGGTCGTTGCGGCCAGGATGACCATTGCCGAGTTGATTGCCCAGCCCACGCCCATCGAAAAGAGAGTGTCGAAGAGCTCGTAGCGCAGGCGTTCTTCGATAACTTGCTCGCCTTGGCCTTCGAAGTGCATGGATTGGATGACCTCGGAGTGCAGAAAAAGGTTGTGGGGCATAACGACCGCACCCAGGACACTCACGATAATCGCGGCAGAGCCAGTGGGCATACTGGGCGTGATCCAGCTTGCGGCGGCTTGCGGCCAGTCGACCTTGACTAGTGCAAGCTCGGCCAAAAACGAGAGTCCTACCACGCCGACGAAGGCGATGATCCAGCGTTCGGCTCGCTTGTAGGAGCTCGTCATGAGCATCGCCATCGATACTGCCGCCACGATGACGCAGCCCGCGCGCACGGGCAGCCCAAAGAGCATTTGAAGGGCAATCGCGCCGCCCAGGACTTCGGCCATGGCGGTGGCGATGGTCGCGAGATAGGCGCTGCCGAGCACCGCGCGTCCCACGATGCGGGGGAGAAAGCGGGTCGTGGCCTCGGCAAGACAGGCGCCCGTGGCGATACCCAAGTGTGCCGCGTTGTGCTGCAGCACAATGAGCATAATCGTGGACAGCGTGACGACCCACAGCAGCGCGTAGCCAAACTGCGAGCCCGCGGCCATATTGGAGGCCCAGTTGCCCGGGTCGATAAAGCCGACGGTCACGAGCAGCCCGGGCCCGATATGCCGCGCAATGTCTAGGCCTCCGTGACCACCGGTGCGTCGGGAGCCAAAATGATGTTTGAGATGGTTGAGCATGGCTGGTTCCTACGTTGGGGTGGCGTGACGTCGCATCTGGGCCGTGCGGCGCCACGCGTCGGATTTGGGTTGGGGCTACTTGTGCGCTTTGCCCTGATTGGCCACGGCGTCGATCTTGGCGGCGATGGTTGCCGGGTCGCCGATGTAGCGCTTGTCGAGAACGTTGAAATCGGTGTCGAAGGTGTAGACGAGCGGCACGCCGGTGGGGATGTTGACCTTGAGGATTTCCTCGGGTGTGAGGTGCTCGAGCTTCATGACGAGTGAGCGCAGGGAGTTGCCGTGTGCAGCGATGAGTACGCGCTTACCGGCGAGCATCTGGGGGCGAATCTCGTCTTCGAAATAGGGCCAGGCGCGGGCGATCGTGTCTTTGAGGCATTCGGTATAGGGCAGCTGATCGGGTGCGACGTCGCGGTATTGCTCTTGGGTGTGGGGATCGCGCGCGTCGTCCGGCTCGAGTGCCGGCGGGCAGACATCGAAGGAGCGGCGCCAGATGAGCACCTGTTCGTCGCCGTGCTCCGCCGCGGCATCGGCCTTGTTGAGACCCTGCAACGCGCCGTAGTGGCGCTCGTTGAGCTTCCAGGATTTGATGACGGGCAGCCACTCGCGATCCATTTGGCCGAGCACGATGTTGAGGGTGTGGATCGCGCGCTTGAGGCGCGAAGTGTAGCAGACGTCAAAGTCGAAACCGGCTTCTTTGAGGGCTCGACCGCCTGCGGCGGCTTCTTCGCGGCCCGTGTCCGTGAGCTCAACATCGGTCCAGCCGGTGAACAGGTTGAGTTTGTTCCACTCGGATTCTCCGTGACGGATAAGGACAAGTTGCATTGTCTGTCGGTCTGCTCGGTGCGCCATAGGGGCCTCCTTGATCTGGCACGGTGTGCGTGCCGTTTGCTTGACGCCGCAAAGGATACCCGTTTTAGGTTCAAAAGTTAACCATGACTAACAAAATTGTTGTATTTGAATAGGATGGTGAAAGGGGGCTGCCGAAATGTCTCGATCTGTAACAACTAGGGATGGAAATTGGGCCTAGGTGTTACAGATCGAGACAGGAAGAAATGGTCCTATGGAATGTCTCGATTTGTAACAGCTGACCGCCAAAACCGGCCCGTCGTGTTACAGATCGAGACAAACCAAAACCGTCCCGCAGAAAATCTCAATCTGTAACATCTAGGCGCCAAAATCGGCTCCTCCTGTTACAGATTGAGATGTTTGAAGCGGTGAGCTTAGAAGCCGAACTTGGGGGCTGACGTACATGTTTGATAGCAAGGCGTTGATGGCCGGTGTGCGTTACGCGATTGTTTCGAAACGGGTGGGAAACACAACGGGCCGGCGATGCTCCTAGTATGCCTATTCAACTGACTGTCTAATATCTAGGGGAGGATCGCGATGCAGGCAGATTCCGCTCAGCAGCAGGGCCTTTACCGCCCCGAATTCGACCACGATGCATGTGGTATCGGCGCGCTTGCCGATATCAACGGTGAGCGCCATCACCAGATTCTGGACGACGCACTGTCCATTCTGGTCAACTTGGAGCACCGCGGCGGCACGGGACTCGAGAAGAACACCGGCGACGGCGCTGGCATCCTGTTCCAGGTTCCGCATCACTTTTTCCGTAAAGAGGCCCAAAAGTGCGGCCAGATTTTGCCGGCAGAGGGCGACTATGGCGTGGCCATGCTGTTCTTTCCGCAGGACGACAAGGGCGTAGAGGATGCCCGTCGCGTGTTTGAGGAGGGCTGCGCCGAGGCCGGCGTGCCGCTGCTCTTTTGGCGCGAGGTGCCCGTCGACCCGCACGACCTGGGCGAGACGGCACGCGCCTGCATGCCCACCATTCTGCAAGCCTTTCTGGGCCGCCCCGACGATACGCCGGCGGGTGACGCCTTCGAGCGCCGCCTGTACGTGTGCCGTCGCACTATCGAGAAGAAGGCCGATGCCGAGTTTGCCCTGCGCGACAAGATCTTCTACGTCTGCTCCATGAGCTCGCGCACTATCGTGTACAAGGGCATGCTCGTCGCCACGCAGATGCGCCGCTTCTTCATCGATCTCAACGACGCCGCTGTCAAGACGGCCGTTGCGCTCGTCCACTCGCGCTACTCCACCAACACCACGCCCAGCTGGGAGCGTGCGCACCCCAACCGTTTTATCATCCACAACGGCGAGATCAACACCCTCAAGGGCAACGTCAACTGGATTCGCGCCCGCGAGCCCAACCTGTACAGCCCCGTGCTGCAGCACGATCTTGAGCGCGTGATGCCCATCATCAACCGCGAGGGTTCCGATTCTGCGATTATGGACAATGTGCTCGAGTTCCTGGTCATGAACGGTCGTCCGCTTACGCGTGCCGCGTCCATGTTGCTGCCCGAGCCGTGGGACCACAACGACAGCCTGAGTGAGGAGCGCCGCGCCTACGACGCTTACCAGTCCATGCTCATGGAGCCGTGGGATGGCCCGGCGGCCATCGCCTTTACCGACGGTCGCACGCTGGGCGCCGCCCTCGACCGTAACGGCCTGCGCCCCGCCCGCTACTATGTGACGCGCGACGGTCGCTTTATGCTGGCAAGCGAGGTGGGCACCATCGAGGTGAGCCCCGAGAACATCCTGACGAGCGGCTGTCTGGGGCCGGGCCAGATGCTCGAGGTCGACTTTGCCCGCGGGCGCGTCATCTACAACGACGAGCTGCGCGCCCGTTACGCCAAAGAAAAGCCCTACCGTGATTGGATTGCCGAGGAGACGCTGACGGTCGACGCGCTCGACAGGCCCGCCGCGGCAACGCCCGCCGAGGACGCCGAGGTGCCCGCCGCCGTGCGCATGGCTAAGCTCGGGTATCACTGGGATGATGTTGACGAGGTCGTGCGTCCCATGGCCCAGCAGGGCAAGGCGCCGCTCGCCTCGATGGGCATCGATGCGCCGCTGGCCTGCCTGTCCAAGAAGACGCGTTCGTTCTTTGACTACTTCTATCAGCTGTTCGCTCAGGTCACGAACCCGCCCATCGACGCCCTTCGCGAGCATATGGTCACCTCGACCACGCTCTACCTGGGCAACCACGGCAACCTGCTCGAGGACTCCCGTACGGCCTGCCAGCTGGTTCGCTTGGAGCGCCCGCTGCTCAACGAGGAGGAGTTCGACCGCATCTGCGCCATCGACCGCGTGGGCTTTAAGACTTGCCGTTTCCGTGCCGTGTACCGCCGCGATGCCGGCGAAGGCGCGCTGCAGACTGCGCTCAAGCAGCTTGCAGAGGACGTTGAGGCTGCGGTCCGCGACGGCGTGAACATCGTGGTGCTGAGCGATCATGCCGCTGCGGGCGAGGTGCCCGTGCCGTCGCTGCTCGCCGTGGGCTGCGTGCACAACCACCTGATCCGCGCCGGCGTGCGTACCTTTGCCGACATCGTGGTGGAGTGCGGTGACGCCGTGTCCCCGCACGACTTTGCAGCACTGGTGGGCTACTCCGCGAGCGGCATCTATCCGTACAACGCACACGCGTGCATCCGCGATCTGGCGGCGCGCGGCGACCTGGACGTGACGGCCGAGCAGGGCATCGCCAACTACAACAAGGCTGCGACCGCCGGCATCGTCTCCATCATGTCCAAGATGGGCATCTCTACGGTGCAGAGCTACCATTCGGCGCAGATCTTCGAGGCCGTGGGCTTTACGCCGGAGTTCGTCAACGCGTACTTCGCCGGCACGGTGAGCCGTGTGGGCGGTATGGGTGTCGAGGACGTCGAGCGTGAGCAAAACGAGCGCTACGACGCTGCGCTCGCTATCCTTAAGAGCCCGGCTCCCGATCAGCTGCCCACGCTGGGTCTAACCAAGTGGCGCCCGCTCGGCGGCGAGGATCACCTGATCGATCCGCAGACTGTCTACTTGCTGCAGACCGCCTGCCATGAGGACAGCTACGACACCTTTAAGGAGTACAGCGCCCGCCTGCACCGCACCGGCCGTGCCGTGCGCCTGCGCGACTTGCTCGACTTTGATGCCAGCGGCCGCACCCCGGTGGCGCTCGACGAGGTCGAGCCCGCGCTCAACATCGTCCGCCGCTTTAACACCGGCGCCATGTCGTATGGCTCCATCAGCAAAGAGGCGCACGAGTGCATGGCCATCGCCATGAACCGCCTGCACGGCCGTTCCAACTCCGGCGAGGGCGGTGAGGATCCGCGTCGCGAGACCCCGCTGGCTAACGGTGATTCCAAGAACTCCGCGATCAAGCAGGTGGCAAGTGCGCGCTTTGGCGTGACGAGCCGCTACCTGTGCAGCGCCTTCGAGATTCAGATCAAGATGGCCCAGGGCGCCAAGCCCGGCGAGGGTGGCCACCTGCCCGGCAAGAAGGTCTACCCCTGGATTGCCGAGGTCCGTCAGTCCACGCCCGGCATCGGCCTGATCTCGCCTCCGCCGCATCACGACATCTACTCCATCGAAGACCTGGCCGAGCTCATCTTTGACCTTAAGAACGCCAACCCTGGCGCACGCGTGTCGGTCAAGCTGGTCAGCGAGGCCGGCGTCGGCACCATCGCAACCGGTGTGGCCAAGGGCGCTGCCGACAAGATCTTGATCAGCGGCCACAATGGCGGCTCGGGTGCCGCGGCGCGCGATTCCATTTGGCATGCCGGCCTGCCGCTGGAGCTCGGCCTTGCCGAGGCCCAGCAGACGCTGCTGCAAAACGGCCTGCGCTCCCGCGTGGTGCTCGAGGCCGACGGCAAGCTCATGGACGGCACCGACGTCGCCGTCGCCTGCTTGCTGGGCGCCGAGGAGTTTGGCTTTGCGACCATGCCGCTCATCTCCATGGGTTGCCTCATGCAGCGTGACTGTCAGCAGGATACCTGCCCGGCCGGCATCGCCACGCAAAACTGCCGCCTGCGTCACGGCTTCCGCGGTAAGCCCGAGCACGTTGAGCACTTTATGCTCTTTGTGGCCGAGCAGCTGCGCGAGGTTATGGCGAGCCTGGGCTTCCGCACCGTCGATGAGATGGTTGGCCATCCCGAGTGTTTGTGCCAGATCGAGGTGCCGGGCAACCGCAAGGCTAACCTGCTGGATCTGTCGCCCGTGCTGGCAAGCGCGACCTGCGAGTTCGGTGCCCATATTCCGGGTGCCGACGGTCGCCACTTCCTGCCGCAGATGGCTGCCGACAGCGAGCTCGACAAGACGCTCGACTCCACGCTGTTCGTGCCCTACACGGCCGACGCCCGCGCACATCTGCGTCCGATTCGCTTCCGCGCCGATATCGCCAACGTCAACCGCTGCGTGGGCACCATTCTGGGCAATGCGGTGACCAAGGCGCATCCCGAGGGCCTGCCCGCCGGCTCCATCACCATCGATTGCGATGGTTCGGCCGGTCAGAGCTTTGGCGCCTTCCTGCCGCGCGGCATTACGCTCAACGTGTGCGGCGACGCCAACGACTACTTTGGCAAAGGCCTTTCGGGCGGCGAGGTGTCGGTGCGCCCCAACCCGCATGCGACCTATAAGTTCGACGAAAACATCATCGTGGGCAACGTTGCGTTCTTTGGCGCCACGAGCGGCCGTGGCTTCATCAACGGCCTGGCCGGCCAGCGCTTTGGCGTACGCAACTCCGGTGCCACTGTGGTGGTCGAGGGCTGCGGCAACCATGGCTGCGAGTACATGACGGGCGGTCTGGCGCTTATCCTGGGTGAGGTCGGGCAGAACTTCGCCGCCGGTATGACGGGCGGCGTGGCCTATGTCTTTGACCAGTACGGCACGCTCGATGCCCGCGTGAACCACGAGAGCGTTGAGCTCAAGGCCCCGACGGCCGGCGAGCTGGCACAGATTCGCGAGCTCATCCAAGAGCACGTGGACGCGACGCAGAGCCCGCGCGGCATCAAGCTGCTCTACAGCTTTGAGACGATGAGCAAGCACTTCGTGAAGGTCATTCCGACCGAGTACGAGCGTGTGCTGGCGATTGTCGCCGCCGCCGAGGCCGTCGGCAAGACACATGCGCAGGCAGAGGAACTGGCGTTTGACATCGTGACCGGTCGCGCGAGCGCCGCGGATGTCGCTCGCTTCGATATTGCGGGCGGTGCTGCGGGTGCTGCGTCCGCGGCCGCCAGCTCTGTTGCTTCGACCAAGAAGGAGGCGTAAGTGCCATGGGTAAGCCCGGTGCTTTTCTTGATATCGATCGCGTGACCCACGAGCTTCGCCCCGTGGAGGAGCGCAGCCGTGATTTCGATCCGCTGTACGTGGAGCTCGACGACGACGCACGTCGCGCCCAGGCGAGCCGCTGCATGATGTGCGGCGTGGCGTTTTGCCAGATGGGCGCGAGCTTTGGCAAGGCACGTCCGAGCGGCTGCCCGCTGCACAACTTGATTCCCGAGTGGAACGAGCTGGTGTACCGCGGCCGCTGGGATGAGGCTGCCGAGCGCCTGTCGCTCACCTCGCCCATGCCTGAGTTCACGAGCCGCGTGTGCCCGGCACTGTGCGAGGCCGCGTGCAACCTGGGCTCGGTCGACGGCCAACCCACGACGATTCACGATAACGAGCGTGCGATCAGCGACTGTGAGTGGGCCAACGGCGGCCCACGTCGCTTTGAGCCGGCGGGGGAGGGCGCACCCACGGTTGCCGTGGTGGGCTCCGGTCCTGCTGGTCTGGTGGCTGCATGGGAGCTTGCACGTCGCGGTGCCCGCGTGACGGTGTTTGAGCGTGACGACCGCTCGGGCGGCCTGCTCATGTACGGCATTCCCAACATGAAGCTCGAGAAGTCTGTGGTCGAGCGCCGTGTAGCGCTCATGCGTGAGCTGGGCATTGTGTTTGAGCTTGGTGCCGACGTGAGCGATCCCAAGGTTACCGCCAGGCTCGACGACTTTGACGCCGTCGCGGTGGCTGCCGGCGCTCGTGCTCCGCGTGGGCTTTCGGCTACGAATGTGGATGCGCCCGGCGTGGTGTACGCTGTGGACTACCTGACGGCTTCGACCGTCTCGGTGCTCGATGGCGGTGAGCCTGCTATTGACGCACGCGGCCTGGACGTCGTGGTCATTGGCGGTGGCGATACCGGCAACGACTGCGTGGGTACCGCGGTGCGTCAGGGCGCGCGCAGCGTGCGCCAGTTTGAGTTCTTGCCGGCTGCGCCCGATAAGCGCGCGGCAGGCAACCCCTGGCCGCAGTGGCCCAACGTTAAGAAGACCGATTACGGCCAGCAGGAGGCTATCGCTGCGATGGGTGGCGAGATGCGTGCCTGGGCCGTGGATACACTCGAGGTGCTGCTGGACAAGAAGGGTGCGGCTGCGGGTCTGCGCGTGGTCGATCTGGACTGGTCGGCGGGAAAGCCCGAGCGCATCGCGGGCTCCGAGCACGAGGTGCCGGCGCAGCTGGTGCTCATCGCTTGCGGCTTTACGGGTCCGGAACACAGCGTGTTCGAAGCTGTCGGCGTGCCCGTTGCCACGGCGGGCCGCCCGCTGCCCGTGATGGCTTCCGAGGGCTCGCACCTTGCGGCCCGCGTGGATGGCGTTGCTGCGGATGCCGCGCCGGTGTATGTGGCGGGTGATGCCCGCAACGGCAGCTCGCTCGTGGTGAGTGCCATGGCCGATGCCCTGGCCTGCGCAGCCGAAGTCGCCGAGGCACTGGAACTGTAAAGTAGTCACGGAGATATTCAACAATCGAATCGGCAAGGGCTGTCCCTAACTGCCGGCACAAAAGGAACGTCCCTAAGTGCCGACAGTTAGGGACGTTCCTTTTGTGCCGGCATTCGGGGACACTCCTTGCGGATTTGCGAGCAGTTTGCGCGTTTGTCGACGTAAGGATGTTCATTTGTCGACTTCTTGGGCTGTGGTCACCTGTTGTTTCTGTGGTGGCTGCAGGCATCTGGCTCAAAAGGGCGGGTTGGCCGTCTATGTTTGCCTGCGGTTTTGTTGCGGTGCGCATTTTCGGTCAAGCTTTTCGTCAAGTGTTTGGTCAGCATCTGGTTTGCAGTCGGAGGCCTATTTTGCCCGCGCTGGTCGTGGCTGTCCACCCTCCTCGTAAGCTCAAATTGAGGTCCATCAGTTTGAGGAGGATGCCATGACTGACCACGCTTTTGACCGAGCAGAGCTGGCTGAAGCCGTCGGCAACGATATTGCCGACATGGCTCACTTTTGGATGCTGCGGAAGTTTCAATTCCTGGAGCCGGCACGCGAACAGTTCGAGATTATCGTCGACCCGTGGCTCAGCTATTGCGAGGAACCTTCTCAAAACGAAATCATGGCCTACAACATGGCGTTTACCGATTGGCTGCTCTTCGAGCGCCCCTATCGCCATGGCAAAACGCTGCTCGAGCTATATGTTGACGAGCCGCCGGCATCGCTTTCGCCTGCCTCGCTCAAGCGGCTCGAGCGGGTACGCGACACGCAGTATTTCTCGCGCTTTGGCATTTTGGACAAGAATCCTGCGTCCGGCATGGTCGTGCTGAAGGACACGCGCACCGATCATCGCTTTGATGTCTACGACCCGCATATCGTGCAGAAGGAGCATTGGAACGACGGCGCGATTGCGGTGCGCCTCGCCTGCGTCGACGATGTCTGGCTTACGGCGGGACAGCTCTACCTGTATGACATCGCGCGCCTGAACGACACGGCGGTCGACGGACCGGGTGCGGTGCATCCCGAGGATCTGCAGGACGGCTTTGACACCTCGTGCATCAGCTTCTTCTTGCGTCTGGTCCGCGACATCATGGGCGCCCAGGGGCGGTACGTAAAGTCCCTCAACATCTACGAACAGGAGTGGGAGTAGGGGATGGGTAGTTGTCGCCTGCCCTGCCTTTTGCCTTTTTGTCTCGATCTGTAACGTTTGGGGACAAAAAACCAGTCTATCTGTTACAGATCGAGACGAACGCTTGGGCACCGCTGGTTTGTCTAAATCTGTAACGTTTAGGGGCCTGAAGAACGTCTTGCTGTTACGGATCGAGACGTTTGGCGCCTGGCTGGGGGAATGTCTCAATCTGTAACATCTACAGGCCAAAAATCGACCTAACTGTTACAGATCGAGACAAAGGTTGGACGCGGCGCCGAAAGATCTTGATCTGTAACATCTAGCGGCCAAAAATCGGTTTTCCTGTTACAGGTCGAGACAAAGAGGTGCAATGCTGCCCGAATGTCTCGATCTGTAACGTTTGGCGGCCGCTTGTGCCCGTAACTGTTACAGATCAAGACATTTGTCAGCGGAGGCAACGGTGACGATGGTCCATTTGTCTGACGTGGTGGTGATGGAAGTGCCTAATACCGTTCTCAAACACAAACATACGACTCGTAACACGTTGGCGCGGAATAGGATGCTTGCCAGACTCACGGAGGCGACCGAGCAAGGTGCGCTGCTCGCAACGCATGACAATGCGGAGCTCATGTGGCTGCGGCGTCATGTTGGAACCGACGATATTGCGGAGCCCGAGCCGTATTTGTTCTGCTTTCAACATGATTGGGGTGTACTGACGCCGGCGGAGCGAACGCTGCGTACCATCAAAGGGCTTGCAGAGTTTCATCCCGATTGGGCGTTTTGGGGCTATGACGCGGCGCTTTTGTGGGGTCTGGAGGTGCCGAATGATCTGCTTGGGTCGCGTTTTCTTGTTAAGACGGGTTGTTCGGTGACGTTGAGCGGCGGGTGCAGGTTGTTGCGTCCGCAGATGGCGGGCGCACTCGAGCATGTTGATGGCGTGCGGGTGACGTCGTTTTGGCGCACGGTGGAGGATTGCCTACTGCGTGCGCCGTTCTCCTACGGGTTGGCGATTGCCGATTCTGCACTGCGGGCGAAAGGCGTATCACGTGGGGATTTGTGCGAGCGCCTCCGCGCCGATTGCGAGGGCAGGCGAGGGTATCGCAGGGCACAGGTGATTGCGTCGTATGCGGACGGGCTGTCCGAAAACGGCGGCGAGTCGCGGTTCCGAGCGTTCTTTATTGCGTACGGCTTTCCGGTTCCGGAGCTGCAGGTGGAGTTTCGCGACCCGCTCGATCCGAGCCAGGTGTTTCGGGTTGATTATTTCTGGAGGCTCGAGGACGGGACATGTGTCATCGGCGAGCTCGACGGGAAGGGAAAGTATGCCCTGCAGGATGGTGGGGATCGGGAGTCGGTCGACCCATTCGTGGCAGAGCGTCAGCGGGAATCTCATCTGACAATGCTCGGGCATAAGGTGCTTCGGTTTACGTTTAACGAACTCAAAGACCCGGGGAAGCTGGTCGAGAAAATGAGGCTGGCGGGTATTCCTCGGCAGGTTGAATTGGCTGAGGAGTGGAGATGCCAGTGGTATGGGCGCTGAGAGGTTTTGTCTCGATCTGTAACGTTTAGAGGCTGTTTGAGCTCGTAATTGTTACAGATCGAGACAAACCGGTGAAACGTCGACCGAATGTCTCGATCTGTAACATCAAGGGGCCTAATAACCCTGTACCTGTTACAGATCGAGACATTTCCCTGGTGTCGTTGGGGTGGGACTGCAACGTGTTCCGTCTCCCCACATCCCCTCTTCCTTCCGTTAACCGATGCGTCTGCGGCAATCCAGCGGGACTAGGTGATAATGGACAAATGTTCAAGTTAATCGTGAGGGAGGAGCTCGATATGGCATCTGCCGATCGTTCCACATTGTTTATCAATGCGACCATTCTGGATGGTTCGGAGCATATGGAGCCACAACCCGATATGGCCGTGACTGTTGAGCGCGGCGTCATCACCTGGATGGGGCCGAGTGCTGTGGCGCAGGCGCCCGCGGGTGCCGAGGTTATCGACCTGGGTGGTGCGTATCTCATGCCCGGTCTCATCAATATGCACGTGCACCTGTGCGGCTCGGGCAAGCCTGTCTCGGCCGGCGATGCGGGAGCGCTGATGAAGAAACTCGATAATCCCGTGGGCCGTGCCATCGTTCGCCGCATCCTCAAGGGCAGTGCCCAGCAGCAGCTGGCAAGCGGCGTGACCACGGTGCGCGGCGCGGGCGACCCGTTGTTTGCCGACATTGCCGTGCGCGACGCTATCGACGCCGGCAAGTATCAGGGTCCGCGCCTGGTAGCGCCGGGAACGGGCGTCACGGTGCCGGGCGGCCATGGCGCGGGCTTGTTCGCCCAGGTGGCCAACAGCCCCGTTGAGGCAGCCGAGCAGGTGCGAGACCTGTATGCGCGCGGTGCCGATGTCATCAAGCTGTTCGTGACGGGCGGCGTTTTCGATGCGACCGAGGTGGGCGAGCCGGGCGTGCTGCGTATGCCGGTGGAGGTTGCCGCGGCGGCGTGCAAGGCGGCGCACGAGGTGGGCCTGCCGGTTATGGCCCATGTCGAGAGTACCGAGGGCGTGAAGGCCGCGCTTGAGGCCGGCGTCGATACGATCGAGCACGGTGCCCCGATGACGCCCGAGATCCTGGAGCTGTACCGTGGCGCCGCGGGCACGCAGCTCGAGGGACGTGCGCCCAGCGTTACCTGCACGATCAGCCCGGCGCTACCGTTTGTATTGCTCGACCCGGAAAAGACCCATTCGACCGATACGCAAAAGAAGAACGGCGACATCGTGTGCTCGGGCATTATCGAGAGTGCTCGTGCGGCGCTGAATGCCGGCGTTAAGGTGGGCTTGGGCACGGACTCAAGCTGCCCGTTCGTGACGCAGTACGACATGTGGCGCGAGGTGGCCTATTTTGCCAAGTACGTGGGCGTGAGCAACGCCTTTGCGCTGCATACGGCCACGCAGGTCAATGCCGAGCTCCTGGGGCTGGGCGGCGAGACCGGTACGATCGAGTGCGGCAAGGCCGCCGATATCCTGGTGACGCGCAAGAATCCGCTCGATGATCTGTGTGCCCTGCGTGAGCCGGTACACGTAATGTGCCGCGGCAATCTGGTGCGCAAGCTGAAGGTGAAGCGCATCCCCGAGGTGGATGCCGAGCTCGACGCGATTATGGCCATGCCTGCCGCAGCGCTGGCTGAGGAGCTTGCCCGCGACGGCGTGGCGTAGATGTGACAAAGGGACAACTCCATTACCGCATGCAAAAAGCCGAGGTCTCAACACGAGGCCTCGGCTTTTTTATCGAACAAATACTTAAGATTTGGGACAAACAAACCTGATTAATTTGTCCCGCGTGCGGGCGCTAGGAGCGGGTTTCCATCTTGGCGTGGCACTTGGGGCAGGTGACGCGGATCTTGCCTTTGCCCTTGGGGACGGAGAGCATCTGGCCGCAGTTGGGGCACTTGAGGTATGCCGTAGTTTTGCGGCCCTTCCACATCTTCTTAGCCGTGCGCTTGGCACGCTCAAAGTCTTCCTTGCTCGTTCCAGCCGCGCGCGAGGTGCTGGCCGCTGCAGCGCCGCCGCCCAAGCTGGCGACGAACTTGCCCAGGCCGGGGACGTTAGCGGTCGCGGCGACAAAGGCCGCGTTTTCCTTGCGACGTGCATCGATGTTTTTGGACAGGCCGCGCAGCACGCCAATCACGATTACGGCGATGGCAATCCAGCTGAGCCACTGGATATGGGCTATCGATCCGATCATCGCGATGACGATGCCGACAAAGCCCATAACGATGGTGAGCTCATCGGCGCCATTGCGGCCCTTAATAAAGTCATTCATGCAAATTGCCTTTCGTTCGATATGCTGCACGCCTTTATACCCGATTTAGAGCAAGGGGGACAGGTCAATCTGCACCAAGGTGGTGCAAACATACCTGTCCCCGATGCACCAAGAAGGTGCAAAGCAGTCCGTCCCCAATGCCCCAATTACTTGGAGAGCTTGTCGACGACGCGTTCGATCTCGGCGAGCTTGGCGGCCTTGAGGTCTTCGTCGCCCGATTCGATTGCCGAAGTCACGCAGCCCTCGATATGCGCCTTGAGCACGTCGGCGTTGATGCGCGCAATGAGCGCCTGCGTTGCCATGAGCTGCGTGGAAATATCGACGCAGTAGCGGTCCTCATCGACCATCCGCAAGATGCCGTCGATCTGGCCGCGTGCCGTCTTGAGCATGCGGGTCACCGATTTGTGGTCTGCCATCATGGCGGGTCCTCGTTTCTGGTCGATGGGGTCGAATGCTTCTGGTAGCTGCTACGCGGCGGTCACGGACAGGGCGTGGAACTTCTCGCCGGCGCCCTCGACGGCGGCAGCGAGCTGCTCGGCGGTCACGGTGTCGGCGCACTCAACCTGGACGGTCTGGGTCTCGTGATCGGCGTCGGCGTCGGTCACGCCGGCAACGTTGAGCAACGCCGTCTCGACGGTGGCGTCGCAGTGGCCGCACATGAGGCCGGAAGTCTTGATTGTGTATCGCATCGGTATTCCTCTCTGTTGTGTCGGCTTTCCCAGGCACCCGACCTTGGCCTTCAAGCCGTCGCTCGCGTACCAAAGTACGCGTCGCTCCTCTTTCAGGTCAATCTCGGGCACCTGGAAAACCCGTTCTAAATGGACTTAAGGGTGAACCTATTTTGCCACTTTAGGCTTAAAGGTTCGTAGGCGCAGCGCATTGCTTACGACGCATACGCTCGACAGGCTCATGGCCGCGGCGCCGAACATCGGCGAGAGCTGCCAACCGGTGAGGGGGAAGAACACGCCTGCCGCCAGCGGAATGCCGATGCCGTTGTAGAACAGCGCCCAGAACAGGTCCTGCTTGATGTTGCGGATCGTGGCGCGCGAAAGCTCGATGGCGCGCGCAACATCCATGAGGTCGCTGCGCATGAGTACCACGTCGGCGCCCTCCTTGGCGATGTCGGCGCCGGTGCCGATCGCAAGGCCCACGTCGGCGCGCGCCAGGGCGGGGGAGTCGTTGATGCCGTCGCCCACCATGGCGACCTTGCCGCCCGCATCCTGCAGTTCGCGCACGTGGCGTTCCTTGTCGGCGGGGAGGACGTCGGCGATGACCTGTTCGCTGGTGAGTCCCACGCGGCGGGCGATAGCCTCGGCCGTCACGCGGTTGTCGCCGGTGAGCATGCGCACGTCGACGCCGAGCTTGCGGAGCGCGGCGATGGCCCCGGCGCTCGTCTCTTTGACCTCGTCAGCCACGGCGATGGTGCCGACAAGCTCGCCGTTCTTGGCAAAGAACAGCGGTGTTTTGCCCTCGGCGGCAAATTGCTCGGTAAGACCCGCGGGCACGGTAACGCCCAACTCGTTCATCAGGCGTACGTTGCCGGCGGCGATGACATTCTGCCCCTCGCGCGCCGTTACGCCACGACCGGGCACGGCGGCAAAGTCCTCGACCATGCGCGCGACAATTCCGCGTGCCTCGCACTCGGCCATAATCGCCTCGGCCAGCGGGTGCTCGCTCGAGCGCTCCAACGCGGCGGCCAGCTTGAGCAGCGACTTTTCGCTCATGGCGGGCGAGCCGTCGGCGCGCACGGCAACCACAATGTCGGTCACGGCCGGCTTGCCGCGGGTGACGGTGCCGGTCTTATCGAGCACCACGGCGCCCACGTTGCGCAGATTCTCCAGCGCCTCGGCGCTCTTAAACAGAATGCCCATCTCGGCGCCCTTGCCGGTGCCCACCATAATGGCGACGGGCGTGGCCAGGCCGAGTGCGCACGGGCAGCTGATCACCAACACGGCCACGGCGGAGGTGAGCGCCTCGTTTATGCTGCCGGTCAGCGCCATCCATACCGCAAAGGTCACGGCCGAGATCACGAACACCACGGGCACAAACACGCCGGCGACCTTGTCGGCCAGGCGGGCGATGGGCGCCTTGGTGGCGTTGGCGTCCTCGACGAGCTGGATGATTTTGGCAAGCGACGTGTCGGCGCCCACGCGTGTGGCACGGAAGGTAAACGAACCGGTGCGGTTGACGGTGGCGGCGTTGACGGTGTCGCCGGCGGTCTTTTCCACGGGGATGGACTCGCCGGTGAGCGCACTCTCGTCCACGGCCGACGCGCCCTCGAGTACCACGCCGTCGACGGGGATAGACTCGCCGGGGCGCACGCGCAGGACCTGGCCGGGAAGGATACTGTCGACGTTCACCGTGGTCTCGGTGCTGTCATCGGCAACGACGGTCGCGGTCTTGGGCGCCAAGTCGATGAGCGCCTCGATGGCGCCGCCGGTCTTGGACTTGCTGCGCGTCTCAAGGTATTTGCCCACGGTGACGAGCGACAGAATCGTGCCCGCGCTCTCAAAATAGAGGTTGTCCATGCCCGTCATCATGGCCTCGTGGATTTGCCCGGCGGCCAGCTGGTCGGCCATGATAAACATGGCATAGAACGACCAGGCGACGGAAGCGGTGGCGCCTACGGCAATAAGGGCGTCCATGGTGGGCGCGCCGTGCGCGAGCGATTTAAACCCGTTGATAAAGTACGCGTCGTTGACATAGACGATGGGGATAAGCAGGACGAGCTCGGTGAGGGCGAGCGTCATGCTGTGGGTATGGTCGGTGAAAATGCCGGGCAGCGGCCAGCCAAGCATGTGCCCCATGCCTATGTAGAACAGTGGGATGAGGAATACGATCGAGACGATGAGACGAGTGCGCATGGCAGAGGCGGCGGCCTCCAGTTTTTTGGTGGGCGACTCCATATGGGCGGCGCCGGACCCGGCTTGCGTACTGCCGCTTTGGGCGGCGTCGGTGCCCGTGCTGACGGGTGAGGCCGAGTAGCCAGCACGATCGACGGCGGTGCAGATGTCGTCGGGGGTGACCTGCGCGGGGTCATAGTCGACCATCATGGAGCCGGCGAGCAGATTGACCGCGACGCTCTCGACGCCATCGAGCTTGCTCACGGCACGGTCCACGTGCGCCTGGCAAGCGGCGCATGTCATGCCGCCCACGTCGAACTTATCTTGAGCCATGGCTTCTCCTTTCTGTGGTTCGCTGTTGGAATTGTTAACCTGCTGATACTATACACCCATACCCCCTGGGGGTGTCCAGTAATGGTTGGAATGTATGACTTTTCATTACAGATGAGGGCGGCTGCTCAATCGGTGGCCGTCCTAACCAATCATCTCAATCTGTAACATCTAGCAGGGAAAATGACCTCTAACTGTTACAGATCAAGACATAGAAATCGGCCGAAAACTAACGTCTCGATCTGTAACAACTAGACCCCGTTTTACCGAGTATTTGTTACAGATCAAGACAAACAGTTGGCAGGAAACTCAATGTCTCAATCTGTAACGTCTAGCAGGGAAAATGACCTCTAACTGTTACAGATCGAGACAGACTGCCCGGGGTCAGCTCAAATGTCTTGATCTGTAACATCTAGAGAGGTTTTTAACCCCTTACTGTTACAGATTGAGATGTTGTCTCGCGGGGCGGGGGTTTGTCTCGTTCTGTAACATCTAGACCTGTATCTGCCGAGCTAGTGTTACAGATCAAGACAATTACCGGGAAGGGGGTCCCGTCACGGCAAGACGCCCGCTCCCTAGATGCAGAACCCGGGGATCACGCAGGTTCGCTTGCTTGGCTTTTCCGCAGGCGTTGCGTACGTAAAGACGTCGCCGTCGTAGCCCACACGGTTCATATAGAGCGTGCCTTCGCTCTCCGATGTGTCGGGACTCACCGTTCGTTCCCACCAGCAGGTGTCCTTGCCCTTCCACTGGCGGACCATCGTCTCGTTCGTGGAATACGGGCTCACCTTGAGCTCGCGGAAGAGCTGATACTCCTTGCCCTCGCCGTTGTAGATGTCTGCCAGGTAGTGATAGCCCTCGGCAAACGAATCGGGCGGTTGCGTACCGCACAGCTCGACCATGGCGGGCAGCCAAAGGGTTGCGGGCAACTCGCTCAGACACGATGCACTGTTGGCGGCGCCCACATTGTTCGAGACCTTCTTGACCCCTTTAATGAGCGCGCGCAACTCGTTGGGCAGCAGCTTAAGGCCGTCGCCGTCGAGCCATTCCCGCAGCTCGCAATCTGCCCAGCCGGCGCTCGGCGGTTCAGTCGCAGCATCGCGCTCGGCAATACCCGCATCGAACATAAACGTCAGCCCGGCCTTGCCCGTCCCGTCCAGAAGCTCATCGTGGCGGATGCCCACAAGCTGAGCGCCGACCTCCAGCCCGTTGGCGAGCTTCACACGCTTGGTGCACGGATAGGGGATATGCCCATCAACGTCGAGCAGGTGGTAGCGCTTGGCAATCTCGTGTGCCTCGCTACGGGTCTCGGCGGCCTTAATCTTGAGCGAAATCTCCTGCAGCTGAGCCCAGGTGTAGTCGTCAAGCGAACCGCGGATGCCGTCCAGGTAGTCGGGGATGCCAAAGCCATGGGTCGCCGCCCCGATAACGCCGAGCCCCGCAACGGCTGCAACGACGCCGCCGATGACAAAGCGGCGGCGGGTCATGGCATCGTGACGGGCCTGCTCCAGGATCTCTCGTGCGCGCTCGCCGGCGACGTCGACCTTAAGGTGCGTGCCAGAATCGATATCAATTGCGGCCTCGTCTCCTGCGCCCTCGCGGTCCTCAGATTCTGCAACGGGGAGGTATGCCGAGAGCACCTCGAGCATCTGCTGCTCGGTAGGGCGATCGCCCTGTTCGACCGAGATGCCTTTCATGATGATCTGGACGAGCGCTTCATCGTCCTCGCGGCGCGGCTTGAGCGGTGCCGGCTTGGTCTTGGTCTTTATGAGGTAGAACGAGCCGGTTGCCGCGGCACCCGTCGACTCGATGTCGAACGGCTTACGACCGCTGTAGAGCTGGTACAGAATGCTCGAAAGCGCATAGACGTCGATCGCGGGCGAGCGGCGAAGGGCCGCGATGCCTTCGATATCCTGTGTGAGCATCTCGGGCGCGGCATATGCGGGTGTGGCAAAGCGCCAAATGTCGGCACGTCGGGTGATCGTGTCGTCGCCGAGTGCCATGGTCGCGGAGCCCATGTCGATGAGGCAGGGGTCAAAGGAGCAATCGGCAATCTGCTGCTCGAGCGTTCGGCTGGTGGTGCGGAACATGATATTGGCAGGCGACAGGTCGCGATGGATGACCGGATTCACGAGGCCTTGGGTCATCAAGAGCGCGCGAAGCACGGCGTTTCCGACGGCGGCGACCATCTGGGTGGTCAGCCCGCCCGAGGCATCGTGCGGAAGCAAGGGCAGCGCCTGCCTGAGCGAGGTGCCCTCGACCCACTCCATGAGGATGAGCGGGTCGTTCTCGCACGATCCGTAGCCATAGACGCGCGGAAACCCGCGCAGGTGCGAGACGGTACACAGATGACGGTACTCCTCGAACAGTGCGGCGGTGTTGGCCAGGTGCGCGGCCGATTGCTCGGCGGAGCGGTCGGGGGCTTGGCCGGAAAGGATGGCGTTGTCCTTGAGTAGCTTGACGGCAAAGACTTCGCCGCTCGTGTTGATCGCGCGCAGCACGTGCCCGATGTTGCCGTTGTTGCGGTGGGCCGTCTGGAGAATAAGCGTCATAAACCGACGCTTGGCGTCGTCCTCGGCGCTGGGGTCGACCGCCACGGCGGTATCGAACGTATCGAGACGGATGAGTTTGTCGCCAGAGGCGCTATCGGTAGTATCCATGGCGTTCCTTTGTCTGGCATGGGTTGCCGCGCGTATACGTGGGCAGTGCGGATATCGGTAAAGTACTATGATAGCCGCGCTGCCCACGTATACCGCTGAGTATTGTCGTTTACGACGTAGAAGGCAGTAGACGAAAGACGGGCGGTGACCGTCTTTCGATCGCCGTCCGCGCTAGTCCACAATGACAAGGAATGTCGTGTAGAGACCCAGATGGAGCCTGTCGCTGTTTTCGATTTCCACCGGGGGATAGATCTTGCCGGGTTCGCGTTGGTCGCGCGGCGGCTCAATCACAATATCGCCGTCGCCCGCGCCCGATTCGAGCACTGTGCCGTTGGTCGACCCAAGGCCCTGGGCGTACCAGCGTCCACCTTCGAGCCAAATGCGGAGATGCTCGCGCGATGCATCGGTGCCTACATCGGTGATGCTGGGCGAGGTTTTGGGCAAGGACCCAATTACCGTGCCGCGCGGATCGCGTGTGAGGGGATGGATTTGCATGTCGGCGCAGTTGTCGGCATGGGTTCTGAGCAGACCGAGGTTGGGGGCAACAGCGCGCGGCTGCTCCAGGCTGCGCATAAAGCCACGTCCGACGGTAGTTTCGGTGGTGCCAAAGTGCCCGCCTGTCTTGCTGTCGCAAAAGCGCTCGACGGTGGCCACGCCTTGGATGGGGTCAGCGAGCGCCCCCGTTGCCACAAAGAGCATAAGGTAAAGCGTACTCTTCTCGCGCACGGCATTGCCGTCAAAGTTGTCGATGCGATTGAGGGCATTTGCATATAGGCGGCTGTCCAACTTGTAGCTGGCGAGAGCCGACATCATTTCGTTGGCGGCCGGGCCGCGATAGTGCTCGGCGATTGCCTGATAGGCGGACTCGCCGCTGCCGAGTTTGCTGCAGATTGCCGCGGAAAGATTGAGCGTGGTGATGGCAAAGTCGCTGTAGATGGCGGGCGCGCACTGGTCAGGCTCGCGATGGACGATGTAACGGGTGAGATACGAGCGGTTGGAAGAGCATTTCTCGAGCAGGGTACTGCCGAGATAAGAGTTTCCATTGATGAGCATTTGGGCGATCTCGAGATGTTTAAGACCGCCGAACGAGCGAATATCGTTATAGAGGACCGAGCAAGGCGTCTCTGCTGCCACGGATACCTCCTTTGATTGCTTCCTAGCCAATATGGCGATAGGAATTAATGGCCCCCGGTGGGCGACGTATTAAATGGCTGCGCAATATATAGCGTAACCAAAGCAACATTATAGGCCACATGTTCGAAATTGCAGGAAGACTGAGAGATTTGGTTTGGACTGGACGGAAATCCCCCTCTGTCTTGATCTATAACAATTGGGACCGATTTTACTCGGTAACTGTTACAGATTGAGACGTTTGTGAACCGTGTCGACCGTTTGTCTCGATCTGTAACACGTAGAGGAAGATTTGCCCTGTTGATGTTACAGATTGAGACAATTGACCCAGACCTGCTCCGTCATCTGTGGTTTACGTGGGGGCATACGGAGTACGGGTATACTAACCCGCGGCGAATCTGCTCCATCGCTTAGAGCTGCTGCGTCTGGACGGCGCGCGATAGGGCTGCCAAAGCGATCGCCAGCGTGCTGAGCAACGTCCTCTCTGTGCGCACCCGTTTTTGTATGTATTAGCGCACTACCAAGCACGCCCGCGCGGCCGCATGCCGTGCCCATTGCGCGTGCAGATAAGGAACAACAACATATGCGTAATTCTGTATCCGACGTCACCGACGCCGAGATCCTGGACGAGACCCGCGAGGCCATGACCCAGGCTGCCTTCGATGCCGCCGATGAGGCCAATGCTGCCCAGGCCGTCGAGTCCGCTACCGAGAGCCTGCCCGCCTTTGACGAGCTGGGCCTTTCTGACGAGATGCTTCGTGCCATCGAGAACCTGGGCTACACGGCGCCCACACCCGTGCAGGCCGGCTCAATCCCCGTGGTGCTCGAGGGCCGCGACCTGCTTGCCGCCGCTCAGACCGGCACCGGCAAGACGGCCGCCTTTTTGCTGCCGACCATGAACAATCTGGAGCACATCGCTCCGCCCAAGCCCGTGCGTGAGCGCGGCGGCCGCAACCGCCGTCGCGGTGCCAAGAAGCCCGAGGGCAACGGCCGCGGCCCCGTGATGCTCGTCATCACCCCTACGCGCGAGCTTGCCCAGCAGATCGACGAGGTCGCGAGCAAAATCGCCGACGTCACCGGCCATGTTGCCGTGACCGTCGTGGGCGGCGTGAGCTACAAGCCCCAGACCGCTGCCCTCAAGTACGGTTGCGACATCCTGGTCGCCACGCCGGGCCGTCTGGTCGATCTGATCGAGCAGGGTGCCTGCCACCTGGACGAGGTCAAGGTGCTGGTGCTCGACGAGGCCGACCGCATGCTCGACATGGGCTTTTTGCCCGCCGTCCGCCGCATTGTGCGCGAGACGCCGGCCGAGCGCCAGACGCTGCTGTTCTCGGCGACGCTCGACGAGGAGGCCGTGGGCGAGATCACCGACCTGGTGAGCGACCCGGCTCGCGTGGAGATCGCGCCGGCCACGTCGACCGCTGACACCGTCGACCAGTTTGTGTTCCCGGTGTCCATCGAGGCCAAGAACAACTTGCTGCCCGAGTTCCTCAAGAAGGAGGGCCCGGAGCGCACCATCGTCTTTATGCGCACCAAGCACCGCGCCGACAGCTGCTGCCGTCGTCTGGAGCGTAAGGGCATCAAGGCCGCCGCGATTCACGGCAACCGCAGCCAGGCCCAGCGCGAGCGTGCCCTTTCGGCCTTCCGCGACGGCACCGTCGACGTGCTGGTGGCAACCGATGTTCTCGCCCGCGGCATCGACATTAGCGACGTGCGCTACGTCGTGAACTTTGACGTGCCGGCCGAGCCGACTGACTACATCCACCGTATTGGCCGCACCGGCCGCGCCGGCGAGCTGGGCTGGGCCATTACGTTTGTGACCGAGCAGGACGTCGATGAGTTCTACGAGATCGAGAAGCTCATGGACAAGACGGCCGACATCTACGAGGCCGGCGACCTGCACGTGGGTCCCAACCCGCCCGCGGTTGACCCCGAGCGCGACCCTGCCGCCTTTAAGGTGAAGAAGAAGACCAAGCGCGGCAAGTCCAAGAGCAAGAAGAAGCTTGAGCAGGCACGTCGCGACGGCAAGCGCAACGGCGACGATTACGGTGATGTGGCCGGTCGTTCCAACCGCGGTCGCGATGAGCGTCGCGGCGACGGCGAGCGTCCGAGCCGTCCCAAGCGCGGCGGCAAGACCCGCGTGCGCGAGGGCGTTCAGGCTCGCGTGGACGAGGCTGTGGAGAGCGTGGCCCGCGAGGTAGCTGCCGAGGAGCGCGCTGGTGCTGGTGCCGCTGAGCAGCGTGCGCGCGGCAACCGTGCCGAGCGTCGTGCCAAGCAGTTCCAGGGCGAGGCACATCGCCGCCGCCGCGAGGATGAGGATCGCGGTGGCCGTCGCCGTGTTGAGCGCGAGGACGAGGGCCGCGGTTCTTGCGGTGGCAAGCGCGGCTCGGGCGACCGTCGTCGTTCCGGTCGCAATGGCGAGCGCGGCGGGCGCGATGAGCGTCGCGGCGGCGAAGGCCGTGGTTCGCGTGACGAGCGTGGTACCCGCGGCGGCGAGTCTCGCGGCGGCAAGCGCTTTGACGAGCGCGGAGGCCGCGAGGGCGGCCGCGGTGGCGAGCGTCGCGAGGGCGCTCGTGGCAACGGTGGCCGCAGCGGCGCCGGTCGTTCGGGTGAGTCGCGCGATCGTCGCGACCCGCGTGCCAGCCGCGATCGTCGCGATGACTGGCGCAACTACGATGACACCCGCGAGGAGCGCCGTGGCGGCTACCGCGGCGGGCGTGGTGACAACCAGGCCGGCTCCCGCGGCGGTCGCGCCGGCGGTCGCGATAACCGTGGCAGCTATGGTAACAATCGTGGCGGTAAGCGCGGCGGCAGCTCCCGTCGCCCCGGTGACGGCGGCGGCAAGCGCAAGTAACATACGCATCGCGCGCTAGCGTGAGACAAGCTAAGGGCCCGAGCAAACAGCGCTCGGGGCCCTTTTTGGTGTATCGGGCCGCCTGGCGCACCAAAACGTGGATCCCACGTACCGTATACTCTGTCTGAATGTGAAAACGGCTTGACGCGTTGCCTGGCGTAGGGGGAGGGTGCCTCGATGAGCGTATTCGAAATTGTGTTTAGTCCGACGGGTGGAACGCGGAAGGTGTCTGGCCTTGTGGCCGGGGCGCTGGACAAAAAGACCGTTACCGTCGATCTGACCGATAGCGGGCTAGATTTCAGCGCTGTCTCGATGACTGAGGACGACGTGGCCGTAATCTCTGTGCCGGCGTATGCCGGTAGAATCCCGGCCGTGGTGGCTGACCGGTTGGGCATGGTGCGCGGCAACGGGGCTCGGACTGTTTTGGTTTGTGTATACGGAAACCGCGCGTTTGAGGACACGCTCGTAGAGCTGGAGGACGTTGCGAAGCGCGCCGGATTTAGGGTGGTTGCAGCGGTTTCTGCTATTGCCGAGCATTCCGTTGTGCGACAGTTTGCTGCCGGTCGTCCGGATGCGCAGGATGCGGCGCAGCTCGCAGAGTTTGCGCAGCAAATTCAGCAGAAGCTGTTGGCTGAGGATACATCCGAGCCCTCTATTCCCGGCAATCGTCCTTATAAACAAGCTGGAGGTCACCGCATGGCACCCGAGGCAACAGAGGATTGCGTCTCCTGCGGTGCATGCGCCGCGGCGTGCCCCGTTTGCGCTATCGACAAGGGCGACCCCAAGCGAGCAGCTGACGAGGCGTGTATCTCCTGCATGCGCTGCATCGCCGTATGTCCGCGAGGCGCTCGCAAGCTTGATCCCAACAAGCTATCCGCTGTTTCCCAGATGCTGAGCAAGGTTTGCGTCGTGCGGAAGGAATGCGAACTCTTCATCTAGCGCATACGAAATTGGTGCAATGGGGTCAGAGCAAGGAGTGTCCCTGGGTGCCGGCAGAAAAGGAACGTCCCTAAGTGCCGCATAGCTACCGTTTATCGGAGAATAAATACCGTTCACCGGTCATAATGATTATTCTGCTTTGGGCTTGTCTACAATAGCTTTCGTAAAAAGAAATGCGGAAGGTTACCGAGTCCCTCGGACGTGGGCCTAACCAAAGTCTTTGAACGAGTGTCTCTATGGATGCATTCGCTTGATTTTGGTTGGGCTATATTTATGAAGGGACATGCCGCCATGGGTTTCTTTTCTCGCCTGATGGGCGGTTCGGATGAGCAGAAGACTGCAGCTTCCGAGTTCGAAATCCTCGCTCCCGTTTCCGGCGAGCTTGTTCATCTAGAAAATACCAATGACCCTGCTTTTAGCAGCCGCGCGGTGGGCGATGGCGTTGCCGTGGTTCCCCAAGAGGGAACGGTGTGCGCTCCTGTCTCCGGTACCGTCGCGGCGTTGTTTCCGACTGAGCACGCGCTGGGCATCATGTCCGACGACAGCTCTGCTCAGGTGATGCTGCATATCGGAATCGACACTGTTAAACTTGAGGGCAAGGGCTTCCATGCGCTCGTTGCTCAGGGTGACCATGTCGACGTGGGCCAGCCTCTCGTCGAGGTCGATTTTGACGCGGTTCGCGCCGCCGGCTTCGACCCCACGGTCTTCGTTATCGTGTGCGAGCGCTCGGAGAACTCGACTCTTCGTGAGCATGCTTCCGGCCCTGTTGCTGTTAAAGAGCCTGTCGTCTGGCTTTCCGAGTAAATTCTTGTGGTGGGTACCGTGGTTATCAAGCGAGTTTTCAACAATAACGTCGCAATGGTCACTTCGGACGATGGATTCGAGCTCATCGTCATCGGCCGAGGCCTCTGCTTTGGCCGCCATGCCGGTGATATCATCGACGAGGCGTCGGTCGAAAAGACCTATGCGCTGCAGGAGGGTACCTCCCAGGATTCTCGTACGATTGACCGCTTGGCACATCTTTTGGAGTCCATCCCCACCGTTAACCTCGTGATTTCCGAGGACATTGTTCAGATGCTTCGTCGAGAGCTCAATGTTGATATCAATGACAAGATTCTCATTGCTCTCGCAGATCATATTAGCCTCGCCCTTGATCGCGAGCGCAAGGGCATTCCGTGTGAGAACCCGTTGCTGCTCGAGATCCAGCAGTTCTATCGCAAGGAGTATGCGCTTGCGGGCCGTGCCCTTCAGATTATCAAGGATTACCTGGGCATCGAGATGAGCGAGGAGGAGCAGGGCTTCATCACCTTGCATATCGTCAACGCTACCATGCCGCAGCGCTCTGACCGTCTGATTGTTTCGGTCCAGCTTGTTCGCGACGTGCTCGCGATTGTTTCCGAGCACTATGCCACGACCCTTGACGTCGCCTCGTTGCCGTACGAGCGTTTCGTTCGCCATCTGCAGTTTTTTGCGCAGCGAGCGCTCGATCCCGCGGCGGGGCAGGTCAATGGCGACGCGCTGTTCCGTATCGATGAAACGGTGTATCCGAGGGCGTTCTCGTGCGCGGAGTCAATTGCCGACCGCTTAGCGTCTACCTATAACGTTGTCGTTACCAATGCCGAGAAGAGTTATCTCGCATATCACATTGTTAACCTGCTTGGAGAATCTGGTCTCTAGGCATAACGTGCCCGCACATCGATTGATATAAGACAAGGCTCATGGTCTTGTCCAGGGCACACCTGTCTTAATTTGCGGAAAAGAAAGGGGAGTATCGCTATGACCGCAAAAAAGAAAGTAAACCTCAAGGCGCCGTTGGAGGTGTTCGCGAAGTCGATCGTCCAGCCGATGATGTATCTCTCGGTTGCCGGCATCCTGCTCATCGTGGGCATCATTCTGACCAACAAGACCATCTGTGCCGTGGTCCCCGTGCTGGGCTCCGGCCCGTTCCAGCTTGCGGGCGCCGTTGTCTATCAGTCGCTGATGTTTATCATCAACAACCTCTCGATTCTGTTCTGCGTGGGCATCGCCGGCGCCATGGCAAAGAAGAACAAGGGCCATGCTTCGCTGATCGCCCTGATGTCGTTCTTCCTGTTCCTTCAGGCCAATAACATCGTGCTCAACGCCACCGGTTCTCTTGCCGAAGCGAGCGGCATGCTCGGCCTTACCGGAACCGGCCAGAGCACCGTTATGGGCATTCAGGTCCTCGATACCGGCGTGTTTGGCGGCATCATTCTTGGTTGCATCACCGGTGCCGTGTTCAACAAGTACTCGAACAAGCAGTTCCCCGTTGCCCTTTCGATGTTCTCGGGCGTTCGCTTTCCGTTCCTGATCATGATCATCATTTCCTGGATCATGGGCGCTGGCTTCTGCATCGTTTGGCCTCCGGTTCAGGGTGCCATCTCCTCCGTTGCCGGCATCATTAAGGAGTCGGGCAACATCGGTCTGTTTATCTACGGCATGCTCAACAAGTTGCTCGTTCCCACCGGTCTGCACCACCTCATCTACACCCCGTTCCAGTTCTCCGATGTGGGTGGCACCCTTACGCTGGGCGATCAGGTTATCGCCGGCGCCTATCCCATCCGTGTCGCCGAGATGGCAATGACGGGCCAGCCCTTCTCCGATAGCACGTATTTCAACAGCTACGCCTTCAACAACCTGTGGCCCTACATCGGCATCGGTCTCGCCTTTATCTTCACCGCTTACAAGGGGAACAAGGACAAGACCAAGGCTGTCATCATCCCGCTGATCATCACCGCCGTGCTTTCCTGCGTGACCGAGCCCATGGATTTCCTCTTTGTCTTTGCTGCCCCTGTGCTCTTTGTCGTCCACTCGATTCTTTCCGGCGTCTTCCTGGTTCTTCTTAAGGTTCTCTCCGTGCCCGCTTCGACTGCAGGCGGCATCATCAACATCGTTGTTTCCAACCTGGTCCTTGGTGTCGATAAGACCAACTGGCCGATGATGCTGGTGCTTGGAGTTCTCAACGCCGCTCTGTACTTCTTCCTCTTCACCTTCCTTATTAAGAAGCTCAACCTCCACACGCCTGGTCGCGAGGAGGAGTCCGAGCTCGCCGAGTCCGTCGCCGAGGGCGAGGCCGCCGCGTCTGTCGCGGTGAAGCAGGGCGCTGTTGCCGCGGCTCCCGCAGAGGGCGTCGATGCGGGCATTGCCGATCTGGTCGCAGGTCTTGGCGGCAAGGACAACATCGAGGAGCTCGAGAACTGCTTTACGCGTCTCCGCGTGAACGTTAAGAACCCGGACCTCATCGATGAGAACCTTATCAACCACGTGCCCAACAGCGGCATCAACCGCAATGGCAACAATATCCAGATCATCTTTGGCATGAAGGTCGCCGAGATGCGCGACAAGGTCGAAAACGCAATTGAGAAGGAGCAGTAAACAATGATCATTACTCTGTGTGGTGGCGGATCCACCTTTACCCCCGGCATCGTCAAGTCCATCGCTCTGCGCAAGGACGAACTCGACGTTGACGAGATTCGTCTGTACGACATCAACGAGGAGCGCCAGCGCAAGATTGGCGTGCTCGTGGACTGGATTTTGCACGAGGACCTTGGCCTGGACATCAAGCTCACGGTGACCACCGACAAGGAGACTGCCTTTACCGACGCGAGCTTCGTGTTTGCCCAGATGCGCGTGGGCGGCTATGCCATGCGCGAGCAGGACGAGAAGATTCCGCTGCGTCACGGCTGCGTGGGTCAGGAGACCTGCGGTTGCGGCGGCCTTGCCTATGGCATGCGCACCATCTTCCCCATGGTCGAGCTGATTGACGACGTTGAGAAGTATGCCAAGAAGGACTACTGGATTCTCAACTACTCCAACCCTGCCGCCATCGTCTCCGAGGGCTGCCGCGTCCTGCGCCCCAACGCTCGCATCATCAACATCTGCGACATGCCGATTGCGATCATCGACGTGGTTTGCGCCGCGCTCGATATCGACAAGAAGGACGTCGAGTACGACTACTTTGGCCTCAACCACTTTGGCTGGTTCACCTCGATCCGCCACAAGGGCGAGGAGGTGCTCCCGCAGCTGCGCGAGTACATCAAGGAGCACGAGATTCTGCTGCCCGATTCTTACCTCAAGGGCATGAGCTCGCTGATGTCCAAGAAGCCCGAGGAGGCCACCGACGAGCATCCCGAGCAGAACCGCCACACCAAGGGCAGCTGGTACTACGTCTGGAAGGGCGAGTACGAGATCATGGAGTGCTTCCCGGAGTACCTGCCCAACACGTATCTGAACTACTACCTGCAGCAGAAGGAGTTCGTCGAGCATTCCAACCCCGAGCGCACCCGTGCAAACGAGGTCGAGGAGACGCGCGAGAAGAACCTCTTTGATGGCATCGACCATTACGAGAAGACGGGCGAGATCGACGAGAGCACGTTCTATGCGGGCAGCCACGGCGACTGGATTGCCGACCTGGCTATCGCTCTGAAGAACGACACCAAGCAGCGCTTCCTGGTCATTTGCGAGAACAAGGGCGCTATCCCCAACATGCCCTACGACGCCATGGTCGAGCTGCCTGCCTACATTGGCAAGAACGGCCCCGAGGTCATCAGCCGCGACAACATCCCGCTGTTCCAGCAGGGCCTCATGATGCAGCAGCTGAACTCCGAGAAGCTTGTGGTCGAGGCCACGATCGAGGGTTCGTACGAGAAGGCGCTCAAGGCCTTTACGCTCAACAAGACCGTGCCTTCGATGAAGGTCGCCAAGGAGGTTCTCGACGACATGATCGAGGCCAACAAGGACTTCTGGCCCGAGCTTAAGTAAAAGCAACAGGGTCGCTGACCGCATACCTGGAGCAATGCCCCGTCCACGTGATTGCGTGGGCGGGGCATTGTCATTTGGTAACGCGTTTTATCAAATATGGCATTTATCTGCGGAAATGTTCGTTTTCACCGCTAAGGACGACGTTTCATACCGCCTGCCGAACCGTGTCGCTGCCAAACAATTTTATAGGTCAGTGTTGTGCGTATAGCAACTTCGCCCGGCCTCGCCTCCGGGCTGCCATGTGAGAGGGGATCTTATGGCTCGACTGCACGTAATGGAACGCAGCCACGCTCAGGCCGTCATGGACGACCTGCACGATGCGCTTGGACGCCGTCTGGCGGTGAGTTCGCTCGCCCCGTGCCCCGTTGAGTTTACGGCAGCGCTCGTCAACCTGTGCTCCACCCAGAGCTGCGGCAAGTGCACGCCCTGCCGCGTGGGCCTGAGCGCGCTGAGCGATCTGCTCGCCGATGTGCTCGAGGGCCGCGCCGATGAGTCCACGCTCAACTTGATTGAGCGCACTGCCCGCACCATCTATCTTTCGAGCGACTGCGCCATCGGTTACGAGGCCGGCGCCATGGCGCTCACGGCTATCCGTGGCTTCCGCGACGATTTTGAGCACCACATTCGCGAGCACTCCTGCGGCTTTGACCGCGAGGCGCGCGTCCCGTGCGTCTCGGGCTGCCCGGCGCATGTCGACATCCCTGGGTACATCTCGCTGGTCGAGGCCGGCCGCTATGCCGACGCCGTCAAGGTCATCCGCAAGAACAACCCGCTGCCGCTCGTCTGCGGCCTGGTGTGCGAGCATCCCTGCGAGATGCACTGCCGCCGCGGCATGGTCGACGACCCCATGAACATCCTCGCCCTCAAGCGTTTTGCCGTCGAGCATAGTAACCTCAACGACCACAAGCCGCATGTGGTGGACAACACCGGTAAGCGCGTCGCCGTGATCGGCGGCGGCCCGGCCGGCCTTTCTTGCGCCTATTATCTGGCCGTGATGGGCCACAAGGTGACGATTTTTGAGCAGCGTCACCACCTGGGCGGCATGCTGCGCTACGGCATTCCCAGCTATCGTCTGCCGCGTGAGCGCCTGCAGGCCGAGATCGACTGGATCTTGAGCGCCGGTATCGACGTGGAACTCGACCACTCCGTCAACGGTGAGGAGCTTGCCCGCCTGCGCGACGAGTTCGATGTCGTCTACCTGGCCATCGGTGCCCACAGCGATAAGAAGCTCGGCCTTCCGGGCGAAGAGGCGCTCGGCGTGGAGTCGGCCGTCAAGATGCTGCGTGCCATCGGCGACGACGAGCTGCCCGACCTGAGCGGCCAGCGCGTGTGCGTCATCGGCGGCGGCAATGTGGCCATGGACGTGGCACGCTCCGCCGTGCGCTGCGGTGCCGAAAAGGTGAGCATCGTCTACCGCCGCCGCATCTGCGATATGACGGCCCAGGACGCCGAGATCGCCGGCGCCCAGGCCGAGGGCTGCGAGGTGCTGGAGTTGACCGCCCCGCTCGCTATCGAGACGGGCGAGGAAGGTCGCGTGAGTGGCCTGCGCGTGCAGCCGCAGATCATCGGCGAGCCCCGTCGTGGGCGTCCGGCCCCGCGTGCCGCCGCCACGCCCGAGCGCGTCATTCCCTGCGAGCGCGTGTTTGTGGCCATTGGCCAGGACATCGATTCCAAGCCGTTTGAGGACATGGGTATCGCCTGCAAGTGGGGTCGCGTCGTCACCGATTCGGACGGCGCCGTGCCCAACTTCGATGGCCTCTTTAGCGGCGGCGACTGCCAGACCGGCCCCGCCACTGTTATCCGCGCTATCAACGCCGGCCGCGTGGCTTCGGCAAATATCGACCGCTACCTGGGCTTTGATCACAAGATTAAACTCGAGGTCGAGCTGCCGACCGTGCAGTTTAAGGGTAAGCACGAGTGCGGCCGCTGCGAGCTGGGCGAGCGCGAGGCGGGCGAGCGCATCCACGATTGGAATCTGGTCGAGCAGGGCCTTACCGAGCAGGAGGCACGCCAGGAGGCAAGCCGCTGCCTGCGTTGCGACCACTTTGGCTTTGGCGCGTTCCGCGGAGGGAGGAACCTGGAATGGTAGAACCCAACAAAACCACCGTCAGCGACAACAGCGAAAACGGAGCGCACAATATGGTCAAGCTCATTATCGATAACTGCGAAGTCGTGGTGCCCGAGCACACCACGATCCTGGACGCGGCCAAGTCCGTCGGCATCCAGATTCCCACCCTGTGCTACCTGCGCGATCTAAACGAGATCGGCGGTTGCCGCGTGTGCGTGGTCGAGGTTGCAGGCTGCGACCAGCTGGTTGCCGCCTGCAACAACTATGTGCTCGACGGCATGGTGGTCCACACCAACAGTCCCAAGGCCCGCGAGGCCCGTCGCACCAACGTGCAGCTGCTGCTGTCCCAGCACGATTCGCGGTGCACGAGCTGCGTGCGCAGTGGCAACTGCAACTTGCAGACCATCGCCAACGACCTGGGTATCTTCTATCTGCCGTACGAGCAGCACCTGGCGCGCGAGGGCTGGGACTTCGATTTCCCCATCATCCGCGATAACGACAAGTGCATCAAATGCATGCGCTGCATCAAGGTGTGCGAGAGCGTGCAGGGCTTAGGGATTTGGGACCTGACCAACCGCGCCACGCATACCGCCGTGGGCACCCGCGGGCGTGCGCCGATCGGCAAGACCGATTGCGTCGCGTGCGGTCAATGCATCACGCATTGCCCGACAGGCGCGCTGCGCGAGCGCGATGACACCGAGGCCGTGTTCGACGCTCTCGCTGATCCCGACAAGATCGTGCTGGTGCAGATCGCGCCGGCCGTGCGTAGCGCTTGGGGCGAGGAGCTCGGCATTCCGCGCGAGGAGGCCACCGTCGAGCGCCTGGCCTGCGCACTGCGCCGTGTGGGCTTTGAGTACGTGTTCGATACTGATTTCTCGGCCGATCTCACCATTATGGAGGAGGGCTCCGAGCTGATCGAGCGCCTGGGTAAGGTCGCCAAGGGCGAGGGCGACAGCCGCGGCTGGCCCATGTTCACGAGCTGCTGCCCGGGCTGGGTACGCTTTGTGAAGGCGCGCTACCCGGAGTTTGTCGACAGCCTGTCCACGTCAAAGTCGCCACAGCAGATGTTCGGCGCCATCGCCAAGACCTACTACGCCAAGGTGCTGGGCGTGGAGCCCGAGCGCCTGTTTGTGGTGTCCGTGATGCCGTGTACGGCCAAGAAGGCCGAGTGCGCGCTGCCGAGCATGGTGGGCGAGGACGGCGCGCCCGACGTTGACGTTGCGCTGACGGTACGCGAGATGGTGCGCATGATCCGCGCGAACCACGTGAGCGTGGACACGCTGGTTGAGGAGCCGCTCGATACGCCGCTGGGCTTTGGCACGGGCGCGGGTGTGATCTTTGGCGCCACGGGCGGCGTGATGGAGGCCGCCGTGCGCTCGGCATATTACCTGGTGACGGGCAAGAATCCCGATGCCGACTTCTTTACCGAGATGCGTGGGCTCGACGGTTGGAAGGAAGCCATGGCCGATATCGATGGCACCAAGGTGCGCGTCGCCGTGGCGCACGGGCTGGGCAACGCCGCCCGCCTGCTCGATGCGATTCGCGACGGCCGTGCGAGCTATGACTTCGTCGAGGTCATGGCGTGTCCGGGCGGCTGCGTCGGTGGCGGTGGCCAGCCCATCCACGACGGCTGCGAGCTGGCGGCAGAGCGTGGCCAGGTTCTTTGGGGCCTCGATGCGGCAGCGGACATTCGCTTCTCGCACGAGAATCCCGATGTCCAAGCGTGCTACCGCGAGTTCTTAGGTGAGCCGCTCTCGCCGCTGGCCGAGGAGTTGCTGCACACTGACCACCACGCCTGGACGATGCCTAACGAAGGGATATGCTAACGATGCGCGCGTTTGATTTTGAGATGTCGCGCCGGGGGTTTGCCTCGGCGCTCGCCGTGGGCGCCCTGTCGCTTGTGCTCGCGGGCTGTGGCGGCGGGGCTGCCGGTGCCGGGTCCGCCGCGGGCTCGGCTGCCGCGGACGGCGCCGGTGCTGCTGCAGAGTCGGTCGAGGTGCACGTCGCCTCGCTCAAGGGACCGACCTCGATTGGCCTGGTGCAGTTTATGGACCAGGCCGCAAACGGCGAGACGGACAACGAGTTCGACTTTGCGATCAACACTGCCGCCGACGAGATTGTGCCCAAGGTCATTCAGGGCGATATCGACATTGCCCTGGTGCCCGCCAACGCGGCGAGCGTGCTCTACAACAAGACCGAGGGCGCGGTGCAGGTCATCGACATCAACACGCTGGGCGTGCTGAGCGTTGTGACGGGCGACGCGAGTGTGACCTCGTTTGGTGATCTGGCGGGTCGCACCGTCTATATGACGGGCAAGGGCACCACGCCGGAGTACGTCATGAACTACCTGCTGGAGCGCGCGGGCCTGACCGGCCAGGTGACGCTCGAGTTTAAGAGCGAGCCCACCGAGGTACTGTCGGCCCTGCTTGCCGATCCGGCTGCCGTGGGCGTGCTGCCCGAGCCGTTCAAGACCGCTGCCATCGCCAAGAGCGAGGGTAAGCTGTCGGCACCGGTAAGCCTGACCGATGTGTGGGACGAGCTGGCAGGTGACACGGGCTCCCGTTTGCTGACGGGCGTGACCGTGGTGCGCCGTGCCTTTGCCGAGGAGCATCCCGAGGCCGTTGCGGAGTTCTTGAGCTGCCATGCGGCGAGCGTTAAGGCTGTCAATGCGGCGCCGGCAGACTGGGCGCAGGCCGTGGTCGATGCCGGCATCGTGGACAACGCCAAGATCGCCGAGAAGGCGATTCCCGGGTGCATGCTTGTCTGCCAGACGGGCAAGGATATGAAGGCGGCGCTCTGTGGGTACCTGCAGGTGCTGGCCGATGCGGACGCGAGCGCCGTGGGTGGCAAGCTCCCGGCCGATGATTTCTACTACATGGAGTAGCCCGTGCGTGCGTTTGCTCGACAAATGACAGAGCGTATGAAGGCGGTGTCGGCAGCAGGTGCCGTCGCCGCCTTTTGGCTTGCTGTGTGGGTGCTGGTGGCGGCGCTGGTGGCGCAGCCGCTGATTTTGCCGGGGCCGGGTGCTGTTGCCTTGGCGCTGCTGCGCCTGATATGCGATGCCGGCACGTGGGCGATTCTGGCGGGCTCGGGCGCGCGGATACTGGGCGGGCTGGCGCTTGCCGCGGTATGCGGCGGTTTGTTGGCCGGGATTTCTGTACGGTCGCGGGCGTTTGCCCGCTTGGTGGCGCCGGCGCTTTCGTTTGTTAAGGCGACGCCGGTTGCCTGCGTGGTGGTCCTGCTGCTTATTTGGTTGGGGTCGGCACGTGTGAGCATCGCGGCGGTCTTTTTGATGGCGCTGCCGGGCGTATATTTCTCACTGGTCGAAGGCTTGGCGCAGGTGGATAAGCCATTGGAGCAGATGTTTCGTCTGCATGGCGTGCGGGGCTGGCGACTGTTTTGCGCCCACACCTGGCGCGAAGTCCTGCCGTTTGTGCTTTCGTGTGCGCGTGCCGTGATCGGCATGAGCTGGAAGGCCGGTGTGGCAGCTGAGCTGATCGGCATGGCGGCGGGCACCGTGGGTGAGCGCATCTATCAGGCGAAGCTTTTGATTGAGACGGCCGACCTGCTGGCTTGGACCGTGCTGGTCGTTGCCGCCTCGTGGGCGTGTGAGCGCGTGCTGGTGTGGCTGCTGCGGGTTTCGGGGCCCGTGGCGTGGGGTGCGGCCGTGCGGGCGCATGGGCATGGGCTGCGCGGGCGTGCGAGGGCTGCGGGCGATGGCGCTGCAGCGGAGCTTGCGCTTGCCGTGGGCGATCGTGCGCCCTGGGCGCCGGCGCTGGACGGACTGGTGCTCAACGTGCCTGCGGGTGGGCGTATCTGTGTGATGGGCGCCTCGGGTGCGGGTAAGTCGACGCTGCTTTCGTTGGCAGCGGGGGAGTGCGCGCCGTGCTCGATGGTGTTTCAGGACGCGCGCTTGGTCGAGTCCGCCTCGGCGCTGGATAACGTGCTGGTGTGCGCCGATGCGCGTGCGGATGCCTCGAGTGCCACAGCCCTGCTGCGCCTGCTAGTGCCGGGGGTCGATGTACATGCTCGTGTGGCCGAGCTCTCGGGCGGGCAGCGCCGTCGCGTCGAGATTGCCCGAGCCCTGCTGTGCCCGGGCGACGCGGTGATTCTGGACGAGCCCTTTACCGGTCTAGATACCGCTGCGCGCGACGCATGCGCCGAGGTCGTGCTCGACTTGCTCGACGGTCGCATGCTGTTGCTTGCCACGCACGATGCCGCCGACGCTCAGGCCCTCGATATCTCGGACATCATCACGCTCTAAATACTAATTCAGCAACAAAATGATCCGTTTTCCTCCGTCCCCATGGGGTCGGGTGTGGTATTCTATCTGCGGGGTAATACTTAGGAATACCAAGTAATACCAACGCCGCAGAAACAAACTCCATATGCGGGCCAATCGGGTTGCCTTCACAGCCCGTCGCCCAGCCGCGTGGCCCGCATCTATCCGCACTACCGTCGTTTCAAAAAGGAAGCGCCATGGCAGAACACATGACCCCCGTAGTCGCGAAGGTCTTGCCCGAGGAGAAGGCAGCCTTCGCGGCGGCAACTCAGCTCGTGGGCACCACGCCGTCCAACGCCATCCGCATGTTTATCGCCGCGTTCAATCGCTGTGGCACCTTCCCGTTCGACATCTCGCCCAACGGGGCTTTTGGCACTGCGCCCGATTCTCATCAACAATGACTGTCCCCAAGTGCCGGGTTTTGAGGAGGTTGGCATGCTCAATGCGCTGGTTTGGGCGCTTGCCTGTTTTGGTGTCGTCGCTGCCGATATTGCCCTGAGCATTGTTTTGTTCTCCGCGCTGGACATCGTGTCGGCACTGACGGGTTTCCCGATCGACAATCTCGATATTCAATGGTTTCAGGCCGCCGCTCAGACGGCGTCGTTTTTGATGGCGCTGCTGTGGTGGCGCTATCTGTGGCCCCGCTCCTTCATGGCGCGCCGGCAAGGTGAACGCCCGCTCGGCGGGGGAGCAAATGCTGCATGGAAGCGCATCGCATGCGTTGTCGTGATCGGCCTATCCATGCAGGTGGTCATTAGCTACCTATGCGACGGCGTGCTGTCGCTGCTGCCCGAGGTTGCGGCGGACTATAGCGAGCTCGTCGAGGAAACAGGCTTGGGCGATACCAACCTTCTTGCCGTCCTGACCACGGTGCTCGGCGCTCCGTTTTGCGAGGAGTTGCTGGTGCGCGGCATTGTTTTTGAGTTTTCGCTACGAGCGTTTAATCCGCAGTGCCGCCCGCTTTGGAAGCGCAGGCGTCGTGCGAGCGCGCAGGACGGCGCCATGGTGCCCTGGGCGGCACCAAGCACGTGGGGTATCGCCGCGGCGATTGTGCTGCAGGCGGCAATCTTCGGTTTTATGCACATGAACTGGGTGCAGGGCTGCTATGCGGGTGCCGCCGGCCTCATCTTTGGCTGGGTGCTCGTGACCACCGGAAAGCTCCGCTACACGATCCTGCTGCACTTTGCCTTTAACGCCGGGTCGTACCTGATGGGTCTGTTGTGGTTTGTGAACACACCGCTCGACGTGGTAATCACGGTCGCTATCGCCGGCGTCATCCTCGTTGAGGCTATGCGCTCGCTGCGCCACGCGTGTGGGATGGGCGCAGCGAGCGCGCCGCTGCCCTAGTTGCGACGCCCGCCTCCGTTGGCGCCCTGACGCCCCTGGGCCGCGCGATTACGCCCGGCAGTGTTCTGTGCACGCGACATGCCGCCGTGCCCCTTGCTGCCTTTGGGTCCCTTGCCGCCAGCACCACCGTGCGGTTTGCCGCCCTTCTTGCCGGTGCCGTGTCCGCCGCTGGCCGATGTCTCGCCTGGGCGCGGCGGCACGGGGCGAATCAGGCAATGCTTGGTGTAGCCGATCAGGTCACGACGCCCGGCTTTTTCCAGCGCCTCGCGCACCAGCTTGTAGTTCTCGGGTTTGCGATACTGGATGAGCGCGCGCTGCATGGCCTTCTCGTGCGGGTCGCGAGCTACATAGATCGGCTCCATGGTGCGTGGGTCCACGCCGGTGTAGTACATGCACGTCGACATGGTGGACGGTGTGGGGTAGAAGTCCTGCACCTGCTCGGGCATGTAGCCCATGTCGCGCACGGCCTCGGCAAGGTCTACGGCTTCCTTCATCGTCGAGCCGGGGTGGCTCGAGATTAGGTATGGCACCACGTACTGCTTGAGTCCGTATTCGCGGTTCAGGCGTTCAAATTTACGGCAGAACGCGTCGTAGACGGCGCGGCTCGGCTTGCCCATCACAGAGAGCACCGCGTCGCTCACATGCTCGGGCGCTACGCGCAGCTGGCCCGAGACATGGTGTTCCAGCAGCTCGCGCAAAAACTCGTCCGAGGCATCTGCCATGGTGTAGTCAAAACGGATGCCGCTGCGGACGAAGACCTTTTTGACGCCCGGCAGCTGGCGCAGGTCGCGCAGCAGCTGCGTGTAGCCGCTCTCGTCGACCACCATGTTTTTGCATACGCTCGGCCACAGGCAGCGCTTGTTCTTGCACACGCCGTGCTTGAGCTGCTTGTCACAGGCCGGGCGGCTAAAGTTAGCCGTCGGTCCGCCCACGTCGTTGATGTAGCCCTTAAACTCGGGATCACGCGTGAGCAGCTCGGCCTCGCGCATGATCGAATCGTGGCTGCGCATCTGCAACACGCGGCCCTGGTGGAAGGTGAGGGCGCAAAACGAGCACTCGCCAAAACAACCGCGGTTGGAGCTAATGGAAAACTTGATCTCGGCAAAGGCCGGCACGCCGCCCGCCGCGTCGTAGTCGGGATGCCAATCGCGTGCGTAGGGGAGCTCGGCCACCTCGTCCATCTCGTCTGTGGTGAGTGTTGCCGACGGCGGGTTCTGCACCACATAGACGCTGTTGGGGTAGGGCTCTACCAGACGATGCCCGGTGATGGGGTCCATGTTCTGCTGCTGCACGTTAAAGCTGCGCGCGTAGTTGAGCTTGTCGGCGGCAAGGTCGTCCCAGCTGGGCAGCAGGTCGTAGTCGTAGACCTCGTCGAGCGAACCCGTGCGGTAGACGGTGCCGTTGATATAGGTGATCTGGTCGACGGGCAGTCCCGCGTCGAGCGCGTCGGCGATCTCGACGATCGCATGCTCGCCCATGCCGTAGATGAGGATGTCGGCGCCCGAGTCGAGCAGTACCGAGCGCTTGAGCTTGTCCTGCCAGTAGTCGTAGTGGGCCAGGCGGCGCAGGCTTGCCTCGATGCCGCCGATGATGATGGGAGCGTCCTTGAACGTCTGGCGGATGAGGTTGCCATAGACCGTGACGGCTCGGTTGGGACGGCGCCCCTCCTCGCCGCCGGGGGTGTAGGCGTCGGAGTGGCGGCGGTGCTTGGTCACCGAATAGTGGTTGACCATGGAGTCCATGTTGCCGGCACTGACGAGAAAGCCCAGGCGAGGCTCGCCGAGCACCGTGATGCTGGCGGGGTCGGTCCAGTCGGGCTGGCAGATGATACCCACCTTGTAGCCGTGCGCGTCAAGGACGCGGCTGATGATAGCCATGCCAAAGCTCGGATGGTCCACGTAGGCGTCACCGCAGATGTAGACAAAGTCGCACTGGTCCCAGCCGCGCGCATCCATGTCGGCGCGACTGACGGGGAGGAACTTATCGCGGCCCGGACGCCAGGGGCGGGCGGGCGTCGCTTGGGAATGCTTGGTGCGGGCGACCGTGGCCTGCGCCTTACCGCCGCGCTTTTGCTGCTGGCCCTGTTTGCCCTGCTGACTGCGCTGGTTGTTCTGAGCGTGCTGAGGCTTTTTTGCCACGATCCCTCCCGGTGTTTGTATGCTGCACGTAATTGTAACCAGTCTTTTTGGGACGGGGCTAAAAAGACTGGTGGAGTACATGGGCTGGCGGATCGGCGTATCGATGCGGGTGCCGTTTGTTTCCAGACTGTGTATCTGCGCGTTGGGGAGCCCGTCTCGCGCGCATGCCATGTTGTCAATGGGTTACAGTATGAACGGCGGCTATGTTTCCGCCAACGCACGAGAGAGTCGTCAACAAGGAGGATGCACGACGATGCAGCGTGCCAAACAGATATCGGAGTCTATTGAGCTGGGCATCATCTTGGCGCTCGCCGGTGGCTTTATGGACGTGTATTCGTACATTGGGCGCGATCATGTTTTCGCTAACGCGCAGACGGGCAACATACTGCTGGTGGGCGTGAGCATCTCGGAGGGCAATTGGGCACTTGCGGGGCGTTACTTCTTCCCTGTGGTTTCGTTTGCTGTGGGCATTATGCTTGCCGACCTGGTTCACGAGCGGTTTGGCAGTGTGATTCACTGGCGCCAGGTGACGGTGTTTTTTGAAGCCGTTATCTTGCTGGGCGTGAGCTTTATCCCGGGCGGCGGTTACAACCTGCTCGCCAACTGCCTTACTTCGTTTGCCTGCGGTATGCAGGTCGAGAGTTTCCGCAAGATTCATGGACACGGCATCGCCACGACCATGTGTATCGGCAACCTCCGTAATGCCTTGCAAAACGTGGACGACTACATCATTACCCACAAGCGCGGCTTTTTGGAAAACGGCCTGCTGTACTTTGGCGTGATCTTTACCTTTGTGTTTGGCGCCGTGTTGGGCAACTGGTGTATTGAGCGCATGGGCCTGCACGCCATCGTCGTGGCGAGCGTGCTGCTGTTTGTCGCGTTTGCCATCATGTTTATCGACCGCGAGCGCGACTTGCGTTTTCGCTGGAAGGTTGCGGCCGAGGCTTGGAAAGAGGGCTGCCGAAAGTAACCGAATGCGGCAAAGGGACAGCCCCTTTGCCGCATTATTTTTCATCTCTATGTAGTACAGCTTCAGGAGCCAGAAAAAACTATCTAGCTCCTGAATGTTGTTACGAACTGCTTTTTGCAATTTATTCGAGATGCTCTTCAATCCGAGCCCTCAGAAGGGCAATGGCTGTGGGTATTCCAATTGCGGCGGCTAATTCGGCTTTATCCAAAACCTGTATGTTAAAGCACGATTGTTTATCACATTGAAGGACGTTAACTGAAGATAGCTTCACTTCCCGTTGACTGAATATATCGTAATCTCCAAATAGGAAGTTACCTTTTATTGTGTAATTCGGTATGTTCGTTACACACTTCATCTCAAGTCTGTTTAGGCCATAATCGAACACCGCAACTTCCTTGTGTTCGATGATGAGCGCAACCCTGGGCATGTTACTAAAACCACCGTCGACGACAGTAAAGAGCTTTTCATTTGCATCGTCATAAACGGTGTATTTAAGACTCAATAGCTGTCCTAGTGGACCCGTGAACCCATGTCTTTTGATGTTGAGGTTGTCTCCCGCTGGGTTGACGAGAGCCAGAGCATGCGGATAAGGGTTACCTTCAATTGAGATTCGATATTCGTTTGTAGCCGTCTTGCTCGATTTAGGACCAGTAGCCATCACGCGTCATCGCCTCGATCGAATTGGAACCGTCTTCTGCTTCGTGCGGAGAATTACGCTGTATGTTGCAGTACATGCAGCTGCAATAACCGCATGGGCAATTTCTAACAAAATGAATGACACTATTTGCTGCATGCATATTAATTACTATAAAGTATCCTTTTATAAACGTATTGTCAAACATATATTGCTAAAACAGAAACAATTTATAGACTGAGTTGGTCGTATTCTTTGGGCAATTGCTCCTATAATCTAGCCTTCGCTGCAGTCGGGAGGGAAGGACTGGGGCTCCGTTATTATGTTGAAACGCTTTAACACTTTTGACGTTCTCATGCATTTTTTGTTTCAAAAGCGTTAGGATGGGACACATAGCGTGGGGCGTAATGGGCGCCCCGCACACGATGGGAGGCTATCAATGGCTAATCGTTTCGTTCTCAATACCATCTCTTATCATGGTTCCGGCGCCATCAAGGAGATCCCCGGCGAGCTCCAGCGTCGCGGCTACAAGAAGATCTTCGTCTGCTCCGATCCCGATCTGGTCAAGTTTGGCGTTACCGCTAAGGTAACCGACGAGCTCGACGCCGCCGGCATCGCTTGGAGCCTCTACTCCGAGATTAAGCCCAACCCCACTATCCAGAACGTCAAGGACGGCGTCGAGGCCTTCAAGGCCGCCGAGGCTGACGCTATCGTGACCATCGGTGGCGGTTCCTCCATGGATACCGCCAAGGCCATTGGCATCATCATCAACAACCCCGAGTTCGCCGATGTCCGCAGCCTCGAGGGCGTTGCTCCCACTAAGAACCACGCCGTGTTCACCATCGCTGTGCCGACGACCGCCGGTACCGCTGCCGAGGTGACCATCAACTACGTCATCACCGACCCCGAAAAGGTCCGCAAGTTCGTGTGCGTCGACACCAACGACGCCCCCGAGGTCGCCGTCGTCGACCCCGACATGATGGCTTCCATGCCCGCCGGCCTTACCGCTTCCACTGGCATGGACGCTCTGACCCACGCCATCGAGGGCTACACCACCAAGGGCGCTTGGGAGCTCTCCGACATGTTCCACTTTGAGGCCATTAAGCTGATCAGCGAGAACCTGCGCGACTCCGTTGCCGAGGCCAAGTCCGGTCAGCCCGGCTCCGGCCGCGAGGGCATGGCTCTTGGCCAGTATGTCGCCGGCATGGGCTTCTCCAACGTTGGCCTGGGCATCGACCACGCCATGGCTCACACCCTGTCCGCTCACTACGACACCCCGCACGGTGTCGCCTGCGCCATGCTGCTGCCGATCGCCATGGAGTTCAACAAGCCGGTTTGCGCCGAGCGCCTGGCCAAGGTCGCCGTCGCCATGGGCGTTGACACCACGGGCATGAGCACCGACGAGGCTGCTGACGCCGCTATCGCCGCCGTCAAGCAGCTTTCCGCCGACGTGAACATCCCGCATGTCTGCGAGGCCATGAAGGCCGACGAGATCGAGGTCTTGGCCAAGGACGCCATGGCTGACGCCTGCTTCCCGGGTAACCCGCGCGAGGCGACGCTCGACGACGTCATCGAGCTCTTCAAGAAGATCTGCCCGGCTGCCTAACTTGGTTCGGCGGGCCCCTGCCCGTTAGCCCCACAATCGTCCTCGGACATGTCGGAAGCCCCCGCTGCGCACTTCGTGCGGCGGGGGCTTTTTGTGCCGCGCCGATGCCCCGATATGGGCAAAACCAAGGCATGCTGCCCGCTGCGGATAGGTGGTGCACTTCCCAGCGTGCATTTTTGGGAGTATTCAGCAAGCTCTGAAAAATGCATAACGTTGTGAATGGGTCGTAGTGGCCCGCGGCGCCCATCGACAGCACTTGTGGGCGGGCTATCGATGGGCGGAGATGGCTGTCGCCGCGTTTTTGGTTTGCGCCGGCCTGCAACACTGCTGCAACCACATCGTTATGTCGTTTGTGATGGGGCCGTTGGGGCCCACGGTGCTGAATACTCCGTTTTTTGCACGGTCCAAGGTGGGGTACCCTAGGATGAGAGAAATTGATACCTCATATTTATGCATATATCGATATTTCTATGCAAGATTTGGATTGTAAACCGTGCGCGTGCATAAAACCGGTGTGGGGACGTCTGGAGTCGGCTCGGCTCCTGGGGCATTGCACGTGCAGAACGGTTAAAATCGGGACTCGGTCTTAGTTTTACTTGGAAGGATGCATATGGCTTCTAATGTTGATGCTTCTCTAGAGGAGACGCTCTCCTATATTACTGACCAGTTGAAGGCGCTTACCTCGATTGCTTCGCCTACGGGCTATACCCGTGCGGCGACTGATTATCTGATGGAGACCCTGCGCGATATGGGGTTTGGGCCCGAGCGTTCCAATAAGGGCAACGTGTTGGTTGAGCTTGGTGGCGAGGGTGAGCCGCTCGTACTGGCGAGCCATGTCGATACCCTGGGCGCCATGGTGCGTTCCATCAAGGACAATGGTCGCTTGCGTCCCACGACGCTCGGCGGGCATCAGTGGTCTACGGCCGATGGCGAGAACTGCACCGTTTACACGCGCGATGGCAAAGTCTTTACGGGTGTGGTCCTCAATACCGAGCCTTCGGCGCATGTGGCCGATGAGCCGGTCAAGACCATCGAGAAGAACATGGAAATCCTGCTCGACGAGAACGTTGACAGCAAGGACGATGTGCTCGAGCTGGGTATTCAGACGGGCGACATCATCGCTATGGATCCGCGTACCACGGTGACGGAGAGCGGCTACATCAAGAGCCGCTTCCTGGATGACAAGCTGTCGGCGTCGATTCTGCTGGGTCTGGCCCGTTCCGTTGCTGACGGCGAGGTGTCGCTTTCGCGCAAGGTGTCGCTGCTCTTTACCGTGTACGAGGAGGTCGGCCACGGCGGTGCCTTTGTGCCGGCCGACACGCGTGAGATGATCAGCGTGGACATGGGCTGCGTGGGTGACGACCTGGGCTGCACCGAGCGCATGGTTTCGATTTGCGCCAAGGATTCGGGCGGTCCGTACAACTACGACCTGGTAACCACGCTGTCCAACATCGCGCGCGAGCTGGAGCTCGATTACGCCATCGATGTGTACCCGCACTACGGCTCCGACGTCGAGGCCACGCTCTCGGCCGGCTACGACATTCGCCATGGTCTGATCGGCCCCGGCGTGTACGCGAGCCACAACTACGAGCGCAGCCACATCGACGGTGTGCGCAACACTTTCGAGCTGGTTCGCGCCTACGTCCAGCGCTAACGATGCAGCGGCCTCGGCTGACACGGCAGTACCGACCGAGGCTGTCCTCTCTAACTTGCGGTGAAATAGGGACTGTTTGGCGGTTTTAAACGCTTAAACAGTCCCTATTTCACCGCAACTTATGAAGGGGATGGGGCTATTTGATGGCGCCGGTCACGGTGCCGCCGCCCAGGACGATGTCGCCCCGATAGACGACGACGGCCTGTCCGGGGGCGATGGCGCGCTGCGGCTCGTCAAAGGTCAGCAACATTTGCCCGTCTTCGCCGCGCGTAAGGGTCGCTGCCTGGTCTTTCTGTCGGTAGCGGTACTTGGCGCCCACGCGAATGCCGCCGGCATCGAGCTCGGCCTCCATGCACTCTGCCGGCGCGCTCCAAATCCACTCATTGGCAGTTAGCGCCGCCGCGGTTAGGTCCTCGGCTTCGCCCAGATGCACAATGTTGTTGGCGGCGTCGACGCCCGTTACGTACACGGGATGCGCCATCGCGACGCCCAGGCCCTTGCGCTGGCCGATGGTATAGCGCAGCGCGCCGCTATGGCGTCCGACCACGCTGCCGTCGCGCCACACAATGTCGCCCGGTGCAGCGGCATGTCCGCAGCGGCGCTCGATATAGCCCGCGTAGTCGCCGTCCGGGATAAAGCAGATGTCCTCGCTTTCGGCCTTCTTGGCGTTGGCAAAGTCCTGCTCGGCGGCAATGCGGCGCACGTCGCGCTCTTTGTCCAGCCCTGCCAGCGGAAAGATCGTGCGTGCCAGGCGCTCTTGCGTGAGCGAATATAAAAAGTAACTCTGGTCCTTCTTAGGGTCCTCGCCGCGGTGCAGCTGCCAGGTGCCGTCTGCCGCCTGGCTTGTTTTGGCGTAATGTCCCGTTGCGATGTAGTCACAGCCCATATCGAGCGCCGCATCGAGCAGCGCGCCAAACTTAATGTGGCGGTTGCAGATGATGCACGGGTTGGGCGTCAGCCCTTCCTGGTAGGCGTTCACAAAGCGCTCGATCACGTTGCGGTCGAAGGTCTGCTGCAGGTCGAGCACATGGTGGGGTATCCCCAGGCGCTCGGCGACGGCCTTTGCATCGGCGATGTCGCGGTCGACTTTACTCATGCCCGTGGCGGGGTCGGGTGCGGGGCAGGTGAGACGCATGGTGGCGCCGACGCATTCGTAGCCCTGGCGCTTGAGCAGGTACGCGGTCACGCTGGAATCGACGCCGCCGCTCATGGCGACGAGCACGCGCTTGTTGTGCATGGGGAGGTTCTCCTTGGTGGCATGTGGCCAAAAAAGAAAAGCGGCGCGGGAGGCTGGTTCCGCGCCGCAGACATTGTAGCAAGTTCGGGCGTCCTGTGGGACACCCTGTTGGGATGAGCTCAGGCTGCCAGAAGAGAGGGGAGACCGGCGTGCCTTGGACTCGTTCTAGGAACGAGAGCTCTAGTCCTGGAAGAGTGCCGTGGACAGGTAGCGCTCGCCGGTGTCGGCGAGCAGCGCCACGATGGTCTTGCCCTCGTTCTCGGGGCGCTTGGCCAGCTGCAGTGCGGCCCACACGGCGGCGCCGGACGAAATGCCCACGAGCACGCCCTCCTTGTGGCCCACGGCGCGGCCGGTGGCAAAGGCGTCGTCGTTCTCGACGGGGATGATCTCGTCGTAGACCTGGGTGTCGAGGACGTCGGGCACAAAGCCGGCACCGATACCCTGGATCTTGTGCGGGCCGGCCTGGCCTTTAGAGAGCACCGGGGAGGTGGCGGGCTCGACGGCGACGACCTGAATCTCGGGGTTTTGCTCCTTGAGGAACTCGCCCACGCCGGTCACGGTGCCGCCGGTGCCGACGCCGGCGACGAAGATGTCGACCTTGCCGTCGGTGTCGTCCCAGATCTCGGGGCCGGTCGTGGCCTTGTGAATGGCCGGGTTCGCGGGGTTCACAAACTGGCCGGCGATGATGCTGTTGGGGGTCTCCTTCTGCAACTCTTCGGCCTTGGCGATAGCGCCCTTCATTCCTTTGGAGCCGTCGGTGAGCACGAGCTGCGCACCGTATGCCTGCATCAGCTTGCGGCGCTCGACGGACATGGTCTCGGGCATGGTGATGATCACCTTGTAGCCGCGGGCGGCCGCCACCGAGGCGATGCCGACGCCGGTGTTGCCGCTCGTGGGCTCGATGATGGTGTAGTCGCCGCCACGCACGAGCTTGCCTGCCTTCTCGGCCTCGTCAATCATGTTCTTGGCGACGCGGTCTTTAACGGATCCGGCGGGGTTGAAGTATTCCAGCTTGACGAGCACGCGGGCCTTGAGGTCCTCATCGGCCTCAAAGTGAGTGAGCTCCAGAAGCGGAGTGTGGCCGATAAGCTGATCGATGGATGTGTACACATTGCTCATGGTGAACCTCCAAAGTGTTCAAATGACTGGATACCGTGTGGTTTTACGGTGTGTGTAGCAACGAAACCCACAAACCTTATGGGTTGTTCGTTTTGCTGTTGGCAAGCATAGTAGGCACTAAAGCCTAGTAATGCAATAGGAAATAGAAGATTATTACGAGTCGATTAACCATCTTGACGGGAATAGGTATTTTCAAAACCAATATTTCGGCTAGAATTTCTACGAATTAAAAGACCGAAAGGCAGCAATATATATGTTGGTTTCCACAAAGGGCAGATATGCCCTGCGCGTTATGGTCGACCTGGCCGAGCACCAGGCGGCAGGCCGCATTCCCCTCAAAGAGATCGCCGCGCGTCAGGGGATTTCGGAGAAGTATCTGGAGAACATTTTGGCCACACTCGTGCGCGCCAATATGCTCTCGGGCATGCGCGGCAAGGGCGGTGGTTACGTGCTCACGCGCCCGCCCGAGCAGTACACGGTGGGCGAGATTCTGCGCCTGACCGAGGGTAGTCTGGCACCGGTCGCATGCCTGGACGGCGACTGCAAGGGCTGTTCGCGTTCGGATGAGTGTCCCACACTCGATGTGTGGAAGAACCTGGACAAGCTCATCAACGACTACCTCGATGGCGTGACGCTCGATACGCTCGTCGCCCCCAGCGAGGGCTACGACTACGTCATCTAGCCCCACCTGCTATTGGGGGACGGGGTAGAAATGGTAGATTTTCCTGCCCTCTGAGGCTCGACAAATGGCAAGGCCGCCCATCGTTGCGATGGACGGCCTTCGTTTTGGCGTGTTGTGGCGGTCCGTATCCGGTCGCTTTAGTTCCGGGCGATGCTGTCGAGAATGCTGCGCATGATGGATACCAGGATGCTGCCCATAAACGCCGATCCAAAGCTGGCGATGGAGATACCCGCGCCCAGCAGATTGACCGACAGGTAGCTGGCCAGCTCGAGCATAAAGCTGTTGACCACAAGCTGAAAAATACCAAGCGTGATAATAGTGAGTGGCAGCGAGATGACCGTCAGGAACGGCTTAACGAGCGAGTCGACGATGTTGAGGAACAGTCCCACGAAGGCAAAGCAGACCCAGGCGTCGGCCATGCCGAAGGGCTGAATGCCGGGGACGAGAAACGTTGCGATCGCGATGGCGATTGAGGTCAAAAGCCAGTTGAGCATAAAGCGCATGGTGTGAATCCTTTCTTGCGCATGGCGTGGTGAGGGAGCGTGAGAGGCACATGCCTTTGCAACTCGGACAGATGCTCGGGCACGGCTCTGTTTGGCCGCCCATTGTCTCAAATATTCGTGGAGCTTACGTGCGCATTCGGTTTCAAAACGGCGTTCGTCCTGAAAAACGCGCCGCTGGCAGAGAGTCTTGTCGCTTTAGTTTGGTGGTGTGCTACACTGCTACGGGCAAAAGCCACAGGCGTTGCCCTATTGCATAGAACGGGCGAACGATGCCCGATGTCAGTATCAACTTCGATGCCTTATGGCGGGTTTGGCGGTGATCGATGAATATCGAGAACATGTTTGACAAGCCTGATGTCAAGCAGCTGGTCCACGCATTTAGTCTTTTGGATGACGAGAAGGATATCCAGGCGTTTTTGACCGATATCTGCACGCCGCGCGAGATCTGCGATCTTTCGCAACGTCTGCAGGTTGCGCGTTATCTGGATGAGGGCGAGCCTTATGTTGAGGTTCAGGCCCGCACCGGCGCTTCGTCCACTACGGTGAGCCGCGTGTCCAAGGCACTCAACGGCGAGTACGGCGGCTATCGCAAGATCCTCATCAAGCTGGAGGATGGCGAGTAGGCCAGCGGTAAAAACGAATTGCGCAGAACCGTCCCTTCGGGGGCGGTTTTTTGATCCTTTGGGGACGGAGGAAAACGGATCACTGGGTTAGACTGACCTCCTCGGTGATCCATTTTCCTCCGTCTCCAAGGGGTCAAATCTGTTGGCGTGGGGCAAATCTGTCCGCGCGGGCGGGTAGGATAAAAGCATTGAATATTGCGAACGGTTTGAGTGGAGGACCATGCCTGTTCGAATCTATACCACCAACGCCGGCGCGGATTTGAGCGATGCCGAGGCGGCGCTGCTTGCCGACCTTATTGCCCGCCACGGGCGTGCCGTGCTGCTGGCGCCAACGTTTGCCGAGCTCGACCTGTGCCGTCATGATGCGGCGGAAGCCGGCGTTTCGCTGGGTATTGACTACAAGACGCCTACATCGTGGCTTCGCTCGCTTTGGGAGCTTTTGGGCGACGGGCGCGGTTTCGTCGACAACCTGCAGCGCCAGATGCTGTTTTCGGACATGGTAGCGCGTCTCGACGACGCCGACCTGCAGCCGCTTTCGCGCAGCCAGGGCACGGTGCGTATGCTCGCGCGTATGGCTCGCGATGTGCTGCCGGGTGTGGCAGGGACAGGTGCCGAGCGTTGCTGCGACAACGTTTGCAAGCCCAAGCCCAAAAGCGACGCCGAGGCTCGCGTGTTTGAACTTTTGTGCGCCTATGCGCGCGGTTTGGACCGTCGAGATATGGTCGAGCCCTGCGAGGCGGCTGACATTATGGCCGGCGCTTTGGCCGACAACCTGCCGGGGTGCGCCCGCGCCGTTTGCGTGCGCGGCGTCGCGTCATTTACGTATAGCCTGCTCGAGCTGCTGTCCGCCGTGGCAAACAACGGGGGAGAGGTTGTCGTGCTGCTTGCCCGCGAGCAAGCGGCGATGCGCGAGGAGCTTGCCGCGGCATTTGATGTCCGCGGTGTGCTGTTTGAGATCGCGCCGCTGGGGGAGGGCGCCGCCGCGCCCCAGACTGCCTCCAAGTCCGCTGCTCAGCCTGCCTTTATTGAGGTCGCCGGCCCCCATGCCCGTGCCCATGCTTATGCGGACGTCATCGATAAGTTGGTGAAAGCGCACAAGGAGTCCAAGGACGATAAAGTTGCTGCAACACCCGCCGACCCCGTACGCGTGCTCGTTGTTTCTGCCCGGGCACCCCAGCTGTTCGGCGAGCTTGCCGCTCGTTTGGCGGCGCGCCACGTTGCTGCCGAGACGGCCGAGTTCACGGCGTTTTCCCAATCCATTGCGGGCAGGCAGTTCACGGCGCTCGCCAACCTGATCGAGCGTATGAAGGCCGCCGACGAAGGGGCAGCTTCTAAGACTGAGTGGTGGCCCGCTCCGGAGCTTACCGACTGGATTTACAGCCCGCTTTCGGGTGCCGACGCCGCCAGCGCGCGCACGTTCGACAAGAATATGCGACTGTCGCGCAGCAAGACCACTGCGGGCGTCAAGAGCCTGCTGCAGAGCGTGCAGGGCCAGGTGAGGGGCGCGCGTAAAGCGGCGAGCGACGAGAACTGGTTTAAGAACGTGCCGTGCGTGATCTCGGACGTGTTCCAGGCGCTGTGGCGCGACAAACCCGTGACGGCGCTCAAGGCCATGCTTGCCGTTGCCGAGGCACTGCCCGATCGCGCACTTGGCGGTCTCGACGGTCAGGCCCGTCGCCAGGCGGAGGTGGCCCTGCTGCGCCACGTCATCGACATCCTTATGAATGGCGCCCGTGCGCTCGACGTGTCGCAGGCCGCGACCGTGCCCGTGCTCGATGACATTCGCACCAAGGTGGACAAGCGTAGCGCCGCCTACGATTACGAGACCTACGAGGTTGACCGTGCGCCACGCGCCCAGGTTCGCTTTGCTTCGCTTGCCGATGCGGCGGCCCTGCGCCCCGGCAGCTACGATGCCGTGCTGTTTGCCGACGTCGACCTGGACAGTTATCCGCTCTCACATGAGGAGGGCCCGCTGGCAACGCTGACGGCAGAGTTAGATCGCAGCGGTGTGACGCTTGAGCCTGCGGCCTTGCTGCGCGCACGCTTTGGCCGCGCGATACAAGCGTCGCGTGGTCCGGTTACGCTCGCCCGTGTGACCCACGATCGTCAGGCGCGCGAGTGCTATCCGGCGGCCGTGTGGACCGAGTTGCGGGCGCATGCCGAGGCCGCTAACGATGCTAAGGCCGCTGACGCCGACAAGGCCGCTGACGACGCTAAGGCCGTTGGCGCCGACAAGGCGAAGTGCGTGGGTGAGGGCGATATCGTAAGGGACTTCGATCCCGCGGCAGGCGAAGGTCTTAGGCGCGAGCGCGTGACCTGCGAAGCTCCTCAGCATCTGAGCGATGAAGCCATTCCGTATTTGGTCCTGCGTCGTCGCGATGGCGAGGGCGAGGATGCGCCGCTGGTGCCGCGCCTGACGTCTGCCTCGCAGATCGAGGCCTATTCGACCTGCCCGCTATGCTGGTTCGTCTCGTACCGCGTGAAGCCCCAGTCGATCGACGCTGGCTTTGGCAATATGGAGAAGGGCAACTTTGTCCACGACGTGCTGGAACACTTGCATGCCCGTCTGCCCCAGGAGGGCATGGAGCGCGTGACGCCCGAGAATCTGCCGCGCGCTCAGGAGCTGCTGCGCGAGATCTTTGACGAGACGTTGGCCGAGCACGCCGGCAAGCGAGGCACGGAGGGCCCGCTTGTGCCGCTCTCCCCGGTGGAGGAGCGGCAGGTGGCCGAGATTTTGCCGCAGCTGGAGGGCGTGCTTGCCTACGAGTCCGAGGCGCTTGCCCCCTTTGCTCCGCGCTATCTGGAGTTTGCCTTTAACGATCTTAAAGTTGAGTATGCCGGCTGGCCGCTCGGCGGGCGCATCGACCGCGTGGATGTGGATGCCGAGAATCGCGCCGTGGTAATCGACTACAAGCATCGTTCGGGTGTCGAGGAGTTTAAGCTCGCCGACCCCACGGTTCGCGACGAGGAGTCGGGTGAGGCCCCCATCGATGATCCGCGCTGGCTACCGCCCCATACCCAGACACTCATCTACGCGCAGGCCATGCGCCGGGCGCTGGATTTGGACACCCGCGCGGCGCTCTACTTTTCGACCAAGGGCGGCAAGCCGGCGTTGCGCGGTGCCGCGAGCGCCGAGCTGCTCGAGGAAGAGCGCGGTGACGGCCGCATTCCGGGCCTTAAGAAGGGCTTTCCGGGCGAGGGCGGCAACATGGACTTCGATGCGCTGCTCGACCGCGTGGAGGCCGGCATCGCCGAGCGCTTGCGCGAACTCGAGGCGGGCGACGTCGCCGCTGTCGATCCGACGTCGGCGCAGGCCGCGCATGCGCGCTGCTCGTATAACCACGAAGGAACGTTTGTAAGGAGGGACGTGTAGACCATGGATCTTTCGACTTTGATGCCGCAACAGCTGCAAGTCGTCAAAACGCTCGACCGCCCGCTGTTTGTCTCGGCGGGCGCCGGTTCGGGCAAGACCTTTACCCTTACGCGCCGCATCGTCTACGCGCTCTCGCCCGAATCCGGTCCGTTTGTCGAGCATCTGGACCAAGTGCTCGCCATTACCTTTACCAAAGACGCTGCGGCCGAGATTCGCGACCGCGTGCGCCGTGCGCTTATCGACGAGGGGATGGACGAGGAGGCCCTGACGGTCGACGACGCTTGGATTTCGACCATTCACGGCATGTGCTCGCGCATCCTGCGCGCGCATGCGCTGGAGCTGGGCATCGACCCCGAGTTCACGGTGCTTACCGATACCGATGAGCTTATGGATCAGGCTGTTGAGCATGTGCTGGGGCGCGCGACGGCGCCCGATGCCGCGTCCGAGCTCGCCGCTTCGCTCAAGGCCCTCTACGCTTGGTATCCCATGGCGGGCGAGGGCGGGCAGTTTGGCGCCGGTACCACCATCAAAGGCCTGGTGCGCGACCTGCTGGAGCTCTCGAGCCAGCTGCCGGGCGGGATGGACGATGTGTGCGTGGCGCGTGGCCAGGCCGACACCTCGGCGCTTGCCGATGCCTATCGTGCGGCGCTGGGCGCAAGCAAGGCCACGACCGAGAAAGCGCAGGTGGCGCTCGAGGCCATCGACGCGTTCGAGGCGAGCGGCAAGACCATGGCGGATGTGGCGCGGCTCATGATGTCATGCAGCATGCCTCGGGCGAGTAAGATGTTCCCAAAGGAGAATGTCGAGCTTCTCAAGGCAGAGGCTGCCGACACGTTCGTCAATATTGTGCTGGCTTGCGGTGACCCGGCACTTGATGCGCTGACGGGGCTTGCCCGTGCCGTAGAGACGGAGTACCGTGCGCTCAAGGCTGACCAGTCCGCACTCGACAATAACGATCTGTTGCGCATGGCATACGAGGCGCTGCGCGATTATCCCGCCATCCGAGCCGCCTACGAGGGCCGCTTTAAGATGGTCATGATTGACGAGTTCCAAGATACCGACCAGATGCAGGTCGATCTGATTCGCTATCTGACGGGCGCGGGGGAGCGCGCGCTGTGCACCGTGGGCGATGCGCAGCAGTCGATCTACCGCTTCCGTGGCGCCGAGGTCGAGGTATTCCGTCGCCAGGAGCGCAAGGTGGGCTCCTCTGCTGCGCCCGAGACGGCTGCCGTCTCCGATGTCCCCGCCGGCGAGCTCGTCAAGCTCGTGCGCAACTTCCGCAGCCACGATGAGGTGCTGCGCTATGTGGCGCGCGTCTTTGACGGCGATACTGGTGGTTTGATGCAGGGGTTCTTGGATCTTGAGCCGAGTGACGATCGCGAGGACAAGCTCAAGGCAAAGGCTTCGCGCCGCCAGGCGGTCTTCGTTGCCGGTGGCAGCACGCAGGAGCGAACGCAGGCGAAAGCTCGTGCGATTGCCGAGCGTTTCCGCGCGCTTGCCGATAAAGAACAGCCCCAGGGCAGCATGGTCCTGCTGCTGGGTCGCATGACCAACGCCGATGTCTATGCGCAGGCCTTCCGCGACCAGGGGCTCGACTGCGTCATCGCGGGCGGCTCGGTCTTTGCCCAAGCAGCCGAGGTGCAGACGGTGCGCGCCCTGGTGTGCGCGCTTGCCAATCCGGCCGATACGGCGCAGGGCCTTATGCCGCTGCTGGCCTCGCCGATGTTTGCGCTCGGCGCCCAGGAGTTCCTGGCGCTGGCGACCAAGCTCGATAGCGAGACGGGTGAGACCTCGCGCCGGAATATCGACGCGGGCATCATGAGCGATTTCGACGTGCCGGGCTTGCAGGGCTTGCCGCTCGTGACGCGCGCCCGCGAGGTGCTACGCTACGCACTTCGTCGCGTGGGGCGCGATTCGTTCGCCGCCGTCGCGCGCGACGCGGTCAATGCCTCCGGCTGGTTCGTGCGCCTGGCGCAGCGCGGTCCCGAGGGCAAGGCCATTGCCGCCAACGTGCTCAAGGCTCTCGACGCCGTGGCCGAGGCGGAGGCCGAGTTCGGCAACTCGCCGCGCTCCATTGCGCTCGCCTTCGACCGCTTCTTGGCGGGCAAGGAGGCCCCGGGCGCGCTCAACGAGGAGGGTGACGGCGCGGTACGCATCATGACCGTGCATGCGTCCAAGGGTCTGGAGTATCCGGTCGTGGCGGTCGCCGAGTGCTTTGGCGTGCGTAAGTCCTCGGGTGCGGCGCAGATGGGTCGCGTCGACGGTGGGGCGCAAGTCGTGGCGCTGCCGGCTCGTTTCGATGGCGTTAAGCTTGCCGACGGGACCTTCGTGAAGGGCGATGACGTCAAAAAGCAGTTTGAACACGCGTTTAAGGGCAAGGGCACGTCGCTGTGGCTGCCGCCGGAGCTTATGGAGGACGTCTGCGCGACGGGCTCTCCCGCCGAGGCGTTTGCCCGCCTGCGCAACGCCGACCTGCAGCTTTCGCTCGAGGAGCGGGCTCGTCTGCTCTATGTCGCCATGACGCGAGCGCGCGAGTTGGTCATTTTGGCGATGGACGCCGGCGTGAGCCGCGGCAAGGTGACGGCGCCGACCTTCGATGTCGAGACGGATCTGACCTACGACGTGCTGCGCCGCATCCTGCCGACCGACAGTCTGGACATGCCGCAGCTCGATAGCGACCGTTTGGTGTTCGACAACTCCCAGCCGGGCGACTACGAGCTCATCTCGCTGTCGGACTTTACGTTTGGCGAGCAGGCGTCTGAGGCTAACGCTTCGCTGGATGCCGAGGGCAGGCTTGTTCGCGGCGATGTCGATGTCGCTGATAATGCTTCGCGCTCAACTGTGCCCGGTCCTGCCGACCCCAAGGCCGATTCATTTGAGCTTGTGTATCCCCAGGCAGCGGGCGTGCGCATGGGCATCTGTCCGTATCCGATGCGTGACTCGTATAGCTACTCGTCAATCGCCGCGGCGCTGCATGCCGAGGCCGAGGACCGTGCCGCCGAGACGCGCGTGCCCATGGACGAGGCTGGCGATGATGCGGAGTCGGATGGCTCGGAGATGACGGATGCAGACGTGGCCGCCGTTGAGCCTGCCGGCAACCCCATGGCGCTGGGCTCGGCGTTCCATGCCGCCTGCCAGTGGCTGATCGAGATGGGTGCCGATGAGCTGCCCGCTGAGCGTGCCGATGCGCTAGCGCGTCTGTGGCGCCTGACGCCGGAGCAGCGCGAACGCTTCGACGTCGCCCTGGACCGCTGGCTCAAGTCGGCTGTTCGTGCCGACCTGCTCGCGTGGCCGTGCGTTCGTGCCGAGGTACCATTCTTCTCGCTGGGTTGCGAAGACGAGGACATTGCCCGCTACGGTGCATATGCCGAGGGCGCCATCGATGCACTGGCCACCGACCCGGCCGATCCGTCGCGCGCGCTGGTCATCGACTACAAGACGGGTGGCACGCCGGACGAGACGCCGGAGGAGCTGCAGGAGAAACACGCCTTGCAGACGCGCGTTTACGCCGACGTTCTGCACAAGGCGGGCTTTGAGGCCGTGACCGTCAAGTTCGTTCGCGTGGAGCAGGCGAATCCAACCATCTTCGTCGAACCCGCCGAGCCTCAGGTAGTCACCTACAACCTCTAGCTCAACCGGAGCTGCCCACGCCCCATCCCCCAATAACTTGCGGTGGAATACGGACTGTTCTGGCCAAAAAAGCCGCCAAACAGTCCGCATTTCACCGCAACTGCAAGAGGAGCCGTGTGGGTTTGGCTAGGTTCGGGTGCCGTCCGCGCCGTGCGGTAAAATCGTTCAGTCAGAACACGAACCCGCATCGGAGCTCATCACATGGCATTCGTCCATCTGCACAACCACACCGTTTTCTCCATGCTCGACGGCGCAACCCGTATCCAGGATATGGTCAATCGCGCCGTAGAGCTGGGCATGCCCGCCGTCGCCATTACCGACCACGGCTACATGTATGGCGTGCCCGACCTGGCGCTGGCCTGCGACGCCGTCAACCACAACACGCCTGAGTACAAAACCTGGAGCCACGACAAGGCCTTCTTGGAAAAGGATCGCCGCGACGAGCTGGTGGAGCCCGATCCCGAGGAAAACCCGCGCGAGCATGCCCAGTATGTGAAGGACATGGCCATGTGGGACGAGAAGGGCAACATCGACGAGCTCAAGCCGCCTCTGGTCATCAAGCCCATCTTTGGCTGCGAGGTCTACTTTACGCCGGACGAGACCCTTGCTCGCGACCATAAGCCCGAGCTCTACCACATGATCCTTCTGGCCAAGGACCAGGAGGGCTACGTCAACCTGATGCAGACGGTCTCCGAGGCAGCCGTGCAGGGCTTTTACTACAAGCCCCGCGTGACGCTCGACAACCTGCGCCGCCACGCCAAGGGCATGATCTGCACGAGTGCCTGTATCGCCGGCATCATTCCCAAATACATCGACCGCGGTGACATGGAGGGCGCCATCAAGTGGGCCGAGACCTTCCGTGATACCTTCGAACCTGGCGACTTTTATATCGAGATCCAGGAACACGGCATCACCACCGACAACGGCCTGACCGATGAGCAGATGGACCGCACGCTCATCGACATCGCCAAGCAGGTAGGCGTCAAGGTCATCGCCACCAACGACTTCCACTACCTGCGCCGCGAGGACGCTCCCGTGCAGGACGTCATCATGTGCATCGGCATGAACGCCAAGGTCGACGACCCCAACCGCATGCGCATGACTGGCTCGGAGTTTTACATGAAGACCGAGGAGGAGATGCGGGCGATGTTCCCGTATTGCCCCGAGGCCTGCGACAACACGCTCGAGATCGCCGACAAGTGCTACGTCGAGCTGGACTGGGACTCCATCATCCTGCCGCGCTTCCCGTTGCTCGACCCCGGCGAGACGCACGAGAGTCAGTTCCGCCGCGAGTGCGAGAAGGGCCTGCGCCAGCACTACGGTGACGACTGGGCCACGCGCGAGATCGGTGGCGTCAACATCAAAGAGCGCTTTGAGTACGAATACAAAGTCATCTGCGACAAGGGCTTTGCCGCCTACTTTTTGATTGTTGCCGAGTACGTGCAATGGGCCAAAGACAACGGCATCGGCGTCGGCCCCGGCCGTGGCTCGGCTGCCGGCGCTATCGTCGCCTACGCCATGAACATCACCGCGTTCGATCCGCTCGAGAACGGCCTGATGTTCGAGAGGTTCCTGTCCCCGCAGCGTACCGAGATGCCCGATATCGATATGGACTTCGACGATGAGCGGCGCCTCGAGGTCGTGGAGCACGTTCGCCAGCTCTACGGCCCCGAGAAGGTCACCCACGTCATCACCTACTCGACCATTAAGGCCAAGCAGGCCATCAACGACGCCGCTCGCGTCCTGGACTACCCGGTCTACATGGGCCAGCGTCTGTCCAAGATGGTCTCGAGCGACCCCAAGGTCAAGCTCAAGCAGGTGCTCGAAAAGCAACCCGGCAAAGAGGACCTGTTTAACCCCGATTTTGCCGAGGCATATAAAAAGGACGACGACGCCCGCCGCATCATCGACACGGCGCTCTCAATCGAGGGCCTCACCCGTGGCGAGGGCGTGCACGCGTGCGCCGTTCTGATCTGCCGCGACCCCGTCAACGAGCACGTGCCCACCAAGCTCGACACCAAGGGCGGCGTCGAGATTACCCAGTACGAGGGCCATACCGTTGCCGACATGGGCCTGCTCAAGATGGACTTCTTGGGCCTGCGCACGCTGACTGTTATCTCCAAGGCCAAGGCAAACATCAAAAAGAACTTCGGCATCGACATCAAAGAGGAAGAGATTCCTTTTGACGACCCCGAGATCTTTAAGCTCATGGGTTCCGGCCACACCGCCGGCGTCTTCCAGGTCGAGTCCGCAGGCATGACGGCCACGATCAAGAACATGAAGCCCACCGAGTACAAGCACGTCGTAGCATTGATCGCCCTGTACCGCCCGGGCCCGCTGGGCGCCGGCATGGTTTCGTCCTACATCAACCGTATGAACGGCAAGGAGCCGGCGGTCTCCTACGACGACCGCCTGGACGACATCCTGGGCGAAACCTACGGCACCATGGTCTACCAGGAGCAGGTTATGCTCATCTCCGTCGAGATGTGCGGCTTCTCCAAGGGCGAATCGGACTCGCGTATCCGTAAGCCCGTGGCTAAGAAGAAAATCAAGCTGCTCACGTCGACGGTGCTCCACTGGGAGGATGGCTCCGACGAGACCACCTACGACCACTGGATGAACGGCGCCATCAAGAACAACTATACGCGCGAGGTCGCCCAGAAGATTTGGGACGATGTTCTCGAGTTCGCGTCCTACGCCTTCAACAAGTCGCACTCCGCCGGCTACGCCATTCTGGTTATGCAGACGGCGTGGCTCAAGGCGCACTATCCGCACGAGTACATGGCGGCCGTTCTGACGTCCTATACGGGCAAGACCGACAAGATCGTGCACTACGTCTCGGCATGCCGTCACGACGGCATCCCCGTGCTGTCGCCAGATGTCAACGAGTCCGGTACCGAGTTCACGGCTACCAAGGAGGGCGTGCGCTTTGGTCTGGCCGGCATCCGCGGCGTGGGCACCGGCGTGGCGCAGGCGATTATCGCCGAGCGCGAGGCGGGCGGCCCGTTTAAGACGCTGCACGACTTTGTCGAGCGCGTGGACTCGAGCCAGGCCAACCGCCGCGTGATCGAATCGCTCATCAAGGCAGGCGCCTTCGACTCCACGGGGTATCCGCGTCGCCAGATGATGCACTTTGTGGACAAGAACAACCCCGAGAACATCATCGATGCCGCGGTAAAGCGCCAGAAGGATCGCGCGAGCGGCCAGACGTCGTTCTTCGATATGTTTGGCGACGTTGAGGGCTCGGGCTTTGAGGTGAGCGTGCCCGATCCGGATGGCCAGGAATGGGACCGCCACCTCAAGTTGAGTCAGGAGAAGGAGGTTCTGGGCATCTATGTCTCGGACCACCCGCTGCGCCCGTTTGAGTATGCACTAGCCAAGGCGCGTGACTTCTCGTTCTCGCAGATCGACACCGGCTACGAAGTTCAGAATCCTACGGGCGGCACCATCAACCAGGAAATTCCCGAGGGCAAGGCGCTGTGGTGGGCCGGCATGGTCTCGAGCGTGTCCAAGCGCGTGACCAAAAACGGTGACCCCATGGGCATCGTGCAGCTCGAGGACATGGAAGGCGAGGCCACCGTCGTCGTGTTCCCCAAGACCTACAAGGAGGCCGAGGGGTACCTGTACGGCGAGGTCGATCCCGAGACCGGCGCGCAGCTGTCCGATGCCTTTGTGCGCATTAAGGGCAAGCTCGAGCGCTCGGACCGCGGCGACCAGATCATCGCGCAGGAGATCGTGCCGCTCGAGCTTAACGAGGAGAACAACAAGCCCAAGGTGTTTGAGGTCATGGTGCCCAACAGCCGCTTTAGCCAGGGCAATATGGCGCGTCTTGCCACGGTGCTTACCGCCAACCCGGGCGGCGACCGCGTGGAGATCTTTATCGAGCAGGTGGACGGGCGCGTGCTGCGTGCCGAGGTACCTTCCAAGGTCAACGCGCGTTCGATTCCGCTGCTGGCCGAGGCCAAGGCCATTGTGGGTAACCAGGGTCGCGTGACGGTGATCTAAGCTACCCCGGGTGAGATTGGAGGAAGTGATGGCGCAGGGGACGTTTGTGCAGGCGCTTCGCAAAGAGGCGGCGTTGAGCGGCACCTTTATGAAGGGGCGTTCGCTCATGCTCAACGGCGCCGTGCTGTCGATCGAGGACAGCGGCTCGCGCTTCTCCAAAAACGTGACGGTCGAGGGCTCGGTGCGCGGTTCGCGTGGCGACCTGTACAAGACGCACGTGGCGCTCGACATGGACGAGCACGAGGTGATCGACTACGACTGCGATTGCCCCGCCGCCTATCGTTACCCCGGTATGTGCAAGCACGCTATTGCCACGGCTCTGGCGTATTTGGATGCCAGCGGCGCCGAGCCCGTCGAAGGTTTGCGCACGCCGGTTCGCACGTTTACGGCGCAGTCGAAACAGCCCGCGCGCACCGCACCCAAAGCGCCGGCCATCAACCCCAACTTTCCCTTTCCGGCGCCCGTCCCCACGAGCCCGAGCCTTGTGGCGGCGCTCTCCGATCTTTCGGACGCGCGCATGGATGAGCTGGCGAGCATGCGCCGCAAGCTTGCCGGTGCCGTTGATCCCGACGCCCCCAAAGCGGCATTGGAGCCCTCGTTGGTGCCGTACTACAATCCGCTGTTCGCTGACCGCTTTAGCTGGGCGCTCGAGTTCCGCATTCGCTGTGGATCGGTCTCCTACGTGGTCAAGGACATCGACGGCATGGCCGATGCCTACGTGCGCGGCGGCACGTTCTCCTATGGCAAGAAGCTCACGTTTGTCCATTCACCTGAGGCCTTTGACGAAACATCGGCAAAGCTGCTCAACCTTGTTGTGACGACAGTTGCCTATCTCGATGACATCACAAGCTCGCGTTCGGCGTCGTACGACTTTGCCCGCAGCGGTTTTGTTGCCGAGCGTCAGTTGCCGCTGTCCGAGCATAGCATCGTATATGTGCTGGACCTGCTGCGCGGCCAGACCATCTCCTTTGAGCCCGCCTGGTCGCGGGGGATGACGACGCATCGCACCTACGACGTGGCGGTTGAGCTGTCTCCGCAAGGGGAGGACGAGGCATCCGCTAAGCGCCCACCGCTGCTTGCCGCCAAAATCGCGCCGGCGGCTGGTGGTAGCTATGACCTGCGCCTGCCCGCCGATATGTACTGCTTTGCGTCGGGCGATGACGCCTACTTGGTTGACACGCGCCGCGCGCGCCGTACCGACGCTGCATTTGCTCAGCATGCCGCACCTTTTTTGTCGCGCTTGCTGCCGTGCCGCACGCCCGCCCATATTGCCGCCGAGCAGGTGGGTGAGTTCTGCCGTATGGCGCTGCCCATTTTGCGCGACTACACCGACCTCACCGCGCCCGCCGCGCTCGATACCGTGGCACCCGAGCCGAGCTTTGCTATGGCGATCGGTGTCGACGATGGGCTCGTGACCTGCAAAATTACGGTTACCTACGGCGATTGGTCGGCGGATCTCTTTAGCCTGGGCGCTCCGGGCAGCCCCTTCGAAGAGCAGCGCCCCGGTGTGCCACCCCGCGACGAGGTGGCGGAGTTTCGCGTTATGGATACAGCGGCCCTGTACTTCGATTTCTACAAGGGCGGTCTGGCGTTTGAGGAGCGCGATGATGAGAGCCTGTTCTGTCTGCTGACCGAGGGTCTGTCCGCCCTGTCCGAGCTGGGTGAGGTCATGCTCAGTGACCGTCTGCGCCAGGTCTCGGTCCGCCCTGCGCCCAAGCTTTCGGTGCGTGCGACCGTCAAGAGTAACCTGCTCGACGTCGAGCTGGGCGCGAGCGGGCTTTCGGCGGCAGATCTTGCCATCTATCTGGACTCGTACAAGCGCCACCAGACGTTTGCGCGCCTGACGTCCGGCGACATCGTGCGCCTGGATGAGGGAGCGCGCGCCGCGTTTGGCCTTGCCGAAGATCTGGGTGTCGATGCCGTCGACCTGCTCGACGGCGTGTCGCTTCCCGCGTCGAGCACCCTTTTTGTCGATAGCATGCTCGCGCGCACGCCGGCGCTCGAGGCCGATCGCGACGCCGCGTTCCGCCGCACCGTCGAGCGCCTGGACACGCTCGGCAAGATGGACTTTACGGTACCCGCCTCGCTCAAGGCAACGATGCGCGGCTACCAGGTCGACGGATACCAGTGGCTCGGCTCGCTCGAACACCTGGGCCTTGGCGGCATCTTGGCCGACGACATGGGCCTGGGCAAAACGCTCCAGATGATTGCGCATATTCTGGCGCGCGTGGAGGCGGGGAACACCAAGCCCACGCTCGTGGTATGCCCGGCCTCACTCGTGTACAACTGGACCGCCGAGCTGGAGCGCTTTGCCCCGTCGCTCGATGTGTGCGCCATCGTGGGCGCCAAAGCTCAACGTCGTGTACAGATTGCCGGCGTGGCCGAGCATAGCGTGGTTGTGACGTCGTATGATCTTATGCGGCGCGATATCGACGAGTACGTCGAGCAGGATTTTGCCCGCGTGGTGCTCGATGAGGCCCAGTACATTAAAAACCCGCTCACGCAGGTGGCGCGCGCCGCAAAGCGCCTGCCTGCCGGCGTGCGCTTTGCCCTGACGGGCACGCCCATCGAAAACCGCCTGTCCGAGCTTTGGAGCATCTTCGACTTTTTGATGCCGGGCCTTTTGGGGACGCGCGAGTCGTTTGCCAAGCGCTTTGAGAGCCCCGTCGAGCATGCCGAGGGCGATAGCGCCGCTCGCCTGCAGGCGCTCGTGTCGCCGTTTGTGCTGCGCCGTGTTAAGGAAGACGTGGTGGCCGACCTGCCCGAGAAGATCGAGGACACCGTCATGGCACAGCTTACCGGCGAGCAACGCAAGCTCTACCTGGCCAACCAGGACCGCATCGCCCAGCAGGTGCAGCACCGCGAGGCTGGGGAGTTTAAGAAGGACAAGCTCAAGGTGCTCGCCGAGCTCACCAAGCTGCGCCAGATCTGCTGCGACCCGCGTCTACACTACGAGGATTACAAGGCGGGGAGCGCCAAGCTCGATACGTGTATGGAGCTCGTGCACGGCGCACTCGACGGCGGGCATCGCATCCTGTTGTTCAGCCAGTTTACAGGTATGCTCGATATCATCGGTAAGCGCTTGGCCAAGGAGGACATCGCCTTCCTTAAGCTCACGGGCGCTTCGTCTAAGGAGAGCCGCGCCAAGATGGTCGCGCAGTTCCAAGCGGGCGAGGTTCCGGTCTTTTTGATTTCGCTCAAGGCGGGCGGCGTGGGCCTTAACCTGACGGCGGCCGACGTGGTCATCCACTACGACCCGTGGTGGAACGTGGCGGCGCAGGACCAAGCGACCGACCGCGCGCATCGTATTGGCCAGCAACATACCGTGACCGTGTACAAGCTCATCGCCAAGGACACGATCGAGGAGCGCATCATGCAGATGCAGGAGTCCAAACGCGACCTGGTCAACAGCGTGCTCGGCGGCGACGGCATCTCCTCGGCGCTGTTTACCCGCGAAGATGTTCTGGCGCTGCTGGGCGGCGACGGGCGCTAACCCGCTCGGGTGGGGCCGCCAGGGCGGATAGCGCACGCTGCCCCATCGTCCCCGCCCGTTATGTGTTCATTTGCAATGCCGTGGATGGTTTGTCTGCCTTTGGGCATAAGAACCATCAAGAACATTGGCACGTCAGCAAAGGAGAACATCATGGCGAAATTCTTTAAGGACCCCGACGGTAAGCTCATTGCCGCCCTTGGCAACGACGTTGCAACCCCTGCCGGTTGCACGGAACTGACCGCAAACACTGAGGACGCGGCGCACGAGAAGCACGTGCCTGTTGTCGAGACCGAGCGCGACGGTCACGTGATTCGCGCACGCGTTGGCTCGGTCGAGCACCCCAGCCTGCCCGAGCACTATATTGAGTGGATCGCCCTTGAGGCCGAGGGCCGCTTAGAGGTCCATTACCTTGAGCCCGGCATGAAGCCCGCGACGTTTTTTGCCGGCGGTTCCAAGACCGGTACCGTCTATGCCTACTGCAACCTGCACGGGCTGTGGTCCGCGACATTCTAGGAGCGCGCCCCCGCTCGGGGTATCATAGCTAGCATATGCACATGCGAGCGCCGACTGCATCATGCGGCCGGCGCTTTTACTACGATTTCGATGGTTTACGACGGAAAGGGCTGAGCCATGAAGCTCGCGCTTGCACAGATCGATATACGCCTGGGTGATATTGAGGGCATTTGCGGCCGCATCGAGGACCAGGCTCGTCTGGCCCACGAGCGCGGGGCGCGCGTGCTGTGCGTTCCGGCTCCGCTCTTTATGGGCGCCATGCCCGGGGGCCTGGTGGGCACTGCCGACTTTGAGCACGACATGCTTGCCGGCTTGACTGGTGTCGCCGAGCGTATCCAGGAGCTTGACATGATCTGCATCGTGCCCGCGGCGGTTTCGTTTGAGGGCCAGCCGCTGCTCGACTACATGATGCTCAAGGACGGTCATGTGGTGCCGGCGCGTTCGAGCATTGCCCTGCAGCGTGGCGAGAACAACGACACGCGTTGGGCGCCGCCGGTGTTCGACGTGGACGGCGTGCGCATCGCCGTGATTTTTGACTTGGACCGCGAACTCGAGATGTTGCCGACCGGTGTTGACCTCATTGCGTATTTCCAATTCAATGCGTTTGACATGACCGACCGCGAGACTGCCGCTATTGCCGCCGTTCGCAGCGGCGCCTACCGCAAGATCGCATCCAAGCGCAGCGTGTGGTTTGCCTGTATGGCGCCGGTCGGTGCCTATGACGAGTCGGTGTATACCGGCGGTTCGTTTGTGCTCGACGACTGCGGTCGCGTGGTGGCCCAAGCGCCGTGTTTTGAGGAGAGCCTGCTGGTTCAGGAGATTCAGCGCGGCGTGATGCTTGATGCCCTGGAAGATCACGAACTGCCCGAGTTCCGTTCCGAGGAGTGGCTGTGGCAGGCGCTGGTGCTCGCCGTGCGCGACAACGCCCAGGCCCACGGTGCGTCGCGCGCCGTGGTGGCACTCGAGGGCGACTTGCCGTCGTCCCTGCTGGCGGCGCTGGCCGTCGACGCTCTGGGCCCGCGTAATGTGATTGGCCTGGTGCTGGGGCGCAACCGTATCTTTACGCCGGCGCAGGAAGAGGCCGAGGCTGCCCGCTGTGCCGCCGTCCGCGCCATCGCCGAGCGTCTGCACATTCGCACCGTCGAGCGCGATGCACCGGATGCGGCGCGTGTGCTCGATCGCGACGTGTCGGCGGGCGATGCCGAGCGTCTGCGCTCGCGCACGCTGGGCCTCATGCTGGAGGACACGGCGCTCGAGCTGGGTGCGATGGCGTTGAGTCCGCTGTCCAAAACCGAGTACGCGCTGGCGGCGCCGGCGCTTTGCGGCGGCTACCAGGGTGATTACGCGCCCTTTGGCGATGTGTACCTGTCGACGCTTGAGTTTGTGGCGCGCGTGCGCAACCGCACGTCTGCCGTGGTGCCCCAAGAGCTCGTGACGCTCAACGCGGTGGAAGATTGTATGGAGCGAGTGCTGGCGCAGGCGCTCTCGACGCTCGACGGTCCGGTCGATATGCTCGACCGCGCGGCACAGCTGCTCGGCGGGCTCGAGCCGGGTGAGGTCGATGGTGCGCTCGAGTCGCACGTGGACCGCAATCGATCTTTCGACGACATCCCGATGGCCGCTGGCAAGCCTGAGGCCTGCTCGCTGCTGCTGATGCTCGTGCGTCAGGGCGAGGCCGCCCGCCGCATGCTGCCGACGGTGCCGATCGTCTCTGCCCGTTCGTTTGCCGAGCGCGCCTGGCCGTACATGCTTGCGTGGTCCGATCTGGGGCTCAACGGCAAGGAGCGCATGACGGTTGATTCGCTGGCGCGCGCCGAGGTGCGTCGCTTTGCCGACGACGATACGAGTGACCGTATGCGCGGTGAGATGATGGGCATTTTGGGTGAGCTGCTGGGTATTTCGCCCGAGCAGATGGAGGAGCTGCGCTCTGAGGACGGTCAGCGTCGTTTGCACGAGGGCATGAAAAGGTTCGAGGGCGAGGTTCAGGACGCCATCGATAAGATGATGGGCGGCCAGGGTGGCCCGCAGGGTGGACCCCAGGGCACGCCGATGCCGCATCCGCCGGTGGATCCGAGGCAGTTCCCGTTCTTTAGCCAGAACTAAAAAGGTTACGCGGTTTTGCCAAACCGCGTAACGAGTCGACGCTGCGCGCCCGCCAGAGCGGCAATCTGCCTTTCAATCGTCGGGCATGACCACCAGGTCAATGCCCTCCTCTTTCAAGGCACCTTGCTCGCTCTGGCGGGCGCTCGCTTGCGTATGCTCAACCTACAATTCGATCTCGGCTGACTTATAGGGCTAGCGTTGTGTTATTCTAGAACAGACGTTCGTGAATAGTGCGCGGGGCCTTGTCTTGCGCTGCGCTTGTGGCGAGGGGAGGTTGGCTTGGTTATCTTGGGCATTGACCCCGGTTTGGCTCATACGGGCTGGGGGATTATCGAGGAGCGGCGTGGCGAGGTTCGCTGCCGTGCCTATGGCTGCATCGAGACCAGCGCGGGTAGTCCGCTCGCGGTGCGCCTGTCGCATATCGCCCGCGACCTCAAGGGCGTCGTGGAGCGTTATCGACCCGATACCGCTGCCATCGAGAGCATTTACTTTGGCGCCAACGTTCGCTCGGCCATCCCTACGGCGCATGCCCGCGGTGCCGCGCTCGTGGCGCTTTCGGAATGCGCGCTCGAGATTGGCGAGTACACGCCTATGCAGATTAAGCAGGCTGTTGTGGGCACCGGAGCCGCGGACAAACGGCAGGTCGCGTATATGGTTCGTACGCTCACGCAGCTCGACCACGACCCGCATCCCGACCATGCCGCCGATGCCCTGGCTTGCGCCATCTGCCACGTAAACCTCAGCCGCACCCGTGCCCTTACCGGTGGCGAGTTCTATCAACAGAGAGGAACCGGATACTGATGATTTCCCAGCTCCATGGAACGCTTGTCGAGGCCACGATGAGCTCGGCCGTCGTCGACGTGTCGGGCGTTGGCTTTGAACTCGGCATTTCTGGCGGCACTGCGGCCACGTTGCCGACGCCCGGCGGCGAGGTCCGCCTCTACACGCGTATGCAGGTGCGCGAGGACGCCATGACACTTTTCGGTTTTTCTTCAAAGGATGAGCGCACGATGTTCGACCGGCTCGTGTCCGTCTCGGGCGTTGGCCCGCGCTTGGCGCTCGCCGTACTTTCCACCTATACCGTGGGACAGCTGTATTCCCTGGTGATGGCCGAGGACGACAAGGGCATGGCCAAGGTGCCCGGCGTGGGCAAAAAGACCGCCCAGCGCCTCATCTTGGAGCTCAAGAGCACCTTTGCCAAGGACAAGGGCTTTGTGCCGATCGATGCGATCCCCGGTCAGGTTGCGATGCCCGTGCCCGCCGCCGCTCCTTCGGCGATCGATGACGCCCGTGCGGCACTCCTTTCCATGGGCTTTAGCCCGCAGGAGACCGATGTCGCTCTGAGCGGGTATGATGGGCAGGATATGCGTGTCGAGGATTTGCTCGGCGCGGCGCTTAAGCGACTCGGAATGGATGCGTGATGTGGGAAGCCGATGACTCTCAGGACCTGTGGGCGACGCCCGGCAACTCGCCGGCGGCATCCATGGCGCACGGCGAGCGCATGGTGGGCTCGGAGCTGACGGCCGAGGACCTCGATGTCGATCGCACTTTGCGCCCCCAGCGCCTGGACGATTACTGCGGCCAGGAGCATATCAAGCAGAGCCTGCGCGTGTTGATCGAAGCGGCGCAGAGCCGTGGCGAGACGCTCGACCACGTGATCTTCTCGGGCCCTCCGGGTCTGGGCAAGACCACGCTGGCTACGGTTATCGCCAACGAGCTGGGCGCTCAGATCAAGACCACGAGTGGCCCTGCCATCGCGCGCACCGGCGACCTGGCAGCCATCCTTACTAACTTGCAGCCGGGTGATGTGCTGTTTATCGACGAGATCCACCGCCTCAACCGTTCGGTCGAGGAGGTCCTGTACCCCGCGATGGAGGACTTTGCCCTCGATATCGTGATTGGCAAGGGTCCGGCGGCGCGCTCGATTCGTCTGGATATTCCCAAGTTTACGCTGGTGGCGGCAACGACCCGCTCAGGCATGTTGACCGGCCCGTTGCGCGACCGCTTTGGCATTTCATATCGCCTGGATTACTACACGGTCGAGGAACTCGCGCAGATTGTTACGCGCTCGGCGACTATCCTGGGCGTGACGATCGACCATCCCAGTGCACTCGAGATCGGCTCGCGTTCGCGCGGCACGCCACGTCTTGCCAACCGCCTGCTCAAGCGCGTGCGCGATTACGCACAGGTGCGCGGCAACGGCCCCATCGAGCTCGATATCTGTCGCCAGGCGCTCGAGTTCTTCGAGATCGATGAGCTCGGTCTGGACTGGATGGATATTCGCATTTTGGAGACGCTCGCTAAGACGTTCTCCGGTCGTGCCGTGGGACTTACGACCCTTGCCAGCGCGGTGGGCGAGGACCCGGGCACGCTCGAGGATGTCTATGAGCCGTATCTGCTGCAGTGCGGGTTGATGATTCGTACGCCGCAGGGCCGTCAGGCAACCCTTCGCACCTTTGAGCACCTGGGGATTGAACCTACCGTTTAGGGCGCTTTGTTTTGGCGGGCTGTTGGGCTATCGCCGGGCATCGGGTAAACATATCGCCGTTCATCGGTTATGGGTGTTTTACTATTGCGCGCCCGTGCTATGCTGAATTGGTCTTTTTCTCATTCGGTAACGAAAGGACCGCCCATGCCTACTGACATCGAAATCGCACGTTCTGTCACGCCGCTGCCTATTACCGAGGTGGCCAAGAACGCCGGCGTCGACGTTAAGCACCTTATTCCGTACGGCTTCGACAAGGCTAAGGTCGACTATTCGCTGCTCAACGAGCCGACCGATCACCAGGCCAAGCTCGTCCTCGTGACCGCTATCAACCCAACGCCTGCGGGCGAGGGCAAGACCACCACGACCATCGGTCTGGCCGATGGCCTGCGTCGTCGCGGCGTCAAGAGTGCCGTGGCCCTGCGCGAGCCTTCGCTCGGCCCCGTCTTTGGTGTTAAGGGCGGTGCTGCCGGCGGCGGCTGGGCTCAGGTGATCCCCATGGAGGATATCAACCTGCACTTTACCGGCGACTTCCATGCCATCGGTGCTGCCAACAACCTGCTGGCCGCCATGCTTGATAACCACATCCAGCAGGGCAACCAGCTTGGCATCGACGTTAAACGCATCACTTGGAAGCGCGTCGTCGATATGAACGACCGTCAGCTGCGTCACGTCATCGACGGTATTGGCGGTAAGGCCCAGGGCGTGCCGCGCGAGGACGGCTTCGATATCACCGTCGCCTCCGAGGTCATGGCAATCCTGTGCCTGTCTACGAGTATCAGCGACCTCAAGGAGCGCCTGGGCGAGATCGTCGTCGGCTACAGCTTTGCCGGCGAGCCCGTCCGTGCCCGCGACCTTAAGGCCCAGGGTGCCATGGCCGCGTTGCTTAAGGACGCGCTCAAGCCCAACCTGGTGCAAACGCTCGAGGGCACGCCCGCGTTTGTCCACGGCGGCCCCTTCGCCAACATCGCCCACGGCTGCAACTCTATCATGGCCACGCGTATGGCGATGCGCTTTGGCGATGTTGCCATTACCGAGGCCGGCTTCGGTGCCGATCTGGGTGCCGAGAAGTTCCTCGACATCAAGTGCCGTATGACGGGCGTTCGCCCCAGCGCCGTCGTGGTCGTCGCGACCGCTCGTGCGCTGAAGTACAACGGTGGCGTCGCCAAGGCCGACCTCAACGAGGAGAACCTCGAGGCACTCAAGGCCGGCATGCCCAACCTGCTGCGTCACGTCGACAACATCCAGAACGTTTATGGTCTGCCCTGCGTGGTCGCCATCAACCGCTTCCCGACGGACACCGAGGCCGAGCTTGCGCTCATCGAGTCCGAGTGCCAGAAGCTCGGCGTCAACGTTAAGCTTTCCGAGGTCTGGGCCAAGGGCGGCGAGGGCGCGCTCGAGCTTGCCGATGAGGTCATGCGTCTGATTGAGCAGCCGAGCGAGCTCAAGTTTGCCTATGAGGACGGCGCCGATGTGGCCGACGCTCTTGAGGCCATTGCCACCAAGGTCTACCGCGCCGACGGCGTTGACTTTACGCCGGCCGCCAAGCGCCAGCTTGCCGAGCTGCGCGAGAACGGCTTTGGCAACCTGCCGGTGTGCGTCGCCAAGACGCAGTACAGCTTTAGCGACAACGCCAAGGCCCTGGGCGCTCCCGAGAACTTCCGTATCACGGTGCGTGAGCTCAAGGTTTCTGCCGGCGCCCACTTTGTGGTCGCGCTGACCGGTAGCGTTCTGACCATGCCGGGCCTGCCCAAGGTTCCCGCGGCCGAGAACATCGACGTCGACAACGACGGCAACATCACCGGCCTGTTCTAAGCCTGTTGCCCCTAGCTGCCTGCCCGCCCCGCCGTGCCCACAAGGCCCGGCGGGGCTTTTTTATCCTTAGGCCCGCGCATGTCTTGTAGATACCGACGGGCTCTGCCCATCATAGGCTTTTGCGCGGGTAGAATGCATGGATAACTTGATGCTCACGCGCGACGGAAAGGAATCGTTGCATGGATCAGGACAAGACAACCGTGATGGGCGGCTACGGCTCCGCGCAGGCTGGCGATAGCGCCGATGCGACCCGCGTTGTTCCCAACCCCGGTTATACCGACCCCGCCGCGACGCAGCCTTCTGCCGAGCCCACCCGGGTTATGGGCTATGGCGACACGGCGCAGGATTCTTATGCTGCATCTTCGCAAGGCCCCTATGGCAACGCAGCTCCGGACCCGTTTGATTACGCGCCGCAGGATTCTTATGCCGCCTCGACACCGAATCCTTATGATGACCTGCCGCAGAATCCCATTCCGCAGCCTCAGCAGACGACGTATATGCCTCGCACGGCGCAGCCTCGCTACGAGTCACGCGAGCCGTATCGCGAGTACCCCAAGTCGATTCCGCAATATGGCGAGGACGAGGAGAAGAAGCCGTCGCGTTCGTCGAGCGTGATCAAGAAGATCCTCATCGTACTGGCGATCTTCTTTGCGCTGTCGGTTGTGTTTGCCATCGTGTCGGGCATGCTTAACAAGCGAGGGAGTTCAACGGCCGATACCACTGCCGAGCAAACCGAGTCCGCCTCGTCTAGCACCGTCGATCTGAGCGATATCCCGGGGCAGTACTGGTCCAACGCCAAAAAGCTTCTCAAGTCGCGCGGCGCCGATCTTTCGAATGCCGTGGTCCTGACTGATGATGGCTCAACGCCCGTCATCGATGCCAACTGGGTCGTTACTTCTGCCTACTATAACGACAACGGCAACCTCGAAATTCAACTCACGCACAAGAACAGCTCGGGCAACTCGTCCGGCGGCCAAAGCGGTACCGATAGCTCGAGCTCCAATACGCTGGAGGACTTGAGCAACAAGGCACAGGAGTTGGGAGACAAGGCGCAAGAGCTGGGCGATACGGCACAAAACCTGGGCGACACCGCGCAGAACTTGGGCGACATGGCGACGGATGCCTGGAACGCACTGCAAAACGGCATCTCGGGCGCGCAGGGAAACTAGCTGTTAAGCGGGCTACAGCTGCTCTGCTGGACGGTCGGGCGAACTAAAGCCCGAATCAAATGTGACGACGCATGAGACGTTGGGCCGGCGCTCGTGCACGATGCGCGTGACGAGCTCCAGCAGCTCCTCGTCGGATATGTCAAAGCCGTCGGGGCGCACCAGGTCAAACGAAACGAACCCGTCGTGCTCGTGCAGGTCGTGGATGGAGAGCGCGGGATCGATCTGCATGACGCCGCGCTTGACCCAGCCGCGCAGATCATCGCCGGTTGTCGCGATGGGGTCGCAGTGCAGCGTGATGCCAATGCCCATCTGGCGCTTGATGTCGTGCTCGATGGTGTCCAGGATCTCGTGGTGCTCAAATGCGTCGCCCTCGCCGGGCATCTCCACGTGGGCGCTGGCAAACTGACGACCGGGGCCGTAGTCGTGCACCATCAGGTCGTGTGTGCCCAAGACCTGCGGATAGGACATGATCTTGTCGCGGATTGCCTGGACGAGCTTGGGGTCGGGCGCTTGCCCCAGCAACGGGCTGATGGCGTCGCGCACCAGGCCCATGCCGCTGATGCAGATGAAGATGCCCACACCCAGGCCTGCCCAGCCATCGAGGTCAAAGCCGGTCGTCTGCGAAATAAGCGCCGCCATCAAGACCGAACCCGAGGTGATGACGTCGTTTTTGGAGTCCTGTGCTGTGGCAATAAGTGTTTCGGAATCGATACGGTTGCCCAGCGCGCGGTTGAATGCGGCCATCCAGAATTTGACGAGCATGGACAAGACGAGAGCGGCTAGGGAGACCAGCGTGTAGGCGGTGGGGGAGGGCTTGATGATCTTGGTGACCGACTCGAGGATCAGGTTGATGCCGACGGCGCAAACCAGGACGGCGACAAACAAGCCGGCTAGGTACTCGTAGCGGCCGTGGCCATAGGGGTGGCCTTCGTCTGCCGGGCGGCTGGCAAGGCGGAACCCGAGCAGGCTTACGATGTTGCTCGAGGCATCGGAGAGGTTGTTGAAAGCGTCGGCGATGAGCGAGACAGAGCCGGCGAGCAGGCCCGCGATGCCCTTGGCCAGGCACAGCGTGATATTGAGGCCAATGCAGATGAGGCTTGCGGCGAAGCCCGCGTTGGTGCGGCAGGAGGTATCGACCGGCTCGCCCTCGCTGCCGGGAACAAGCGTATGTACCAGCCGATTTACAAATAGCATAGCGGTCGTCCTCACAATCATGTTTAAGGGGATAGTGTAGCTCGCGCGGAGGCGCTGTGCACCGATGCTCAGAAAATGCAGCAATGGTCTGCCGGTGTTAACGAGCGAGCCTTCTCGTCTGCCTGGGTGGTCCATTTTGGGCCACATGGGTATGGGCATGTGCCTGTTTGCTCGACATACTTAACGTCGATAGCCCCTGTGCAAAGGAGGACGTTTCCATGGACGAGATGTTTGCCATTAAATGTCAAAACTGCGGCGGCCCTATGTACTCGCACCAGGCTAAGCGCAGCTTTGAGTGCGCCTATTGCGGCGCGGTCATTCCGTGGCAGGCGGACGCCGGAGAGCCCAAGAGCGCTTTGGGCATTCGCCATACGCCGTTGACGGTGGTGGATGGACTGCTCAAGCTCACGCATGTGTCGCAACTCGAGCGCCCGGAGGACCCGGACTGGTATTTCTTCAATTCGCACTGGCGCAATCAGTCGGTCCTGGAACATCTGCTGTGGGAGGATCGCGGCACGGCGCAGGAGTTCCAAGAGGCCACGCATGTGAGCATTCCTTGCCCCTTCTGCGGAGCGTCCTTTGAGGGCGAGTCAACGCAGCGTGTGTTTGAGTGCCCGTCCTGCGGCAACAAGATCGGCATTGCCGACCTGCTCAAGCCCGGTACGTTTAGCAAACGTCTGACCATGGGCGTGGGTGCGGAGTATGTGCCGGAGCAGGGTATTCCCTGCGAAATCTCACCGCAGCAGGCACGTGCCAACGCACTGCAGCTGGTGCGCCAGTACCCGGATGCCTTTGCCGGGCACGAGGTGGAAGACGCAATCCAAAACGATATGATGCTCTTCTATTTCCCCATGGCGCTGGCGGACCTGCGTATGATGGCGAGCTTCCCGGGCAAGGGCCTGAGCAAGGAAACCCTGGTGTACTACGAGGTGCTCGACTGGGCGTATCCGCGGGCAAACTATCTGGATGTTCGCCTTATGGGCATTTTGGAGCCGTGGGACTTTGCCAAGGTTGGGCCGTTTGACCCGGCCATGCAGGAAGGTGACTTTCGCGTTGTCTCCGTCGATGCGTCTACCAAGGACCAAGTGGTCATTGATAAGTTGGCGCTCGACATTGTCGGCAACGATGCCGAGGCAGTGCTTGGGCTCAATAAAAAGAGCATCCGAACCTGGGCGCGCAAGGCCCGCAAGCATAAGGACGGTCTGGTGATGGTGCCGGTCTACTTTGTCGATCGTCCGGCGACGGACAGCCGCGACGGCGAGCAAGTGCGCATCGCTGTGAACGGCCAGACGGGCCGCGCGGCCGCGGTGGTGTTTAGCGACAAGCGCGAGACGCATGTGGTGGCACCGCTCAACCCGAGCCTGCATCTGTCCGGCGAGAGCACCGTGCACGCCACGCCCATCGAGGTCAAATACGTTAAGTCGCCGTTTCTGTACCAGATCGTGCGCCGTGGAGGCGGCGAGCAGCAGCATCAGGTGGCAGCGGTCGCCGAGGGTTCTTACCGAGAAGAAAAGCCCAAACGCAAGGGATTGTTCGCTGCGATTTTTGGTAAGTAGGGGAGTGGTGCCGGTTGGCTCGCGAGAGTGAGCACATCCCGCCCGTGATGGCAGATGTAAATAAACGGTGGAACGGCTGTAAAAGAGTCTTGCCACTGGGTAAAATCAGGATGTGCCGCGGAACCCGCTCCTCAGCTACTCAAACTTCGGAGACGCGGGCAACGCAGGTGCAAGTGTCTTGAGGGCCGGCTGCAACCGGCCCTTTTCATGACTCCCTTCGCTATCCGTTACTGCTTATATTCCCGCCAGATCGAGTAGAGGTTTCGGGCAATGCCGGTCACATACATCGAGAGGCGTAGGATTTCAAGAAACAAGTTCATAGGCTTCACCCCAATCGGAGATCAGAGCGTTGCCCGCAGGCGGATTCCGCGGCAGTCGTAATTCTACCTCACAGGCCGCGGCGGGAGACATCCTACCCACCCCCTGGTTTGGAGCAATGTCGATCTAACGGGCAATCAAGCCTCTAGCTCTCTTTGAATTGAGCAAGCATCTGCCCGAAGAAGCTTAGTTCGGATGGCTCATAAATGAGTGGACCGCCGTCTGTGGTCCTGTAGACCCCGCAGGGGAGATAACGCCCGTCGGGGAGGACGTAAAGGTTTTCTTCCTCCCTCAGTCCCGTTGGGAGTATCGGGGTCTCGTTTTCGTCCATTTTGAACTCATCGATATTCGCGATCTTCCTCTCCATGATGCCTCCTACCTTATTTCTTGAATGGCGCCCTAAAACAAGCAGTTCTCAATCAACTCTTTACCGTGCAGGGTATCGATCCACTCCTGCGGAATTGCGCCGATACCGTAGGCCGTGCCGGCGAGGGCGCCTGCGACGGCTGCGGTGGTGTCGGTGTCTTCTTCCAGGTTTACGGCGGCAAGCACGCAATCTTCGTAACTGTTGGTGTTGACAAAGCACCAGGTGGCGGCTTTAAGCGTGTCGCGCACGAAACCGCCGGACCTGATTTCGTGGTCGGGCGCGCTTTTCAGCTGCAGCGCCCACGAGGGGAGTGCGCCGTTCAGCACGTCTCTCATCAGCTCGACAAATATGACGCATGCATCGGTCGACGTTCTGTGGGCGTGCGTAATCGCGGAGACCTTGCTGACCTCTTCGTCTGTCGCATCGGTGAACGCCAGGGGAGCGATGCGCATGAGCGATCCGTTGCCGTTGTCGCGCTCGCTGGAGCCTCATTGCTACCCTTGCGTTTCGCCATTAGTCGCTTCGTTGATGGCGCGGTACTCGGCACTCAGCTCGCGCGCCAGCTCTTCCTTGCTTGGAAGATACGGCAGGTATTTGGCGGCAAACACTTGGTCGTTGTCTTCGGGCAGCGTGTACTCGACGATCGAATCGCTTTTGTCCGCGCAGAGCACGATGCCTATGGGCGGATTGTCGCCTTCGTTCATGAGCTCACGCGTGTAGTAGTTCACATACATTTGCATCTGGCCCAGGTCCTGATGCGTAAGGTCATCGGTCTTAAGGTCGATGAGCACGAAACAGCGCATCAGATAGTTGTAAAACACAAGGTCAATATAGAAATGGCGCCCATCAAAGGTGATGCGCTTTTGGCGCGCCTCGAAAGCGAAGCCACGGCCAAGCTCCAGCAGGAACTTCTGAAGATGCGTGATGAGCGCCTGCTCTAGATCGCTCTCGCGAAACGCAGTATCGTCCGAGAAACCTAAAAACTCCAGCACATATGGGTCGCGGATGATATCCTCGGGGCGACGAGCCGGGGCGCTCTCTTGGATTTCCTGGGTGACGGCCTCTTTGTCCTTGCTGGTAAGTAGGCGCTCGCGGAACATGGTGTTGATCTGGCGTTCGAGCTGACGCGTGCTCCAGCGAGAATCGGCGCATTCGTTCATGTACCAGGTGCGAGCTTCGGGGTCAGGAATGCGTATTAACCTGCGGTAATGTGTCCAGCTCAATTCGGGACGCAGTGAGTCCCGAATTGGAAATGCAAGATAGAACTGACGCATTTTGCGCAGCTCTCTTGCTCCAAAACCTTTACCAAAATCCTTGGTAAGTCTGATTGCGAGGGCCTTGAGCAGCGCCTCTCCATACTTGGCGCGCTCCTCTCCGCCCTGCTCATCAACTATGCTCTTGCCGATCTCCCAATACGCCTCAACCATCGCAAAGTTAACGGCGGTATAGGCCTTGTCGCGAGCGGCGTTGAGAATCGAGGAAACCTGCTTGTAAAAACCTTCGGGCACGATTGCCGATTCTCCACGGTTTACCAGTTCGCCCATCACTGTCGCCCCACTTTCCTCTTGTGGAATGCATCTTTATCGCATCTAGTTTAAAGCCTCGCGCGGACACGAATTGCTGTGCTGTCTGGCACCTTCGCATGGGAGCCTTGCGGTGACTAAAATGTGGCATTAGAGACAGTTTTATCGAGCCCCACGGGAGTGACACGCATGGACAACAACACTTTGCTACTCCTTCATGACAAAAATAGGGGCGCAGAACGGTATCCTGCGCCCCTGATTGAGCCGATGCGTCTGAAAGCCGGCTTGCCTATTCGCTAGCGCCTTCGTTGCTTTCGCGGTCATTGGTAAGCATTGCCGCGCCAGCGACCGTTGTCGCCACGGCGGCGGCAGCGAGCCCGGCGGCGATGCCAGAGCCGTCGCCTGTGCCGGCAAGCTTCTCGCCCGAGCCCTTGCTCTTGTTGCGATTACCGTTCTTGTCGGCGCTGCCTGCGTTGGCGCCGTTGCCGTTGCTGGTGCCGGTGCCGGTGCCGCCCGCGTTGCCCGAGGCTGCAACGGTAAAGCTTGCGGCTCCGTCGCTGGCGAGCTTGTAGTTTTGCGCCGCGTCGCCCAAAAGACCGTTCGCGCGCACCCAGTACGTTCCTGCGGCAAATGTTTCGCCCTCGGCCATTGCCGTGCCCGGAGCGCCGTCCGCGTCGTGCACAAACTCGAGCTGGGCCGTGCAGGCATCGGTTTCGAGCTTGCCCTCGAGTGATGCCGCAATCTTGGCGCGCACGTCTTCGCCGGCCTTAAGGCCTTCGAGCCCCTCAAAATGGGGCGTCAACGCGCGCGGATCGATATCGATGGGCACGGAGCCCTGCAGCCCCGTGACGGTCTCGTTACCCAGAGCATCGACATCAACATATTCGATGGCAAAAGCGCTTCCCGAAGCGGCCACGTTGAGTACGTTGCTGCTGTTGACGAGGCGGAAATGGCCCTCGCCAACGGTCTTGCCATCCTGGAGCGAGGCATCGCTCAGCGAGTCGCCGTACGTCATGCGCATGCGGGTCGGGAGGCAGCACGAAGCCGACTGCGTGTGCTTCGTATCGTAATTGTAATTGCGCTGGTAGATGCTCCGTGCCAGTGCCGCATCAACAAAGTCGGATGCGATGATGCCAATGTGCTTGAGGTAATCTGACTTTGTTTCCTCGTTGCCGCTGGGGTTGATGTACGGGCTCTTATACAGATGCTCGTTGACTACTCGTGCCGAGGTAAAAGGATTGCCTCCGTGCGACAAGCCCGTGCAGCTGGTGTAGTTGATAGACCAGCAGCGCTCCTGGACTTGCTCCTTGGCCTCGTCATCATCCACGACGTCCACCTTGTTGCGCGTGCGCCCGGTCGTTTCCTTCAGCGCATTATCGACCCAGCTGAGCTTGTCGGTTCCCGTGAGTTTGTACTTGTCCTGGGCGTATACCTTGGTGCAATAGGGCTCTTTGTCGCCTGTTTCCCCCGCGGCTTCAAAGCCCCGCGCGTCTTGGACGAGACACATAGTGGTGCTGTCGGAGTGAGCCTTGATCTTGTTATCCCATTCGGTAAGGTCGAGGCCCCACGTATGGCCGCTTGCACTGTTGCCGGCGGGCCTAAATCGACGCAGCAGAACGATCTTTCCGCGAACCTCGTGTAGCGCGGGGATTCGGCTCGACGTATAGAACAGTTTGGGGTTGTCGTCCAAAACCTTGGCGAAAGCCGTCGTAACACTTTCGTCGGTAGCCTCGTCGTTGCCTCGTGATACAAGCATGATGAGCGCTTCTGTCGGGTTTTCGTTCAAAAACGTTTTGAAGTAGCCTATGACATCGGAAAGATGCATAAAGTACGCGTCTTTTTTGAGCAGGTAGTAATCCCCGTGGTCGATACCGGGGTCGTCGCCCTTTCCGAGCCGGATATCAAAATAGCGAATGCCTTCGAGCAACTGCGTGGGAATGTAATCCTGCTGGCATTTTACTTGCGAGGATTGGGGCTCAGTGTCGTTGTCCACGCTGCAGGTGCCCGAATCGTGCGTACCCGGGATGCTCAGCTCGTCGAGGAACTTGTTGTCGTCGACGTATTTCATCCAACATGGCCCATCGACGTAGCTGCTGTACGTGATCCAGTCGAGGCTGCTAACCGTGGCATCGTTCTTTTTCATGTCGTAACCGATAAGTTCGAGCTCCCACGGAATGCTCTTACTCTTATGGCAGATCTTATTGTTGTCCTGGTCTTCGCCGTTCGATTCTATTGCCAGGTACTTAATGTCTTTTTTCTCGGTTTCTTTCTCGACCGTGCGGTCTCGGATGATATAGGTTCCGTTTGATTGACGCTCGAACGCAAAAGCGCGGCTGGGCTTGTTGTCATACTCGCCGCCCCATACGTGGATGACCTTTCCATCTTTGTCAGAGTCGTCGTCGACCGACCAAATGCTGTAGCCCGTCTTTTTTGCTCTTCGAAATTGAGCAAGGTGCGGATAGCATACCAGTTTGTATCGTCATTCTTGGTCGTTACGTTCTCAAGGATGAGCTTGCTGGACGTGCCGTCGTTAAACAGGTGGCAGACGTTGCCGCGAACGTTGCCGTCTTGGTTGACGCTCGCGGTGCGAAAATAGCCCGCGGGGCGAAGGCGAATGACGAAATTGTCGAGGCTGACTGACGCTGTGGCAGCGTCTTCTGCAAATGCCGCGCGCACGGGAAGGCCCAATCCCGCGGTTTCGGGCAGGCTTACAAATGGCGACAATGCTGCGAGTCCTAGGCCCAACGTGAATGCTCGACGGCTGATGGCGTGGTGTTCGGTCATAACTCCTCCGTTCGCAGGGTGCGGTTATGCACTCATTTTGTTCACTATACTGCCCGGATGTCTAAACGTGTTGGCTTAATTGTCTGCGTGGCGCCATAAATCGGCGGGCGGACGCGTTGGGGCGCTTGTCTATTTGTGCTGCTACCGCGCTGGGGGTGGTTTTGCCGCCCGGCACCCTCGCGTTCGCCGGCTATCGGCATAAGAAAAGGAGGGTCGGTTTACCGGCCCTCCCTGGGTACGAAGCGCTGGGGTACCGTCGCTTGTTTGCTCTGCGACCGTGTTTCCCGTTGCGCTCGCCAGTCGCTTAGCGCTTGATCTCGATATCGTCGAGCTTGACGTCCATGGCCTCGGTCTTGGCCTTGGCAATGTCATCGGCAAACTCCAGAGACTTCATCATGGTCTCGACGGCGTCCTTGTGCTCCTCGACATTGTCGATGCTCACGTAAACGCTGCCGCCGCCTGCTTCGGTGAAGTACTCAGTCGTTACGCCGCCCGAGTGTGTATAGGAAGCGTTGCGCCAAGTCTTGCCGTTGTACTTGACGGGATCATTCTCGGTCCACTCAAAGTTGGCCTTCCATTTGGCCTCGTAGTCGAACAGCTCGTCAGCGTTCTTGTCAGAGTCGAAGACAGGGATGAAGCGATCGCTGGCGTGCTCGCTCTCGGTGAACTTAAACTGGGCCCTGTCGGCGGTGTCGCCGGCAACGTCGGTGATCTCGACGCCCTCGGGCACCTCGACCTTAAACCAAATGAAGTCGGTCCTCATATCCACGGCTGGCTTTTCTGCGCCGCCGCCACCGCCACTGCCGGTAGCGCCGCCGCTTCCGCCGCAACCCACCAGGGCAACCGCGGCAAGGAGACTGATGCAGAGTGTGAGAATCGCAAAGGCCTTCTTTTTCATGGTCGTGTCCTCCTCGATCTGTAACCGCCCATGGATTACCTGCCTTTACTGTACGCGTGGACGGCTCGCTAGGGTGGGCCATGTGTCCCATTCTGAGGGCCGGATTTGCGCCGACAAGTGGCAATATGCGCGGGTCCAAAAGAGGGGAGGGCCGATGCCTGTCGGCCCTCCCCGGGGTTGGGTGCCCGTTGCTTTAATGGGGCGCATGTGCGCAGGTGCGCGTAGGCGCGTGCGGGTGTCCCGTTACTTGAGCTCGATGCTCGAAATCTCGACTTCGCGCGCCTCGGAAACTGCCTCTGCCATGTCATCGGGGAACTCGATGGAGTTGAGGAGCGTCTCGGCTTCTTTCTTGTGCTGGTCGAAGTTCGAGATGAGGACGTAGACGCTTCCCGGCTCAACGTCGGTAAAAAGCATGGTTGAGATGCCGCTGTTGTCCTCGTATGTTCCGACGAGCCACGTCCTGCCGTTATACTCGACGGACCCGCCATCCTTCCACTGGAACGTATCCCCCTTCTTTTCTGCCTGGTCGGCGTGGGATTCCTCGGCTGTCATCGCTTTTTTCCAAACGGGGATAAAGCGATCGGCCGAGGCGTTCTCGTCTTCGGGGAAGGTGAGCTGGACCCTGTCGGCATTCTTGCCGGCGGAGTCGCTTACGCCGACGCCCTCGGGCATCTCGACCTTAAACCAGATAAAGTCGGTCTTCTTGGCGACGGGGGCCTTTTCCTTGCCCTCGCTCTTGGATGCGCTGCTGCCCCCGCCCGATGCGTTCCCGCCGCAGCCGACAAGGGCAAATGCGGCAAAGAGGGCGATGCAAAGGGAAAGGATTGATAGGGTCTTTTTCTTCATGGTGGCGTCCTCCTTGTCTGCCAGGGACATCGTGTGCCGCGGATCGCTGGGGCGGCGGTTGCGCGTGCACATGATGACTTTGTTTGCTGTGCGGTGATTCCTCCATTCGTCGTCCGGTGCCGTGATGAGCGTTGCCCCAACATGGGGCTCCTTACCTATATGTATGCCCCAGTTGCCGCTGCCCGGGAGTCTCGAAACGTGGGCCATGTGTCCCATGTTTGCGTTGGCATGGCCTATCGTTCGTCATAGAAATCCGCGATGGCCAGGTGCGCTGACGCCCATGTGCTTATGGGCTAGACTTAGCACCATTACGTGTTCGATGCGGTTGGTCGGCGGTTGCCGCCTGACCGATGTATATGACTTGAAGGTGCGTGCGTATGAGCCAAGAGATGATGGATAAAACCTGTCGAGAGTTTGCCGAGGCACTTGCCGCACGCGAGCCGGTTCCCGGCGGTGGCAGCGCGAGCGCCTTTGTGGGCGCGCTGGGCGCCTCGCTTTGTGGAATGGTCGCTCGTTATGGTGCGACCAATCCTGCGCTTGCCGATCGCGCGGATGACCTGACGCGCGCATTTGCCCAGGCAGATGAGTTGGCCCAGGACCTTGTCGAGTTGGTTGCCGAGGACGTTCGTGCATATGGGCAGGTGTCCGCGGCGTACGGTATTCCGCGTGGCGATCCGGCTCGAGCGACCGCGATTCAGGATGCGCTGCATGTGGCCGCTATGCCGCCGTATCGCATTATGGATGCCTGCGGGCGTGCACTGGCGCTGCTCGAGGACATGGCCGACAAGGGTTCGCGTCAGCTGCTGTCCGATGTGGCGTGCGGCGCCGTGTTCTGCCGTTCCGCTATGCAGGGCGCGAGCTTGACGCTCTTTGCGAACACCACGTCTATGAAGGATCGCGCTCGTGCTGAGGAGCTCGAGACGGCGTGTGATGAGTTGCTCGACATGTGGTTGCCGCGCGCCGATGCGCTGGCGCGCCGCGCCGCCGACGCCGCAAGGAAGAGGGGATAGCCATGGCTGAACTGCTGAAGGGTGCCCCCGTTGCTCGCGCTTTGACTGAGGAACTTGCTGCTCGCTGCGTGGCTTTGCGCGAGCGCGGCGTTGTGCCGACGCTGGCTATCGTGCGCGTGGGTGAACGCGAGGACGACCTATCCTACGAGCGCGGTGCGCTCAAGCGCTGCGAAAAGGTTGGCATTGAGGCTCGCCGCGTTTTGCTTCCCGCCGATGTTTCGCAGGACGAGCTGTTGGCGGCCATCGAGGACATCAATACCGATTCGTCTGTTCATGGCTGCCTGATGTTCCGCCCGCTGCCCGCCGGCCTTGACGAGGACGCGGTTGCCGCGGCACTCGATCCTGCCAAGGACGTTGACTCCATGACGCCGGCTTCGCTGCTCACCACGCTTTCGGGGCGCGGCGAGGGTTTTGCCCCCTGCACAGCCGAAGCCGTGCTTGCTTTGCTGGATCATTACGGCGTTGAGCTGGATGGAGCTAAGGTTGCTGTGGTCGGGCGCTCGCTGGTGATCGGGCGTCCTGTTGCCGCCATGCTTACGGCGCGCAATGCGACCGTGACGACGTGCCATACGCATACGCGCGACCTTGCTGCCGAGTGCCGTGCTGCCGACATTGTGGTTGCCGCCGTTGGGCGCGCACGTACGATTGGTGTGGATGCGGTTCGCGAGGGCCAGACGATCATTGATGTGGGCATTAATTGGGACGAGGCCGCTGGCAAGCTGGTCGGGGACGTCGATTTTGATGCCGCGGAGCCGGTTGTTAACGCCATCACGCCCGTGCCGGGCGGCGTGGGCGCTGTGACGACGGCGATCCTCGCCAAACACGTGATCGAAGCGGCCGAGCGCGCATCGAAATAGGTTTTTGACCACAAGGGCTGCCGAGGCCGTGGTTTCGCCCTTTCTGCGCCGAAGCGATACACTGTTATCGTTTGATTTCTTCGCTCAAGGAGGATGCGCATGCCGTGCACAACGATTTTGGTCGGTAAGAACGCAAGCTACGACGGGTCGACCCTGGTCGCGCGTAACGAGGACTCGTCCAACGGGGTGTTTGAGCCCAAGCGCATGCGCGTGGTGCATCCCGACGAGCAGCCGCGCGTCTACACGAGCGTCCTGAGCCACCTGACCGTTGAGCTGCCCGATAACCCCATGCGTTACACGAGCGTCCCCGATGTTGTTCCGGGCCACGGCATCTGGGCCGAGGCCGGTTTCAACGAGCTCAATGTGGGCATGTCCGCAACCGAGACGCTCACCACCAACGAGCGCGTTCGCGGCGCCGACCCGCTCGTCGACTACGTGCCCGCCAAGGGCAACGAGGGCGAGGACGGTTATGTTCCGGCGCAGCCCGGCGGTCTGGGCGAGGAGGACATGGTGACCCTGGTGCTGCCGTATGCCAAGTCCGCCCGCGACGGCGTGCGTATCCTGGGCGACCTGCTCGAGCGCTACGGCACCTACGAGAACAACGGCATCGCCTTTAGCGACGTGGACGAGATCTGGTGGCTCGAGACCATCGGCGGCCACCACTGGATTGCCAAGCGCGTGCCCGATGACGCCTATGTGACCATGCCCAACCAGCTGGGTATCGACAGCTTTGACCTGGATGACGCCGAGGGCGCCCAGGCCGACCACATGTGCTCCGTCGACCTGCGCTCCTGGATGGCCGAGTGGCATCTGGACCTGACGCTGGGCGTCGAGGGCGACGGTCCGGCTGCGGTCTTTAACCCGCGCGAGGCCTTTGGCTCGCACAGCGACAGCGACCACGTTTACAACACGCCGCGCGCCTGGTACATGCAGCGCTGCCTCAACCCCAGCGACGTGTGGGACGGCCCCGATGCCGACTACACGCCCGAGAGCGACGACATCCCCTGGAGCCGTGTGCCCGAGCGCAAGGTGACCATCGAGGACATCAAGTACGTGCTTTCGAGCCACTACCAGGGCACGGAGTACGACTGCTACGGCAGCAAGGGCACGCCCGCTACGCGTGGCGCCTATCGCCCCATCGGCATCAATCGCAACAGCCAGCTCGCCGTGTTGCAGCTGCGCCCCTATGCGCAGCCGGCCTACCGCGCCGTGCAGTGGATGGCCTTTGGCTCCAACTCATTTAACGCGCTCGTACCGCTGTACGCCAATGTCGAGACCATGCCCGAGTACTATGCCGGCACGCAGGCTCGCGTTACGTCCGATAATTTCTATTGGGCCAACCGCCTGATCGGTGCCTTGGCCGATGTTCGCTTCCATGAGTGCGGTCGCGCGGTCGAGGATTATCAGGAGAAGGTCGGCGGCATGGGCCACAAGCAGATTCACGACGTCGATGCCGCCGTGGCCGCGCTGCCCGAAGCCGAGGCGCCCGCCGAGCTCGCCCGCGCCAACGAGGAGTTTGCCGAGCGCGTGCGGGTGGAGACCGATGCTCTGTTGGGCAAGGTGCTCTACACCACGAGCTGTGCCATGAAGAACTCCTTCGCGATGAACGACAACGTAAGGTAAAGGCAACCTTGCAGCGAACGAGCGGGGCAAACGCCGTCAAAGGTTTTGGCCCGCTCGATTTCTATCTTGGCGGTAAAACGATTTTGTGTCGTTCACTCAATCTTGGGTACAAGAAGTCCAATGCAGTTGTTCATGATTGGAGCCAACCATGGTTATGAAACTCGATCAGCTTGTTAACGGTGCCATCAACGTGGGCTTCGGCGCCGCCGCCGTTGCCGTCGAGGGCGGCAAGAAGGTTCTCGACGACCTCGGTACCAAGGGCGAGCAGGTCCGCAAGGATGCCGGCACCCCCGATATCGCTCGCAGCGTGTCCGATATGTTCGAGCAGGCGGGCGGCACCATCTCCGACCTGACCGAGCGCCTGGGCATGCAGGGCGAGACTGCGGCACAGCGCGTGCTCGACGAGCTCATCCTGGCTCGCGTCCGCGTTATGACCGCCCCCGAGCGCACGGCCTTCCTGGCCCATGTGCGCGACATCGTCGATTCGGTCGAGGACAACGTGACCTCGGTGCCCGTCGAGTCCGTTGAACCCGACGACGCAGAGGACGCCGAAGAGGCCGAGTAGCAGCGCAGATGGCAGATTCCACCACCGATTACAACAATCAAGATCCCTTGGGTGACGAGGCGGCGGTTGTCGACGAGGTCGATGCCGCCGTCTCGGGCGCTCGCAAGAAGCCGCGCGCTGTCGATATGGTCCCCGAGGAGCCCGACGCGATGGCGCCGGATGAGGAATACCAGCTCACGCCGGCAGGTCGTCGTGAGCGCATTGGGCAGATCGTTCGCCTGATCAAAAAGTATCGCGTGTGGGACAACCTCACGCCGGTGCGCCTGCGTCGTCTGCTTGAAGAGCTCGGCCCTATGTTCGTCAAGATGGGGCAGATTCTGGCTAACCGCTCCGAGATTTTGCCGCAGCGGTTTTGCGACGAGCTGCGTCGTCTGCGCTCCGATGTAGAGCCGGTGCCGTATGAGGTAGTGCTCCGGTGTCTGGAAGAGGAGTACGGCCAGCGCCTGGGGCAGATGTTCGACGCGATCGATCCCAACCCGCTCGGAAGCGCTTCTCTTGCACAGGTGCACCGCGCCCGCCTGGTGACCGGCGAGGACGTGGCCGTTAAGGTGCAGCGCCCCGGTGCGCAGCAGGTGATGGCTCAGGACATCGACATCATTCGCTCGGTGGTGCGCATCGTCTCAAAGTTTGTCAATACCGATCAGTTTGTGGACTTGCATGGCGTGGTCGAGGAGCTGTGGACCTCGTTTCGCGAGGAGACCAACTTTTTGGCCGAGGCCAAAAACCTCAACGATTTCTATGAGTTCCATAAGAGCGTGCGCGGCGTGTCGTGCCCCAAATCTTACCTGGACCTTTGCACCGAGCATGTCGTGGTCATGGACTACATTGACGGCATCTCGATTGCCGATCCCGAGCGCCTGGTGGCCGAGGGCTATGACCTGGAAAAGATCGGCTCGGCGATTGTCGAGGACTATTCGACGCAGGTGCTCGACGACGGCTTTTTCCATGCCGACCCGCATGCGGGAAACATCATTCTCAAGGACGGCATCGTCTACTTTATTGACCTGGGCATGGTTGGGCGCATGTCGAGCCACGACCGCGGTATCGTTAAGGACATGATTTTCGCCGTGGCCGAGGGCGACGTGCCCAAGCTCAAGGATTCGCTTATGCGCTTTGCCGTGACGCGCGGCGACTCGGCCGAGCTCGACCATTCGGCCTTTCTGTCCGATTTGGACTTTATCGTTGCCGACTTTGCGGGCCTCGACCTTAAGGACCTGGATATCGGCGAGTTTTTGACCTCGCTGCTAAACCTGGCGCGCAAAAACGACGTTGAGCTGCCGAGTGTGGTGACGATGTTTGCCCGCGGCATGGTGACACTCGAGGGTCTGCTGACCGAGTACATGCCCAACGTCAACATGATCCAGATTATCCAGACGCACATCAAAAACGAGAAGAGCACCTATGCGCGCATGCGCGATATGGGGCGCGATCTTGCCGCGAGCAGCTATCGCGCGGCAAAAGGCTCGCTCGAGGCGGCCGAGTATCTGGGCTTGGCGTCGCGCATGCTCACGCGTGGCCAGCTTAAGGTGAACACGCAGATTATGAGCAGCGATAAGGCGCTGCGACAGCTGGGCGGAATTATCGATCGCATGTCGATGGCAATTGTAATCGCCGGCCTGTTTATCGGTTCGTCGGTGGTGTACTACGCGCGCATCGAGCCGGTCGTGTTTGGTATCCCGGTCATTGGCTTTATGGGCTACGTGAGCGCGCTGGTGCTGGCGCTGATGCTGGGCCGCGAGATCTGGCGCAACAGTCACGGCGGCAAGCGGTAATGATCCCTGGGGGACGGAGGAAGACGGATCCTTTTGCCTTGCGTCGCGCCGGCGCGGACTGGTCCGAACAAAACTATGCCGGTTTACGGGGCTGGAGTGCCGAACCTCGAGCATACCGAAATTCGCGCTTTTAAAACCGCAGGTAGATGAGTCATTGGTTTTCGAAAATGGCAGATATGGTTGCGAAGTGCTGAATCAGCCCCGTAATCCGGCATAGTTTTGAAACGGGCCGTTCTTGCAAGGTCCGACGACAGCCCTTTCTATCGCAAACCATAGCTTTTACCTTGGGCTTCGCCTGTGTGCGGGGCCCTTTTGCGTGATACCATACTGACAGTAATAATCGATGGCCTAGATGGTGGTGCGGAGACGCACGAATGCGCGGTTTTCCTGTGCGTTTGGGAGAATCGGGGTGCAAGTCCCCGGCTGTACCAGTAACCGTAATTCCTCTTGGCCCGGGATGGTCGCGTTGCAGATCGGACGGCGCGCCCGGGTCGGTAAGGTTAAGTCGGATCGCCTCCCATCTTGTACGCGGCCGCGGCGCAAGCCGCCGGTACGCGTTGGGCTCTGGAGGGAAGGGGGACCCCGATGGGGGTACTCGAGCGCAATGTGCGCGATGACGTGGGGCAGCCGCTGGGCAATGCTCCAAGTGCAGACAGTAGGAGACAAATGGATATGTTTGAGGACGAGCGCCAGCGCGCCTCGCGGCGTCGTCATGGAGCGATTGCCCGTGGCGTAGCCAAGCGCGGTCTGGTGGCGTTCCTGGCTTTTGCCATGGCTTTTGGCACCACGCCGGCGCAACTTTGGGCCGAGGGCGCCGAGGGCATTGCCGAGGCCGTGGCGCAGGCTGCGACGGGCGGCGAGGGCGCGGCGGCCGACGATGGCACCGCTGCCGACACCGGCGCGAACAGTGCGGCGGCGAGCGCTGCTGCCGATGACGCCGGCGCAGATCAGGGCGCAACTGCGAGTGCCGCGAATGGTGCCGACACCGCCGCAGATAACGCGACTGTGTCCGAGAGCTCTCCCGCGGTGCCTGCTGCTTCGGAGCAGAAGAACGCCGTTGCCGCCGCGTCCGCCACAACGCTTTCGAGCGAGGCCAAGGTCTTCATTCAGGATACCAAGGATAAGGACAGCTTCTATTCCACGAAGTCGGGCGCGCTCAAGGCCGGTGAGACGCTTTGGGCAAATATGTACGATGAGGTCGAGGACGACTGGTACGGCACTTCGACTGAGTCCGTTGCCAATCCCGGCACTTGGACTTACACCTGGCTCGCCGGTACGACTAGGGCCAGCAGCAATGTCGCCGACTACACCGAGGTCGTAGGCCACGAGCAGTCGCTCACCGTCACCGCCGCGATGGAAGGCAAATACTTCATCTGCAGGGTAACGGTTGATGGCAAGGACTACTATGGTCCGTCCGTTTCTTCCGGCTCGGGTATCAATGCCAACAACATCCCCGGTCCCGTGCTGGGTGCCGGGCAGATGGAGCTTAACAACGTCAAGCTGAGTAGCGACACGCCGAGCATAGGCGACACCCTGACGGCGACTCCGTACATAAGCTATTATCAGCAAGCCCCCGCCGACGCCAAGGTTACCTACACGTGGTCCGCATCCACCTCGCAGTACTCGGGCTTTACCAAGATCGAGGGCGAGACGGGTGCTTCGCTCGTGGTGGGCGACGACCTTGAAGGCAAGTACATCAGGGTCGAGGCCAACGCTGGCGTCAACACGGTGAACAAGACCACTTCCAGCAAGGTCAAACAGGCCGGTGCGATCGAGATTTCGGCCGTGTCCATCATCAATACCAAGGACGATACGAGCGTCTTTGCGGTGGGGGATACCGCTAAGGCCCGCGCTAAGGAGAAGGGCGGCGCGTACGGCGCGTTCGTCGACGCGAGCAAGCTCAACTATCAGTGGCAGAGCTCTGACACCAAGAGTGGCACGTATACCGACATTGCGGGTGCCACGGGTGAGACCCTCGAGCTTGCCGACGCTTTAGGTGGCAAGTACCTCAAGTGCAAGGTGTCCTCGAAGATCGGCTCTTCGAGCATGGCCAACAACACGGGCGCTCTCGTTGCGGCTACCGGTTCAATTAATGTTACGAGCGTGACTATGAGCCCGACTTCGGGCAAAGTCGAGGTTGGTTCTACGATTACGGCGACCGCCAAGGCGGGTTCCACCGACGTTACCGCCGATTCGCATGTCACGTGGCAGTGGTATAAGGGCACCTCGAACACCGCAAGCAAGTGCGACACGCCTATCAAGGGTGAGACCGGTAACACCCTGACGGTGACCGCCGCCCTTAAGGGCTACTACGTCGTGGCCAAGGCCAACGGCGGCTATGGCGAGCAGAAGCCGTACTATGCGGTGGGTCCCGTTTCCGTCGCGGGCCAAGTGGAGCTCTATGACGTGCAGTTCGAGGGTTCTCCCGCTACCAATGGCGTGCACGTAGGCGATACGCTCAAGACTAAGGTGCGCAAAAAGGACGGTTCGCGCTACAACTATATCGACCGCACCGATAATGTGACCTACCAGTGGCAGTATGCAAATAGCAGCTCGAGCTACGACTCCGCTTACACCGATATCCCCGGTGCTACCAAGGCCACCTATACCGTTGATGCCGCCTATGCTGGCAAGTATCTGCGCGTGAAGGTGACGAGCGAAAACACCGTCTCCAGCACGCAGAAGAAGAGCTCCTACGGCGGCACGCAGTCCGTTGCCCCGCTCGGCCCCGTGACGCTTAAGGGCCAGTACAAGCTGGCGGGCATTGAGCTTGCCGATAAGAACGTTACGCTCAGCGTGGGCTCAAAGATCACACCGAGCGTGCAGGTTCCGGGTAGCTGGTCGGGCTCGACCAAGGACGTGCCCGACGATGCCGAGCTCACCATGGCGTGGTATGCCAAGGGCGAGGGCGATGCCGAATGGACCGAGCTCTCCGACGGCATCGATACGACCGATGGCAGCCTGACCATTTCGGACGCGCTTGTTGGCAAGCGCATCAAAGTTACGGCGAGCGCTCTCGACAACACGGTTGAATGGGTTTCGTCCGATAGCGTTACCGCGGCGGGGGAGTATAACCTGTTGCGCGTGACCACTACGCCGCAGATCAATAGCGAATCGACCCATCTCGTCTCGGGCGATAGCGTTAAGGCGACGGCGCAGGCCAAGCGCGCCGACGGTTCGGCCACCAATGGCATCGATGTCACCGACCAGGCGACTGTTGCCTGGTATGCGGCAGACGATGCGAAGGCTCCGGCGGCTGACTGGACGCTGCTGCCCGATATGTCGGGCGCCGAGGCGACGGTTTCGGCTTCAGCCACGGGCAAGTATCTGAAGGCTGTCGCCACGAGCGGAGGCTCGACGGTCGAGCTCGTCTCCACCAACAAGGTTATCGCCGCGGGCTCGCTTGAGGCTGCAGTCCAAAAGCTCAACGATGCCAATAAGCAGATCGCTGTTGATTACAGCGCCAAGGGCGGCAACGTCAATGATGCGCTGAAGGCGCAGCTTGCCGATTTGGGCTTCACCGATATTGACGTCAAGGTCTCCGAGGACGGCGTTGCCTTTAAGGCAGAGGACGCCAAGGCCACGGTCGGCATCTCCGACGCCCAGGATAAGACCAACGGCGATGTGACGTTCTTCTTCATTGACCCCAACGACTACACCGGTTACAACATCGACGGTCTGCGTAGCGCCGATGTGGCGTTTGAACTGTCACGTGATGGCAAGACCGAGTATTACCTGCCCAACAAGTCGGTGCAGGTTGCTTGGGACGAGGCTAAACTGCAAGACCTTCTTGACAGTGCTGCCGAATCCCTGCAGATTGGCTACGCGGCGGGCGAGTCCGCCGATGGCGTGACCCAAAATGTCACGCTTCCGTACAAGGCGGGTTCCGCAAAGAAATTCTCTGTTGAATGGACAAGCTCCGACACCGAGCGCCTGTTTGTTTCTGGGTATAGCTGGGAAGATAAGACGGGTAAGGTTTCGCGCGCATCGAGCGATCGCGACGTGACGCTGACCGCCAAGGTTACGGTTACGAGCGGCGACATCAAGCTTGCCGGCTCGCACGACTTCACCGTGACCGTCAAGGGCGATCCCGAGAAGGTCGCTGCCGACAAGAAGGCGCTGCAGGAGAAGGTCGATGCGGCCTTTACCTACGGCAACATCAAGTACTCCGGCACCGACGCGCCCGCCAACAAGGACGGCTTGACCGCCGACCTGCAGATGCCGCGCACGAGCACGCTCAAAATCGACGGCAAGTATTACGAGGTCAAGTACTCCGCCAGCACCGATGACATCACGTTCAACGGTTACAAGGGCACGGTCTATCAGCCGCTGCCTGCCACCGAGGCAGCGAAGACCAAGATCACCCTCACGGTGACCGATAAGTCTAACGCCGAGGTCACGGCTAGTAAGACCCTCGATTTTGCGATTGCCCCGCAGGACCAGAACGAGCTCGATGCCGAGCTGTTCCACCTGAGCCTTGCAAAGTCAACATTCTCTCAGGGTATTCTTGACGGGCAGGATGCGTCCAATGTAACGGGGAACTTGCATGCGCCGTTGAAGGTGTACGGTCAGGGATATGCAGTTAACTGGTGCTATTCCTCCGAAGAGGCTGCAGGCCACTACGGCTTCGTGTTCAGTGAGCTCCCCGGCGGCACGGAGAACACCTATCGTTTGCTCAAGTCGAGCAAACCGAGGGTTATCGCGCATGAGAACCTTATCTTCACTCAGCCCGAATACAACACGAAAGTCACAATTAGCGGCCGTCTGAAGAGTGAGCGTTTTGCCCGTTATGCCGAGCGCTATCCCGACAATTCGGACTACGCGGTGCTTGCCGGCTTGGATGTTTCTGCGACGGTAAACGTCAAGGGAACGACGGGGCTCGACAACCCGAACGAGGGCAAGACCATTACGGTGACGGCCAAGGTCACGGGCGTTTCCGCAAGTGATGCTGACGGCAATTATACCGAGCAATCGGTGGCGCCCTTGACCGAGCTCACGCTTCCTGCCGACGAAGACACGACGGCCGAGTCGGTGCTCGAGCAGCTTATGACGGCTGCCGGTTGCACGAACCTCGAAGCAAATGCATGGGGTCTTACGAGTGCGACGATGCCCGATGGCCGCGTGCTGAGCACAACGAGCGCCGCGCCGTACAGCTACTGGTCGTTCTTTGTAAACAATGGGTATGCGAGCGTCGGTGCTCCGAGCTACTACCTCAAGAACGGCGATTGCGTCGAGTTCCGTTATGTTAAGGGTGACGGCACGCAGAAGCCCTCGACGGCTCCTGCTACCAATCCCGGAACGGAGCATCCCGATGTCGATGCGGCATGGAATGGTTTTGCGAACGGCGGCTCGGGATCCTCGACGGACGCCCTTACGCCTACAACAAAGACCGATACGCCTTCTTGGGCACTTAATCTTCTGACCGAAGAGCAGCAGAAGGCAGGTGCAAGCGCCTCTGCGTCTGACCCCATTGTCGCGAACGGAAAGGTATACCTTGTCACGGGCGCTTCGGTATGGGGTGGAAAGACGTGGAATGCTGTCCTGAATGAGATTGATCCCGAGACGGGTTCCGTTCTGCGATCTCTTGAGCTTGGCTCTTCCATGGATACCACCTGCCGTTCTGTTATTGCGCAAGGCATTATTTTGATTCCGCTTTCCGGCGGCTATCTGCAGGCTGTTTCGGCGAAAACGTTTGAGACGCTTTGGTATTCCGATGCATTTACGAAGCAGAACCTGTCTTCGTTGACCGTTGACGGCGACTACGTCTATATCAACACCCTTGATTATTGGTCTGGCAATGGCAATGACGTGCAAAACGGTACGGTCAGGCGCATCAATATTCACACGGGCGCCATCGCCGGTAGCGCCTCCGTCGCTGACGGAGGTTACTACTGGTCTGGCGGCCTGATGGTAAATGGCTACTATGTCGTTGGCGGCGACTATGGCCAGGTGCGCGTGTATTCTGCCGATCTGTCAAAGCTTGTTGGTTCGATTAAGCTGTCTGGTGGCAACATCCGTTCGGCGCTTACCGTTCATGACGGTTATATATATGCTGTTACGCGCGACGATGGTACGTTGCACAAGCTGACCATTGGTTCCGATGGTTCCATTACTGAGGCCGCGAAAGTTCAGTTTGCCGCTTATTCGACTTCGACGCCCGTTTTCAGTGGTAAGTATGCTTTTATTGGCGGGACAACCGTGAACAATTGGAAGGCTAAGGCCAAGGCTAAGGCTAAGGGCCTGCTTTCGATCATTGACCTCTCCGATATGAGTGTGAAGCAGATTACGAAGGCCGATGGCGAAGAGCTTGGCTTTGAGTCCAAGGGCACGCCGCTCGTCTCAACGCATGATGGCGAGACGTACGTATATTTCACCTTGAACGGCGCCAAGGGCAATTGGCCTAACTACACTACCGGCGGTGGCGTGTACATGTACAAGCTGGGCGATGCCGAGGCAACCGAGGTGTTCGTTCCCGGTTCTGGATATGCCAACTATTGCATGGCCTCGGTTGTCTGCGATCAGTTCGGCAATCTGTATTACACCAACGATTCGGGCCATCTCTTCTGTGTGAAATCTCAGGCACATCGCGTCAAGTTTGATGCTCAGGGCGGCTCGTCGGTCAATGGTCAGACCCCCGCTTCGGGCTCGACTGTCAGCAAGCCGACCGATCCGACGCGCGAGGGCTATACCTTCGCTGGTTGGTACACCGATGAAGCTTGTACAAAGGCGTATGACTTTAGCGTTGCGGTGACGGCTGATATGACGCTGTATGCCAAGTGGATCAAGAAGGCCGCTGACAACAACGGCGGTTCTGGCGGCAATGGCGGCTCCGGTTCTGGCAACGGTACGAACGGGCAGCAGTCCGGCGGTGCTGTCTCGCCGGGTCAGAAGCCGGTCTCCACGACCACCACGACCGAGACCAAGGACGATAAGGATTCCAAGAAGGATTCCGATAAGTCCGGCAAGAAGGATGGCAAGTCCGATACGGGCTCGTCTGCTACGACCGCTGCTAAGAAGTCCGCTGCTGCTCCGGCACAGGAGTCTGGCTTCAACCCGCTCGCCATTGTTGGCGTGGCGGCCGGCGTGATCGGTCTCGCAGTCATCGGTGTGTTCGTGTTTACCAAGCGTCGGTAGGTGAGGGCTGTGTCCAATAAGCCTCAGGACGCCGAGTCCAAGCAGCCCGACTCGTCGTTCATCCAGCTTGACGATGCAAAGAAAAAGGACGCCGCTTCGGCGGCGTCCGCCCCTCGGCGCAAGGCGCTTTTTGGCGCCCTGACGGCCGCCTGCATCGTCTTGATCGTTGTGTCGCTGGGTTTTGTCCAACCTTCTTCCAGCGGTGCTTGGTCCATCGATTGGATCGCTCGGGCCGTGGCGGGGAAAAGCGTTGCCGGCTCTGGCTCTACCGCCTCTCGCAAGACGGAGGCAGCGGGCTCCTCGTCTTCTGACGCTGTGGACTCCGAGTCCAAGGACTCGGATGAATCTGATTCCAAGGACAAGTCTGAATCTTCGGACAAGAAGTCTGACAAGGATTCGAAGGAGAAGAAGTCCGAAGGCAAAGGCGGCAAGAAGTCCGGGGATAAATCGGGTTCGCAGAATTCTGGGTCCACTGGCGGATCAAGCGCTTCTGACGGCTCATCTTCGAGCGCTGGCTCGACGACCGGCGGTGGTTCTGCATCCAACGGCGGCGGCGCCTCTACGGGCGATCAGGGCGGCTCGCAGCAGCCTAGCCACGTCGTCACGGTGACGGTCTCGGTCACATCGAGCGCCGTGGGTAACCCTGTCTCTTCTGGCGGCACGTTCACCTTCAATGAGGGCGCAACTCCTTACGACGCGCTGTGTGCGTTGGGACTTTCTATCAATGCGCGCCCTTCGTCGTATGGTACCTATGTTGCCGCGATTGGCGGTTTGGCCGAGAAGGAACACGGCGGCACGAGCGGCTGGATGTACTCCGTCAACGGCACAACGCCTATGACGGCCTGCAGCAACTACGTTCTCTCCAACGGCGACAACGTGGTCTGGTATTACGTTACAGGCTAGAGGCCTCGACATAGCGCGCCAGACGGGCGGTTCGGACAAACATCCGGGCCGCCCGTTTTTCATGCGAATGAGACCGGGTCGCCGGGCCTCTCGGCAAACAAAAAACCGGTTGGAACGGGAATTCCAACCGGTTATACATTCAAGCTAATAATGAATCGACTACGACCGTGCGCCCTCGAGGAAGAAGCGGCGGCTAAAGTAGTTGTACCAGGTGACCAGGAACGTGGCGATGGCCTTCATGGCCTGGTAGCCGATGCTCAAAAACGTGACGCCCACAAACATGTACAGGTCGTTGAGGCCCAGACCGATCACCGACAGGATGGTGAAGATCGTGAACTCGCGCTTGCGGCTCATTCCCTCGCGGTGGTCGAACACGTACTTCATGCTGAGCCAGTAGTTGACCACGACGGACGTGATAAACGAGACCGTGGTGCTCAACAAAAAGTCGAGGTGGAACAGCTCGACGAGCGCAATGAGCATGCCCCAGTCGATGCCAAAGGAGATAAGACCTACGACAGCGAACTTGAGGAACTGCTTGGTATGAGGTTGTGCCAGTGCCTTGCGCACGTAATCACATCCAATGCGTTGATGAATCGAGCAAGGAGATACTTTAGGGCTTTTGGAAGGGAAACGTAAGGTTTTTGCCAAGAACTATACGAACTCGTCAAATTTTCAAGAGCTAATCCGCAAACGTTGAAAATTTGCCCGTAAACGAGCGGCACCCACGGACGATACTGCGCTGAGTGCGCGTCGTCCGTGGGTGCCGTAATGCTTCAGAGGTGTCGAACTATTTTGTCTCCTCGCCCTCCAGGAAAATCTTTCGGGTCACAAAGTTGTAGACCATAACAAGCGCGGTGGCACAAATCTTGGCGATATTGGCCTCGAGCCCCAGGCCGGCGTTGAGGGCCAGCACGATGCCGTCGTTGAGCGCCAAGCCAATAACGGACAACACGACAAAGATGATGAACTCGCGGCGGCGGCTCATGCCCTCCTTGTGTGCAAACACGTACTTCATGCTCGCGACGTAGTTAAAGACGAGCGAGACGATAAAGCCGCTGGTGTTGGCGATCAGGATATTGAGGCCCAGACCGTAGTGGAGCAGATTCATGATGCCAAAGTCGATGACGGTGGCAATGACGCCGACGACGCCAAACTTCATGATCTGCGCGAGGAGCTTTTGCATGGAACCTGCCTTAAGGTGGCGCCGCAGCGCCGTGGGGATGACAAACTCAGCAAGTTTAGCCAATCCCCGCAGGCGGGGCTAGGCGCGCTCCTCGATAGCACCGTTTCTATATGCATCGAGCAGCTGGCGCAGGTCTTGGATCTGGCTGCGGATCTTGGCTCCGGAATCGGTGTCGCTCACCATGCGGCGACGGTCTGCTTGGTCAAAACGGTTGGTCTCGCTTTCGATGTCCACGTTGCGTGTGAGTGCCTCGGCAACCGTCGTAAAGGCCCGGTGCGACTTGAGACGGCAGCCGCGCGAGCTCGAGATGAGCGTATAGCCGGCGATACCCGTTTTGGGGTGGTAGGCGCGACAGAAACCGCCGTCGATGACCAGCAGCTTACCGTTGGCGCGGATGGGCTGCTCGCCCTTGGTGGTTTTAACGGGCGTGTGGCCGTTGATGATGTGACCGGTCGGTGAACATGCCATGGGCGCGACGCCAAACTCGCGCATGATGTCGTCGCAGACCGAGGGCGACTTGGTAAGTGCAAAGTACGGGTCCATCGGCTCGACCCACGTGCTCTTATCGGCGATATAGGCGCGCTCAAAGGTACGCACCAGGCGTCCGCTGGCGGGTGAGTTAAAGCCAATCCACAGGTACCACATCCAGTCGAGGGCGTCGCGGTCGCCCACGCGCCAGGCACGGCGGGCGATGTGGTCGCAAAAATCGAGATAATCGCGGCCAGCGTGCCAGGTGCCCAGGCAGTTCATGCTGCTAAAGGTGCCGTCTTCGTTGAGCGGCACGCAGCCATGGAACAGCAGGTTGCCGTTGGCGACCTTGTACATGGAGCCGTGGGTATAGAGGAAATCGATATGGCGATGCAGGTGATCGGCGGTGACAAACTCGGACACGAGCTTGTCGATGATGTGTTGCTCCTGGGGCGTGAGCATGTAGGGGTCCGTCGGGTCGACGGTGGGGAAGTCGCTGGTCGTGAGCGGCCACACGCTGCCGTCGGCAAGCGTGACTGTGCCGGCGTCGTGATCGATTTTGTCGAGCAGCAGGCGGTTGGTCATGTCGAACTCGGGGTGGCGCTGGATAATCTGGCCCTCGAGCTTAAAGAGCAGGACGTTGATGGCTTTAATCAGCGGGCTGATGGGCTCACCGGCGGTATAGGTGGCATCGGCAAAGGCGACAAGCTCGCGCAGCGAGATGCCATAGTCGTTCTCGAGGATCTCGTAATTGTCGTAGCGCAGGTTGTTGCGCAGCACCGTGGCGATGCAGGCAGGCTCACCGGCCGCAGCGCCCATCCACAGTAGGTCGTGGTTACCCCACTGAATGTCGAGCGAATGGTAGGTGAGCAGGCGGTCCATAATCTTGGCAGCGCCGCCGCCACGGTCGAAGATATCGCCCACCAGGTGCAGGTGGTCGACGGCCAGGCGCTTGATGAGCGAGGCGAGCGACTCGATAAAGTCGTCGGCGCTTGCGGTCTCTAGGATGGACCCAACGATGCGCTCGTGATAGCGCACGCGATAGTTGTTCTCGTCCGGATGCGTGTGCAGCAACTCGTCGATGATGTAGGCGTAATCGCGCGGGATGGCCTTACGCACCTTGGAGCGGGTATAGCGGCTCGAAAGCGAGCGGGCAACCACAATGAGCTGGTCGAGCATGGTCTTGTACCAGGTGGGCGAGTCCTCGCGCCGGCTGCGGACCAGCTCGATCTTCTCGCGCGGGTAGTAGATAAGCGTGCACAGCTCGCCCTTTTCGTCAAAGGTGAGCGTGTCGCCAAAGATCTCGTCGACATGTTCGCGCACGACGCCCGAGCAGTTGTTGAGGATGTGCATAAAGGCTTCGTACTCGCCGTGCACGTCGCTCATAAAATGCTCGGTGCCTTTGGGCAGGTTGAGAATGGCCGAGAGATTGATGATCTCGGTAAACGCGGATTGCTCGGTGGGAAATTGTCTCGACAGCAGACGCAGATACTTAAAGTCTTGCGGATTGCGATCGAATGCGACCATGAAGCACCTTCCGATATGGTTGATAAAACTGATAAAACAGCGTCAAACGTTTACCAGTATGCGCCGGCTTTGTTTCGATTTTGCGCCGGCGGCTGAATTGTCGGCTGAACGGTTTGGTAAATCGATTTAGTTGAGGTAGATATGGCGGTTGAGTGGAGACGAAGCGGGTGATTTTGCCCACGTTGGCCCATGGCGGGGATGGGGATGTTCATGATAAAGATAATCAATACAAATGGTTCGCATTGGTAAATAGTGGACATTTGTATCGTATTTAGGCTTGCTGTGCGATAATTTGCACAGCAATACTTAAGGAGCCTCATATGAGTGATTTTGTCCTGACCTGTGAATCCGCCGCCGATCGAACCCGTGAGTTCTTTGCGTCGCGCAATATCCCTGTCGTGTGTTTTCATTACGAGATCGACGATGTTGTCTATACGGACGATCTGTATCAGTCGATTACGCCGGACGAGTTTTTTGCCCAGATTGCCGCGGGCGCCATGCCCAAGACGTCTCAGGTGAGCGTGGGTGAGTACGAGGAGTTTTGGGAGCCGTTTGTTGCCGAGGGTAAAGACGTGCTGCACCTGACGTTGTCGTCGGGTATTTCGGGCACGTATGGATCGGCCTGCGTTGCGGCACAGATGCTCGCGGATCGCTATCCTCAGGGCGGCAAGGTGCGCGTCATCGATTCGTTGGCGGCGTCTTCGGGCTTTGGCCTGCTGGCGGAATGTGCCGCCGACGTTCGCGATGGCGGCGCTTCGCTCGACGAGACGGCCGCTTGGATTGAGGAGCATAAACTCAACCTTCACCACTGGTTCTTCTCGACCGATCTGTCGAGCTACCTACGAGGCGGTCGCATTTCGGCCGCGAGCGCGATCATCGGCACGGCGCTTAAGATTTGCCCACTTATGACGGTCGATTGCGAAGGTGGGCTGTCGCCACGTGAGAAGATTCGCACTAAGAAGCGCGCGATTTCCGAGATGGCTAAGACCATGATGGCACACGTGCAGGAAGGTGCGGATTATTCGGGTAAGTGCATCATGTCGCACTCGGCGTGCCGCGAGGATGCCGAGGCAGTTGCGGCGCTGATTGAGGAACAGGTTCCGCAGCTTAAAGGCAAGATTGAGATCAATAACATCGGTACTCTGATCGGTTCGCATACCGGACCTGGTACGGTGGCGCTCTTCTTTATGGGCGACAAGCGCGTGGATTAGCGTTCGTGCGCTGACTGTCAGTTTTAACAGCTGCGCTTGTCACTCCTGACATTCGAAAACAGAAAAGGCCCGTCCCGTTGTTTGCGGGGCGGGCCTTGCTGTTGCGGTTAGCGTTTCTTTCCGCGGAAGAAGAAGCCGTGCAGCGAGGGCTTGAGTCCGCGGTTGGCGCGACGTTCCTCGATATGATCGTGGATCGAAGCGACGCGCTCGATGACCTCGTCGGGAATCGGCACGTCGGGATTCATATTCTCGACCTGGCTGACCTCGGCGGCGGCGACCTGGTCGATAATGGGCACATCGTCGCGCGAGATGACAGGCGTGGCGTCTTCCTTCATCTTGCGGTAGCGCTGCATCATGTCGGTCTGCAGCTGCTGGGCCGAAGGCGGCGTCCAAATGATGGCGTTGGCGCCGGCGGCGATGGTCTCACGGATGCTCTCGGGCGTCTTGCCGCCCGGTGCGATGAGCGGCAGGTTGGGATAGTGCTCGCGCAGCTCGCGCAGGACCTGGGGCGTGTTCTTGCCGGCCGCGATGTTGAGGATCTTGGCTCCGGCGCGCACTTTGGCGTGAGCATCGTCGTCGCAACGTACGACCGTGGCGATGACGGGGATGTCGGCGATGTTGGTGATGTGCTCGATCATTTCGGCAGTGGCAGGGGAGTTGACCACACAGCCCGCCGCGCCCTGCATCTCGGAGACGGCTGCCATCTGTACGGAGCGCTTACCGGTCGTAGTTCCGCCGCCCACGCCTACAAAGACCGGGCACTCGGCAACGGTCAACAGCGCCTGCGTAATGGCCGGCTGTGGCGTGAAGGGGTAAACGGCAAAGACGGCATCGGCGTTGGAGTTGCGGATGACCGCGACGTCGGTGGTGTAGATAAGCGACTTGATGCGACGACCGAAGAGCGTAAAGCCGCTGGCCTCCTCGATCTCATCGGGCATGCGGAGAGCCGCCTTGCGCAGACGCCCGTCGATGGGCAGCGGCTCCATGGGAAGCAGTCCGTTGGGGGTCACGGCTACCTGGGGTTCGGTGAACTCGTCTGCGAGCTCGACCTCGGAGAAATCGACCGAGGCGACGATGTCCTCGTGAACCTCGGCGGGCACATCGATGGGGGCTTGGTCGTTTGCCGCGGCAGGCGTGTCGAAGGAGCTGGTGCCGACGAAGGCGTCGACGCGCTCATTTAGATCGTTGAGGGTATCCATGGAAGCTCGATTCTATGTGATGACGGCCGGCGCGATGCAGCCGGAATTGCGAATGCTAAATCGTTTGACGAGTTGATTTTTCCCCGCCGCGCCATCCGTTAGACCGAAGGGCCGGCGAACGTGAAGGAGCTGTGGTGGCGGGTATTGAGGTGCTATCTTGAATGTCCCGTTTAAAAGAGAGGTGACGCGGTATGGAATTGACAGCAATGTTTGGCTCGATTGGCCTGTGTGTGGGCGCAATCGTTGCCGCCGCGGTCATCTACTTTGTGGTCACGGCCATTAAGGGCAAAAGGGCCGAACGCAAGGAGCGCGCGATGCTTAAACAGCATCGCGACCAGCAGGGCAAACGCGCACGGAGATAGCTTGTTGAGTTTTGGATCCGTGCGCTAGCTGCGTTTTCGGATCAGGGCAATGTAGAAGCCCTCAAATTCGCGGCTGGACGGAATGGTGAGCGTGCCGGGCAGGCCGTTGGCGATGGCCGATACCTGACCCGCGGCAATGGCCTCGGTCAGGGCGTTGGACTCGATGTGCGGCTCCTCGCCAGCTTCCTGGGCGCGGCGTGCCTCACTTTCGTTTGGCGTGCCGTCGAGGGGGATGAGCTCGCAGTCCATATGCTTGTCGAGGGCCTCTTGCAGGGCGTCCTCGTTTTCCTGCGGCAAGATCGAACAAGTCGAATAGACGAGCGTGCCGCCCGGTTTGAGGGCTCCCATGGCGCGGTCCAGAAGTGCTCGCTGCGAGCGGGCACACTTGCTCAGCAACTGCTCGGTCAGGCCGCGCAGGCTTTTCTCGTTGCCGCTGATGACGGTGCCCGTGCCGGTGCAGGGAGCGTCGAGCAGGATGCGGTCAAAGCGGAAGAACTCGTCGAGCTCGCGTGCGTCGATGCGCATGACGGGCACGTTTTTTGCGCCTTGGCGGTGGAGGTTGGCTTCGAGCTTCTCGGCGCGGGGAATGCTCATCTCGCAGGCGGTAAGGTGCGCCTGTCCCTGCGTGAGGGCGGCGATCTGCGTCGTCTTGCCACCGGGGGCCGCGCACATGTCCAGGATGTCCTCGCCTACCTGAGCGCCCAGGACCAGCGGCGGCATCATGGACGACAGGCTCTGCAGGTAGATCTTGCCGTCGCGGTAGATGTCGAGATCCCACAGATCGGAAACCTGGGCCTCGGGCAGGATGAAGGCGTCTGGGTACCAGGTGACGGGGTTGTGAGCGATGCCGGCGGCATCGAGCGCCGCAGCGATGTCCTCGGCGGTTGCCTTGAGCGTGTTGGCGCGCAGCGTGACCGGGCGTGTGGCCGCGGCGCCGAAGCCCTCGATCATGAGCTCGGCATCGGCGGGCGCATAGGCGCCGGCGACCGTGTCGACCATAAAGCGCGGCAGGTCGGCGGCGCAAGGAAGGGCGGCAAGCTGGTCGGAAAGCTCGGTGGCGGCAAACTGCCTGAGCTTGAGCTCGGCCTTGACCTGCTTTTTCTGCCTACGACGACGCGGCTTGGACATCCGTCTTTCCTTCCCATTCCAAATTGACTACTTTCCGGGTACGCTGCTGCTGGCGTGCTTTAGTACTGGCTCTCGTGCTTGCTGAAGAAGTCGAAGCGCGGGGGCAGCGGCTTCACGCGGTGCTCGCCAGGCTTCTCGCCCAGGCTCTCCACAAACTCGTCCGTGGAGGCGAAGATGTTATCCCAGCTAAAGAAGGCGACCGGATCGACGTCGAAGTACTCGCAGATGAGCTCGCAGCCGGCAGGGACGATGCCGTGCATGAGCACCGTCGCCACGCGCAGCTCGGTAAAGGCGTCGACGAGGGCCTGCGTCATTGCGGCATTGGCCGGCTCGCCCTCGAGCTTGTTGGCGGCCTTGGAGGCATCGCTCCAGCGCTTGTTGGCGGCACGCAGGTAGTCGTCGCACACGGCGAGCGCGCGGTGCGTCTCGAACTTGTACATGGCCTGCTCAAAGGCAAGGGCAGCCTGCTCGGCGGCTTCGACCACGGTGTCAGAAGCGGCACCGGCGGGGATGCAGCCGTTGCGATAGGGACTCTCGTCGCCCTCCTTGACGGCGACGCCGTAGAAGCAGCTGCGGGCTAAGCGGTTGAACACGCCGGTCAAAAGGGCGCTCTCCTTAAGGGCGGGGTCGATGACGCGCTTGTCGTCGCAGGCGCGCACCTCGTTGCCGTCCTTGTCCTTGCCGGTCACGCGGGTGTCGTATGCCTTGGGGCTAAAGCTCACCGGCTTCTCGGACAGGCCGAGCGACAGCCAATGCGCGCGCATCTGCTCGCAGGTGTAGTGATTGAGCAGGTCGTCTGCCGGCGGGGGAGGCGTCTGCGAGGACGAGCTGGCCTTTTTGCCCATGTAGAGCAGGTGGTAGCAGGCGCTGACGGTGCTCTGCGTGAGGTCCCAACCCAGGGCCTCCCACATGGCGGTCTGCGCGATGCAGTAGAAGTAGATGTTGTCCTGACCGATGAACTGGTAGATCTGTGCGTCGTCCGAGCACCACCAGTCGCGCCAGTCGAGTGAGCTGTGCTGGTAGGCGGGCGCGGGGACCTGCGTGGAATCGGCGGCGGGCTCGCCCATGAGGGCGGCATCCTGGGCGGCGACACCCTCGGTCACGCCGGCGGCCTTGGCATCGCGTGCGAGTACGGTGCGGGTGTAGCTGATGGGCGCCCACAGGCTCTCGGGCCAGCACCAGCAGGTGACGTCGGAAACGCCGTCGACCTCGGGCACCGGAACGCCCCAGCCGATGTTGCCGGTGATGCGGAAGGGCACGAGCGCCTTACCGCTGCGGAAGCGCACGCCGCCGTTGGCGAGCACCGCGTGGGCGTCGTCGCGCTCTTTCCAGCTGGGGAAGGTGACGGTAAAGCTGCTCTTGTTGCCCTCGGGCTCCAGCACGGTGTGCTCGGGCAGCTGGTCCTCGACGGCGTCGAAAGCCTCACGGAACTTGTTCTGAATATAGAGTTGTGCCGGCAGCAGCCACTCTTCCATGGTTTTGGAGACCACGGAGCGAACCTGCGGGTTCTGGGCGAGCTTGGCGGTGTAGGTCTTCATAAAGTCGAGGTAGGCCGGAAGGTCGAAGTAGAGGTTGTCGACCGGGCGCAGCTCGGGCACCTCGCCGGTGAGCTGGCTCTTGGGCGCGATGAGCTCCTCGGGCTCAAACTGGTGACCCAGGTCGCACTCGTCGGCATAGGCTTTCTCGGACTTGCAGCCCTGAATGGGGCAGCGGCCGATCACCTGGCGGCCGTTGAGGAACGTGCCGGCCTTGGCGTCGTAGAACTGCAGCGTGGAGCGCTTTGAGATAGTACCCTGCTCGTGCAGGCGCTCGATAATCTCGGCGGTTACCTCGTTGTGAATCTGCGCAGCCGGCTCAAGACCCGAGCCGCCGTAGATGTCGCAGCTGATGTTGTAGTTGTTGAGGGTCGCGGCCTGGCGGGAGTGATTGGACTCGACATACTCGCCGATGGACTTGTCGTAGCCCTCGTTCTCCTTGAGCTTGCGGTAGCTCTCCATGATGGGCGAACCGTAGCAGTCGGTGCCCGAGGTGAAGATGACGTTTTCGCGGCCCAGGCGGTCGCGCAGGAAGCGGGCGAAGAAGTCGGCCGGGACAAAGACGCCGCCGACGTGGCCAAAGTGCAGACCCTTGTTGCCGTAGGGCTCGCCGGCGGTAACGATGGCGCGGCGCGGCCAGCTGGGACGGTCGTTCATGGAGTATTTGGATGCCATGGGACTCCTTCGCATATAGGTAAGAGCGCGGCCGGGCACGGGGTTCGGCGGCGCGGTGGTCAATTCGTGCATATCGTTCGACATTATCGCACATGCGGGCGGGTGCGTGGCAGGGGCGCTATCCTAAGATGCTATGAATGAGATTTCCAACATACATGCGTTTGAGGACGAGGATTTTCTACACGCTTGCTTCGTGTGGGGGATGGCCGTGATCGCAGTGTTTGCCGTGTGCCTGGTGCCGGTGTTTATGCTGTTGGGCGGGCCTGCGGACTTGGACGCGGCTGAGGCGGGCGGCTGGATGGCTGTCGTGGGCTGGATAGTCGGCTTGGCCGCGGTTTCGGCGGCGTCATTTGCCGTGCACGAGCTGGTGCACGCGGTGTTCTTTAAGCTGTTTGCGCCTGCTGGTGCTCGGGTGACCTTCGGAGCAAATCTCGAAACCTGCATGATTTACGCCTGCGCCGAGGGCGTTGTGTATTCGCGCCGGCGGTACATGGCGGTTTGCCTGGCGCCGACGGTTATTGTGACGGCGGCGTTTGCCCTGGGGTTTACATGTTCGGGCTATCCGCTGCTGTGCTACCTGACGGCCGGCTTGCATTTGTCGGGCTGTGTGGGCGACTGGTATTACGTGCGGACCATTTTGCGCGACCGCCGCATTGTCGCCTGCGAGGACACGTCCTTTGGTGTTCGCTTTTTCGCAAGGTAGTCTTTTTGGGATGATTTTTCTGGGAGAGGAGATGTCCATGAAGCCGCTGCTGCTGCATGCGTGCTGTGCGCCGTGCTCGCTTGAGCCGGTCCGCCTGCTGCGCGAGGAGGGGTTTGAGCCCACGATCTGCTGGACTAACCCCAATATTCAGCCGCACGATGAATGGCAGCGGCGCTTGGACGAGCTGCGCCGGTGGTGTGCCGATGGCGACATCGAGCTTATCGAGGCAGGCGAGGACCGCGAGCGCTGGGAGGCCGGCGTGGCCCCGCTTGGCGCCGATCGACCCCGTCGCTGTCGTGCGTGCTATGCCCTGCGTCTGGCCGAGGCATGCCGTGTGGCCCAGGATCGCGGGTTCGAATATGTGGGTACGACGCTCGCCGTCTCGCCGTATCAGCTGTTCGACACGTGTAATGATGTGCTTGAGCGCTTGGCCGCCTCCCGCGGGCTCACCCCGGTGATTCGCGATTTTCGCCCGTATTATCCCGAGGCCACGCGTCGTTCGCGCGAGCTGGGCATGTATCGGCAGAACTACTGTGGCTGCCGCTTTTCGGCCGTTGAGGCGGCCATGGACCGCGCCCGCATCCGCGACGAGCGCAAAGCGTCCAAAAAGTAGTTCATTTGGGACGTTAGCCTGCTAGGATGTAGAGCGGACTTTAGCTATATAAGGAGTATCCGACGTGTCTATGCGTACCGATGATTTTGACTACAACCTTCCTGAGGAACTGATCGCCCAGGCTCCTGCCGAGCCGCGCGACTCCTGCCGCCTGCTGGTGGTGGATCGCAAGGGCTCCCAGGCGGGAACGCCGTTGGCGCACGGCGGTACCGTTGAACACCGCATCTTCCGCGACATCATTGACTATATCGAGCCGGGCGACGTGCTCGTCATCAACCAGACGCGCGTGATGCCGGCCCGCCTGATCGGTCGCAAAGCCGGCTCGGGTGGCGTGGTCGAGACGCTGCTGCTCAAGCGTCGCGAGGATGTTGACCCGCTGGGTCACGTTTGGGAGTGTCTGGTCAAGCCGGGCAAGCGTCTGAAGCCCGGTGCTCAGATTGAGTATCGAGCCGGTGGCGCCCATGCGCCCGAGGGGGCTCCCGTGGTGCTGACGGCCGAGGTCATCGACTTTGTCACCGATAGCCGTGGTGGCCGTCTGGTGCGCTTTGAGCCGGCCGGTTGCAATGCCGCCGGCGACCCGCGCACGCTCGACGAGGCCATCCATGCTGCCGGCCACGTGCCGCTGCCGCCCTACATTACCGATTACGAGGGCGACCCCGAGAAGTACCAGACCGTCTACGCCATGAAGGAGGAGCATTCGGCCGCTGCTCCCACGGCGGGTCTGCACTTCACGCCCGAGCTCATGGCGGCTATCGAGGCCAAGGGCGCGAAGTTTGCCGCCGTCGAGCTCGAGGTGGGTATTGATACCTTCCGTCTGGTGGAGGAGGACGACCCCACGCAGCACGTCATGCACACCGAGCGCTACCACGTGTCGCAGGAGGTTGTCGACGCCGTGCATAGGGCGAAGGCCGAGGGACATCGCGTGATCGCCGTCGGTACCACGGCGGTGCGCTCGCTCGAGAGCGCGTTTGACGCGGACGCGCCGGTGTCCGATCCGGCTGTGACGGCGCGCTATTTTGAGGGTCGTGAGGACGGCGCCGACACGCTCGGCCGCGGTGACATCGTGGTGCGCGAGAACGCGACGACGCAGCTCTACCTCATGCCCGGCTCGACCTATCACGTGGTCGACGCGCTGATCACGAATTTTCACGTGCCGCGCTCTACGCTCATGATGCTCGTGAGCGCGCTTGCCTCCCGCGACCAGATCATGGATGCCTACGCCGCCGCCATCGAGGAGCGCTACCGCTTCTTCAGCTTTGGCGACGCCATGCTCATTCAGTAGGTTACGGCGTTTTCCAAACGCCGTAACCGGCCGACGCTGCAAACCCGCCAGAGCGGCAATCGGGGGTTCCGCCGTTCTACCGAACGGCGGACCGGCCGACGCTGCGCGGGCCGCATTTGGACAATCTGACGTTCAACTTCAAGGGCGCGACCAGAAGGTCAGCGCCCTTTCGTTTCACGTCACCTTGTCTCAAATGCGACCCGCTCGCTGTCGTTGTCGGAACATCGGCGTTGCCGTTGTTGGCACTTGGGGACGGTCCTTATGTCAAGAGATTGGTACAAGAGGGATAGGTTGCCTTGTGCCAATCTAAATAAGTTGCGGTGAGATAGTTCTTGAATTGGCCTTTTTGAGGGCTAAACAGGAACTATCTCACCGCAACTGCGTTGGGGCGTTTTTGGCAACTGGTTTACTTGCTCATGAACAGCCAGATTGCGATGATCACCAGGATTGCGGCGATGATGCAGACGATGGCTCCGGTGAATTTGACGCGTGAGTCGCGGGTTCGCTTGCGCACGTCGTCTTCGGCGGCCTCGAGTTGGGCAACTTCGCGCTCGGTCTCGGTATGCTCGGCCTTGTCACGTGCCAAGGACCCGGCGAGCGATTCGGTGATCTCGGGATGGTCGTGCACCTCGGTCGCCTGCTCGATAATCGACTGCGCATGCGCGGCATCTGCCCGGGCGTTTGCGATGGCCTGCTCTTGCTCGCGGCGTGCCTTGTCCTGCGCGGTGATCTTTTCGCGCAGCTCGCGCTGACGCGTCGCGGCGGCAGTTTTTGCGGACTGCAGCTCGTCGCGCGCGGCATCTGCCTCGGCCGTTACGGCCTGGTGCGCGCGTTTAGCGTCGGCGATGGGAGCCTGTGCCTGTTCGACGGCCTGCTCGGCGGCGGCAAGTGAATGCTCAAGATCGGCGGTCACGCGCGGAATGTCTTCCTCGGCCTTGCGGAGGGCGTCGGCAGCGTCGGAGATTTGCATAGACAGCTCGCTGGTGCGCACGGTGTAATTGGCGGGATTTGCCGAAGGGTTGCGCTGCAGCTCGGCATACTCGCGACGCAAGGTCTCGAGCTGTGCGCGCGTAGCATCGGCAGTTTGTCGTGCGGCGGCGACACCGGTATCGCGCTCAGCCTTCACTTTGTCGCGGATGCGCTTGGAATCTTCGAGTCGACGAACCAGGCGGTTGCCGGTCTCGCGTGAACTCGCCTCGCGGGCTTCCGTGGCGTCGAGTGCAGCCTTCAGGCGGAGTTCGGTCGCATCGTCCTCTGCTTTCATTTGCTCGAGCTGGCCCTTGAGCTCCGTCGCTTTGGCGGCATGGGCATCACGGTTAATTTCAGCTGCCGCAGCGGTCTTTTGTGCCGTGGCGATTGCCTGGCGCTGGTCGGCGATGATCTGATCGTAGCGGCCTGCGATGTCCTGGCGCGTCTCGAGCTCCTCTGCCTGGTCGGCGATGCGCTGCTCAAGCTCGGACAGGTGGGCGCGGGCATCGGCGAGTGCCTTCTTTGCGGCGTTCATCTCGCGCATGGCCGACGCGCCCTGGGCGATAAAAGTGCCCACGGCGTTAGCGGTGTTTGAGACGGCGCTCCCCAGGTCGCGACTCGTGGCGGGGGCATGCGAGGTGGTCGGGTGCGCGGCCTCGGCGGCATTCGTATCGGCAGTCTGCGGCGCGGCGATATTGCCGGTGCCGCCTTCGATCACGGAAAAGCCCGCTGCGTGCGGGTCGACCGCGTCGGTGCCGATCGTGGGGTGCTCGAGTTGCAGGAACGAGGGCATGGTGCTGCCCTGGTCGGCAACCGGGGTCTCGCCGGGCACAAACGTCGAGGCGGCCTCGGCGGCTTCCTCTTCCTCGGCGTCGACATCGGCATCGGCGACAGCGTCCTTCATCGCTTTGACGGCATCCATCATGGAGTCCATGACGGCGTCGAGCTCTTCTTCCGAAGACACCTCGATGGGGCCTGCTGCTTGCGGAGCGTTCTCAGCCTTGGGCTCAGTATCGCTCGGGTCCGGCTGCTCTAGCTGCTCTTCTTTGTCTTGCTCTGCGGCGACATTTGCGTCTGCGGCCTCGTCTGCGGCGGCAGGAGCCTCCTCGACAGCGGCATCAATGCCGCCATCGCTTCTGGTGGAAGTATCGCAGTCGTCAATGGTGTCTGCGGAATTATCAATATGCTGTTGAGTCTGGGGGTCCAGCTCGTCTGTCATAGGCATGTGCTCCTCATCGTTGTTCGTCACCCTATGATAAAGTCTCGCGCCGACATCCCGCGCCCCGCAGCAAAGTTTCAAAACGTGTTCGATGACTCGTTGCGTTAACAAAAACTCGGTCGCTCTATCCAATTTTTACTTGACATTCCCTTCGCCGAAAGACGTTGCACCGTTCGCCTGCCATGGGCTTTATTTTTCACTTGAACCCGCTAAAGTTGCATGTCAGCTTTTGGCGCGTGAAGTTGGATGCGCGCAGTCGACGGGCGGGCCCGTCGCGATTTGAAAGGACTTTGTATGGGACTTTTCACTGGTAAGACCGTGATCGTCACCGGCGGCGGCAGGGCCACGCTCAAGGACGGTTCCGCCGGCTCCATCGGCTACGGCATCGATATCGCTTTTGCCAAGGAGGGCGCGAACCTCGTCATCACCGGCCGCAACGTCGCCAAGCTCGAGGCTGCCAAGGAGTCTCTCGAGGCTGAGTACGGCGTCAAGGTTCTTCCTGTTCAGGCCGATGTCTCCGCCGGCCAGGACAACGAGGCCGTCGTGCAGAACGTTATCGACAAGGCGATTGAGGAGTTCGGTCGCATCGACGCCGTCGTCAACAACGCTCAGGCCAGCGCCTCGGGCGTGACCATTGCCGATCACACCATGGATCAGTTTAACCTGGCCATTTACTCCGGTCTGTATGCTACCTACCTGTACATGCAGAAGGCCTATCCGCACCTGAAAGAGACCAAGGGCTCCGTGGTCAACTTTGCTTCGGGCGCCGGCCTGTTTGGCAACTACGGCCAGTGCAGCTATGCTGCCGCCAAGGAGGGCATCCGCGGCCTGACTCGCGTCGCCGCCAACGAGTGGGGCAAGGACGGCATCAACGTCAATATCGTTTGCCCGCTTGCTTGGACCGCTGCGCTCGAGAACTTCCAGGATGCCTATCCCGAGGCGTTCAAGGCCAACGTCCACATGCCGCCGGCGGGCCACTACGGCGACGTCGAGAAGGAGATCGGCCGCGTGGTCGTTCAGCTCTGCGGCCCCGACTTTAAGTATATGAACGGCGAGACTGTCACCCTCGAGGGCGGCATGGGCCAGCGTCCGTAGGGGTTACGCGGTTTTACCAAACCGCGTAACCAGTTGACGCTGCGCGGTCGCCAGAGCGACAACTTGTCATTCAAAGAGGACGGCATGACCAGAAGGTCTATGCCGTCCTCTTTTCATGCCAATTTGTTCGCTCTGGCGACCGCTCGCTGTCGTGGCCAAAACATCAGCGTTGCTAATGTGACAAAGGGACAGTCCCTTTGTCACATTCATACGTCCCTTCACACGAGAGCGGATAATCTCCCGTTTTTGGTTTGTTTGCGGGCTCAAAGTGGGAGATTATCCACTCTCGTGAGGTAAGTGTCCAAAAATCCTCGCTCATTTGCCGTGTCCCTGCCGCGCTCCCTCTTGCGCCAGTTTCTGTCGAGTCGGTGCGGTTCGATGGTTGCTCGTATAATGGTTTGCGTATGAGCCGCAACCAAGGAGTTCCAGTTTATGGACCAGAGCCTTTTTAAATTCGACCTGATCGCCGAGGACCCGACGACGCACGCGCGTGCCGGCGTGTTGCACACCCCGCACGGCGACATCGAGACGCCGATCTTTATGCCCGTGGGCACCAAGGCAAACGTCAAGGGCATTCCCACCGAGACTGTCAAGCAGCTCGGCGCCCAGATCGTGCTCGCCAATACCTACCATCTGTCCATGCGTCCCGGCGAGGACACCATCGCCGAGCTGGGCGGACTGCACAAGTTCATGAACTGGCACGGCCCCATCCTCACCGATTCGGGCGGCTTCCAGGTGTTCAGCCACAACGACGCCGTCAAGCTTACCGACGAGGGTGTGCGTTTTATCGTCAACGACTACGACGGCCGCCACGTGTTCTGGACGCCCGAGGACAACATGGAAATCGCCATGAAGCTCGGCTCCGACATCTGCATGCAGCTCGACCAGTGCCCGGGCTATCCCGCCACGCGTGCCTACGTCGAGCGCGCGGTGGAGCTGTCGAGCATGTGGGCCGAGCGCTGCTATAAGGCTCACACCCGCGATGACCAGGCGCTCTTTGGCATCGTCCAGGGCGGCATGCATCTGGACCTGCGCCTGCGCTCGCTGCGCCATCTAGAGGAGTGCGGCGACTTCCCCGGTTACGGCATCGGCGGCTACTCGGTGGGCGAGGACCACGAGACCATGTTCGAGACGCTGGCGCCGCTCGCGAGTGAGTACATGCCCAAGCACAAGCCGCGCTACCTGATGGGTGTCGGCAACCCGACTACGCTCGTGCGTGGTGTGGGCGTGGGTATCGACATGTTCGACTGCGTGTTGCCGACGCGCACCGGCCGCATGGGCACGGCGTTCTCGAGCGAGGGTCGCCTCAACTTCCGTAACGCCCGCTTTGCGCACGACGACGGCCCCATCGATCCCACCTGCACCTGCCCGGTGTGCACGGGCGGCTACAGCCGTGCACTCATTCGCCACATGGTCACGCAGAAGGAGATGCTCGGCGGCATCCTGCTTTCGATGCACAACATCTACTACCTGCTCAATCTTATGAAGCAGGCGCGTCAGGCCATTATCGAGGGCCGCTACGGTGCGTTCGTGAACGACTGGATGAACAGCCCTGCGGCGGTGGATTACTAAGAGCGGCGCGGGCGCTTGCAGAGCGCGGGCAACGGCAAGGGGCGAGCGCCGGCCGGTCATCACGTTCGCTAACACCGTCTGCGCGACCGCTGACCGATAGCTTGCAAGCGCTTGATGCATCGTGGGTACCATACCGAATGGTTGATGTTCGGGCGGGTGTTTGACGCATGGCGTCGACCCCGCCCGTTTCTCTTTTCGATAGGAGTGCCCATGATGAAGAATGATAACGTCGAGGGCGAGCCGGCCTACGACGAGACGTACCGCCGCGGCCCTGTGGTCATGCGCGGCCCCATGATTCCTAAGGACAATACGTACGCCAACTTGCTGGCGCCCGAAGAATCGACTGATTGGCTGCACGCCGACCCCTGGCGCGTGCTGCGCATTCAGGCCGAATTTGTCGATGGCTTTGGCGCGCTTGCCGAGCTTGGACCCGCGGTGACCATCTTTGGCAGCGCCCGCACGCCCAAGGCCGATCCGCTTTACAAGGCGGCGCGCACCGTCGGGCGCAAGATCGCCCAGCGAGGCGTGGCGGTCATCACCGGTGGCGGCCCCGGCATCATGGAGGCGGCCAATAGGGGAGCGGCGAGCGTCAACGGCAAATCGGTCGGTCTGGGTATCGAGCTGCCGCACGAGCACGGGCTCAACAAATACGTGAACCTCGGTATGGACTTCCGTTACTTCTTTGTGCGCAAGACTATGTTCGTCAAATACAGCTCGGGCGCCATCGTGTTCCCCGGCGGCTTTGGCACGCTCGACGAGATGTTCGAGGTCCTCACGCTGGTGCAGACGCACAAGGTCAAGCGCATGCCGCTCGTGCTGGTGGGCAGCGAGTACTGGCAGGGCCTATTCGACTGGCTCAACGGCCCGGTGATGAGCACCGGTATGATTAGCCCGCTCGATCCCGAGCTCGTGCACATCACCGACGACCTCAACGAGGCCGTTGACATTGCGCTCAGCGGGCTGATGTAGATCAATCGTGCCCACGCGACATGAATACGCATGGCAATCTGATGTTATCTAACATCAGATTGCCATGCGTATTGGGTATACTGGTGTAAAAGACGAGGGCGAGGAGGTCGCAAATGTCTACAGCAACAGTTAAGCCTACGACGGTTCGAATCGAAGAGGGGCTCAAGGAGCAGGCGACTGAGTTCTTGGATTCGGTCGGCCTCAGCCTCAATTCCTATCTCAATCTTGCCGTTCGGCAGCTGGTAAATCAGCGAAAGATTCCTTTTGAGATTGTAGGAAGGGCGGAGGTGCCCAACGAGGTGACGAGGCGCGCCATGGTGATCGCCGAGGCTCATGAGCTGGGGATTTTGCCGGACGATAGCCTGTCATTCAATAACGCTGATGAGCTTATGTCATTCCTCGATGAGGAATAGCGATGTTCGAGATTAAAGTCGAGGCTCAATTTAAGGTGGACCACAAACGAACGATGCGCATGCATCCGCAGCTAAAAAGTGAGTTTAAAGCGGCGGTTGCAGAGCTTGTGGCTCATGGGTCACTTCCGGCGGAGTATGGCGCCCACGAGCTCTCAAACCCGGGCGGAAACTACAACGGCCACATCGATTTCCATCTATCCGATGGCTTGGTCGATGTGGTCGTTCTCTACTTGTCGCATAAGACTAATCCGGTGATTCGACTGGTCAGGATGGGCTCGCACGAGGAGCTGTTCCAAGGTCCGCTGGGCTGATTGCCGATTTCTAAGTTGCGGTGGAATAGGGATTGATTTGCGGCTGATAAGCCAAAAACAGTCCCTATTTCACCGCAACTGATAAAGGTGCCCCTAGTGGATGGGCTGATAGCGGGGGCAGTAACTGATGGCGATGGCGTCGACGCCTACGTGGGTGGCGATGGTGCAGCCGATGGGGCCGGTGCCGGCGTCCACGTAGTCCTGGCCTGCTAGCGCTTGGTTGACGAGCTCTTGCTCCTCGGCGGCGCCGGTCGTGAGCACGCGAACGTTTGAGCCTGGGTGCTCGGTCAAAAACTCGAGGCAGTCAGCCATGGTGTTGGCGACGATGCGCTTGGCACCGCGGCCCTTCTTGATGGCCTTGATCTCGCCCGATTTCCACTCCGGCGAAACGGCCAGGCGAATGTTGAGCATTTGGGTGAGCTGGCCGGCGAGTTTAGGTGCGCGGCCGTTCTTGACCAGGTTCTCGAGCGTGCGGGGAATCAGCAGCAGGTGGGCGTCGGGCAGCGTCGCGCGGATCTGCGCCTCGGTTTCGTCCAGGTTGCGACCGTCCTCGCGCATGGCGAGCGCATACTCCACCAGCAGGCCTTCGGCGCCCGAGCCGGTGCGCGAATCGATGCAGCGCACGTCGAGCTCGTGGGTCTCGGCCACCAGGTTGGCGTTGGCATAGCAGGCGGACCACTCGCTGCACAGCGAGATAAAGATGGCGCTGTCGTGGCCGTCGGCGAGCACGCGGTCAAAGAGCGCCTTGAACTCGCCGGCGCTCGGCTGCGAGGTGTGCGGCAGCTGCTCGGAGCCGGCCATGCGGGCGACGTACTCCTCGGCGGTAATCTGCACCTGGTCGAGCAGGTCCTCGCCCTCGATAATCACATGCAGCGGAATCACGTAAATGCCGAGCTCTTGGGCGCGGGCGGGGGAGATGTCCGACGTGGAGTCGGTTATGATGGCAAAAGACATAATTGCACCTTTCGTTGGGGCGTTTGCGCGCCGCCTTCTGAGAGCAAAGTGCGACAAGTATAGTGGAGTTGCTCTACATTGCTAGGTTCAATTGTTTAATAGTCAACAGTTTGAAGTGGTGGTGTGGAAATCATCAACTGGGGAAGAGGGATGCCGATGGAGGCACTGGAGATATGCAGGCGGCCGATTGTGCTGTTCGATTTTGACGGCACGGTGGCCGATACGGGTCGGGCGGTGATGGCCTCGACGCGCAAGACGCTGGCTGCCCGCGGATTTTCTGAGGCGCAGATGGGTGACCTGCGCCGTATGATCGGGCCGCCCCTGTGGAAGAGCTTCCACGACTTTTATGGCTTCTCCCGCGAGGAGTCGCTTGTGGTGGCCGATGAGTACCGCGCCTTTTTTGATGAGCTGGGACCGGGGGAGTACCCCGTGTTCGATGGGATTCCCGAGCTGCTGGATGGGTTGGCCGCCCAGGGCAAGCGTATGGCCGTGGCGACGTCGCGCATGGAGGCAAAGTGCATCGATATGGTGCGTGAGCTGGGGCTTTGCCAGTTCGAAGCCGTGGTTGGCATGAATTCGCCGCAGGGGCGCGAGACCAAGGCAGATTCGGTCCGCGATGCGCTGGCGGCGCTCGGTGCGACGGCCGACGAGGCCGTGATGATCGGCGACCGCTTTAACGATGTGGAGGGCGCGCACGCGATGGGTGTGCCGTGTATCGGCATCTATTCGGGCGCGGCGGCGCCGGGGGAGCACGAGGCCGCGGGTGCCGATGCGGTGGTGCACTCGGTGGCCGAGCTTGCTAAACTTTTCGCTATATAAGTATGTGATGTGAGGGGCGGGCACGCTGCCGCTCATTGGTAAGGAGGTCGTCCATGAATCAGGTGGAGCAGAGCGTCGCTGAGTATGTCGATGAGGTCTGGGAAGATGTCGTCGCCGATATCAAGCAGCTGGTGAGTTATCCGTCCGTGGCAGTTTCTGCCGATGCAGAGCCCAGCGCGCCGTTTGGCCGCCCGGTCCGTGACGCGCTCGATTGCGCGCTCGGCATTGCGCAAAAGCTCGGCTACCAGACGAGCGACGACGAGGGCTATGTGGGCATTGCCGATATCCCGGGCCGCGGTGACAAGCAGCTCGCGACCATTTGCCATGTGGACGTGGTGCCCGCCGGCCCCGGCTGGAACACCGACCCGTTTGCGATGGAGCGTCGCGAGGGCTGGCTGCTCGGCCGCGGCGTTATCGACGACAAGGGTCCTGCCGTGCTGTCGCTCTACGCCGGCGCCTATCTGCTCAAGCACGGTATTACCCCGCGCTACACCTTCCGCGCGCTGCTGGGCTGCGATGAGGAAGTGGGCATGTCCGACGTTCACCATTATCTGGAGAACCACGCGAACCCCGACTTTCTGTTTACGCCCGATGCCGAGTTCCCGGTCTGCAATGCCGAGAAGGGCCAGTTTGGGGCGACGTTTGTGAGCTCCAAGATCGACGGCGGGCGCATTGTGTCCTGGAGCGGTGCCGAGGCGAGCAACGCCATTCCGTCGCAGTCTATCTGCGAGCTTGCGATTGCCGTCGATGAGCTGCCGGCGCCCGTTGAGAACGCCGACCGCCTGGAGATCACGGCGCTCGATAACGGGCATGCGCAGATTTTCGCCCACGGCATTGGCGGTCATGCCTCGATGCCCGAGGGAACGGTCAATGCCGTCGGCCTGATCGTGGCGTATCTGCGCGAGGCCGAGGATGCGTTTGGTGCGCGCGACGAGCGCCTGCTGACGCCTGCCGAGCACGAGTTCGTTAAGTTCTTGGCCTTTGTGCACGCGGATGCCTATGGTCGTGGCCTGGGAATCGATGCGACGAACACGGCGTTTGGCCCGCTCACGTGCAACCCCGGCGTCATCCGCGTGGTGGATGGCCACATTGAGCAGGTCATTGACGTGCGTTTCCCCGACAGCACGAGCGCCGATACCATCCGCGAGCAGCTCGAGCCACTTGTGGGCCGCTTTGGCGTGACGTATCGCGTGGATCGCGCAAAGGTGCCGTTCTCGGTCTCTGCCGACGACCCGGCCGTGAAGGCGCTGATTGACACCTATAACGAGTTTACGGGTAAGCATGCCGAACCCTTCGCCATGGGCGGTGGCACGTACGCACGCAACTTTGCCCGCGCCGTCTCGTTTGGCCCCGAGGAGACCGGCCTGGAGCTGCCCGCATGGGGCGGCCAGATGCACGGCCCCAACGAGTGCGCCAATGAAGAGCAGCTCAAGCAGGCGCTCAAGATTTATATCGTGGCAATCTTAAGGCTCAACGAGTTGGAACTGTAGAGGTAGTCGTCTAATCATTGGGACGTTCTTAAACGACTAGTCAAAAGGGACGCTCTTGTCGCACGGACACGGCACTTGGGGCGCTCCTTTTAATATTAGTTGAACATTGTCAAGCGGCAAAATGGCCCTGCCGTCCGCGGAGCTACCGCGGACGGCAGGGCCCGGCTATCTTCACCCGGTGGCGGCGCCGCTTGAGGGCGTGTCTGCTCGACGCACGTTCGGCACTCTAATATCCGCGGGTCGGAACCGCATCTCGTTGCTACGGCTTGGGGCCTCCGGCGACTTCGCGGTCTGTTGTCGGGCGTGGCGGCTGCCCGCCGCCCATAAAAAGCACTGGAGTGGCCTCCCAACGGCCTCGAGCGCGGCGCGCCCCGGGGTCGGACTCCTATCTGCGGGGGGAGGTCACGAGGCCATCCCCGCTATCGCCCACGCCCGGCAGGCCATCTCCCGCGCCGTCGCGCAGTTCGCAACGCAGGGCCTCTTGCCCGCCGCGGACATCGCCTCGCGCCTCTCCTGCAGGCGGCGGTTGCACTTCGCGGCGTGCCTCGACACGGCCGGCGCGGCCCCGTGCCCGGGCCTCGGCCTCTTGGGGTGCTATGACCTGGGCGAGGTGACCGGGACGGGCGGCGAGGTGTTCGGGAACATCGTGGAGGAGCGCTTGGGCGATGCGCGGATTCGAAAGGACGCGCAATGGCGTGGACTGGGGGTGGTTCCCCGACCCGTGGCGCTTCGTGAGGTGCGGCTGGGAGCCGGGTGCCCGGCGGCTGATCCTCTTCCAAGAGCTCTCCGCCAACCGCAAGACGCCCGCCGAGACGGGCTAGATGATGGTGGGCGCATTGGCCTTCTCCGATAAGACGGGTGAGGAGCCGTACCTTCACAACGAGTTGATATGGTGCGACGACACGCCGGACGGGAAGCAGCCGATGGCGGTGTACCAGCGGGAGTACGGGCTTCAGGCGCGACCGGCGAGAAAGTCGCGGATGCGGAAGCTGAGCTACGAGTGACTGGCGGGGCTCCGGGAGATCGTGATAGACCTGGTGAGGTGCCCGCTCGCCTACGAGGAGTTCACCCTGAAGGAGTACATGAGGGAGCGCGACGGCAGCTGGATCGACGAGATACCCGACGGCAACGACCACTGCATCGACGCGGTGAGGTGCGCCGTGATGGACGACGTGCTCAGGGGGTGATGGCCGTGGGTTTCTCAACATTCGCCTTCAACGGAGCCCTGCTTGGCGTGGGATGCCGTGGGCTTCTCGACCTTCTCAACATGTACTCCGAAAGATTGGAAACGGAGGGGGCCTATGCAGCAGTGGGGATGGGCTGCTCGGCGGCTTTTCTTCACCTTCAAATGCTAAACGACCATAGGAGGCTTACATGAGCGTGGATGACGCGCGGGAGCATTGGGTGCCGGGACACGTGAGGAATTACTTGGAGGGGCATGGCTTCCGGCTTCCTTTGGAGGACATGGAACCGTACATCGCCGAATGGGACGGCTGGATGAGGGCGGTGGGCTCGTTCTACGACTATCGAGACACCGATGCCTTTGGGCGGGTGTACGAGGTGCACCGGCGCTCGATGATGCCTGCCATGCGGGTGTGCCGGGAGTTGGGCTCTCTCCTCCTTGACGAAAAGGCGCAGGTGGTTTGCGACGACCAGCGAGCGACCGAGTTTCTCGACAGATGCTTTGCCGGATGCGGCTTCACGAGCAGAGCCCAGGAGGCGGTGATGCGAGCGTTCGGGCTCGGAACGGGCGCGTTCAGCGTGTGACTCGACCTTGAACGCAAGGTTGCGAAGGTTCGACACTACGACGCGCGCATGGTGGTTCGTCTCCATGGGATGCTGCGGGCGTGACGGAGTGCGCGTTCGTGACGAGGGGGTATCCGCAGGGTGCTGCAGTTGACCAGCTCCAGATGCACCTCTTGGGTGACGACGGGTCTTATCGCATAGAGACGGTTTGCTTTGACCATGAGGGAAGGACGCTCGACGTCCCGGAGGGTGGCCGGCCTTGTTGACACGGGGTCTGTCTTCCCGACCTTCGGAATCGTAAAGCCTGCCGTGCCGAATACCCGAGTGGACTGTTCGCCTTGCGGCCAAAGCGTGTTCGCGGACGCCGTGGACGCCATTCAGTCGGTGGGCCCGCCTTCGATGCCCTTATCAACGAGATCGACGCAGGCAAGATACGCGTCTTCCTCTCCGACGTCATGTTCGACCAAGGGAAGGGCTCCGACGGCGGGCGCGTGCCGATTCCCTTTGGACGGGGCGACTGCACCGTCTTCCGCAAGGTGATGAGCACCGAGGACACGATCCAAGAGTTCGATTCGGCGCTCAGGACCGACTCACAGGCTCAGGCTCTGCGATTGGCCCTCCAAGTGCTGGGCGACCTCTGCGGGTTCGGCATCAGCTACTTCGACTTCGACAACTCGGGCTATGTGAAGACCGCGACCGAGGTCTCGTCCGACAACTCGGCCCTCATGCGCAACGTGCGCAAGCACGAGAACGCGCTGCAGGGCGCGATCGTCAACACGAGCCGGGCACTTCTGGCCTGTTCCCGTGCGCTCGGCGAAGACATTCCGGACGAAGGCTGCGTGCAGGTGCAGTTTGATGACTCGATTGTGCAGGACACCGAGGCCGAGAAGCGCCAGGACATGGCCGAGATCGCGGCGGGGCTCATGGGTGCCTGGGAGTACCGGATGCGTTGGTATGGGGAGGACAAGGAGACGGCGAAGTTGCGCGCGGGTGGCGTGCCTTACCCGGCCTCGTCCTCCTTGGGCCAGACTTGCTTGTAGCGTTTCCACGCCTTGACGGGCGGCTGCCTGCGCTCCGGGTCGTACGGCGAGTAGAAGACGAGGTAGTCGTCGTAGAGGCTCGCGTACCACCAGTCGCGGAAGCGCCCGTTCTCGTGGTTGAAGACCTCGTGCTGCATGATCTCGAACGAGAGGGGTGGCAGGTTCTCGTGCGCGACGTCTTCGTTCCAGAAGGCGTACTCGGGGGCTCCCTTGTGCTCATGGGCGTAGGTGAAGTGGCTATCGACCTCGTTGAATAGAAGATTGTTGTAGATGATGCCGTCCGCGTGTGCCATCTCCGCGAGATCTTCGGGCGGGGCGTCGGTCGCTATGCGGCGCATGCAGCGCGTCACCGGGTCGTTCCAACCGTCGAACACCATCATGCGGTCGCATATGTCGCACTTCCACATGTTGGTGCTCGCGCCGGGCGTGGACTCGAACGAGAAGAAGGTCGTGTCGCTGTGGTGCTGATTGAGGCTGGAGGAGGAAATGAACCCGTTCTCCATCTCGTCGCCGTTGCAGCAGTTCGAGATGCTGTTGCCGCAGGGGCATGCAAGGTAGGCCACGTAGCTTCTCCGTTCCAGTAGCGATGTGGCTAGTCTAGCCGATTCCAGCGGCGTTTCGGGGTGGAATGCCGGTCGGGGTAGCTTGCGGGCGCGTAGCGGCTTGCGTGGGGCCGTCTGCAGGTGGATTGGCTGTGCTTGGCATGCGGCGCATGAGGGAGCATTGCCGCGAAGGCGTGAGGGTCGCTGATAGTCGCACAGGGCGCGTTTGGGTCACGGGTAGCGTGGGGCCGCTGCCATGGGCGCGACCGGGCCGGCGGAGGCGTCTGGAGCGCACGCGGCCACGACGCGGACGAACCCTCGACGAGCAGCGTCGAGCCTGGCCGGCCTCCGGCCGCGGGGCGGCTGAAAAGGTTAAACGCTGGCGAGGATGGGACGGAATTGCAGGAGCGGCGTTGGCTTTTCGCTCTGGCGAGTCTCTAGTAGTCACCCTTCTAATCGGCTTCGGACTCACTTGGGTGTTCCGGCTGTCCGGGCTGGGTAGTAAAATACACCGGTGGATTGGAGCAGGATGACGATACGGTACATTGGTTCAAAAGCTCGCCTAGCTGAGGCGATTCTCGATATTGTTGGGTCGCCTAGCGGCTATTCAGGCCGTTTTGTCGACGGTTTCTGTGGCACCGGCGTCGTTGCGCGCACCGCTGCCCTTCGCGGTTGGAACGTTGATTGCAACGATACGCTGCTTTCAGCCGCTATGATTACTGAGGCCTCACTTCTTTGCGGTTCTGAGCTTAATTTCAAGGAGCTCGGTTCGTATGAGTCGGCTATCGAAAGACTCAACGCCTGTGCTCCGAGCGACGGCTATATCTGGCGAACCTACAGTCCTGCTTCCGCTGCCTTTTGTCCGCACGAGAGAAGGTACTTTACGGAACACAATGCCCGCCGAATTGATGGCGCCCGTAATCTCATTGCCGAATGGCGGGATTCCGGCGTCATTGGGGGTGTTGAGGAGACGCTCCTCGTTGCTGATGTCATTGAGGCTTCGAACTCCATTGCCAATATTGCTGGTACATATGGATGCTTCTTAAAGAGGTGGACTCAACAGTCGTATGGCGCTTTTTCGGTAAGGCCGCGCGAGCTTCTATCCTCTTCGATAGGGCATCGGGTTCAGGTTGGTGACGTGTTTTCACTTAAAGTATCTCCCGGCGATACGGTCTACCTCGACCCTCCCTACACTAAGCGACAGTACGCCTCCTACTATCACATTCCCGAAACCATCGCGTATCATGATGAGCCGAAGGTTGAGGGCGTTGCCGGCCTTCGCCCGTGGAAACACATGGCATCGCCTTTCTGCTACAAGACGAAGGCTCTCAGGGCGCTTTGTGACTGCGTAGGCGGGCTGGACTCACGCCGTATCTTCCTCTCGTACAGCTCGCAGGGGCATGTGGCGCTCGATGATTTGCTTGATGGCCTGTCGGAGCTCGGCAAAGTTGATGTTTATGAGCTTGGCGAGATTGGGAGGTATAGGCCCAACAAGACCGCCGCTGAAACTGGAGCGGTGGTCGCTGAATATCTGATTGAGATTGATAAGGATTAAAGGGACTTAGGCTGTGGCTCATCCGGACACGACAGAGAAAAAGCGATTGCTCGCCGCCAGTGCCATCATTGCTGACGCTACCTCTGGACTCAACAACTATGCCGAGGCAAAACTTACGCTTCTTGAGTACGTATCCTGCAGTTATTCCGGAATCAGCATCACAGACTACTTCCGCGTTACGGGCTATACCCCTGCGTTCGAGCCTGCGAATGAAACTGTATCCAAACTGCGCGTTGAGATCGACGCATGTGGCATAGCCTACCCTGTGGCGCTTTCTGCCCTTGCGCGAATTGATCTAGACGAGCTGGAGACGAAGAAAAAAGGCTCCGTCTATACCGACTTTAGGCTTGCGGCTTATCTCGCTCAAACCGTCATGCCAGGATATTCTGGCGGCGCCATACTTGACCCCTCCTGTGGTTCCTCAATCCTTCTCGCGGCCTGCGCTGATTATCTGCGCCAAGCCGGTGCGGATGCGTCGAGCTTTGTTTCCTCGTCCTTGTTTGGCGTAGATCTGGAACCGCTTGCTATTAGGGGCTCGATTCTCGCGCTGGCCTCCTTGCTGTGCGACTCGGCCTGTCTTTCCGTCCTGATCTCTCACTTTGTATGCGCCGACAGCCTTGAACGGGGAGCGGGCTTACTCGCGGCATTCGGGGTAAAGGGCTTCGCGCTCGTAGTGGGCAACCCCCCATGGGAACGCGTGAGGCCTTCGAGAAGTGAATTTGCTCGAGCTCAGGGCGTCGACGCTCGCTATGGCGAGTCTATAGAGAAAATGCCCGAAGGTTATGAGGGGCACCGCGATGAAAGCCGCGCCAAATCACGGTCCATCGCCAATGCGTATGGCCTCAAGGGTGGCATAGATTTGTATCAAGCATTCCTAGCTCTAAGCGTTGAGCTTTGCAGCCGAGGGGGAACCATTGCGCTCTACCTCCCTGCAGGCCTGATTCGCTCCAAGGGGCTTGCTGATGCTCGTGAAATGATTGCCGACAGCTTCGGCAGGGTTGGTATTTCCATCTTCATGAACCGCGCCAAATTCTTTTCCATCGACTCACGCTTCAAGTTCGTTTTGGCGGTGCTCGCTGGAAACGACGAAGGCAATTCACGCCGCAGCATTGAATATCTCTATTGCGACGCAGATGATGTGGGCGTGGGTACTGTCTCTACTCTTGAGTTGGGACGAGACTTCTTTTGCGATTCGTCTCGGGAGCTTGGTGCTCCCGAGGTGAGAACGGCCGAAGAAGCCGCGTTGCTTCGACGAGCCTGGGGGCAAAGCGATCGCATGGCCGAACATGAGCTATTCTCCAGCGTTGCTCCCGTGAGAGAGCTCGATATGACTTTGGACCGCTCTCTTTTTCAAAAGAAGGCTGAACCGGGTAGCGGGCTCATGCCGCTCATCGAGGGGCGCATGGTCTCGCCCTACCGTTGTGGGTGCAAGCAATACGTTTCTGGAGAAGGCAGGTCGGCCAAGTGGAAGGTCGTCCCTCCCGGAAGCAGCAGGATTAAGCCTCAGTTTTATGTCTCTAAAGACGATACGAGTTCGTCTCTACGCGAGAGGACAAGTAAAGCTCGCGTCGGGTATTGCGACATAGCCGGACAAACCAACGAACGCGCAATGCAGGCTGCTCTTATTCCAGCTGAATGCGTCTGCGGGAACAAGGTGCCGACACTTCTCTTTAACGACATGGATGTTGCTTTCCTCTGGCTAGGGATAGCCAACTCTTTTGTTTTTGATTGGCTGGTCAGACGATACATCACTACGACCATAAACTTCTTCATCTTAGAGAACCTTCCGTTTCCACGCATTGACCTGAAGGACACTACGGGCTCTCAGATTGTTGACGCCGTTAGAGAGCTGATCGAGCTAAAAGACGGCGATGCCGGGTGGAGCAATGAAGAGAACTGGCAGTGCGCGTGCCTGCGAGGCGAGATAGATGCTCTTGTTTTGCGCGCATACGGACTTGGTCCCAGCGACTTCGAACTCATCGTTAATGATTTCCCCCTTGTCGATCGAGTTAACGCTGCTTTCTCTCGAGGTCATAGACCTACCTTTGATTTGATCAGACACTACTTAAGCGGCGAATGCGAATACTTGGAACGCGCACGAGAGGCGTGGGCACATGGGGCTCTGCCCTATGTGCCCAACGAGCATTTGCGTCAGTTGACAAGGGCGGAAGGTAAGGAGGTTTGATGTGAGCGTCGTTGAGGTCTTGTGCCACGAGATGCGCCCTGCGGATATATTGAAGATTAAAGCAGAGTCCAACAACGCGAATACGGGTGGTGGCGCACGTGACCTGCGCTTCAGATTGGAGTTTGCCCCTTGCCTCGACAGGTTCTTTCCTGTCGAGATAGTTCACGAGAGGAATACCCCCTACAAAATCGCTGAGTTCGAGCACCTCGGAGCAGACAAGACGCGCACCGTAGAAACCGTTCGTTACGCGTTTAAGCCGACAAACTCTAGGCCAACAGAAGTTAGGATTGCCCAAATCAATAAGCTTAACTTCTTTCTTGACCTTCCTGATATTGCCGAGGGTGATGGCATGCTGTTCATGGCTTTCATCCGTAAGTCTAGTGGGCTCTCGCAAGCTCAGTACTTGACTGAGAAGCAGATCGGCCATCCTAGAAGCAATAAGATTATCGCTGCGGCAATGTATGAGGCGATAGAAGAGAAGCACGGAAACGATGCCGTTGTGTTTTCAGTTGACTTGGTGTGAGGTGAGAGAATGCAAGAACAGCTCATGATGGAAGCCAAAAGGGTTTTGAGGATGCTTGCCGATGACAAGAATGTTCTCTTGACGGGGGCGCCTGCGACCGGCAAGACTACTCTGCTTAATATGGCCGAACATCTCTTCCTTGAGAGAGGAGAGACCACCGTAGACCCCTATGGAGCTGCCGCTTTTCCCATTGCGAGCGCCTCTGACGAGGGTGCTTTCCCCGGCGGAGGGTGTAGCAACCGCAAGGTATTTAGGACGACATTTCATCAAGGGACTCGGTACAGGGATTTTGTTCGCGGCATCGTCCCCGTCCCAGACGCGAGCACGGTCAAGTTTGAGGTCTCCAAAGGATTGCTTTGGCAGGCATCAGAGTTTGCAAAGCAGTCTGACTCTGCTGCGCTTCTCATCATTGATGAGATCAATCGTGGCCCAGCCGTCAGCATTTTCGGGGATATGATTTCAGCTTTCGAGGCCGACAAGCGCTTAGACGACGATGGTGGGATCATCGCTGGGAAGACCGTCACCGTTCAGATACTCAACGACAAGGCCGAGCTTGAGGACTATCAACTCCCAAGCAGGCTATATATCCTTGCCGCCATGAATCAGGCCGATTCTTCCGTGGAACCCATGGACGCTGCGTTTATGCGTAGATGGAAGAGGGTCAAGATCTGTCCGAACATCGCCGGACTTTGCCTTTACTTTGGGATTGATGATCCGGGAGGCGATTTCCCAGATGAACCTGCGAGTGCGGCGGACGTTTACGGACTCGCCGCTCATGCCCTCACCGTCATCAACTATAAAATTCGGTTAGGTCGAGGAGAGGATTACCAGCTTGGGCAGGGCGTGTTCATGAAGCTTCCCTCAAGCGAGCTGCCTAGAGACGTCTCGGGCGCTCTTCGCTATATTGCCGAGTGCTGGCCTGTTGTGGACGCCCACATCGAAGAGGTTTTCTTCAACGACAAGGAGGCCATAGCCGAAGTCCTCAATGCGGGTGCGGAGTCTTTCTTCGGGCTTAAGAGCTCCACCTTTGCGGGAAGGCAAGTCATCACAATCGAAAAAGCCGACATTGATGAGAGCAATGTGTACACAATGATGCTCTCGCTTGTGAGGTAAGCCTTGGCCCGAATTGTTCTGATAGAGGACAAGCCCTACAAGGAGCCGATACCCAGTTTAGCCATTCGGCTGGGCATTGAACCCTATGATCTGATGAGCTGCCTCTCGGCTGCAGATGCCTATCTCTGCAAACGTCTATCTCTTAATGGCTCGCTTCATATCGAGCGTAACAGGTTCTCGTTTGAGCGGGTTGCCGGGATATTTCCGGTCTGCGATCAACTTGAGATAGAGGTCGTTCCCAAGTTCATGGACGGGAACGAGGCTTGGCGCGCTGACTTTTTGCTTCTCCTTGCCAGGACGAAGTGGGGGCTTTTGGCTGAGCGACAGATGATAAGCACGACGCGAAGCAAGGACAGGGGCATTAGCGATGCGCTCGCCATGGTATTTCTCTCGATGTTCGACTCTGTTTCCCATGTGCCCATACGCACCTATCGCCGCAAGCAGATACGGCAGTTTGAAATTGAGGGCGACCTCTTTGAGGAAAGCGTTGTCCTTCCGGAAAGGGATGGATTTCTGCAGGACGTTACGGAGTTCACAAGGCAAAACATCTACAACGCCGTAATTGTTGAAGTGACAGGGCTGCTCATTAATAGCGTGACGGACTTTGATTTGAAGTCCAGGTTGATTAGAGTAGCCACTCAACTTGGTGGGCAATCGAGGCTCGACGCCGCCCCGCCACGGAGTGTGCCCTCACGATTCAGGGGCTGGCAAGATCTGTATAGCCTCTGCATTGATATCCTCGATGGCTATGGCATTGACTACATAAGCCAAGGTGAAATGCTTAGTCCGGGCTTTGTCGTACGCACCTCGGATGCTTGGGAAGAATTCCTGCGGCAAGCTTTGGTCGCCGGCCTTAAAGATTGCCGTGTCGCCTTCCAAGAGAAGCATCCATTTGCTCGGAGGGATGCAGCGGTCATGAAGGTCAGGCCGGACTATATCCTGCGGACACCCGATGGCCATGCTTTGTTGGTCGACGCAAAGTACAAATCTCATGACGCGAGTGTCGGCACGATTTCAAACTCGGATGTCTACGAAGGCCGAGCGTTCATGGAAGCGACTGGGATTCAAAGGCTCGTTCTCTTATATCCGTATGGAAGCCCTGTTGGCGGCGGGCATTTTGCCGAATTCCAGCATGTTAGGGATGATGGCTGGGATATTTATGGGGTCAGGGTGCATCCGGGACTCATTGCCTCGGGCGGCTTGAGCGTCTTTGGAGAAGAGATCGGGCAGTTCATGCGGGGTTATTTGAAAGACTCTGTTGCACAGTAGCCGCTTCAGATACAAGGCCCCCCATTGCTATAGCTTGAAGTACAACTCAAAATTGACCTCATAAATCAATATTGACCTGAGAGATCAATTGCAATATCCTTCTACCAAAGGAGGTGGCGATGGATATCGAGTATGCGAGCAAGTCGCTTGAGAAGAGTCTGAAGGACCAGAGGTCGATAACGAGGAACTACGGCAAGATCGCCAAGAACCTCATTCATCGTCTTTCTGACCTGCGGGTCGCGAATGACCTTTCGGAGATTACCCATCTGCCGCCGCCGCGCAGGCACAAGCTGTCCGGCAACTTCGAGGGCTGTTGGGGAATCGACCTCAGCAAGAACATGAGGCTGGTCGTCCGCCCTGTCGGAGAGTTCGATCCGGATGACCTCACGACGATCACGAGCGTCTGTATCGTGGATATACAGGACTACCACTGAGCTAGGAGAGGAGAAGATAGCAATGAGTGATTTCATTGTCGCGCCCGGCGAGATTATCAAGGAGTACCTTGACGCGCGCGGCCTGACCCAAAAGGAAGTTTCGAAGCGCACCGGCGTGAGCGAGCGCCATCTCTCCCAGCTTCTGAACGGGAAGACCAGGCTTACCGAGGACATGGCCCTGAAGCTCGAGAAGGTCATGCCCGACGTTCCTGCGAGCTTTTGGCTCAACTACGAGGTCAAGTATCAGGAGTACCTTGCTCGCGAGCGCGAGGAGGCGCATTTGGAGGAACTTGACCTCAAGGAGATTGCCAAGAGGTTCCACTTCAAGGAAGCTTTTGGGCGTGCGAGTGGTATGTCCCTCGTTGAGCAGGCTACCGCGATGCTTAAGATTCTTGGCATCACAGACTTTGAGCGCTACGGGAACGCCGTCCCTGACGGTATTGAATTCATGCAGGATGGCGGCGATTCTGAGGCGGTTGTGGTGTGGCTCGGGCTCTGCAAGGAAGAGATTGAGGAACAGAACGATACCAAAAACGCCCCGGTGTACTCCAAGGATGCTTTCGTTGATGCACTTTCCTATCTGAAGGATGTGGCTTCAAACACGGATTTTATGGCATCGCTGAAGAGCTGCCGCATGCTGCTCAACTCAGTTGGCGTTTACTTGGTGTACAGGCCGGCTATCGCCAACGCAAAGGTTCGCGGCGCTCTCACATACTATCTCGGGCGTCCGACAATCTACATCAGCGGACGCTACAAGACTCACGGTGATGCTTGGTTTGCAATTGCGCATGAGATTGGCCACCTCCTCGATGGATTGGGCCAGAGGGGCGCAGAGATCTCCATTGACGACCCAAAGCTCAAGAGCTCTGACGAGGACGATGAACGTGCCAATGCGTATGCGAGGAAGTTCTTTGTAGACGAGGATGACTACCGGGCGTTTGCGGCTGCGGGCGATTTTTCCAGCGCCGCCGTGAAGGGCTTTGCGGCCTCTCAGGGGACGCCTCCGGGCATCGTCGTTGCCTTCCTGCAGCATGACGGCTTTGTGCCGTTTGCTGAACTGAACGACTTGAAGGATCGCTTCAACTAGGGGGTGGAGCCGTGTACGTGATCGACATAAAGAATCGGCAAAGCGAGTTCGCAGCGATGAAGATTCTTCAGGAAAAAGGCCTGCTGCGTAGCGACATGATCCCCTTGGTAGAGGTCATTCAAGAGAAGTTAACCTACGACGATAAGATCGACCCGTTCACCGGCGAAATCGTTCGAGAAGAGAAGATCTGCAAGGGCGGGAGAATTATCCACCGAGCAATAAAGGACATGTCCTCTCCGCACGATGTTACGCTTGAGAAGGTTGTCCAGCTGTTTCCCAACCGTCCCGTATTGGTCGACTACTTCAGGTGCGACCTTAACAGGTACCGTTATAAGCCTGATAAGATTCCCCTCGTCATTCAGCTCAATAGAGACCTCGGCCTATACAAGACCAAGGTCCTTGGAATCGCTGCGTACCCAAACTTGATTCCCGTCATCACGGTTAAGCGTGACATTGACGCGCTGAAGCCCGGTGAGGTTGTGGCGCTTGCGGGCCAATTAAGGGCGGATAATCCGGCTCAGCAAATTGCGATTCGCATCGATGACCTTGGGGGCTATGAAAGTGCGGTCAAACAGGTTCTGCGGGCGGACGATTTCCTTCTGTATGATTTCAACGAACAGCCGATTCGCTCGAAGCCAATAGAGTGTATGCAGCTTCGGCGTCTCAATCTCCCTGCGCAGCTCATCGCGCTTTGCTCCCCAAGGGCGCGAAGCGCCACTGGCAGAGATTTTCCCAATGGGGATTACGCCAACATCATCAATAATGTACACCTTGACACCTTTGCAAACTATGGCTTCCAAGGTGTCGGTGATTATGGTGGACTCCGTGACAAACTTCCAGAAGGAGGGACCAACAAAGGCCGTGCCCTTGCCGTTCTTTATGATGGTTCCAGGAACGAATTCAAAACCTTCGTGAACGATGACTATGATCGCGGCCCGAGCGGCTACCAGGATATCATCCCTGATATTCTGGCCGACGCCACGCTCAACCCCAAAGGAAACTGCGTTGCCCTTGGCATTGTTGCAGAGAAATACGCCCAAGGCACGCAGAGCACCTTCGCCGAGTGGATTAAGTACACGCTTATCCGCTATATACAGCAGCTGTCAGAATCTTCGAGGGTGTTTCAGTAGACAATCCCCGGCTCTAGCCTGTTGCGGTAGAACCATTCGTAGTCGATGCCGAAAACCTGCGGCTTCACTTTGCAGAAGTGCTCCCAGTAGGCGCCATAACGCTGCTTGAGGTAGGCCTTGAACAGGCGGTTGATTTTGGCTTGGCCGTTCTCGGCGAGGCACTCCTGGACAATGGCGGGTTTTGACATGCCCTTGCCGCTGATGCCGAAGGTCTCGCAGAGGGCGCGCTTGGGCATGACCATGAGCTGCTTCTCGGAGTCCAAGTCTGTGCTCTTGATGGCCCTGCGCTGCGCCTTGAAGTGGTAAGAGCCGTCCCTTGCGTCTTGCCTGTAGGAGTAAATCCCGCAGGCATCGGGGACGTAGCTCGGGAGCTCCTGCCAGCGCTTCTCGGACGTCACGACGTAGACGGTCTCGAACACGTCGAAGTAGTCGCTCAGCTGGCCTTCGAGCCGGTCGAACGTGTCGAGGTCGGTCTTGATCTCGTAGGCGGCACTGTGGCCATTGACCTTGCACATATCCACGCGGCTGTTGCCGATGGGCAGCTCGAAGATGGAGATGTTTGCCGGGTTTAGCGGGAAGAGCACCTTGTCGATGAAATTAGCCTTGATGGTGGCTTCGTTTGGGTAGTAACCCATCACCAAGTTGTTGATGGTCTTCCGTGCGGCGTATTTGGAATCGAGCACGGGGGCGAAGTCGCCGAGAGCGTCTTGGAGGATGGAGGCGAGCTTGGACTCCGAGAGGACGGTCGAGTACGACTCATAGAGCTGCTTCGCAGTCTCCCTCAGTTCTGTGTCGTCAAGCTGCATGGTCTCCATCTTTACCTCCGATGGGAATCTTACCATGATGACTGAAGAACGCTCCGAGAGTTCGGCGCTCGTAAACCAACGGCTCATATTTGTTCGAGCGCGGCTGCAATGGAGTTCTGTTGCTCGTCTGACTTTGTGGCGCCCGCCTATCTGATCGTATCGAGCAGATAGGCGGGCTTCTTTTGTGTCTGCCGATAGAGCGGAAAGGCGGTTCTCGTGAAGGAGGACTCACATGGCGGGCAGGCGGACGCGACGCAGCAGCAAGCGACGGGCGCGGAAGACCAGGCGGCGCAATGGGAAGTGACGGGCGGCGGCACCGAGGGGGCAACCGCTGGCGATGACTGTCCCCAACGGCTAGTTTGGGCCAACGATTCTTCGGTGTAAAAGACGCACCATGCTTGGGTGGGGGATTGTTATTCGTTTGTAAAGGACATGCCGCGCTTGCGGTAAGGGTCTATCAAATACCCGTAAGAAACCGCAGCTGGCGCGGTTGTCGCACGATCGGGGCCGTATCTTTCCAAACAGCAAAGCGGGCAGGGTGCCCGCGAGTCGCATGTATGAAAGGAAGATCATGCTCGATCAGGCTTATTCTCGTCGTCAGTTCCTCGGCCTCGCTGGTGGTCTTGCCAGCATCGTCGGTCTCGGTCTCGTTGGTTGTGGCGGCTCCGGCGCATCCGACGCCGCCGCCAAGGGTAGCGCCGCCGCCGAGTCCGTCTCCGGCGAGGTGACCTACGACGGCGCCTCCTCGTTCCAAGCTCTCGTCGAGGCCGCTGCCGAGAAGTTCATGGATGCCAACCCCGACGTCTCCGTCTCCGGTTCGGGCAACGGTTCGGGCAAGGGCCTGACCGCTGTCGCCGCCGGCACCGTTACCATCGGTAACTCCGACGTCTTTGCCGAGACCAAGCTCGAGGCCGATCAGGTCAAGAACCTCGTTGACCACGAGGTCGCCGTTGTGGGTATGGGTCCCGTCGTCTCCAAGAACGTGAAGGTCGACGACCTGTCCCTCGAGCAGCTCAAGGGCATCTTCTCCGGCCAGATCACCAACTGGAAGGAGGTCGGCGGTGACGACGCTACCATCGTCGTCCTCAACCGCAAGGCCGGCTCCGGCACCCGCGCCACCTTCGAGGCCGCCGTCTTTGGCGATGAGGCCGTCGACTTTAAGGGCGACGCCGAGCTCGACAAGTCCGGCGATGTCCAGACTCAGATGGGCAGCACCGACAACGCCATCTCCTACCTCGACTTCTCGCACTTCGATGACTCCAAGTTCAACGCCATCAAGGTCGAGGGCGTCGAGCCCAAGAGCGCAAACGTCACCGACGACTCCTTCAAGATCTGGGCTACCGAGCACATGTACTGCGCAAAGGACGCCGACGAGGCCACCAAGGCCTTCCTGGAGTTCATGCTCTCCGACGACGTCCAGGGCAAGCTCGTCGAGGAGCAGGGCTTCATTCCCGTCTCTGCCATGAAGGTCGTCAAGGACGCCAGCGGCAAGGTCTCCTCTAAATAAGTAACCGCCCCGGAAAGGTTTGCAATGGCAAAACAGCTGCCAAAGCGCGACCTTGAGAACGTGGGCCTGGGCGTCACGGGTGCGTGCGTAGCGCTCGTGACGCTTGTCGTTGCCGCGCTCATCTTTATGGTCGCCCAAAAGGGCCTCTCGGCTTTTGTCAAGGACGGCGTCTCGGTCGTCGAGTTCTTTGCCGGCACCAAGTGGGACCTGGCCAACACAGCCGAAAACGGCCTGCCTTATACCGGCGCCCTGCCCCTGATCGTCACCTCGTTTGCGGTCATGGTGCTCTCCACGCTTATCGCGCTGCCCATCGCCATCGGCTCTGCCATCTTTGCGGTCGAGATCCAGCCTAAGTTTGGTTCCAAGATCTTTCAGCCGCTTATTGAGCTTTTGACCGGCATTCCCTCGGTCGTCTTTGGCCTGATCGGCTTTCACGTGGTCGTCGGTCTTATGAAGAGCGTTTTCCACGTGAGCACGGGTCTGGGTATCTTGCCCGGCGCTATCGTGCTGGCAGTCATGATTCTGCCGACGATGACCACGCTTTCGGTCGATGGCCTGCGCGCTGTGCCCGACAGCTACCGTCAGGGCTCGCTCGCGCTGGGCTACACCCGCTGGCAGACCATCTGGCACGTGGTGCTCAAGTCCGCCATGCCGTCGCTCATGACCGCGGTCATCCTTGGCATGACCCGCGCCTTTGGCGAAACGCTCGCCGTGCGCATGGTTATCGGCGGCATCGAGGCCATGCCGACGTCGCTGCTGTCGCCGGCGTCCACCATCACCACCACGCTCACCACGTCCATGGCGGTCTATGCCGAGGGCTCGGCCCAGGACGATGTCCTGTGGGCGCTCGGTTTGCTGCTGATGGGCATGAGCCTCATCTTCATCCTGATCATCCATCTCATTGGCCGCAAGGGGGCGAAGGCTCGTGGCTAGCATGCGCATCCATATCGACGAGGCGAGACTCGGGCGTGTCCAAAAGCAGGACCGCATCGCCACGGGCGTGCTGACGGCAATTGTCGCCATCGTCATGCTCATCGTCGTCTCCATGGTGGCCTACATCCTGTTCGAGGGCATCTCGACGCTGTTCCAACCGGGCTTCCTCACGCAGCCCGCGCGCGCCAACGGAACCCAGGGCGGCGTGCTCTACCAGCTGTTCGACTCGTTCTACCTGCTGCTGATCACCTTAGGTATATCGGTGCCCATCAGCCTGGGCGGCGCGGTGTTCTTGGTTGAGTACGCGCCGGACGGACCCATCCGCGACATCGCCTCCACCGCCATCGAGACGCTGTCCTCGCTGCCCTCCATTGTCGTAGGCATGTTCGGCTTTCTGGTGTTCTCGGTGCAGCTGGGCTGGAAGTACTCCATCATCTCCGGCGCCGTCGCGCTCACCATGTTCAACATCCCCATCCTGGTGCGCGTGATTCAGCAGGCGCTCGAGGACGTGCCGCAGGCCCAGCGCGATGCGTGCCTGGCCATGGGCCTCACTCGCTGGGAGGCCACACTGCACATCCTGATTCCCGAGGCCATGCCCGCCATCGTGACCGGCATCGTGCTTTCGGCCGGCCGCGTGTTTGGCGAGGCCGCGGCGCTGCTCTTTACCTCGGGCATGAGCTCGCCGGTTCGCCTGAACTTCTTGAGTTTTAACCTGTCGAGCCCCACCTGCGCCTGGAACGTGTTCCGTCCCGGCGAGTCGCTCGCCGTTCATATCTACAAGATCTATGGCGAGGGCAGCCCCGAGGCCCAGCAGATCGTCTGGGGCACCGCGGCACTGCTGATGATTTGCGTGCTGCTGTTTAACGTAGTCGCCCGTATCGTGGGCAAGCAACTGGCAAGGAGGATGACGGCCGAATGAGCGAGATGAATACAACGCCCGCAACCGAAGCGGCCACGTCCGAGACCCAGGACTTTCTGTCGAGCGTGGGGCAAAGCGAAAAGCACGTGCGTGTGAGCGGCAAGGCCGTGAGCGACGAGGTCGTACTCTCTACCAAGGACGTCAACGTGTACTATGGCGATCACCATGCGCTGCACAATACGTCGCTCGACTTTCACAAGGGCGAGATCACGGCGCTCATCGGGCCTTCGGGCTGCGGCAAGTCGACCTTCTTGCGCAGCCTCAACCTCATGAATCGCGAGATTCGCGGCTGTCGCGTGGAGGGCGAGATCAACTACCGCGGCCGCAACGTGAACACCAAGACCGAAAACACCTACGAGCTGCGCCGTTCCATCGGCATGGTGTTCCAGCAGCCCAACCCGTTCCGCAAGTCCATTCGCGACAACATCACGTTTGCGCCCAAGCGTCACGGCATCACCGACCGCGACGAGCTCGATCGCATGGTCGAGGAGAGCTTGCGCGGCGCGGCGCTGTGGGACGAGGTCAAAGACAAACTCGACAAGAGCGCCTACGCGCTTTCGGGCGGTCAGCAGCAGCGCCTGTGCATCGCGCGCACGCTGGCGCTCAACCCCGACGTGATCCTGTTTGATGAGCCCTGTTCGGCGCTCGACCCCATCTCGACGCTGGCGATCGAGGACCTCATGTCGTCGATCGTTGCCGAGCGCGCCATCGTCATCGTGACGCACAACATGGAGCAGGCGTCGCGCGTGTCCAACCGCACGGCGTTCTTCTACATGGGCGATATGGTCGAGTACGACGAGACCGACGAGATTTTCCAACGGCCCAAGGATAAGCGGCTGAATGATTACCTCACCGGCATGTTCTCCTAGTCCGGGACATGCTTGAGGCCCGCGGCGGCCACGGCCCCCGCGGGACTGATTGGAGAGGCGGGTCATCTCTTTTGCGAGATGGCCCGCCTTTTTGCTCTGCGACCGAAACGACCACCACAAAGGGGACAGGCACCTTCGTGGTGGTTTGGGGTGGGGCTCGCTGCTATCATGGACAACGTTGAATTTCTACGAAGGAGCAGGGCATATGGCGATTCTTTTGGGATGCGATTCCATCAGCCTAGAGTTTCCCACCAAGCATATTTTCGATAGCGTGACGCTCGGCGTGGGCGAGGGCGACCGCATTGGCATTGTCGGTAAAAACGGCGACGGCAAGTCGACGCTGCTGAGCGTGCTCGCCGGCACGCTGGAGCCCGATGACGGACGCGTGACGCATCGCCGCGGCACGACGATCGGATTGCTCGGCCAAAAGGACCAGCTTGTCGACACCGATACTGTGCATCATGCCGTCGTGGGCGACGCGCCCGAGTATGAATGGGCGTCGAGCCCGCGTACGCGTCAGATCCTGGCCGGCCTTATTAGCGACGTGCCCTGGGAGGGCACGGTGGGCGAGCTTTCGGGCGGCCAGCGCCGTCGCGTGGACCTCGCGCGCCTGCTGATCGGCGACTACGACGTGCTCATGCTCGATGAGCCCACCAACCACCTGGACATGCGCACCATCAACTGGCTCGCGCGTCACTTAAAGGCCCGCTGGCAGCGCGGTCAGGGCGCGATGCTCGTGGTCACGCACGACCGCTGGTTCTTGGACGAGGTCTGCACCAGCATGTGGGAGGTCCACGACGGCCAGGTCGATCCCTTTGAGGGCGGCTACTCGGCATACATCCTGCAGCGCGTGGAGCGCGACCGCATGGCCGCTGTCACCGAGGAGCGCCGCCGCAACATGGCGCGCAAGGAGCTCGCGTGGCTGAGCCGCGGCGCCCAGGCCCGTTCCACCAAGCCCAAGTTTCGCGTTGAGGCTGCTCGCGAGCTGATCGCCGACGTGCCGCCCGTGCGTGACGAGCTGGAGCTCAAGCGCCTGGCCGTGAGCCGCCTGGGCAAGCAGGTTATCGATGTGGTCGACGTGGATGCCGGCTATGCGGATACCGATGGCGCGCCCAAGCAGGTGCTCTCCGACGTGACCTGGCTCATTGGTGCGGGCGATCGCTATGGTCTTTTGGGCGAGAACGGCGCCGGCAAGTCCACACTGCTCGACGTGATTCAGGGCAAGATCGCGCCCCTGCGCGGTCGCGTGAAGATTGGCCAGACGGTGCGCTTTGGCGTGCTGTCGCAGCAGCTCGAAGAGCTCGAGCCCTACATGGGCGACACGATCCGCGAGGTGCTCAGCAACTATAAGAAGTACTACGTCATCGACGGCAAGGAGACTTCGCCCGAGAAGCTCTGCGAGCGTCTGGGCTTTACGACGCAGCAGCTCTGGGGCCGCATCGGCGATCTTTCGGGCGGCCAGCGCCGTCGCCTGTCGCTGCTGCTGACAATCCTGGACGAGCCCAACGTGCTCATCCTGGACGAGCCCGGCAACGACCTCGATACCGACATGCTGGCGATTGTCGAGGATCTGCTCGACGGCTGGCCTGGCACGCTGATCCTAGTGACGCACGACCGTTTCCTCATGGAGCGCGTGACCGACCAGCAGTGGGCGCTGCTCGACGGCCACCTGACGCATATGCCCGGCGGCGTGGATCAGTACCTGCGCCTGTGCAACGCCACCGCCGAGGGCGAGCCCGTGGGCGCGCCGAGCGCCAAGACCGGCACGTTCGACACCGGCGCCGCAGCGGTTGCGGCCGAAAAGCCCAAGACGAGCGGGCAGCCCAATGGCCTTTCCAACGCCGAACGCCAGAAGCTTCGCCGCGAGGTGAGTTCGCTCGAGCGCAAGATGGAGACGCAGCGCGCTCGCGTGGAGGAGGCCGAGGCCGCCATGGCCCAGGTCGATCCCACCAACTACACGGCGCTGGGCGAGCAGCAGGTAAAGATCGACGAGGCCCACGCCGCCATGGACGAGCTGGAGATGGCGTGGCTCGAGGCGAGCGAAAAGCTCGAGGGCGAGGAGTAGACGAGGATGATCGGGGCCGCGTTTTTCGATATCGACGGCACGCTGCTGAGCTTTAAGACCCACCGGATTCCGGCGTCGGCGCAGCAGGTGCTCGACAGCTTTCACGAGCAGGGGATTGCGTGCGTGATCGCTACGGGCCGTCCGACCTACCAGATGCCGGACTGGCTGTTCGACCTTGGCTGGGATGCGTACATTACGCTTTCGGGTCAGCATTGCTTTGATGCCAGTGGTGTTTACCGCAGCTGCCCGATCGATCCGGACGATGTTGCGGTGATCGTGGACCAGGTGGCTCAGGGGCGTTACGACTCGCTGTGCATGCAGGGCGAGAATTCGTTTGTGAACCGCCTGTCCGAGCGCGTGGTGACGGCCGGTAGCAACGCGGGAATCGTCTACCACGAGGAGCCGTTTGAGCGCGCCTTTGACGCACCGGTCTACCAGTTCTGCGCCTTTGTGGACCCGGCCGACGAGCATATCGTGACTGATGCCGTGTCGCATTCGCTCACCACGCGCTGGTGCGATCTGTTCTGCGATATTATTCCCGCTAACGGCGGCAAGGACCTGGGCGTGGCGGCGACGCTGGAGCGCTTGGGCATCGACGCGAGCGAGGCGATCGCCTTTGGCGATGGCGAGAACGACCTGTCGATGTTTGCCGCCGTGGGCACGAGCGTGGCCATGGGCAACGCGCAGGATACCGTGAAGGCCGCGGCGACCTACGTAACGACCGCCGTGGATGACGACGGCATCTACAACGCCGCGAAGCACTTTGGCCTCGTGTAGCTGCGACCCGGCACTTGGGGACGCTCCTTATCTGCCGGCAGCTGGGGACACTCCTTGCGGGGCGTTCCCATTTTGTTTTCATCTCGCACGTTTTGTGAAACGCGGCTAACTTTTTGGTCAATGCAGTAAGACATGGTCAACTTTTGCGGTAAAGTAAGCCAAGGAAAGTATCCAAAGGCTAACTAGAAGCCATCGCGAAAGGCGGCCCATGGCCCTGCGTGAATCCGGAGAAGACTATCTCGAATCGATCTACGTTCTATCGGAACGTCAGGGCATCGTGCGCTCGATCGACGTTGCCGAATACTTGGGCGTAACCAAAGCAAGCGTCTCTAAAGCCATGGCGGCCTTGGAGAGCACCGGCTACGTGGAGATGGGCAAACGCGACGTGCATCTGACGGAACGCGGTCTTGAGGTTGCCCGTCAAATGTGGGAGCGCCACTGCTTTTTCGTGGGGCTGCTGGAGGATGCGGGTGTTTCGGCTGAGGTCGCGTCGCAAGAGGGCTGCCACATGGAGCACTGCCTGAGCGAGGAAAGCTTTGAGAAGCTGAGGGCGATGCTGGGACGGGACAGCGACCGGGACCAGTAGCCCCGCCAACCAAGTCCAACTCAGACAAGGAACCCCGCCAGCAAGCGATGCCCAAGAACCGCCAGCAACGTTACCGCAGGCCGGGACCGGGCTTGGTTTTTGAAAACACTCCGCAGACCAGAAGCGCCCCCGTTCGTAGCTCCGAAGGAGCAGAACGGGGGCGCTTCATTGGTCGAGGACGTTTTCAAAACCAAGCCCGGTCCCGGCCGGAGGGACCACAGGCGCTACAGGTTCTTGACACCCATCGCGCGCATGGCGTTCAGGATGGCGATGATCGCCACGCCCACGTCGCCAAAGACGGCAAGCCACATATTGGCGATACCCAGCGCTGCCAGCACAAGGATCAGCAGCTTAATGCCCAGCGCAAAGATTATGTTCTGCCAAACAATCGACATGGTCTTGCGCGCCACGCGGATCGCCCGGGAAATGTTGGACGGCTTGTCGTCCATCAGCACCACGTCGGCGGCCTCGATCGCGGCGTCGGAGCCCATGGCGCCCATGGCAATGCCCACATCGGCGCGCGTAAGCACAGGAGCGTCGTTGATACCGTCGCCGACAAAGGCGAGCTTGCCCTTGCCACTTTCGGCCGCGAGTAGCGCCTCAACGCGCTCGACCTTGTCGCCCGGCAGGAGCTGCGCGTGGAACTCGTCGAGACCGAGTTGCTTGGCCACAGACGCTGCAACCTCCTCGCGGTCGCCCGTGAGCATGACGGTGCGGTTGATACCGGCGGCATGCAGGTCGCGAATCGTTTGCTCCGCATCGGCCTTAACGGTGTCTGCAATCACGATGTGGCCGGCGTACACGCCGTCAACGAGCACGTGGAGGATCGTGCCGACAACCTCACAGTCCGGTGCTTCAACGCCGGCCGCGGCGAGCATCTTGGCGTTGCCAACGACGACGTGCTTGCCGTCGATGGTTGCCGTCACGCCGTGGCCCGCGTCGTTGGCGGAGTCGCTCACGCGCTTGGGGTCGACCTCGCCCTGGTAGGCGTCGCGCACGGACTGCGCGATGGGGTGATCGAAGAACGACTCAGCAAGGGCTGCGACTTCGAGCAGCGACTGCTCGGTATAGCCAGCCTCGGGGTGCACCGCGACGACTGAGAACGTGCCGTTGGTGAGGGTGCCCGTTTTGTCGAAGACGATGGTGTCCACGTCGGCGAGCGTCTCGAGGTAGTTGGAGCCCTTGATGAGAACGCCCAGCTTGGACGCGCCGCCGATGCCGCCAAAGAAACTCAACGGTACGCTGATCACGAGGGCGCACGGGCAGCTGACGACCAGGAAGGTCAGGCCGCGCAGGATCCAATCGGACCAAGCGCCAGTCACCAGGCCGCCGCCAAGCGCGAGCACCGCGGCAGCGCCAGTGACGGCGGGGGTGTAGACGCGGGCAAAGCGCGTGATGAAGTTCTCGGTGCGCGCCTTCTTTTCGCTGGCATTCTCCACGAGCTCCAGAACACGCGCGACGGTTGACTCGCCAAAGGGCTTGGTGGTGCGCACGTGGATGAGGCCCGTCATGTTGATGCAGCCGCTGATGATATCGTCGCCGGTCTTGGCGGGGCGGGGGACTGACTCGCCCGTGAGCGCGGCGGTGTCGAGCTGGGTTTCGCCCTCGACGATGACGCCGTCGATAGGCACGCGCTCGCCGGGCTTGACCACGATCACGGTGCCGACGGCGATGTCATCGGGAAAGACCTGTTCGAGTGTGCCGTCGGCTTGCTCGACGTTAGCGTAGTCGGGCGCGATGTCCATCATGGCACTGATCGACTTGCGGCTCTTGCCCACGGCGTATGCCTGGAACAACTCGCCGACCTGGTAGAACAGCATGACGGCGGCGCCTTCGGCCATGTGCGGGTCGGTGTCGGGGAAGAGCACCATGGCAAACGCGCCGATGGTCGCGACGGCCATGAGGAAGCTCTCGTCGAAGGCCTTGCCGCGGCGGATGTTATTGAATGCCTTTTGCAGTACGTCGTAGCCGGCAATCAAAAACGGCACGAGGAACAGCACAAAGCTGGCGTAGATGTTGCCGGGCTCCCCAAATGCGATAGTGAGGGCGCCGAGCTCGTCGAGGGCATAAACAACGGCAAAAATGCCCAGTGCTACCAGGATGCGGTTGCGCTTATGCTCAAGGGACTCTTTCTTCTTGCGCTTCTTCTTTTTCTTTTTGGGATCGGCGGCTGTCATGATTCAAACCTCTCATTTGAGCGTATGAACACTCGCTCATATAATTTCGCGAGCAAAGGCCGCGGCAAGCGCGGCCTCGCAGGTCAACGTATGCGCGGGTTAGAGAATGATCTCGCAGTCCGGCTCGGCGTCGGCGGTGAACTCAACGACGCGGTCCAGGACCTCGTCGAACTTGGCGTCGTCGGCCTCGAGCGTCAGCTTCTGGGTCATAAAGTTGACCGAAACGGACTTGACGCCCTCGAGCTTGGCAAGTTCGCCCTGAAGCTCGCGCGCGCAGTTGGCGCAATCGATCTCGTCGAGCTTGAACTGCTTTTTCATGGTGGGTTCCTTTCCCTGTGTTAGCGGTCTGGGTGCCGGCCGCGCTGATACCGTGGTTGATTGCTATTCGCAGATATGGCTCATGCCTTGGTTGAGCATGGTATAGACATGGTCGTCGGCGAGCGAGTAGAGAATGTTGCGGCCGTCGCGGCGGAACTTGACCAGGTGCGACTGCTTAAGCGTGCGCAGCTGGTGCGATACTGCCGACTGCGAGGTTGCGGTCGCTTCGGCGATGTCAGCCACGCAGAGCTCGCGGCCCATGAGGGCATAGAGGATCTTGATGCGTGTGGTGTCGCTGAAGACCTTGAACAGGTCGGCAAGGTCGTAGAGAAGCTCCTCGTCGGGAAGGTCCTCGGGCGAGCAGGTGGTGGGGATCACGGGCTCGGTGGCCTCGATGTCGGGTTTCGTTTCGTCGCCGCGGATGCTCATTGCAATATCCTTTCATATGAACATGCGCTCATATAACTTATTTCCAATTATATGAGCGCATGTTCATATGTCAATGACGTTCAGGTAATTCGTCGCACAAAATGATGGGGAATAGTGGACGAGATTCCGGACTGAGCTGTTTTGATAGCCGATGCCGGGGTGGGTGCCCCCGCGCCGTGCAAAAATTGGAGTATTCTGCAACTATAGGGGGCCGTTAATCTATTCTAGGCCAAATAAAGCCGCTCAAGAGTTATCCAAGGGCGGTAAACAGACAAGGTCTTCCTCAAATGTTGCCTAACGTTCCCGTTCGATAGCGTTTTTGTTTCTCATTTGGATTAACTTGTGGGTGCTGGAGGGCCGACCCTGCTGAATACTCGCAATTTTGCACATCGCCAGGGTACCCACCTTGTTAGCCGGTCTAGCTTCCGGCCCCGAAGACCCTGCCCTCGGGCGCGAGGCTGCTTGTTTGGGCAAATGACGGGCTGTCGGATTCGACAGTCTGCATATCATCGATTGCCGGAACTTCATTAATTGTCGGGTCATCCAGCGTGATGCCTTCGAGTGTTGCTTTTTCGAGGTCGATTCGTTGACGATCTTCGGAATCCTGGCGAAGCTGTTTCTGAATTCGATTTTTCTCTTCTATAAACCTTCTGAGCACAAACTGTCTCAGGTCCTCTTGCATGATTTGAAAGTCTTTTGGCAGACGCGAGGGGCGTATGCCCTCTTTCCGTTGGATCGCCTCCATGACCCTAACGAAAGCGCTGGCATGCATAAAGGAATAACGACTGACGGTGATGATTCCGTATCCCATGGACGCAAGCGCATTCTTGCGCTCCTCATCGATGGCGCGGTCTTCTTCCGCGTCATGATAAAACCCGTTGTATTCAATGTCTGTGCGAGATTTCTTTAGATACGCATCCATAAAGAACTTTTTGCGTCTCGTGAGATTCTTTGCGGCAGCGGTGACCTGCACCTCGCAATCGGTCTCAATTCCCTTAATACCAAGCCCTCCTTCGCTTTTAGGCAGCGTTAGCATCATGACAAAGGCCGTTTCCATAGGAGACCGGCATCCGTCGCGCACACATTGAATCGCCTTTCGGGCAAGGGCCAGACCGTCGCATCTGGTAATGGAATTAAAGAACTGTTTTAACCTTTCGGTCGAGGTGAGCGCGAAACGCTCGTTATACGAGGTGGAAGAGCCGGTTCCAAGGGAGTAAGCGCCGCACAATTCAAAGTAGTACTCCACCAGTTCGCGAAAAGGGAGATAGGTGGCGGCCTGAAGTGCGCAAAGCTCAACGCCAACAATGAAGATGCCATCTTTGAGCTCTATAAAGCGTGAGCTCGAGAATCGTTTTGACGAAACGTGGCATTGACAGTTCATTGCATAGCGCGCATTCCTGCGATCAAACACCATTACTTCGAGGCAATCATTTGCGTCAAGGGAAACATCGTGTTTGGTGAGCCATTCTGCGGCTGCGTCAAGGAGCGTTCCGGTGGGACATGATCCGTAAATCGCGGCAGGGTTACAGGGCTCGGTGTCTTTCGTAGACGCCGAATGCGCGGCCTGGTAGACCGCTTTTGCAGTGGTATGTGACAATACGATACTCATGGTATATATCGTGTCAGCTAATGCCGTGCTGATGGCGCTGAGTGGGAAAGTCGTTTTAGGGGCCTAACCAAATGCTGTCCAAAAGCTTGACGCAATTATGGGTTGGCATGCCTAAAATCAATGTTATCGCAGCTTAGCTATAGCATATAAAAACTCAATTGCTGCACATTTGATATCGATGCATCACCATCCGACAACGAATTACGTGTCGGGAATTGGCCGAAATCGTTCAAAATGAGGGTTCAGAATTTGTGATGGCAGATCTATCTGTGGAACGTAGGGCGGCCCCGCTGCGGTGTTTCCCGCTGCGAGGCCGCTCGTGAGCAAGTAGTGTTTGTCGCAGGCGTTGCTATTTCGCAAACAGGTTCTTGAGGTTGAACTCGGCCTGTACCGTGCGGAGCATGAGGTCGGTGTCGTCCAGACCCAGATGCTGCTCGTTGGCGTCGGCGGCGAGGGTTCCACGGCGGCGCGCCCAGTTCTCGAGCGCGGCTGGGGCGGACTCGCGGGGGAGCGAGCGCACGTCGGCGTCCAGGCTGCGGCAGATCTGGCGCGAGTCGATGACGATGATCTTGCCGGCGCGGCGTGCCTCGGCGTAGCCGTCCAGGTGGATCTTGAACCAGCTGTCCTCAAAGGCGGCGTTGTGTGCCATGTACGGGTACTTCTTCATAAGCTTGAGCAGCTGCTTTTGCAGCTCTTTGTTCTCGCGGAACGGCTTTTTGCCGTCGATGTCGTCCCAGGTGATGTGGTGGATATTCGACAACGGCACATCCTCGCCGCGGTAGATGTCGGGCAGGCCGCAGTAGTGTGCCTCGGCGTCATGCGGGACGGCGTCGCTGGTGAGCTCCATGATCTCCCAGCCCACGTTGATGATATAGCCGCGCTCGGGTGCACGGCCGGTGGTCTCGATGTCGATACCGAGCACGGTGCCCTGGATGGGCTTGCGGGCGTAGGCCACGCCGAGCGCGTCGCGGTCGCCGCGGATTTCGCGCATAACGGACGCGGCGGTGCGCTTTTGCATCTTGCCGATGGCGGCGCAGGTGTCGGCATCGGACAGGCCGCGCGAGAGCGTCGCGGGCGTCACGTTGCGCAGACGCGCCTCGCCAATCTGGTCGCACAGGTCGCGGTTGCGGTCGGCCAGGTCGCGCACGGTGGCAAAGTCGAAGCCGGGGTCGCCCTCGGCGGTAAAGTACTCGGTCTCGAGCACCTTGAGGGCCTCCTCGCCCTTCTGGCGCTCGGACTCCATGGCGCCGTGGTCGCCGTAGATAAACATGGGGATAAACGGCTGGCGCTCGTATTCGAGTGCTTGCGATACGTTCATATGCTACTCCTTGGACGGGCCGCGTTGTGCGGCTCGAGGCTACTGAGTTATGGCGAGATGATAGTTTACCATAGGCAACTATTGGCACCGCGCCCGGGACAACTACAATACCCTAGTTGACCGCTAGGACTTTTACAATGCTGCCGAAAGACACGAAAGGTTCCATCCGTCATGGATTTACTGATTGATATTCTGCTCGACGCCGGCAAGGACACGTTGTCCCTGGTGCCGTTTTTGTTGGTGACGTATCTTGCCCTCGAGACGCTGGAGCATGTGGCAGGCGACCGCGTCAACGGTGCTATCAAGCGCGCCGGCGCCGCCGGCCCCGTGGTTGGCTCGTTGCTGGGCATGGTGCCACAGTGCGGGTTTTCGGCCATGGCGGCGACGCTGTACGCCGGCCGCGTCGTGACGCTGGGCACGCTGGTCGCCGTGTTCCTCTCGACCTCAGACGAGATGCTGCCGCTGTTGCTTGCCGAGCAGGTTCCCGTGCAGACCATGGCGATGCTTCTGGCTTCGAAGGCGCTGATCGCGCTGGTCACGGGCTTTGTCGTGGACGCCGCCATTCGCGGCCTGCGCCGCAACGTCCGTGCGCATACGGCGATTCGTCGCACCGTGCTGGGCGTTGGGGCGAACCCGGCGCACGTCAACTGCGCGCACGACGACCACAGTGGCGGCGATATCATCGACGAGGTGGCCGAGGCGGGCGTGAGCGCCGATCACATCCACGAGCTGTGCGAGCGCGACCATTGCGGTTGTGATGAAGACGAGGACGAGCACGAACACGGACATGGCCACGATCACGGTCATGAGGGCGAACATGAACACCATGATGGTCACGGTCACTCTCACTCCCACGAAGGGACGCCTGTCCTGTCGATCATCCGCAGTGCGATCTCGCACACCGTGCAGGTCTCGGTATTCATTTTTCTGGTGACGCTGATTCTGGTCGCCGTGCTCGAGACGTTCGGCGAGTCCGCGATCGAGCAGTTCCTGCGCGGCAACGAGACACTCGCTGTCCTGGGTTCGGCGCTTGTCGGGCTGATTCCCAATTGCTCGGCGAGCGTGGTCATTACACAGCTGTATCTGGAAGGCGCGCTGCAACTGGCGCCGATGCTCGCCGGCACGCTCATTTCCGCCGGCGTGGGTTATCTGGTGCTGTTCCGCACCAACCGCAGCGCCCGCGAAAATGCCGTGTTCCTGATCATGATGTACGTCATCGGCGCTGGCTGGGGCCTCATCCTCTCCGCCGTTGGCCTCTAAGTAGGCCTAAAAAATGGGCTTCAAATAGCCATGCTCAGCGCCTGCGCAATGCGGCGACGCATGGCATTTTGAAGCCCGTTTTTTGTTGAGCCATGGATTCCGAGCGCTCACACCGCTCAAAACAAAAAGGTAGATTTTAGGCATGTCTCAAAAATCTACCTTGGTTAGTGCAGCAACTCGGTGAGGTTGCGTTTAAAGCGGGCGCGGTCTTCGCTGGTAAATGCTGCCGGACCGCGAGTGCGTCCGCCGGCGCGGCGTACCTTCTTTTCCTCGTGGCGAATAAACAGCTGCATGTCGATAGTCGCCTTGTCGTACACGCGCCCGCGCACACCGATGGCGGCGGCATCGCGCCCGAGCACCATGCTCGCCAAGCCAATGTCCTGCGTCACGACCACGTCGCCCGCCTGCAGGCGTTCGACAATGGCAAAGTCGGCGCTGTCGGCGCCCACGCTCACGTCGAGCGTCGTGACCCAAAAGCCGCGTCGCGCGTGCTCGGCATCGCGCGGGTCGTCGCGGCGAATGTGCCGTTCCAGGTTTTGCGTGCTGTTGCCGGCGATAACAACGGCGACGCCCGCCCGCCGCGCGCAGTCAATCGACTCGCGCGTGACCGGGCAGGCGTCGGCATCAATAAAGAGCGTCTTTGGCATCTAGCGCACCAGTTTGCCAAACTGAATGGCGCGAACAATGAGCGTCACGCCAAACACCAGCAGCGCGGCACCGCTAAAGATGACGAGCATCTTGGCCGACCACAGCGGATAGATAAACACGAACATGCCGGCGATGATGGAAAGTGCGCCGCTCAGGATAGCGAGGGCGCGGTTGGACGAAAGCTCGGACTCCAGAATGGACATGACACCTTCGACAATCCAGCCAAAGCCGGCCACGATAACCACCATCGTGGTGAGCGTCGCGGTCGAGAAGGCCTGGTTGCGCAGGATTATGACGCCGCCCAAGATAATGAGTAGGTTGGAGATGATGCTCGTCACGCGCCAGCCGGTGGGCAGCAGCGGCTCAAAAATGGCAGTGAATAGTCTGATGGCAGCAGTGATTACAAAGTAAAAACCCAGGACAGTCGTCAAAAAGACGAGGGACTTGGCAGGTGCAAAAAGCAGCGCGATACCAGCAATGAGTGCTAAGACGCCCGTGATGGCGTAGATCCAGCGTACGGCCTTGACGGCTTTGCCCGCCATGCTTTTCTCGTCAAATCCAAACTGGCTCGATTTTTGATCATCGTTCTTAAAGATGCCCATAAGTCTCCTTTCCGTGCGGCGTAAGCCTTGATCGTTACAACCAGTATCCCCTAAGGGCGCTGACGTATGGGTCGGGGAGGGCGAAACGTAACCCAAAGGCCCCGAATTGTTTCCGTTGTTCCCCACGTCGCGATTTTCTATTCAACAGGTGTAGAACATTGCAGCCCTGTTCGTTATTGCCTACGTTTTAGGTTAGATTTTCCTAAGGACAATTGGCTTGTATTGGGGGTCCCTATGAACGAAGCAGTTCCCGAGGCACCGTCGAGTGTCGAATCGATGGCAAAGCAAGGTTGCGAAAAGCTTGGCCTGGACACGTTTGACGCGCTGGTCCGCCGCGCCCGTACGTGCCGCCGTTTTGACGAGTCCATGCGCGTGCCGCGCGAGTTTTTGCTCGAGCTGGCGGAACTGGCGCACCTGGCTCCCTGCGGCGCCAATGCTCAGCGTCTGCGTTTTCATGTGGTGAGCGGTGCCGAGGATTGCGCGCGTGTATTTGATGAGCTTGCATGGGCCGGCGCGCTTAAGGATTGGTCGGGTCCTGCCGAGGGCGAGCGTCCGACCGGCTACATCGCGATTCTTGCCGAGCGCGCTGTTCCGGGTAAGCCCGCCGCGCCCATCACCGAGGTCGACACGGGCATTGCCGCGCAGACGATGATGCTCGCCGCTCGCAGCGCCACGCCCGAGGTGGCAGCCTGCATGTTCAAGGCCTTTACGCCCCACGCGATCGATGCTATGGGGCTCGATAACGACAAGTATGAGCTCAAGCTGATCATGGCTTTTGGCGTGCCGGCCGAGACGCAGATGATCGATGCGATCGATTCCAACCCCGACGGCTCAATTAATTACTGGCGTGACGATGCGCAGGTGCACCACGTACCCAAGCGCCCGCTCGCCGACGTGCTGGTGTAGCTGAGCGTCACCGCGGCGTGATCAGACGGTAAACCACCACAAAGGTGCCTGTCCCCTTTGTGGTGGTACGAGGGGAGGGTGTGTGGCAGATCTGTATTTGGTGCGGCATGGGCAGACTGAGCTCAATGTGCAGAGCATTTTGCAGGGCTGGCACGATTCGCCGCTTACGGCGCGCGGGCGCGAGCAGGCGCTGGCGGCGCGTACGGCGTTTGCGGCGCGTGGCGTGGCCTTTGATCATGTGTATTCCTCGCCGTTGGGCCGGGCGCGGCATACGGCCGAGCTTATCGTTGGCGAGGGCCGTTCCATTGAGCTGGTCGATGACCTGCGTGAGTGGCATTTTGGCTCGCTGGAGGGCACATCAAATCGCGAGATGCCGCCGCAGCCCTGGGGCGATTATCCGGTGGCCTTTGGCGGTGAGTCGGAAGTGCAGCTTCAGTCGCGCATGGTCGCGGCGCTGTCCCGCATCATGGCCAGGCCGCAGCACGACTGCGTGCTGGCGGTTTCCCACGGCTCAGCCTGCCAGGAGTTTCTTGAGTATGTGACTGGCGGGGGGGAGCTACCCGACAACGGTGCCGTGCTTCATTTTGGCTATTGCGATGGGGCGTTTTCGCTCTTGGGTTGGTAACGAACGAAAGGACCCCTATGAATAAAGATCTGTATCTGGTCCGTCATGGACAGACGATATTCAACCTTAAGCGTATCATTCAGGGGTGGAGTGACTCGCCGCTCACACAGCTGGGCTGCGATCAGGCGGCGCGTGCCGGCATGTTCTTGCGTGCGCGCGGCATTGAGCCCGACCACGCCTACACCTCTACGCTGCACCGCACCGAACAGACCATCGCCAACTTGTGGCCGGGCTTGGCGTACGAGCGCCTGGACGGCCTGCGTGAGTGGTTCTTTGGCGACTTTGAGGCCGAGCGCGTGATGCTCATGCCCGAGCGCCCGTGGCGCGATTTCTATCGCCAGTTTGGCGGCGAGGGTCAGGTGCAGGTGCGTGAGCGCATGGTGACGACGCTGACCGAGCTCATGCGACGCCCGGACCACGAGTGCGTCCTTGCGGTGAGCCACGGATCGGCCATCAAGGAGTTTTTGGACCACGTGAGGGGAGCGGCGGCCGACGAGCGCGAGCGCGTGCCGGGCAACTGCTCGGTGCTGCATTTCGTGTTTGACGACGAGGCCGGTACGTTTGAGTTGGTCGAAGTCTTTACGCAGGAGGATTACGCGCGCGAGCTGGGGCTTGAACCGCTTGTAGCGGCAGTAGGCCCGCAGCGCGGGTAGCGCTGGCGTTGCGGCGCGGTTTGCCGGCGAAATTGTTTGATGCGAAAGGGGCGGGGATGCATGCACGGGCATTGCATCCCCGCCCCTTGTTTGTTTGGATGCTGGGTTTTCCAGCTTAGCGTTTGAGTTCGCTAGAACCGTGAGACCTGGTGAGTGAGCAGACCCGTCGGAACCTGCGGCGCGCTGCCGCTGACCTGCGCGGCGGGGAACAGCACGGCTACAGCAAAGTTGAACGGCTCTTTGCCAGAGTAGGCGCCGGCAGCGCGGGCCTCGTCGGCCAGAATCTGCGATGCCCCAGCCAGTGCGGCGACATAGGCGGAGTCACCGGCGAACACCGGGTCGGGCGCCTGATCGAGCATGGCACGGATGGCGGCAACGGCGTCCTCGCGCTTGACCTCCCACACGCGATGTGTGACGCCCGCGGGATCGGTGACGGCGTAGAGCGATGCGCCCTCTTTGGCAGCGCTCAAAATGATATCCATGACGGGCGACGCCTCGTAGGCGAGCGACACGGGGCGCGGCTGCACCTTGAGCTCGGCGATCGCGCGCGCGGTGGCGAGTGCGTCGATGCTCTCGGCGGCAGTCTCGTCGCCGCCCGTCAGCACGTTAACCGGGCAAATCGCCACGACGCCCGTCGCACGTCCCGGCTCGCCCGAGCATTCGTACACGTAATACGCCGCACCCGGGTCCTTGAGCATCAGACCATCGGCAATGGCTCCGCGCAGAGCATCGTTGCCGCTCAGGATGCTGCCCATTGCAGGTAGTGCCTCGAGCACGCGGTCCTGAGCCGGGCGGATGCAGGGAAACGGAAGTGCTTTCATGGGGAGGTCCTAACGCACGAGTCGGTTTGTTCGCGGCTTATTATGCCCCAACTTGGCCGCTCGCGTCCCAGAGCACGTTATCGGCGAGCGCGATTAGCACCTGCTGACAACGAACGATGTCGGCGTGGGGCACATTTTCGTTGGGCTTGTGCGCGAGCGCGAGCGACCCGGGACCGTAGCTCATGCAATTGCGGTTACCTGTCTTGCCGGCAATGACGGCGGTGTCGGTGTAGCCGGTAAAGAAGCCGACGGTCGTGTCCGCGTCCGTCACGTCATCGGCGGCACGCTTGAGCGCTGCTAGAAGGGGAGAGTTCGGGTCGCGCTCGATGGCGGGGCGGTCGCCCGTCACGGTGTAGCTGCCATGGCAACCGGGAACGGCGGCTTCGGCGACGGCGATGGCATGCTCGACCATATTGATTGCGGCGGCCGTATCGGTCGGCGGGGTCAGGCGCATATCGACCCAGACCTTAGCGTGGTCGGGCACGACATAGGGACGGTAGCCACCCTCGATCTGTCCAAACGTGATGGTCGATGGCCCCAGCTCCTCATGTAAAGGTAGCGTCGCAAACGTGCGATGAAGCGAGCACGCGACCTCGGCCATGGCGGCGACGGCATCCGCGCCCTTCCACGGCTGGCTCGCATGCGCCGTTACGCCAGCCATTTCAATCTCGAACCACGTGCGCCCCTTGTGCGCCACCTGAATCTGTCCGTCGGTGGGTTCGGTGTCCAGCACCCATTCACGCGAGCCGACCCAGCCGGCATCGATCGCGGCCTCTGAGCCGCGCATAAAGTCTTCCTCGTCGACCGAGCAGATGAGCGAAAAGCCGCGGCGGGGCAACGCGCCATCCGCCGCCACGCGCTCGAGCGTATGGATCAGTGCGGCAATAGCGCAGGCCAGGCCACCCTTCATATCGCAGGCACCGCGGCCATAGAGTTTATCGTCGCGCACAACCGCCCCAAGCGGTGCGATGTCTGCGTCCCAGCCATCGCCCAAGGTGACGGTATCCATGTGGCAGATATAGATCAGCCGCGGCTCGTCGCTTTGGCCCGGCACGGTGACTTTAAGGTTGCGGCGCCCGGGCAGCACTTCGAGCTCCTCAATCTGCACGGCATCGAGCGCAGAACTATCAAGTTGTGCCAGCTGCTGCTCAATGAGCCTCTTAATGAAGCGCTCAATTTCATCCTCATACGCGCCCGGGTCTGAGCTGTCGATCCGCACAAGCTCCTGCGCAAGCCGCCAGGCAAAATCCTCATCAACCATATGCAACCTCACAATCAGTTTGCTTTCCAAACCGATTGTAAGCCTCCTGAGAGATCCGCGACGTGGGCGTGGCAGTATTTACCGTTCGCAGGCCGAGCCAGCGCGTTTGCCGTCCGGGCGGGTTCACAAGCGACGCAGCGGGTACGTACCCTTCATGGACGACATGCTGTGCGACATATCTGCCTTTCGGTATCACCGGATACCTCCACAGGTCTTGGCAATAATGCCGGACCTGCCCGATTCTGCGGACGATCCGCGCAGGGAGCACCTATGTGAGCATCCGCTCGTCACGCATTTCCTGGGCACCCCGTTACACGTGTTGGCGCAGGGCAGCTGCGGACGTAAGGGCGATCGCATTGTCAGGCATGTTTGGAACGGGGAGAGGCCGTTTGATTCCGTGCGGCAGACGGAGTTTGGCCTCGATGTTGCGTCCCCACTCTTTACCCTGCTGACCCTGGCTTCCTCGGTCTCAAACGAGCGTCTAATCATGTGCATGTATGAGATGTGCGGCACCTTTGCCGTGTGCAAGATTGCGCCTCAGGTAAAGTCGGCACTTGAGCAGGCATACGGGGGCCGGTGGGGTGACGCACGGTCGGGCTGGGAAAACGTAAAGGATGTCTCGGGGAATCCAACGGACTTGTGGAAACGACCTCCCTTGATCGAGCTCTCTGAGCTTACAGAGTTCGTCGATAAGGTCCGGGGGCTCCGCGGCGCTAAATCGTTCATACGAGCCGCGAAATGCATTACGGGGGTGGCAGCATCGCCGCTCGAGGTCCAGGCTTCGATGCTGTTTGGCCTTACGAGGTTGCGCGGCGGCGAAGGGCTGAGCCTTACCAATAACGTTGAGATTCGTATGACGCGCAGCGCCCGCCTGATTTCGGGGCTTGATAGGCGCTATGCCGATATCCTGCTGGCAAATAAGGACGGCAGCCGAGAGTGTCTGGTTGAATGCCAGGGTAAAGCCATTCACGGATCCATTGAATCCAAGATTTCGGACTCCGATCGAACGACGGCGCTGCAAGCGATGGGATATCCCGTCATTCTGATGACCTATGGTCAGCTGGCCGACTCCGATGCCTTCCGCGTGGTGATGGAGCTCATCATGTCCTATCTCGATGTGCCGCTGAAAGACAAGACGCCGCGACAGCAGGAGCTCGAACGGCGGCTTCGTGAGGAGATTTTTATCGATTGGGCAGGAATGTAGCCGCGCGGGTGGAAAACGGTCGCGCGGACTAGAGTTTTGGTCACAAAAAGACTTATATTTCGCCTTGGAGGGGCCTTAAAAATGCTATCTAGAATAAGTTGTTTCGGAAAATGGACAGTCAACTTACATTCGGCACATAGAGATCGATTTTTACCTACTAAAGTCCCTGATAAAGCTGTTTATCAAAGCGGGTGTGCTTAGCGACTTGAGCCTCACTATCGATTATCTGAAAAAACTTGTTATGGGTATCATTTTAAAGTCGTCCGGAGCAACAAAATCGGCCCCCGTTTCGTGAAAACGGGGGCCGAATGGGCTTCGTGGTCTGTCTGGCAGGATTGGCGCCGGCGCTATTTAATCACGCGCACACGATACATCGACGGAATATGCTTGAGTGCCTCGATCGTGCTGCCGTCCAGGTGCTCATCGGTGTCGAACATGGTGTAGGCGTTCTCGCCAGCGGACTCGTTGGTCATGCGCTGCACGTTGGCGTTGTCCTTGGCGAGAATGGCCGTGATCTGGCCGATCATGTTGGGCACGTTGGCATGCAGGCAGGCAATGCGGCTTGCGGCGCGCGCCTTGCCCATGCTGCAGGCGGGGTAGTTGACGCTGTGCGCGATGTTGCCGTTTTCCAGGTAATCCTTGAGCTCGCTGATGGCCATGTCGGCGCAGTTGGCCTCGGCCTCGCCGGTGCCGGCGCCCGAATGCGTGGTGATAAACGTGTTGGGCATCTTGACGGTCTTGGGCGTGGCAAAGTCGCAGCTAAACCAGCTGAGCTTGCCCTCGCGCAGGGCAGCGTCGACGGCGTCCTCGTCAATGATGGTTTCGCGCGCGTAGTTGATGAGCACGGCGTCGGGCGCCAGCAGGTCGATCTGCTCGGTGCTGATCATACCGATGGTGTCGGCCTTGCTGGGCACGTGCACCGTGAGGTAGTCGCAGCCGCGGCACAGGTCCTCGAGCGTGCCCACGCGCTGTACCTCGCGACTCAGCACCCACGCGTGCTCAACGGAAATGAACGGGTCGTAGCCGTAGACATCCATGCCCAGGTCGACGCAGGCGTTGGCGACCTTGGAGCCCACGTTGCCCAGGCCGATGACGCCGATGCGCTTGCCCTTGAGCTCGCGGCCCACAAAGGCCTTCTTGGCCTTTTCGGCATCGACCTGGATCTCGGGGTCGTCGGCGTTGTTGCGCACCCAGTTCATCGACTGCACGACGCCGCGGCTCGAAAGCACCAGCATGCCCAGGACGAGCTCCTTGACGGCGTTGCTGTTGGCACCGGGGGAGTTAAAGACGACGACGCCCTTCTTGGCGTACTCCTCGACGGGGATGTTGTTGACGCCGGCGCCGCAGCGGGCGATGGCGCGGATGCCCTCGGGCAGCTCGTAGCCGTGCAGGTCGGTGGAGCGCATCAGGATGGCGTCGGCCTCCTCGGCGGTGCCCACAAACTCGTAGCCCTCGCCAAACTCGACTTTGCCGTCTTTGGTGATGTCGTCGATGGTCTTAATCTTACGCATGGAAAAACTCCTTAGCAGGTTTTGATCTAAACAGGGTGGTCTGAGGTGGCTGGTCAGCCCGCGCGTTGCGGGCTAGTTAGATCGCGGACTCAAACTATGCTGCGCTTCGAAGTCCTTCATGTACGAGGCCAGCGCCTGCGCGTCTTCCATGGTTACGGCGTTGTAGACGCTGGCGCGCATGCCACCCACCAGGCGATGACCCTTGACGTTTTGAATCTGGTGCTCGGCCGCGCCTGCGACAAAGGCGGCGTCGAGGTCGGCATCGCCGGTACGGAACGTGACGTTGGCGATGGAGCGGCTGTCGGCCTGTGTGGTGCCATGGAACAGCACGCTGTGCTCGAGCAGGTTATAGAGCAGGTTGGCCTTGGCCCAGTTGCGCTCGGCCATGGCGGCAAGTCCGCCGGTCTGCTCAACCCAGCGGAATACCTTGCCGCACACGTAGATACCAAAGGTGTTGGGCGTGTTGAGCATGGAGCCCTTGGCGGCCTGGGTCTTAAGGTCCAGGTACTGCGGCGTCTGCGCAAAAGCGGGGCCATCTGCGATGAGGTCGTCGCGCACGATGACCACGGTCACGCCCGCGGCGCCGGCGTTTTTCTGCGCACCGGCGTAGATGAGCCCGTAGCGCTCAACGTCGAGCGGCTGCGACAGAAAGCAGCTCGAGACATCGGCGACCAGCGGCACGTCGTCGCAAGCGGGCAGCTCGTGGTACATGGTGCCAAAGATGGTGTTGTTCTGGCAGATGTAGACGTAGTCGAGCCCGCCGCCCGCGGCCTCGGCGGCAATGCGCGCGTTGATGTCGACTATGGTGGGTATGCGGTCGAAATTGGTGTCCTCGGAGCTCGCGAGCAGCACGGCCTCGCCGTACTTGGCGGCCTCCTTGTACGCCTTGTTGGCAAAGTTGCCGGTCACGACGTAGCCGGCGCGGCCGCGGCGCATGAGGTTCATGGGGATGCCCGCAAACTGCAGCGTGGCGCCGCCCTGCAAAAACAGGACACGGTAGTTGTCAGGGATGCTCAGCAGGCGGCGCAGGGTTGCCTCGGCGTCGTCGATGATCTGCTGGTACATACTAGATCGATGGCTCATCTCGAGCACGGACATGCCGCAACCGCGGTAGTCCATCATCTCGTCGGCGATCTCGGCGAGCACGCTGGTGGGCAGCGCGGCCGGGCCAGCTGAGAAGTTGTGCACACGTGCCATCTTCTAGGTCCCCCTCGTAGTCGTTTGAACGTTCGGGATACTTTAGCACAGTGCAGCGCCAGGTGCGACCGCATCACGGTAAAACTCGAGTGCGCCGCTATGATTTACAGGATGGTTACATGGGGGAGGGCTTATCTCGAGGCTCGCATCCGATCCGCCTCGGCCTTCGCTTGTTTCCAGGGACGCACACGACCGTTGGTGAGGTCGTCATAACCATGAGCGATGGTACGTTGAATGTGATCTTCGCGTTCCTGAATGGTAGTTAGCGCGCGCGTCTGATCAGAAATAGGCTTCATGACAGGCATATGAAGCTCCTTACATAGAAGCATATGTATAACTCTATGTTGAATATAGCGGAGGATGGCGTTGGGCGTGTGCGTGCCTGCATTCGTAAGTGCGGTTGTCTGGCAAGTGTGATTTGGGGCGACCTCGTCAAAGCTTCTGAGCTGCGAAAATGACCGTTAACCGGATTTAATTTTGTTGCTCAACATTTGACACTCTGGGCGTGGTAACTTTTTTACCAACAGGTATGATTATTGTCATGTGCGCCGCACCTGCCTGCCGGGTTGCGGCGCACTTGTGACAGCCTTTGACACCCTTGGAGCGTGTACTGTGGATATAACCACAAAAAGCGTTCGGGGGGGGGGTGCTCACCCGCGAGCAATTCCTCCCGCATGAGATGCGCATCGTCGCTGCCCTGCGTATACAGGGCGCAAGCGACGAGCAGGTCATTGTATGCGTAAAGAGCGAGAACCTCTTTCAATATCCCACGGAGCGCATGGTCGCCAACCGCGCAACCGTGTGCCTTCGCCGCCTCGACGCCATGGTGCCCACGGACGCCGCATGCGCCGCGCGCGGCATCGACCCCAATACCGCCGTCGAGGCCGCGTCATCCCTAACCAGCCTTATGGCATCTGGCACTCCCACGCAGGCGGACCAGGCCATCTTCTACAGCATGATCTGCCGCTACGACATCGTGCGCGAGCTCGTGCTCGTCGAGGTAGGGGAGCGCCTGCAAAACTTTGATTATGCCTTTACGGCGGTTGACCTCAACGCCTTTATGACGCGCTTTACCACGGAGTATCCGGACGCCGCCCGCTGGACCGAGTCCACGGTCACGCGCATCAAAGGCTCGCTGCGCCAGACGCTCCGCCATGCCGGTCTTATCGGCGAGGGTCAGGGCCCGGAGTCCGAGCGCCTGTCACCACTCTTCCTCGATTCCGATGTCGAGCGAGCCTTGATTCAGCTGGGTGAGCAGTCGCTTATCGCGGCCCTTACCGGCAGGGCGGTGATGTAGCGTGGCTCCCGTCAACAGCGCCATCGACCCTGCTATCACCCCGGCGACGGACATCACCACCAATATCGGCATCCATTCCCGCCAGAGCGTCGTGGCGGCGCATGCCCGCTCCGAGCGCGCCCGCCAAGAATTTGAGCGCCGCGCGCAGCTCCTGCGTGAGTGCCTGTGCAGCGAGGACTTTTTGGCCAACAAGGGCATAGGTAACGAGATCGGCTTCCATACCTTCTGCTACGACCCTGCGCTGGAGTTTGAGGCGCGCGCGTTGTTTGACACCCTTTCACGCGATGCCGAGGCCGGCAAGCTCCCGTGCACGCTCAAGGTCGTAAACCTCTACGACGCCGTGCTGGCGATCCTCGAAAAGCGCCGTGTCCTCAAGGCCATTCCGCGCCAAGAGGAGCGCCGCGGCACCCAGCGTGTGCTTGAGGACGTGGCCAAGTTTTGTTCGCCCGAGAAGATCGCCGCGTTCATCCTCGAGCAAACCGAACCTCATGCACCTGGCGACGTCATTCTTCTGACCGGTGCCGGCGAGGTCTATCCCTTTTTTCGTATTCACACCCTTCTCGACTGCATGCAAGTCGATTTTTCCGACCTGCCGGTGATCGCCGCCTATCCAGGCAGCTTCAACGGCTCTTCTTTCCAGCTCTTTAACCGTCTGCCGGCCGATAACTACTACCGCGCCATCGATATCTCGTAAGCACGGCTCCCCGCAGGCAAGTCCCTGTCGCCGGTAACAACCCTTTGCCATAACGTTCCCAAACCCAAAGGAGCACCCATGGACAACACGATCATTCGCGACCTCTTTGCAAAAGACATCAACCGCTCCATCAACGGCGTGGTCAAGGTCCAGGATTCAAAAGATGGGTCCATCCGCCAGGAGCTTGACGAGTACGTGGTGACGCGCGAGTTGCAGAGGCACTTTGCCACGTTCTTCAAGGCCTACGGCGATGCCATCGATGCACGCACCGACAAGATCGGCGTGTGGATCAGTGGTTTCTTCGGTTCCGGTAAATCGCACTTCCTCAAGATGCTGAGCTACCTGCTCGAGAATCGCCAGATCGGCGGCAAGAGCGCCATCCGCTACTTTGACGGCAAAATCGTCGACCCCATGGTCGCGGCTGCCATGGAGCGCGCCTGCTCGGTGCCCACGCAGGCCATCCTCTTTAACATCGATAGCAAGGCGGGCCAGTGGAAGCAGGGCGATACGGCTCCCACGGCGCTGCTTCGCGGCTTTGAGCGCATGTTCTACGAGGCGCGCAGCTTCTACGGCGAGGACCTCAAGCTTGCAAAGCTCGAGGACTACATCGATTCCCTGGGCAAGACCCAGGAGTTCCGCGAGGCCTTTGAGCGCGTCAACGGCGAGTCCTGGCTCCAGGCCCGCGACACCTACAGCTACTTTGAGGACGACGTCGTCGAGGTGCTGCAGAGCGTGCTCGGCATGAGCGAAAAGGCCGCATGGAACTGGCTCGAGGGTTCTGAGGACGAGGTTTTGGCCCCCGATGTCTTTGCCAAAAAGGTCAAGGATTACGTGGACGCTCAGGCAGCGGCCCACGGTGGCAACTTCCGTTTGCTCTTTATGGTCGATGAGGTGGGTCAGTTTATTACAAACGACCAGGACCCAAGCCTTATGCTGAGCCTTCAGACCATCGTCGAGGAGCTGGGTGCCGCCTGCGGTGGCCGCGTGTGGGTGATGGTCACGAGCCAGGAGGCCATCGACAACCTGAGCCTGCCCGTGGGCAACGACTTTTCAAAGATCCAAGGCCGCTTCAATACCCGCCTTTCGCTCTCCAGCTCCAGCGTGGACGAGGTCATCCAACGCCGTGTGCTCGAGAAGACCGCGCCGGCGGCCGATATGCTTGCACAGGTCTACGAGCAAGACGCCGCCGTCCTCAAAAACAACTTTACCTTTGAGGGGGGCTCGCGCTCCGACCTTGCCGGCTTCGCCAACTCCAAGGATTTTGTGGCCAGCTACCCGTTTGTGGGCTACCAGTTTAAGCTTCTGCCCGACGTGATGACCGAGGTACGCAAGCATGGTGTTAAGGCCAAGCATATGTCCACGGGCGAGCGCTCCATGCTGAGCGCGTTTCAGGAGAGCGCTCAGGCCATCCAGCATGACCAGACCGGTGCGCTCGTGCCGTTCTGGCGCTTCTTCGACACTATCTCCAAAGATCTTGAGCACGGCATCAGCCAGGTGGTTGACCGCGCGGTCCGTGCGGCCGAGAACGCGGAGGGCCTTGAACCCTACGACGTCCAGGTGCTCAAGCTCCTGTACTTGATCCGCTACATCGGCTACGTCAAGGCCACGGTCGAGAACATCTCCATCCTTATGATCGATAGCCTGGACGTGGACAAGCGCGCCCTTAAGGACCGCGTCAAGGAATCTCTCGCCCGCTTGGAGCGCGAGAGCTACGTGGCACGCCAGGGCGATACCTATAGCTTCCTCACCGACAAGGAGCAGGAGATAGCGCAGGAGATCGCACGCACCCCGATCGATAACGCGAAGGTGATTGAGTACATCAAGAAGCGCCTGTTCGAAAGCATCTACACTGCGCGCAAACTCAACCGCGGGACCAACGACTTCCCCTTTGACCGCTACGTGGATGGCTCGATTCATGGATCCAACATGGGCGGCATGGAACTATCCGTGGTGACCATGGCCAGCAATCTGGGCCGTGCGGACGATGCCGAGCTGGCATTGAAATCCGTGGATAAGGCCATCGTGGCCTTGAGCGACGAGGTGGATTATTGGGCCCCACTCGTCAACGCCGCTAAGATTCGCATGTACGCCCAGACGCGCAACCTGCAGGAGCTACCGCCGAGTACCCGCCAGATCGTCGAGGCCAAAATGCGCGAGAAGGACTTTAACGAGAAAGAGGCTGACGCCCTTTTGGCTGAGGCGGTGCTCCATGCACGATGCGCCGTCAACGGGCGCATGATTGAGATCCGTGCTGCCAAACCCGCCCAGGTCTTTGAGCAGGTGCTGGCGCAGCTGTGCGATGTGGTCTTTGAAAAGGCCGGCTATATCGGCGCGCCGGTCACGAGCGATTCCGATATCCGCTCCACGCTGGCGGGCAACGTTCAAGCGGGGCTCGCTGGCATGAACGCGGGTAACACGCGTGCGCTCAAGGAGGTTGAGGACTACCTCAAAGTGCAGCACCAGCGCCATCTGGATACCGCTATGGGCGATATCCAGCGCCAGTACCAGCAAAGGCCCTTTGGCTGGCGCGAGGTCGACATCGCAAATGTGGTGGCGCAGCTTGTGGTGGAGCAGCGCGCGCAGGTGCTGTTTGGCGGCCAGACGGTTCAAGCTAACGATAGCCGCATGGTGGCGCTCCTGCGCAAGGATGCCGATAAGGCCCAGGTGCGCTTGCGCGTGCGCATGAGCGACCGGTTGCTGCGCGCCACGGGCGAGCTCATGCGTGATCTGTTTGATCTCAAGACCGTGCCCTCCAACGAGGATAAGCTCGTGGCCGAGCTCAAAGAGCGCCTTGAGGGCTTGCGCGAGGCGTGCCTCGCCATGGCACGCGACTACTACACGGGCATCAAGCCGGCCTACCCGTATCCCGGTGAGGACGAGTGCGAGAAGATGCGCTCGGAGGTGGCCGACGTCCTTAAGGACCAGAACGAGGCCGAGGCGTTCTTGACCACGTTCACCAAGCATGAGGAGCGTTTGCTCGATGCCAAGGAAGACTTTGATAAGGTGGTTGAGTTCTTCGAGTCCAACCAGCGAACAGCGTTTGACCACGCCAAGGATTTCTTGAGCCGCACCGAGGGTATCGAGTATGCCTCCGATGACATTCCCAGCGCGGTTGAGAATGTGGCAAAGGTGCGTGAGGTTCTCAAAGATCCCAAGCCCTACGGCCGCATTAAAGACCTGCAGCCGCTTATGGATCCCGTCGAGGACGACATGAAAAAGCTGCTGGGCATCCGCCGCAATGAGTTTTTGTGCCGAATCGAGAGCGATCTGCAAGACCTGCAGGCACAGGCCGAGAGTCAAAAGGGCTTTGTCAATCAGGCCAAGGATGCCATAGCAGACGCCGGCACCAAATACGAGTCGTTCAAAAACCGTGCCCACAGTGCTCAAAGTCTCAACGAACTGAGCGTTGTTGCAACTAACTGGGGCGACTGGCTCAGTGCGGCGGCCAACGAGATGTACGACGCTGTGGATGAGGCCCGCGTGCGTATGGACAACGAGCGCCGCACCACCGAGGTCATGAGTACGGGTGAGGTGGTCAAGAAGGTCTCCAACAAGGGCGCCGCATCGTCTGCTCCCGTGCCCGCGCCCAAGCCCCAGCGCAAGATCAAGACTGTGCGCCGCGCCGATCTGGCCAAGCCGAGTCGTCTCTTGTCCGCAGAGGACGTTGAGCGCTACGTGGACGACCTGCGCTCCCGCCTTATGCAGGCACTCGCTGCAAACGACGAGATCCGTATCAACTAACCCGCGGAGCCACCGGTGCCAAAGCGCGCACCGGTGGCTTATGGCGTTTAGAAAGGCTCATCAACCATGAACGATTCTGCTCTTAAGAGCTTCTGCACCTGGGCCCGTACGGAGCTCATCAAAGGCGTGGAGGCGCAGATGGTGCGCTACGGCATCACCGAACCTGCGCCCGCGCCCGTTGGGTCCGAGACCGTCAACGGCCTGCCCCTAAGTCCGGCTGAGATTGAGCAACGCGACGAACTACTGCGCATGCAGGCAGAGGTGGGTCACGAGGCGCTGCGCGACCGTGCGGCCTACACCTGGTTCAACCGCATCGTGGCCATTCGCTTCATGGATGCACGCGGATGGCTTCCCAGCCGTATGCGCATGCTAAGTCGTGCGGACGGCAGCCATGGCAGCGAGGCCGTGGAGAACGCACTGGATGTGGAGATAACGACGGCCGATACCGATCGCATAGCCGAGCTCAAAATGGCGGGCTTGGATGAACCGTTGTGGCGCTACCTGTTTGTTGCTCAGTGCGAGGAGCTTGCCGATTGCCTGCCGGGCGTCTTTGAACGCGTGGGCGGAGCCATGGAGCTGCTGTTGCCCCAGGGCCTCATGATGGCTGACAGTGTGGTGGGCAAACTCAATGCCGTCCTCACTGACGAGGACTGGCGCGAGGGCGTGACCGTTCTGGGCTGGATGTATCAGTACTACAATGCCGACGTTAAAGACGAGTTCTTCAAGTCCAAGCGCAAGGCAGCGGCGGCGGACATCGCGCCCGCCACGCAGCTCTTCACCCCCGAGTGGATCGTGCGCTATATGGTCGAGAACTCGCTCGGCCGTCTGTGGATGCTCAACAATCCAGGGAGTTCGCTACGCGAGCGCATGGAGTATTACATCGAGCCCGATACTGAGCACGAGGACTTCATCCGCATATCGAGTCCCGAGGAGATAACCCTCTGCGACCCCGCATGCGGCTCGGGCCATATCTTGGTCTATGCGTTTGAGCTGCTCTTCCATATGTACGAGGAGCGCGGCTATCGTGAGCGCGAGATTCCCGAGCTCATTCTTACTAAAAACCTTGCAGGTATGGAAATCGATTCCCGCGCGGCACAGATCGCGGAGCTGGCGCTTGCCATGTGCGCCCGCGAGCACGACCGTCGCTTCTTTAGGCGTGGCGTTCGCGCCGACGTTACCGTGCTCTCGAGCATCCCGTTAGGGGAGGACGAGTTGCCGGGTAACAAGAAGCTCGCCGAGGAGCTGAGTCATTTGGGCGAGATCGGTTCGCTGCTCAATCCCTCAGAGGACGAGATCGACGAGCTCAAGGCTGCCGCCGCGAGTTGTTCCGATGACCTTTTTGCCGCTACGGCCAAAACTAAGCTCGAAAGCACTGCCGCCATCTGCGAGAAGCTGTCCCGTCGTTTTACCTGCACCGTTGCGAATCCTCCGTATATGGGCAGCAGCAGCTTTAATCCATTCATGAGCAAGTGGATCAAGAAGAACTACCCCGACGTGAAGAGCGACCTCTGCACGTGCTTTATCGAGCGCGGTTTTAACCTTGTCGAGGATAAGGGCTACGCCGCAATGGTTACCATGCAGAGTTGGATGTTCCTGGGCAGCTTTGAGAAGATGCGCGCCAAGGTTATCGACAACAAGACAATCGTTTCCATGGCCCATCTGGGACCTCGCGCGTTTGATGCTATCGGCGGCGAGGTCGTCAACGTTACAGCTGACGTGATCTACAACCAGCATTCGGGCGCCGAGGGCGCCTATGTGCGCCTTGTTGATATCAACGGCTCTGAGGCCAAGAGGCTCAAACTGGTCGAGGCCATCCAAAACCCAGATTGCGGCTGGTTCTACCGCCGCGACGCCGACACCTTCAAGCAGATTCCCGGCACCCCCATAGCCTACTGGGCCAGCGACGGGCTGATTAATTCGTTTGAGAATGGAAAGCGGCTCGGAGACATAACGGATACTCATCTCGGAATGGCCACATGTGATAATGAACGTTTTCTTCGTCTTTGGTGGGAGGTAGGAAAAAAGAAAAGAGCCCTCCCGGAGGAGTATCCCTATACGTTCACTGACGTATCGTGGGCGCCTTATAACAAGGGCGGCATATTCCGAAAGTGGTATGGAAACGACGAGTATGTTGTCAACTGGTCAGGCGACGGCAAAGTCCTGGCTGAAGCGGGCGCAGTTATGGTTAACGAAGCCTTACGCTTCAGGCCAATGATATCGTGGACGCGGGTTTCCAGTGGGTCTCTCGCTGTTCGTCTAAAGCCCTCTGGGTTCATGTTCGATATGACTGGTCCAGCTGCGTTTGGTTTAGCCAACAAGCTGAAATTTAATGCAGCATTTCTTAACTCATCTGTCGGGCTTATGGTCGCGCGGTTTCTTTCTGCGAGCCTTGACTTTCAGCCGGGCCAAATCGCAACCTATCCAATCATTCAGAACGAGGAGCGCGAGCCGTCGGTCAACGACATGGTCGACTCGTGCTGTGGACTGTCAAAAACCGACTGGGACTCGTTTGAAACCTCCTGGGATTTCAAACGTCATCCCTTGGTGTAGGTGGCAAATGTCTACGGATCGGTTTAATAGGCTTAAAGACAATTTGTCTCGCGTTGACAGCCTTCTCGCTCTTTATGAAATTTTACAAAAGGAAGAAGCCAGACGTCTGGTTAGCAGCAAACAAGATGCACGTTCTGCTGACATATTGAGAGCCGCCGTTGTTCTACTTCACGGATCTCAGGAAGATTATGTTCGGGGGATGCTATCCGATTGGTTGTTCGATAGGGCGGATTCAAGAGAACTCGAAGGCATTTCGTTGCTTGGTTCTGCTCAAAAGAGAGCCCAGAAATTTACGCTTAGGGATTTGGCTCAATATAAGAATGAACAGGTTTCAGATTTGATTCAATCGTCAATCGAATCACAGCTTTCATTGGTCTCTTTTAACCAATACTCGGAGATATGCAGCTGGCTTTCCAAAATCGGGATTTCGCTAACTCGGTTTAAGAATCAATCATTAATTGAGAACCTGATTAAACGTCGACACAAAATAGTTCATGAAGTCGATTTAAACAAGAAGTCTGGTAAGACCGAGAGTATTAAGGCTAGTACGGTCAGATCGTGGCGAGAAGCGGTCGAGAACATGCTTCGAATTGTAGATGAACAAATTGAGGGATGGGACGCTTCGTGATGCGCGCCCTGAGTTCGTTTGTATTTATCACAAGAGAGAGGCGCATAATACGCGATTTATTCGGCTTCTATCTGCAATTAAGGCTTCAATTCGTTGCCTCTTGAGTGCGGTTTTCGGGTCAACATTAGAGAAGGACTACCATGGCCACTTTACTTCAAGATAAATACGAAGCTCGTAAGGCCGAGGTCAATGCTCGCTTCGAGCAGCTTCGCACTAACGAGGAAGAGCTCAACCGAATCTTTGCCAAGATCTACAAAATGGAGGGTGAGGTGCCCATCGAGGTCGAGGATAAGTTCGTTTCGGTGGCGCGCATCTTCGATACCGCAGATGAGATTCCCGAGAGCTATAAAGGCAACAAATACGTGCGTACCAAGCGCGACGAGATCACCTCGCTCATAAGCTATGCCGTGGGGTGCATGTTTGGTCGCTATTCGCTGGATGTGGACGGACTGGTCCTGGCCGATCAGGGCGCCACGGTCGACGACTATCTGTCAAAGATGTCTGATCCCGCGCACGTGACCTTTATGCCCGATAGCGATAACGTGCTGCCCATCACCGACGATGAGTACTTTGACGACGACATCGTGCGCTACTTTATCGACTTTGTGCGTACCGTGTACGGCGAGGAGACGCTCGAGCAGAACCTGGCCTTTATTGCCGAGGCGCTCGGCGGCAAGGGCACCTCGCGCGAGGTAATCCGCACCTACTTTTTGAAGGACTTCTTTAAGGACCACTGCCAGGCCTATAAGAAGCGTCCCATCTACTGGCTGTTCGACAGTGGAAAAAAGAACGGCTTCAAGTGCCTTGTTTACATGCATCGCTATCAGCCCGACCTGTTGGCTCGCATCCGCACCGACTATGTGCATGAGCAGCAGGAGCGCTATCGCTCGCAGATCGGCTATGCCAACGATGCCCTTGCCAGTGCCGAGCGCGGCGAGCGCGTGCGCTTGGATAAGCGCGTCAAAAAGCTCAACGACCAGCTCAAAGAGACCATTGGCTACGAGGAGAAGCTGCATCACTTGGCAGACCAGATGATCAAGATTGACCTGGATGACGGCGTCAAGGTCAACTACGCCAAGTTTCAGGATGTGCTGGCAAAGATTAAGTAACTGCAGATACGGTAAGGATATTCATGCCCAAGATCGATGTAGAAGAACAGCTCAAGCTGCGATTTTTGCAGCCGTTGACTGCATGTATGCTGCGCCGTGTGGTGATTTGGCACGATGCGGACGGCGAGTTTGCTCCTGAGTTTGAGCGATTGGCTGCCGAGGGTTTCGACGGCGCGGGGGCCGATGACGGCGTTATGCCCGCTCACGGTGACTTTGAGCGCCCGGTGCGGTTTGTTGAGGCTTGCGAGGGCTGCATGTTTGCCGTAAAGAAGCTCATCAACCGCGATGACCTTGCGAACGATATCTTGCTGTATCGCCGTTGCCCGCGCGGCAGGCTTGAGGGCGATTGGCTTGCCGATGTTGAGCTGTATGCCGATCAGTTCCAGGCTGACTATCTTTCGCTTTTGGCCGATCAGCTGGGAATCGAGAATATCGACGCCGTGCGCGAGAGTCTGCGCGAGCACAAGGCGTTCTTTGATGCCAAGTCCCGCTGCGCTAAATTTTCCGCGTGTGTTCCACATGCCTTGTGCGCATCCGATATCGAACTCGGTATCCTTACGGTGATTTTTGGCGGTAAAGAGGTTGGCGACGCGCGGCCCGCGTTTGTACTGCGCGGTTGTATGACCACGCTGCTGCACGAGGGCCCCGAGGCACTGGCCGAGTTGGCGGACAAGTACTGTGTGCGTGATGTCCTCTCTGCCTTCATTTTGCGTTGCTATGGGTTTGAGGGGCCGCTGTATGAGCGCGATTCGCTGCTTGCGCTGGCATCCCATGTGCTCATCACGGCGGCATCCACCGCGCTTCCCGAGGGGGCGCTCAAGGGACTCGAAAGCTATGTAGCTCCCGCCTACGGCCCCTATTGCCTTGAGGCGGTGCGCACGTGGGACCAGGCCGCCGATGCCCGGGCATCGAGCGAGGACCTATTTGAGATCTGCCGTTTGGTAGAGGATGCCCGTGGACTCTTTGCGCGGTTCGAGACCTTGCCGATCGATGTGCTGACCTCGCTCGATGTGTTTCCGTGCGTCAATGAGGCCGTGCTCTCGCAGCTGTTCTGCTCGTTTGCCCAGGGCGCGGACCGTGTTGAGGATGCGCGCACATTTGCTGCGCGTCGCTGCGACCTAAGCTGGTACCGTCGTGTCGAGAGCTACTTTGACTTGCTTGCCGCTGTGGCCGATATGTGCGCGTTTAGGCAGGCACACGCGGGCGGGTTCCATCTGGCGCAGCCCCAGCAGGTGTGGGATGCCTACACGTCCGATTGGTATGCCATGGATGCCGCCTATCGTCATATGTGCACCGCGTATCTGCGGGCGCGCTCCGTCGAGTGCGATGTACTCGAGGAACCTGCCCGAGCCGTGGTGGACTGGGCGGAGAATCTCTACAGCAACTGGTTTTTGGCCGATGCCAATGCCTGCTGGACATCAGCTGCGCAAGGGGAGTGGGCCGATTGCGGCTACATCGATGGCCCTGCACGGCAGGATGAATTCTACTGGCATGTGCTGCCCACCTTTGTGGGGTCTGCCAAAACGACGGTCGTTATCGTAAGCGACGCGCTGCGCTATGAGGTGGCCCGTGATGTCGCGGCGCTTCTCGAGCGCGAGCGCGGCGGCAACGTCAGGGTTTCTAGCATGCAGGCGGTCTTTCCCTCCATCACCGAGGTGGGCATGCCCGCGCTGCTGCCGCATCAAGCGCTTGAACTTGCAGCGGATGGCTCGTTTGTGTTGGCTGACGGCATGCCCACTGCGACGACTCCGCAGCGCGAGGCCGTACTTACCCACGTTGAGCCCACGGCCCGCGCTTTGCGCTCGAGCGCATACCTCAACATGGCGGGAACCGAGCGCAAAGCGCTGCTCAAAGACTCCAGGCTCGTTTATCTCTACCACAACAAGATCGATACCACGGGCGAGAAGGCAGCTACGCAGGATGACGTTTTCGATGCCTGCGCGGACACCGTGGAGGAACTTGCCGCGTTGGCGCGCCGCGTGTGCACCGACGCCCCGGGCGCGCGTGTTGTTATGACGGCGGATCACGGCTTCATCTACACGCGTCGTGAGCTCAACGAGTGCCAGATGCTCGGCAAGCCAGACCTTCCCTTCCTTGACGCTCCTGTCATGCACGGCAAGCGTCATCTGGTGGTGCCCAACGAGGCCGTGGCCAAGCTTTCGGAAGAGGCATGCGGGGTGTTTGTTAATGTTGGCATGGGACGTTTGGGTGCCGGTTTTGAGGGATTTGCCCCGCGCGAGAACGTGCACCTCAAGCGTCCCGGCGGCACTAACAACTACGTCCACGGCGGCATGAGCCTGCAGGAGCTCTGCGTGCCCGTTATCGGTTTTTGGCGTGCGCGCTCGGGTTCCAAGGACTTTGTCGATACGCGCGTGGCGACGCTGCGCGTGCTAAGTGAGGGACGCCGAGTGACCAACTCGCTCTTCTCGGTCAACTTGATCCAGGAAGAACCCGCCCAAGGCAAGGTCTTGCCGTGCGAGTATGAGCTGGTGTTTACCGACGCAAGCGGCAACGAGGTGAGCGATACGGTCAAAGCGCATGCCAACAAGACTTCTGTTAACTCGCAGGAGCGCGTGGTGCATGCCAAGTTTGCGTTGCATGCGGCGGATGGATTCTCGGCCAAGGGTCCGTACTATCTGGTCTGCCGCGAGCGCGAGACGGGCAAGATCGTTTGGCGCGAGACGTATACCATCGCTGTTTCGTTTGCCCCTGTTGCTGACTTTGGTTTTTAGGAGTGTGCGCTATGTTTGATAGTCATGATGACGATCTGTGGGAAGTTCCCTCGATTGATGTGAGTGCGCCGGCGGAGGCTGTGCCTGCGGTGGAGGCCGTGCCTGCGGTGGAGACTGTGCCTGCCCCGGAGCCGGCGGAGGCCGCGCCGCCCGCCGAGGACGAATCCTCGACCGATGGCTATGACCAGGCCGTGGACGAGGCCCCCGAGGACGACGGCTACGACATGGATGGGCTGGACGGCAAGCTGCTCGAGCACTTTGCTGGCAAGATCGTGCGTAAGGACCTGACGGCCCTTATGAAGCGCGGCGCCAACGTGCCCACCTTTGTACTGGAGTATCTGCTGGGCATGTACTGCTCAACCGACGACGAGGATGCCGTGGCAGAGGGCCTGGACCGCATTCGCAGGATCCTCACCGATAACTACGTGCGTCCCGATGAGTCCGAGCGCATTAAGTCCAAGATTCGCGAGCTGGGTCGTTTTACCATCATCGACAAGGTGACGGCCAAGCTCGACGAGTACAAAGATATCTACGTGGCGTCTTTTGCCAACCTGACCATCGAGCCGTTTGTGATGCCGGCCGAGTACGTTCGCGACTATTCCAAGATTCTCCAGGGTGGTATTTGGTGCATTATGAGCATCGAGTATCGTCGTCCCATGGAAGAGGAAGACGAGTTTGGCATGGATGTCTTTGGCGACGATGCGCCTCGCCGCTCCAAGGCCAAGCGCAAAAAGCGTGGGCCCGAGGACTCTCCGTTTAGCGTGGCGTCGCTCACGCCCATCCAGATGCCCAACCTGGACCTGGACGCCATGATCGAGGAGCGTCAGTATTTCTCGCGCGACGAGTGGCTCAACATGCTGCTGCGCTCTGCCGGCTATGAGCCCAGCGAGCTTTCGGAGAAGGAGCGCCTGCACTTTATCGAGCGCATGGTGCCGCTGATCGAGCGCAACTACAATCTGTGCGAGCTTGGTCCCCGCGGCACCGGCAAGAGCCATATCTACAAAGAGGTTTCGCCCTACGCCATTTTGCTTTCGGGCGGGCAGACCACCACGGCCAACCTGTTCGGCCGTATGAACTCCATGCGCGCCGATCGCGTGGGCCTGGTGGGCCATTGGGATTGCGTGACGTTCGACGAGGTCGCCGGCATGCGCTTTAAGGACACCAACGCCGTGCAGATCATGAAGGACTATATGGCGAGTGGCAGCTACGCGCGCGGCCGCGACCAGATTAACGCCGATGCCTCCATGGTTTTTGAGGGCAACATCAACGACACCGTGCAAAACGTCCTTAAGACCACGCACCTGTTTGATCCGTTCCCGCCGGAGTTTAACAACGATTCGGCCTTCTTCGACCGTATCCACTATTACCTGCCGGGCTGGGAGATTCCCAAGATGCGTTCGAGCCTGCTGACCGGGCATTACGGCTTAATCACCGACTGCCTATCGGAGTTTTGCAAGGAGATGCGCCGCAAGGACTTTACGCATCATATCGACCGTTACTTCCGCTTTAACAGCGACTTTAACAAGCGTGACGAGATCGCCGTGCGCAAGACCTTTAGCGGCCTTGCCAAGCTGCTGTTCCCCGACGAGGCCATGGACAAGGACGACGTGCGCTGGTTGCTGGACTACGCCATCGAGGGCCGTCGCCGCGTAAAGGAGCAGCTCAAGATTATGGCGGGCGTTGAGTTTATCGACGTTAACCTGGGCTATATGGATGCCGACAACCCGCAGGACGTGCACGTGGTGCGCGTGCCCGAGCAGAGCGAGGACACGCTGATTCCCGACGGGCCGCTGTTGTCCGGCCATGTGTTTGGCGTGGGCAGATCGCAGGGCGGCGAGGTCGCCGTGTACAAGCTGGAGAACAAGGCCGTTGCTGGCGAGTGCAAGTTTAAGCACGAGGGCGTGGCCTTTAACAAGCCGGTGCGCGATACGCTGGAGGCCGCGTTCGACAACTTTGTGAACCTGGCGAACCGCGTGGCGCCGGGCATGCACATTGGCTCCAAGGATTATCTGCTGTTCTATAACGACCTGCAGAGCAAGGGCCTGTCCGAAGAAGTGTCGCTCGCCGAGTTTGTGGGCCTGTGCTCCGCGGCGTGCAACCGTCCGGTGATGCCCGCGCTGGCGATTCCGGGAATCTTACGTATGTCGGGCTCCATGGACGAGATTCGTGGGCTCGAGGACATTATGCGCGTGGCCAAAAACGCCGGCGCCAAGCGTGTGATTTTGCCGCTGAGTGCCATCGCGGGTTTGCAGAGTGTTTCGTCCGAGATTATCTCGGGGTTGAGCCCGGTGTTCTACATGGATGGCGACCCGGTCGACGCCGCGAAGAAGGCACTGGATTTGTAGGAGTGCGGGCGTGCGGGGCGTCCGGTGCTCGGGCGTTCCGCGAACATGTTGGTGCGTAGTGCGTGAGGAGGCCTTTCCATGGCGGACGAGCGTTCTGTTGGTGAGCTGCTCGACGAGCTGTTTGGCTTTGAATCGGTGGCCAAGCGCCAGGCGGCGCTTGAGCAGTACGATCGCGGAGAGTTGGTGCGCAAGGCGCGCTCCCGCGAGCTGCTGGGCGTACTTAGGGGCGTCGAGGCTGCCGAGCACGCTGCGCGCGACTTTGCCGTGCGGGCTGTTGATACGTACGTGCGCCGTGTTGAGGGCGCTGCGCTTGCACGCGCTCGCAAGCAGGCGGGCGTTGCGGGTCCGCTGCAGATGGAGCGCCGCTATGCTGCCTTTTTGTGCATGGAGGACAAGGCCGAGTTGCTGGCGCGCCTGGAGCAGACGCTTTCGTTTATCGAGGTAAAGCTACGGGCCAATACGGCGGCCAGGGTTCGTGCGGCGTACGATGCTGCGGGAGCTATGGTGCTGCAGTCCGTGGCGCGCCTGAATGACGTGCGCGTTGTGGATGCCGTGCCCTTGGATGCCGACCTGCTGTGTACGCAGCTGGAGCAGTTGCGTTGTGCTGCCGATGCGACGGACCTTGCGGGCATGATCGCAGCGACGTTTGAGTCCGAGCTGAGCGCGACTGGCCCGCAGAGCGCTGACGGGTTTGTGGGCGACGTGGCCGGTGATGTTGCTGGTGATGTGGCGTTGGAGCGTGAACTTACCAACGTGCGCGGCGCTGCGCAGCGAGCGCGCTTGGCGGCACAGGCATATCGGGCGGAGCGCGCCGCCCGCATTGCGAGGAGCACGGTGGAGCCGGTATCGTTGCCCGAGTCTGCGTGCGTTGCGTGCGAGACGGCGTGCGATACCGGGGAGCTTTCCGAGTTGCTCGCTCAGGTTAAGAAGTCGTTTGTGACCTATAGGCGCGTTGTTACCGACGGCGGGTTGTTCTGTGCCTTTGGTGCCGGTTCGCCGCATGGGATTTGCCGCGGCAGTAGCTATTTCGACTACGATGATCGGTTTGACGAAGACGTGTTGGTGGGCGAGTATGACGGTGCTACCAGGCACAATGTTCGGCGCGAAGTTGCGATTCCCGAGCTTGTGGACGAGGCTTCGGTCGACGGCGGCGACTCGCTCGAGGTTGCCGTGGCGCGCATGCGTGAGTTTAACGGACGGCGCTACGATGGTGTGCTGGACGAGGATCCTGCGCGCCATGTGAATGCGTTTTGGTATGGACTCAAAAAGCTCAGCCAGTATTGCGAGGCCGCTGTGCGTGTGGATGAGCGTGCCTGGGATTGCTTTATCGATAAGGTACAGTTTGCCTACGATGAGCCAGTGGGGCGTTTGGCTGCGCAGATGGACGACAAACAGGTTGCGGCTTTTGTTGCTGCTGTGGACGCGCTCGGTGCTAGTGAGTAGGGGCTTGGCTCGATAGGAGGTTGCACCATGAAGATCGATGTCGATGTAGATCAGCTACGCGAGAGTCTGCTCGATCGCGCGGGGAGTGCAGCAGGCGTTGGCTTTCCGGCTGCCATGCTCGATGTAGTGGATATCGAGGACGAGTCGCCCCAAGAGCTCCTAGCCCGAGCCGAACGCGAAGGCCTCGACCTTCGCGACTATGCCGTCGACGATGACTAGGGTAGCTAATTTGGGACGGCGCGTCTGCACCCGCGGCTGCGCGAAAATGCGCGATAAGCCGTCGCAATGGAGTCTAACGACCTCGCGATTGCTCTATTTTGACTGCCCGCAGGCTAAGTGAGTAGGCTTTTTTGGAAATCCTGAGCACCTGACTAATTTGCTTCAACAAACCCGCAGGTCACAGACTTGTGCTTTGGTGACGTGGTCGGCGATTCGACAAAAGTCTACTCACTTAGTTTTGTCAGACGCTAACTGTCCTCAACGAGACCCCTGTCGGGGCGATTGATGCTCAAATGTAGCCAATTCGGGACGGCTGTCCCTGGCCGCTACGACGCGAGCGTGGCGATGACGGCTTCGTCGCCGGCGTATATTAGGGTGTTGCCATCGGGAATGATCGTTTGGCCGTCGCGCTTGAGCATCACTACAATAAACGGATGCTTGCCTTGCGGCACATCGCGCAGGCGCTGACCGGCCAGGCGACCGTGGGGAGTCACGGTGACCTCGCGCAGCGTAACCTCGGCACGCTCTTCGAACGTTGGGGCTGCCATCACCAGAAGGTCGCCTTCCTCGATGACGGTATCGCCGTTGGGCAGTACCGGGTGTGCCCCGTCGCGCAGCACCAAGACCACGAGCATGTCCGTCGCGCTGCCAATATCGGCGAGCGAGCGCCCGGCAAACGGATGGCCAGCGCCCACCTTGAGCTTTACAAACGACATGCCGTCCTCGTCGTGGTAGTCGTTAAAGGTGCGGCGCACGTCGCCGGCCGCATCGATCATATCGAGTTTCTTCGCCACCGCCGGCAGTAGCGAACCCTGCACCACAATGCTCGATACGGCAATCACAAACACCAGGTCAAATAGGTCGTGTCCGCCGGGAACGCCGGCCACCACAGCAAAGAGGCTAAAGACGACCGAAGCCGCGCCGCGCAAGCCCGCCCAGCTTACGAGCGCAACCTGGCGAGGGCTCGTCTTAAAGGGCGCCAGCAGCAGACCGACGGCGATGGGGCGGCTCGCAAAGAGCATAAACGCCATGAGCGCCAGGCCGGGTAGCAGCATTTGCGGCAGGCGCGCGGGCGTGACGAGCAGGCCGAGCAAGAAGAAGATCGTCATCTCGGCCATCTCGGTAAGGGTGTCAAAGAAGTGCGCCATCTCGACCTTGCCGGTGATGTCGCTCGCGCCCAGCACAATGCCTGCCAGGTATACGGCCAAAAAGCCGTTGCCGCCCAGGTAGCTCGGCAGTGCGTAGGCAACGATCGCCACGGCGAACAAAAAGATAGTCTGCGCGCCCTCGGCCGTTGCGTGTGCGCGCTCAATCAGGCGGCTGGATATCCAGCCGATGGCAAGGCCCAGCCCCACGCCCAGGATGATCTGCTTGGCCAGCAGCACGGGAATGTCGATGTTGCCACCCGCCGCGAGGGTGGCGAGTACCGCGGTGAGCATGTAGGCGACGGGGTCGTTGGAGCCCGATTCGACCTCGAGCAGCGAGTCGGTGCCGCCCTTTAGCGACAGGTTGTGCTCGCGCAGCACGCTAAAGACGCTCGCCGCGTCGGTCGACGCCACGACCGAGCCCAGCAGCAGGCCGCCGATCCAGTCGAAGCCCAGTGCGAAGTGTGCGAACACGCCAGTGATGCCGGCGGTGGCGATAACGCCGAGCGTGCTCAGCAGCACAGCGGGCGCGGCGACGGGTTTGGCACGGTCGATGTTGGTGTTAAAGCCGCCGTAGAACATGATGAACAGCAGCGCCGTGCTGCAGACGGTTTCGGTGAGCGCGTAGTCGCTAAAGTCGATGTGCGCCGGACCGTTGACGCCGAGCAGCATGCCGAGCGCAATAAAGATGAGGAGGGTGGGGAAGGGGAGTTTTTTGCCGACGGGTTTGATGGTCAGGCACAAAATGATGACGAGGCCGATAAAGAGAAGTATCTGGTTCATGGATAGTGTCCGCTCCTGGGTGGTTGGCGTGGCACGGTCAGTTGTCTGCGGTTATTTGTACCCAAAGGTGGTGGGTTTATGGGGGCGGATTACGGGCGTGCGCGATATCGTCATAGACGGCTGCCGTCTTTGCCTCTGCTCGGAAACCCTTTCCAGCTTTATTGCAACGGAGTACAATGGGTAACGTTTAAGTTCAACTTGAAGTTTTAGTTGCGGCGCCGGGCTTAGACCGCAATGCAAGGAGAGGCGTACCATGGCGATCTATGTGACATCTGATGCTCACGGGCACGTGCGTGCGCTTGACGAGGCCCTGTCTAAGATCTCGTTGACGTCCGACGACACGCTGTACGTGCTGGGCGACATGATCGATCGCGGGCCCGATCCGGTCGGCGTTATTAAGCTCGTGCGCTCGCTGCCCAACGCCCACGTGCTCAAGGGCAATCACGAGCAGATCATGCTCGATGCCATCATTGGCCAGGACCCGCTCGATGCCGAGACCTGGGATATCAACGGTGGCTGGACGACGAGCGAGCAGCTCAACGACATGGAATTTGAGGCATACGAGGAGCTCGTGCGATGGATGGCCGCGCTGCCGCTCTGCGCGGTGGCCGAGACCGAGGAGCGCCCGTATCTGCTGGTACATGCTGGAATCGAGATGAAGGCGGCGCGCGCGTTTTTACTTGAGCATGGCGTCGATTGTGCCGATGGCGTCGGAGCGGTGGGTGCCGATCGCGAGCTGCTGCAGCAGATGCTCGCGGTGCAGTCGTCCGATGACCTGCTGTGGATTCGTCACGGCTATTGGGATGCGCCGACGGGACTGCTTTCTGCCGAGGGCGAGGGCCCGGTCGTGGTGAGCGGCCACACGCCCACGGTGTCGCTTGGGCGCTATTGCGAGGTTGGCGGCCTGGCGGGGCTCGATGAGGAGTCGGGCCGCGGGCAGATTGTGCGCCTGGGTGGCGAGGATACCGCCGGCGTGCCCGATCGCATCGATATCGACTGCGCCGCCGCCACCGGCTCCGAGTTCGGCCGCGTCGGTATCCTGCGCCTTGATGACGGCGCCGAGTTCTATGCGAACATCAACCCAGGCGAATAATCGGTGCAAAGGGTAGCTAATTTGGGACGGAGCTTTTTTGACTACTTTCGGAGAATAGCGCCTTCTTGCTCGGTAAGCGCGAGAAATGAGGAGCGTCTGCGTCCTCGGCAGTGCGAAAATGCTCGAAAAACCGTCGCAACGGAGTCAAACGACGTTGCGACGGTTCTTTTTTGGCTGCCCGCTGGCTAAGTGAGTAGACTTTTTTGGAAATGCCGAGCAGCCGGCAAATTTGCCTCAACAAAACCGCAGGTCACTGACTTGTGTTTTGCCGGTGTGGTCAGGGATTCGGCAAAAGTCTACTCACTTAGTTTTGCGTGTCGCAAATCGTCCGCAACGAGACCCCCATTGCGCCAATTAGGCGCCGTACGGGTTGCGGTCGCGCTCGATGCGTTGGCGGATGTGGGCGTATTCGATAATCAGCAGCACCAGGAGTAGGGCCATGATGGCTAGGTAGCTCACCACGGCGCCCATCAGACCCAGCAGGTTGATCAGGATCACCGGCAGCACTACGCTTACGGCGAAGCAGATCAGGTAGATTTTGGTGACGTCGCCGGCATGGCGCAGCACCGTGATGATGGCGTAGATAAAGTCGATGGCCGCGGTGACGCCGCCGGCGACAACCATCAGCAGTGCCAGCGTACGGTAGCGTTCAAAGCTGAGGCCGTACATAAAGCTCATGAGGGGAATACCGGGACCTGCCATAAATGCGGCGCACACGCTGGTGATGACCACGATCAGTGCCATAACGGCAACAATAATCAGGTCAAAGCGGCGACGCTTGCGCGGATTCGTCCAAATGCTCGACAGACGCAGAAGCTGCGGTTTATAGACAAATCCGATGCTCAACAAAATGGCCTGCGCCGGAAAGAACAGGGCATTAAAGTACAGCTGATACTTGTAGGCCAGCGTGCCTTCCATCACAAACTTGGGCATGCTCTCGATGAGGTTGAACAGGAACAGCGCGCCAAAGAGCGGAGCGCACTGGACAAACAGGTGGCCAGCCTCGCGCAGACTCATGCGGCGCGATTTTTCGGTTTCGAGCAGGGCGAGCGGGGCGGTGACCAGCGCGAGCGAGGCAATCGCGGTAACACCCATGGCCATAGCCGCGATGGGCATGCTGCGCGTGAGGAACAGTGCCACGCTAAAGACCGCGATGACGCCGACGGAGCGTAGCGTTTGGCTCATGCCGGCCAAATAGAGCTTGTCGGCCTGCTGCAGGCGGCCCTCGTACACGTCGGCGATGCCATCGATTACCTTATAGAGGTAGACGCCCAGGCCGATCGTGGCCATCTGCGCATCGTAGCCGCGGGCGCTGCTGTACATGAGGCCGCAGCCTAGGGCGAGCGCTCCGCAGAGCCAGCGGTTGAGCTGGTAGGAGGCGAAGGAGGTTTTTTCGTCGATGTCCGAGACCTGAAAGTTGCGCACGCCGTAGTTGCACGCGATCATGATGAGCGTGCCGGTGACAAAGGCGATGGAGAACTTGCCAGCCTCCTCGGCGCCTACGAGTTGCGTCGACACAATGGTGAGCAGCGGAAACGCCATGCCCCATACGGCGGTGCCCAGGGTATTCCAAAGGTAGTCGCGACGGGTGGCGTGATCTTCGTACTCGGCTTCTTGCGTGGAGAAGCCGCCGCCGTAGACGGCTCCGAGCAGGCGGTTCCACCAGGCATTGACCATGCGGCGGATGGGGCCGGGTTGGCGATCGCGCTCACGGCGACGGCGTGTGGCCTGGCTGCTGTCGGGACCGCCGGCGTTACGCTGGCTTAGCTCTTGGATTCGTGCGAGCTCCTCGGCGGTGTGCGATGCGGGGAACAGGCCGTTCTCGATGCGTCCGCCCTGCCCGTGCGCCCCGCCCGATGCGGTGGGGTCGGTGACGCCGTTGCGGCGGGCGATGGTGCGGCGGACGCTATCGAGGGGCGTGATGCTCAAGACGATTCCTTTCTATTGCTGTGCTCTAGTATAGTCGCGGTGGTGTCCATTCGTGTTTTTGACCAGGTTGTTCAATATATTCAGCGGTGCCATTCAGTAGTCGGCACTTGGGGACGTTCCTTATGTGTCGGCACTTTAGGAACGTCCCTAAGTGCCGGCATCTGGGGACACTCCTTGAATGTTGCCTGTTCAAGAGTGTCCCCAACGACTAGTCGTTTAAGAACGTCCCCAATGACTAGGCCGCTTGCGTGCGATTTTTGACCGTTGGGCGGGCGCTTCGCCCTTGCCGCAAAAACGTTTTTGCATATCGGGTACAACGGGCTTTACGTGAGTAAAGTGCGCGCCGCGTCCACGTGTCGCGTTTTTAAAGGAGGCCCCATGCCTGGTGTTACCCCTGCAGAAGTTCTATCCAACTTTGGCATTACGCTGGTCGAAGATCCCGCCGAGAACCAGCCCCGCTTGCTGGTCGACCTGCCGGCAGCCGAGCTCGTCGAGCATGCGATTCGCCGCGAAGAGGGCCGTATGGCCTCCAACGGCGCACTCGTGATCGAGACGGGGGAGCGTACCGGACGTTCGCCCAACGACCGCTTTATCGTTGACACCCCCGATGTCCACGACAAGATTGCCTGGGGCGCCGTCAACCGCCCGCTGTCCGTCGAAAGCTACGAGGTCATCAAAGCCGGCATCGTCGACTATCTCAACGAGCGCGATGTGTTCGTCACCCGCGGCATGGCCGGCGCCGACCGCAACCACACGCGCCGTCTGCTTGTCGCCTGCGAGCGTGCCAGCCAGGCGCTCTTCATTAAGCAGATGCTCGCCCGCCCGCTCGCCCGCGAAATCGCGCGCACCGGCGAGCCGGATTTCTGCGTGCTCGCCGCGCCGGGCTACCAGTGCGATCCCGCCATCAAGGGCCTCAACTCCAGCGCCGCCGTGGTCATCAACTTCCAGGAGCGAGTGATTCTGGTCGCTGGCACCGGCTACTCCGGCGAGATCAAAAAGTCCATCTTCAGCGTCATGAATTACCTGCTGCCCGTCGAGGACGACGTACTGCCCATGCATTGCTCGGCCAGCATGGATCCCGTCACGCACGAGACCGCGGTGTTCTTTGGCCTGTCCGGCACCGGCAAGACCACGCTTTCGGCCAACCCCACGCGCCTGCTGATCGGCGACGACGAGCACGGCTGGTCCGACATGGGCATCTTTAACGTCGAGGGCGGCTGCTACGCCAAGTGCGAGGGCCTGGACGCGTTCCACGAGCCCGAGATCTTCAACGCCGTTCGCTTTGGCGCCATCTGTGAAAACGTGGTACTCGATGAGAATCGCAAGCCTAACTACGACGACGTCTCGATCACGCACAATACGCGCGTGGCCTACCCCGTCGAGCATATCCCCAACGCGTGGACCAAGGGCATGGGCACCACTCCAAGCGTCGTGCTCTTCCTGACCTGCGATGCCTTTGGCGTGCTGCCGCCCATCTCGCGCCTGACGGCCGACGCCGCCATGTATCACTTTGTGACGGGCTTTACGGCCAAGATTCCCGGCACCGAAGTCGGCGTCACCGAGCCCACACCCACGTTCTCTTCGCTGTTTGGCGAGCCGTTTATGCCGCTCGACCCCATGGTCTACGCTAAGATGCTCGGCGAGCGCATCGCCGACGGTCGCACCCGCGTCTATCTGGTCAACACCGGCTGGATCGGCGGCGGTTATGGCGTGGGCCATCGCATCGAGCTTGCCTACACGCGCGCCCTGGTGGCCCGTGCCCTCGACGGTACCATCGAGGACAGCGAGTTCGTGCATGACGATATCTTTAACGTCGACATTCCCACCACGTGCCACGGTGTGCCCGACGGCATTCTGGTGCCGCGCCAGTACTGGCAGAGCACCGCTCGCTACGACGAGGCAGCGCACAACCTGGCCGTGATGTTCGAGGAGAACTTCGAGAAGAAGTACTCGCACCTGCCCGAGTCCGTCAAGGCCGCCGGCCCGCACGCCCAGGTGCCCGCTGAGGCCCGTCATCGCGGCCGCGGCCTGCTGGGACTCCGCCACTAGCGTCGCCTCAGGCCCAAAACCACCACAAAGGGGACAGGCACCTTTGTGGTGGTTTTACTCGCGCGGATGACTCGGGTTACAATACGCCTGACATATCGCTCCCTTCTCCGGATGGGGGCAGCGTAAGCGCTCTTGTGGCGGCACCGTAGGACTTTGAAGGTGGCCGTCGTAAGGGCGCTTTTTGTTTAGGCACCCGGGCTCGGGCGCATGCTATGAAGGGAGAGCACATGAAGAGCTTTATTGCCGAGGATTCGTTTTGGGAGCTATTTCCGCAGGCGGCTGTCGGTGTTGTGGTCGTAAAGGGCATGAAGCCCGCGGCTCAGATTCCTCAAGAGGACGTGGACGCGATTGCGGCGTTGCTCGGCCGCGCCAATATCGACGCGGAGCGTCATCTGACCAGCGATACTATCAGCGAGAACGCACCGGTCAAGGCATGGCGCGAGGCTTATCGGCTGTTCAAGACCAAAAAGGGCGCGCGTTGCTCAATTGAGAACCTGCTCAAGCGCGTGCTCAAAGGAAAGCCGGTGGGCCACATTACGCCCGCGGTGGACATCTACAACACGGTGTCGCTGTCCTACGCGCTGCCCGTAGGCGGCGAGGATTTGCACGCGATTGAGGGAGACCTTTGCCTGAAGGTGACCGACGGTGGCGATTCATTTCTGCCGCTTGGCGAGGAGACAGATGACCCGACGCTGCCCGGCGAGCTCGCCTACATCGATGATGCGGGCGCCGTATGCCGCTGCTGGAACTGGCGCGATGGCGTTCGAACGGCGTTGTCCGATGATTCGGCCGATGCTTTCCTGGCGATTGAGTGCGTGGAGCCCGAGCGGATGGGGGATTGCCAGGCCGCGATCGATCGCTTAGCCGAGCTGCTCGAGCGCTATCTGGGAGCGACGGTTGTCGTTAAAACGCTTGTGACCCGCGACAATCCTTGCGTGGGGCTGTAGCGAAGTCTGCGGATCAAACTCGATGCCCCAAACCACCACAAAGGTGCCTGTCCCCTTTGTGGTGGTTTTTATGTTGATGGGTTAACAAATGGGATATTTGGGTACGGGTGTTGCCTTGTGCGGCTAAGATGTTTACCCGTTAGCATCATGTAAGCGAAAGGCGGTCGTCACCATGCAGCAGAACGACGAGACACGTTTTGAGGACTTTGTCGGACTGATCAGCGGCCTCTACAAGGAGATTCAGCGTATCAAGACGTCCGAAGGCGCAAGGCTGGGCCTCAAGGGCTCCGACGTTATGTGCCTGTACTATCTTGAGCGCAGCAAGGACGGCCTGACTGGCGCCGACCTCGCCCGCATGGCCGGCGTTACCCGTGCCGCCGTTTCGCGCACACTGGCACATCTGGAGGAGGGCGGCTACGTCGAGGTTGACGACTCGGGTGATGCGGCCGTCAAGTATCGTGCTCCGGTGCGCCTGACTGCCCTGGGCGGCGAGAGCATGAGCGAGGCCGATCGCATCATTCGCGAGGTGCTCGATACCACCGGCAAGGCCATGGGCGTGGAGCAGCGCGAGCAGATGTATGCATCGCTGCGCACGATCCTCAACACCCTGCGCGAGATCTAGAGCCGCGCTGGCGCTAGCTTTCAGCCAAGAACTGCATCGTCCCGTTTGAGCGCGTACGCCGTGCCGGGACATTGCTGTCAAAATTCCCTGCGCGAGACCTGCGCAAGAAAGGATTCGTTATGTCCGTCCGCATTATTACCGATTCCGCAAGCGATATGTCGCCGGCGGAGCACCCCGCTCTGCGTGTTCTGCCGCTGTCCGTCACCTTTGGCACCGATGTGTATATGGATGGCGTCGACATCGATCACCAGCGCTTTTACGAGATGCTTGTGGAGCGCGATGAACTGCCCAAGACCGGTCAGGTCAACCCGTACGCCTTTTCGCAGGCGATTGCCGAAGCGCGTGAGGCCGGCGATGAGGCCGTGATTATTACCGTGGGTGCCAAGCTCTCGGGCACCAACCAGAGTGCTCGTACGGCACTTGCCGAGGCGCCGGGCGGCGACATGTTCGTCGTGGACAGCAATAACGTGACCTTGGGCGAGCGCGTGCTGGTCGAGTATGCGCTGCGCCTGGTGGACGAGGGCCAGGGCGCGGCTCAGGTTGCGGCGGCTGTCGAGGCCGTGCGCGACCGCGTGGTCGTCATCGGCCTGCTCGAGACGTTGGAGTACCTGGTGCGCGGCGGTCGCCTGTCTGCTGCGGCCGGTGCCGTGGGTACGCTGCTCAACGTAAAGCCCGTGGTGGCTGCCGAGGACGGTCTGATCGTGCAGCTGGGCAAGGCGCGCGGTTCCAAGAACGGACGTAACCTGCTCAACCAGAAGGTCGAAAAGGCGGGCGGCATCGACTTTTCCATGCCGTTGGCGCTCGGCTATACGGGCCTTTCGGATGCGGTGCTCAAGAAGTATATCGAGGACAGCGCGGCACTGTGGGCTGGCCACACCGAGGGCGAACTGCCCGTTCACACCATCGGCGCCACCATCGGCACCCATGTAGGCCCCGGCGCCGTAGCCGTAGCCTTCTTCCAGCCCGTTAACTAGTCCGCCTGCCAAAACCACCACAAAGGGGACAGGCACCTTTGTGGTGGTTTATGCTATTCCGGGTGGAAGGGAGCGAGCAATGGCGTCTGAGGGCTTTTTTGAGCGGGTGTACGAGGTGGTCGAGCAGATTCCCGAGGGGATGGTCGCCACGTATGGTCAGGTGGCGCTGCTTGCTGGACGTCCACGAAGTGCGCGGTATGTGGGGTATGCCCTGCATGGCAATCCGCGCCCCGGCGAGATTCCCTGTCACCGCGTGGTGTTTGCCGATGGCCGCATATGCGATGGTTTTGCTTTTGGCGGTCCCGATGCTCAACGTGAGCTTTTGCTAGGGGAGGGTGTGGCGTTTAAGGACGACATGCACGTCGACTTGGCCGCCTGTCGCTGGCCTGCAGGGCTCTAGCGGCTCTGCCGTGGCTTAAACCACCACAAAGGCGACTGTGAACTGCCTCCCATTTCTTGGACATCGGGAAAT
>CATYIU010000002.1:0-92702 GCA_958407445.1 uncultured Collinsella sp.
ACCTTTCCAGGCTCGAGTCGGTCGGGTTCCACATGCCCGACTGGGAGGAAGAGCTTGGGGAGTACCTCAAGACGCTCTAGCCGCTATCAACTTTTCGAGAGTAAAAGCCGCCGTTCTTTAACGGCGGCTTTTCTTGTTGATGGCTATCTGCGCAGTGGTGCCAATAGTATTTTGCGGAAGATCTTTCACTCGCTTGGCGTGGTGGCGGACCTGCCGGGCTGGTCATCGTAGGCGTATTTGCTGTACACGTTGACCTCCCACTGCTTTTTTTCGACCTTTGCCACGGAATCGAGGATGGAGCCGGTCGCAAGGCTCAGACCGCACAGGAACATAAACGACGCGGCGAGCATGGCGGTGGGGAAGCGCGGAACGAGGCCGGTCTGGAAATACTCGACAACGATGGGCGTGCCCAAGGCGAGGCCGATCACCGCAAACAGAAGCGCGACGAGGCTGAAGAACTTCAGAGGGCGGTAGTCCTTGAACAGCGTGCCAATCATCGCAACGACTTTAATGCCGTCGCTTACGGTATTGAGCTTGGACTCGGAACCTTCCGGACGGTCGCGGTACTCGATGGGCACATCCTTGATGCGCCAGCGGTGGTCGACGGCGTGGATCGAGAGCTCGGTTTCGATCTGGAAGCCCTCGGAAAGCACAGGGAAGGTTTTAACGAACGGGCGGCTCATGGCACGGTAGCCGGTCATGACATCATCGAAGCTGTAGCCATAGATCCACTTGATCATGGCACGGACCAGATTGTTGCCAAAGCCGTGGAAGGCACGCTTGTTCTCCTCGGCGTAGGTGCCGTTGGAAAGGCGATCGCCTACGGTCATGTCGGCCGTGCCGTTAAGGATGGGCTCGCAGAGGGCCTTGGCCGCCTCGGCGGGGTAGGTGTCGTCTCCGTCGACCATCAGGTAGCAATCGGCGTCGATATCGCGAAACATCTGGCGGCACACGTTGCCCTTTCCCTGACGGGGCTCAAAGCGGACTGTGGCGCCGTGCTCGGTGGCAATGCGTGAGGTATCGTCCGACGAGTTGTTGTCATAGACATAGACCGTCGCCTGCGGAAGCTCGCGGTGAAAGTCATCGATGACTTTGCCGATCGTGAGCGCTTCGTTGTAGCAAGGGATGATGACGGCGATGGATTCAGAATTCACTTAATGCTCCTTATACATTCAATCCTAGAAAGTATAGCCGTTTGGGCCTGGCATCCTAAGATGTGGGTTAGTTCTCCAGTTTTGTTGCGCGAATCGTTTGCATGGCCGTCGGGTCTATACTGTTCGTTTGTCAACGATTACGAGTAAAGGAGTTGCATCCGTGTCGGATCAGACAAAGCAACAAGAAACTCGCAGTCTGCCTGCGACGTTTGCTAAGAACGAATTTGAGAAGGACGCGTTTATCCTTCGTCAGCTGGTTACCAAGGATTTTAAGATCAAGTATCGCCGTAGCGTTCTGGGCGTCGCATGGTCGGTGCTCAACCCGCTGCTGATGATGATCGTCATGGCCATCGTGTTCTCGACGATTTTTGGCCAGGGCCGCAATGGCTCAATGACGCCCGAGATGTACCCGCTGTACTTGATCGTGGGTAACATTACCTTTGCCGTCATGTCTGAGTCTACTAACCAGGCCCTGACGTCGATCGTGGGCGCTGCCCCTCTGCTCAAGAAGGTTAAGGTGCACCGCTGGGTTTTCCCGGTGCAGAAGGTGCTCTTCTCGCTGGTCAACTTTGCCTTCTCGCTGGTCGCCGTCGCCATCGTCATGCTGTGGTTCCGCGTTATGCCTTCTTGGCACCTTATTCTGCTGCCGGTTTGCCTGCTGCTGCTTATGTGCTTCTGCATGGGCCTGGGCATGATGCTCTCTGCCCTTACGGTCTTCTTCCGCGACGTTATGCATCTGTGGAGCGTCGTCATTACGGCGTGGACTTACATTACGCCCATCTTCTGGACGACTGACTATATTGCGCAAATGCCGCATCTCGTGCGTATCTTGATGTATGCGAACCCCATGTTCAACTACCTGCAGTTTATGCGCGATATCTTCCTGTTCCAGACTACGCCCTCGCTTATGACGTTTGGTATGTGCGTTGCCTGGGCGGTTCTTGCGCTTATTATTGGCTATACCGTGTTCCATAAGTCCGAGCGCAAGTTCATCCTCTACATCTAAGGAGTGCTGTGATGACTGAATCTGTTGTTGATTACAGCGAGCAGCCTCTGGCTGTCGAGGTCGACGACGTCACCATGATCTTTAACATGGCGTCCGAGTCGCTGACCAACCTCAAGGAGTACTTCATTAAGCTTGCCAAGCACGAGCTGTTCTTTGAGGAGTTTAGGGCGCTTAAGCACATCTCGTTTGATATTCATCGCGGCGAGGTTGTGGGTCTGGTCGGCACCAATGGCTCCGGCAAGTCTACGATGCTCAAGATTATCGCTGGCGTTCTTGAGCCTAGCGAGGGCAGCGTTAAGGTGCACGGTAACATCGCGCCGCTGATTGAGCTTGGCGCCGGCTTTGACCCCGAGCTGACCGCCCGCGAGAACATCTATCTGAACGGCGCCCTGCTCGGCTATACCAAGGAGTTCATCGACGCCAACTTTGACGGCATTATTGAGTTCGCTGAGCTTCAGAACTTTGTCGATATGCCGCTTAAGAACTTCTCCTCGGGCATGGTGGCGCGTATCGCCTTTGCAATCGCGACGATTACCGAGCCCGATATTCTTATCGTTGACGAGACGCTGTCCGTCGGTGATGTGTTCTTCCAGCAGAAGTGTGAGGCTCGCATTCAGCACTTTATCCAGAGCGGTGACGTGACGGTTCTGTTCGTTTCGCACTCCATGGAGCAGGTTGAGCGCATCTGCCAGCGTGCCGTTTGGATTGAGAAGGGTGACCTTCGCATGGACGGCCCGGTCGATGAGGTCTGCAAGGCGTATCGCGAGCAGTTCAACTAGGTTATAATTACTTGCGCCCGACAGGCTTGCGCTTGCTTGGGCGTGTGGTTATTTGCTCCATTAGCTCAGTTGGATAGAGCAGGGGACTTCTAATCCCAAGGTCGACGGTTCGAATCCGCCATGGAGCACCATCGTTTATTAAGCCCGGACCGCTTGGTGGTCTGGGCTTTTTTCATCTTGTATGCTGCTGAAGCCGAGCGCGAACAAGCCGCTGCTGTTTGTTGGGGTTGGCATTTTACTTTTCCAGATGCTCTTTCAGCAGCTCCAACGCGTGGGCGTAGCCCTTCAGGCCCTCTCCGGTGATGGTGGCGAAGCAGGCCAGACGGGCGTAGCTCACCTGGCGGAAGTCCTCGCGCGTCTCTACGGCGCTGATGTGTACCTCGACGGCAGGGATGGCGACGGCCTTGAGGGCGTCGAGGATCGCCACGCTCGTATGCGTGTATGCCGCCGGGTTGATGACGATGCCGTCGACCTTGCCGTAGGCCTCCTGGATCTTGTCGACGATGCTGCCCTCGTGGTTGGACTGGAAAACCTCGACCTCGTCGAAGCCCTGTGCGGCGCCTGCTTCCTGGCAGATCTGCACTAAGCGGTCGTAGTTGTCGCTGCCATAGATGCCCGGCTCGCGAATGCCGAGCATGCTGAGGTTGGGGCCGTTGATGACGAGTGCTTTCATGGTTGCTTCCTTTGCGATTGGAAAACCACCACAAAGGCGCCTGTCGCCTTTGTGGTGGTTTTGGTTAGAGAGCGGGTGGGAGGGTGTCGAGGAGGGCTTGGGCGGTGTTGGCGGCGCAATCGCGCGAGTCGATGAGGTAGTCGGCCCAGGCGCGGTAGCGCGGCATGCGCTGCTCGGCCAGCTTGTCGATGCCATCGCGGGCGGTGATGGGGCGACCCTTGTGGGCGAGCTCGTCGAGCTTGCGGTTGAGCATCACAATCTGGCTGTTCTGGTGCAGTAGCGGGTAGTTCTCGTCGCGCGTGACCACGCCGCCGCCGGTGGAAAGCACCAGGCCGCTGCGCTTGGAGATGTCGGCCAGCGCCGCCGTCTCCTGTTCGCGGAAGGCCGCCTCGCCGCGCTCGACGATAAAGTCGGCGCAGGGCATGCCCAGGCGCTCCTCGAGGGCGCGGTCCAGGTCGATGTGCTCTCGCCCCGTGAGCAGGGCAATCTGCTTGCCCACGCGGGTCTTGCCCGAGCCCGGCATACCGATCAGCGCGATGTTCTGTTCGCGGCGTGACAGGCGCTCCGTTACGTCCAGAATGCGCTCACGCGGAGTGACCTGGCCGGTGTAGCGCTCAACGGCTTGCGCCGCCTGGGCCACGAGCATCAGCAGGCCGCCGATGCAGGGGATGCCGCGGCGCTCGGCCTCGAGCATGAGTCCCGTGCGTGCAGGGTTGTAGACAATGTCGATGACGCCCTCGAGCGCATCGAGCCCCTCGAGCGTGCAGGGGGCATCGGGACAGTGGGGGAACATGCCGGCGGGCGTGCAGTTGACGAGCAGTGCGGCGTCGGACTGCTGCGCGATGTTGTCGTAGTTGACTTCGCTCGTGCGGCCGACCGGCACGACGATGGCGCCCAGGTCTCCCAGCACCATACTTGCCGTGGTGCCGGCGCCGCCGGTGGCTCCGAGCACGAGGGCCTTCTTGCCGGCGACCTCAACGCCCAGCTCCTCGACTAGGCACTGAAAGCCGAAGTAGTCGGTGTTGTCGCCGCGCAGGCGGCCGTCGGGCAGGCGCGTGATGGTGTTGACGTTTCCCATACGCTCGGCGAGTGGACTCAGCTCGTCCAGGTATTCCATGACGGCGCGCTTGTAGGGGATGGTCACGTTGGTGCCCTCCCATTCGTCACCCGTCATAAAAGCCTGGAGGTCCTCGGGCTCGCGCTCAAATCGTACGTACTCGAGCCCCGCGAGCTCCTTGTAGATGGTCGGGGTGTAGCTGTGGCCCAGCACGCGGCCCAGCACGCCGTAGGGGCGGGTTGCGGCGAAATCGGTCATCTAGAGCACCTCCGTGTAACTGCCAAAGTAGGTGAAGCTCTCGCACACGTCGTCGATGGAATCGAGCAGGTCATCGAGGGCCTTGCTGCCAAAGGGGCAGTCCAGGTCAAAGTAGAACATAAACTCAAAGTCGTGCCCGGGGATGGGGCGGCTCTCGAGCTTGATGAGGTTGATATTGAGCGCGTAGAAGCGCTCGAGTACGCGATAGAGCGCGCCCGGCTCGTTGGCCGTGGTAATCATGAGCGAGGTGCGGTTGGCGCCGGGGTAGACGCGTGGCTCGCGGCTGATGACGACAAAGCGCGTGTAGTTGTTGTCCGAGTCCTGGATGTTGGGCTCCAGTACCTCCAGGCCGTAGAGTGCGGCGCAGCTGCGCGATGCGATGGCGGCAACATCGGTGCGCTCGGAGCTGGCGACCATCTCGGCCGACATGGCCGTGTTGGGGTACTTGGTGGCGTGCAGGTCGTGGGCTTCGATAAAGCCGGCGCACTGGGCGATAGCCTGGCCGTGGCTATAGACCTCGTGCACGTCGGCGAGCTTGGTGCCGGGTTTGACGAGCAGATTGTGGTCGATCTTGAGACGCAGCGAGCGTACGATATGGAAGTCGAACTGGGCGAGCAGGTCGTAGACGGCGTTGACCGAGCCGGCGGTGGAGTTCTCGATGGGCAGCACGCCAAACTCGCAGAAGCCGTCGCGCACGGCGCACATGACGCCCTCGAAGGTCTCGAAAAACGCGATGTCGGGCACGTCGAAGAGCTTGCACGCGGCGATTTGGCTGTAAGCGCCCTCGACGCCCTGGCAGGCGACGGTGGCCGTTTGAGGGAAGGGCGTGTCGGAGGCTGCAGCCGTGGCGTGGGCCTTTTGCGAGACGGTGATGCCCTTGAGCTCGTTGATGTAGCGCTGCTGCTCAGCCTTGCTCATGCTCATGAGGAGACGGAACAGGGTGATGGTCTGCGCCTCGTAGCGCTCGGGCGCGCGGCTGGCAAGGTTGTTGAGCTTGGAGCGCTCACGGGCGGGGTCGAAGACGGCCTTGCCCATCTCGATTTTTGACTTGGCGACCTCGGTGGCAATGTCCATGCGCTCGACAAAGCTGTTGAGGAGCGTGGTGTCGATGCCATCGATGGCCTGGCGAATGTCAGCAAGGTCCATGGAGACCCCTTTCACGTGTCGGGGGATGTTGAGGGGTGGGTAGTTAACGCTGGGTGGCGTCTTCGAGGAGGGCGTCCCAGATGGCAAGGGCGGCGGCTGCCTCGGCTACGGGGACAGCTCGGGGGACGATGCAGGGATCGTGGCGGCCGTGGACCGAGAGCTCGGCATTTTCCATAGCGTCCATGTCCACCGTCTGCTGCTCGCGGCCAATGGAGGGCGTCGGCTTTACGGCCATGCGCCACATGACGGGCGCGCCGGTCGAAATACCGCCCAGGATGCCGCCGGCATTGTTGGACTCGACCTTGATCTCGCCGGTCTCGGCATCGATGCGATACGGATCATTGTTCTCGCTGCCGCGCATGGCGGCCACGGCAAAGCCCATGCCAAACTCCACGCCCTTTACGGCGGGAATGCCAAACGCGATCTGCGCGATGCGGTTCTCGATGCCGTCGAACATGGGGTCGCCGATGCCTGCGGGAAGCCCGTAAATGCCGCACTCCACGATGCCGCCGATGCTGTCGAGTTCGTCGCGCGCGGCTAGGATCTCCTCACGCATGCGGCCGGCTGCGGCGGCGTCAATGCAAGGAAGATCGTTCGTTAGGATCGCCTTGCGGTCGGCCTCGCGATAGACCATATCGTCCATCGGCAGGTCGGAGATGCCGCCGATCTGCGCGACGTGCGCCATCACGTTAATGCCGCGGGCCTCGAGTGCCTGCAGCGCAATGCCGCCGGCGATACACAGGGGTGCCGTCAGGCGGCCGGAGAAATGCCCGCCACCAGCGACATCGTGCATGTTGTGATACTTCATGCGCGCCGGAAAATCCGCGTGTCCGGGGCGGGGCTTGCGGCGCAGCTCCGAATAGTCCTTTGAGCGCGTGTTGGTGTTCTCGATAATCGCGGCGATGGGTGCTCCCGTGGTATGTCCATCGACCACACCGGCGATGATGTGGGCGGCGTCGGCCTCGCGGCGTTTGGTCGCGGTCTCGTCGCGACCGGGGGCACGACGGTCAAGGAAGGCCTGCAGCCGCTCCTGGTCAACAGCGATGCCCGCCGGGATGCCATCGAGGGAGCAGCCGATGGCGGGGGAGTGCGACTGGCCGAAGATGCTTAAGTGCAAGACGTTGCCAAAGGTCGAGGACATGCTATTCCTCCTCGAGTGTGACCTTGCCGCCCAGCAGGCGGTAGTGGTCGAAGAAATCGGGATAGGACTTGTTGACGGCCTCGGCACCGTGGATCACGACCTCGCCGGTGGCGCGGCTCGCGGCGATAGCGGCCATCATGGCGATGCGATGGTCGTTGTGCGAATCGACCTCGCCGCCGGTAAAGGCGTCGACGCCCTTGATGATGAGGTCGTCGCCGGCAATGCGCACCTGCGCGCCCAGCGCGGTGAGCTCGCGGGTGGTGGTGACCAAGCGGTCGGATTCCTTGATGCGCAGACGGGCACAATCGCGGATAAAGGTGCGGCCCTGTGCCAGCGAGGCCACGGCCGAGATGACGGGCACCAGGTCCGGAATGTCGTGGGCACTCATCTCAAAGCCGGCGAGCTTGTCGGACTGCACGGTGGCGGCGTTGGTGGAGCGCACGATGCGGGCGCCAAAGCGCGAAAGCGCGGCAAGCACGTTACGGTCGCCCTGTGCGGAGCTTAGCGACACGCCCTCGACGGTGATTGGGTCGGTACCGATGGCGCCGGCGCACAGCCAAAAGGCGGCGTTGGACCAGTCGCCCTCGACGGCCACGCTGCCGGGCGTGCGGTACGAGCCACTGCTCACGCGGAAGTTCGTGACCTCGGGCTGGCCGTCCTTGGCCGGAATGCGCTCGACGTTGACCTCGACGCCAAAGGCCTTCATGGCCTGTATCGTCAGGTTGATGTAGGGGCGGCTCTCGATGAGGCCGGTTACCTGCACGCAGGAGGGCTGGGCCAGCAGCGGGGCTGCCAGCAGCAGGCCCGAGATGTACTGCGAGCTCACGTTGCCCGGAAGCACAAAGGTGCCCGGGCGCATGCGGCCGCTCGTCTTGAGCGGAAAACCGCCCAGACCCTGTAGGTCGCAGCCGGCGGCGATGATCTCGTCCGAGAGCGGGGAGAGCGGGCGGGCGCCCAAGCGCCCCTGACCCACAAAAGTTGCTTCTGCGCCCAGCGCGCAGGCGACGGGCAACATAAAGCGGAGCGTGGATCCACTTTCACCGCAGTCAAGCGTGCTGCCGGCAAGGGCCTTGAGCAGGCCAAACTCAACACTCTTCATGGTGGGGTGGACCTGGAAGCCGTCCTCGACGGTCTCGATGCGAGCACCCAGGGCCGTAAGGCAGCGCACCGTAGCCTCGATGTCGGCGCAGGTGGTGTTGCAGGTGACGTGTGTCTCGCCGTTGGCAAGCGCAGCGCAGATGATCAGGCGATGCGCCGTCGACTTGGACGCGATGGCGGGAACGGTGCCCTTGAGCGGGGACGGGGTGATGCGGGCTAGCATGCGGATGCGTCTCCCTTCTGGCCGAGGCCCTCGGCAATGAGTTCGTGGAAAGTGGAAAGTGGCGTGCGGTCGATGCTGCAGCGGCCAATGCCGTGCGGAATCACCAGGTCGATGGTGTCGCCCGCGCGCTTCTTGTCGTGGAGCGCTTCGGCAAAGACGGCATCGGCATCTAGGCCGCAGCGGGTCTTGAGGCCATGGCGGGCGCAGAGCTCCTCAATACGACCGGGCAGCGCAGCATCGCAGACGCCGTGCAGGGCCGCGGCGCGCGTGATGATACCCATGCCGATCGACACGCAGTTGCCGTGTCCGAGCTCAAAGTGCTCGCAGGCTTCGACGGCGTGTCCGGCGCTGTGTCCAAAGTTGAGGAGCTTACGCTGGTTAGTCTCGCGCTCGTCGGCGACGACCACGGCGCGCTTGATGTCGATGTTGCGGGCGATGATGAGTGCTACGCGGGCCACATCGTGGTTGAGCAGCTCCAGCGTGAGCGGGGTCTTCTCCAGCTCGGCGAAAAGCTCCGGATCGGCAATCACGGCGTGCTTGACGACCTCGCCGCAGCCGTCAGCGAACTGCTCGGGCGTGAGGGTGGCCAGGCACCCCACGTCGGCAATGACCACGCTCGGCTGCCAAAAGGCGCCGGCCAAGTTCTTGCCGGCAGCCAGGTCGATGGCGGTCTTGCCGCCCACAGACGAATCTACCATGGCGAGCAGGCTCGTCGGGATCTGCACAAACTTGCAGCCGCGCATGTAGGTGGCGGCCACAAAGCCCGCCACGTCGCCCACGACACCACCGCCGAGTGCCACGATCACGTCGGAGCGCGAAAGCTCGTGCTCGGCCACAAACTCCAAAATGGCAACATAGGTTTCGGCGCGCTTATGGGCCTCGCCGGCCTCGAAGGTGCAGATGCTCACCTCGTAGCCTGACGCCTCCAGGCTCTGCTTAACGGGCATCTGGTAGAGCGGGCCCACGTTGGTGTCCGTCACGATGACGGCCTTGGTGCCGCCGGCAGTGGCGCGCACGAGCGGTCCCGCCTGCTCCAGCAAAAACGTGCCAACATGCACCTGGTAGGGGCGTGCGGTGTCGATATCGATGGTAATCGCCATAAGCTTCGGTCCTTTCGACCTGGCGTGATAGGTGGTCTAGTGGGAGGCCTCGTCGTCGAGTGCGCGCTTAATTCGGTCGCCCTCGGCAAGGAGTTTCTCCAGATAGCGCTGGTCGCGGTCTTTAAGGGCGCGGCTGTAGGCGCCGAGCGATTCGATCAGATGGTCGATCTCGAAGGCGAGCGCATTGGCGTCGTCGATCATGAGCTCGGACCACATCTGCGGATTGAGGTGCGCCACGCGGGTGAGGTCGCGGTAGCTGCCGGCCGAAAAGCCGTGGTGGACCTGAGCGGTCGGGCTCTTAACATAGGCGTTGGAGACGACGTGCGCGAGCTGGCTCGTAAAGGCGATGACGCGGTCGTGCTCGGCGGCGCTGGTCACGCTGAACTTGCCAAAGCCCAAGGGGCGTACCATCTCGCGCACCTGGCCCAAAAGCTCCAGTTTGAGCGCATCGTCCACCGCGGGCGGTACGAGCACGAGCGGGGCGCCCTGGAACAGGTCGGCGCGGGAGTGCGCATAGCCCGAGTACTGCGTGCCCGCCATGGGGTGCGCGCCCACAAAGTAAAAGCCGTGCTCGCGGGCAAGCTCAAAGGCGCGCTCGCACACGATGCCCTTGACGCCCACCGTGTCGATCACCACGGGGCCCATGATGGCCTCGGTGTCGGTGGCGTCGGCGAGCGCCTGGGCGTGCGCCTCGAGCCACTCGATGCATGCCTCGGGATAGCAGGCAAGGACGATGATGTCGCATTCGCCGAGCGTCTTGTCGTTGAGCTCGCCGGCAACGGTGCCCATGCTGGCAGCCGTCATGACATCGTCATCGGGATCCCAGGCCAGCACACGGACGCCCGCCTGCGCATAGCCGCGGGCAAAGCTGCCGCCGATGAGGCCAAGGCCGACGATGCCGGCGCACTTGGGGCCGCCCTGGTTAACGCGCGCGTTTCTCACCGTACCCATGGGCTACTCCATGGTCTCTTGGCAGACAACCTCGCGGATGGCTCGGATACGGCGCATGGTGTCGTCGAACTGATCGGGGGTGAGGGCCTGGGCGCCGTCGGACCAGGCGCGGCTCGGCTCGTCGTGGACCTCGATCTCCAGGCCGTTGGCACCGCAGGCGGTCGCGGCGAGCGCCATGGGCTCAACGTAGCGGGTGTAGCCGGTGGCATGGCTGGGGTCGGCGACGACGGGCAGGTGCGACAGGTGGTGCAGCACCGGCACGGCGTTGAGGTCGAAGGTGTTGCGGGTGCGGGTCTCGAAGGTGCGGATACCGCGCTCGCACAGGATGACGTTGTCATTGCCCTCGCTCATGATGTACTCGGCTGCCATAAGCAGCTCGTCGATCGTGCCGGACATGCCGCGCTTGAGCAGAATCGGTGTCTGGGTCTTGCCGACCTCCTTGAGCAGAGGGAAGTTCTGAGCGTTGCGGGCGCCGATCTGCATGACGTCGATCTTCTTGTCCAGGAAGACCTGCACGTCGCGCGGGTCCATGATCTCGGTGACGATCGGCATGTCGAGCTCGGCAGACGCCTCGCACAGCAGGTCGAGGCCGGCGGGGCCCATGCCCTGGTAGGCGTACGGGGAAGTGCGGGGCTTGTAGGCGCCGCCGCGCAGCATCGTGGCACCGGCGGCCTTCACGCGGCGGGCGATGCGGATGAGGTTCTCGCCCTCGACGGAGCACGGGCCGGCGATGACCTGGAACTGATCGCCGCCGATCTTGACGCCGTGGCCGCAGTCGATGACGGAGTCCTCGGGGTGGAACTTGCGGTTGGCGCGCTTGAACGGCTCGGAGACGCGCTGCACGCGCTCGACGACATCCATGGACTCGAGCAGGAACGGGTCGATCTTGGTCGTATCGCCCACCAGGCCGATGATCGTCTCATTCTCGCCGCGCGAGACATCGGTCTTCAGGCCCTTTTTCTCAATCCAGCTGACGATATGGCTGACGGCCTCGTCGCTGGCGCTTTCTTTTAAAATTGCAATCATGGTGTGCCTCTCACCTCGATGGATAACCCTTGCAAAAACGGCCCGCATCGCGAGCCGTGTACATATGGTGCATGAGAGTTTATACTATCTGACTCGCTTTTGCCTTCTAAAGTGGGCCGTTGAGCCGCGTCTTCCTCGGAATTGCAAAGCTTTTTCTTTTATTTTGATAGCCCGTGGTGCACTTGGGTATAATGCCAAGCGTTGGCCCTATTAGCTCAGGGGATTAGAGCGTCTGCCTCCGGAGCAGAAGGCCGTTGGTTCGAATCCAACATGGGGCACCATCGAACGTGAGACCGTCCGAACCTCGCATGGTCCGGGCGGTTTTTCTTATACCGACGCGACGTGATGGGACGTGGTATGGCAGCAACGGATATCGAGCGCGGACTCTCGACCGCCGAGGTCGAGGAGCGCATCGCCGCCGGTAAGATCAACCGCAACATGGAGCTCAAGACCAAGTCGGTCAAAGAGCTCATCATCGAGAACCTCTGCACGCTGTTCAATTTGATCAACGTGATCTTGGCGTTCCTGGTCATTGTGACCGGTTCGTTTAAGAATCTGACGTTCCTGTTCGTGGTGTTCCTCAATACCGCTATTGGCGTCATTCAGTCCATGCGTTCCAAGAAGATGGTCGATAAGCTCACGCTGCTGACCTCCAAGAAGGCCATCGCGGTGCGTGACGGCTCCGAGGTGGAGCTCGACCTGGACCAGATCGTGCTCGACGACATCATCCGCCTGGGGCGCGGCGACCAGATTCCCGCTGACGCCGTGGTGGTTTCGGGCGAGGCGCTCGTGAACGAGAGTCTGCTGACGGGCGAGAGCGACCTTATTAAGAAACAGCCCGGTTCCGAGCTCATGAGCGGCAGCTTTATCGACTCGGGCCTGCTGCGCGCCCGCGTGATCCATGTCGGCGCCGACAACTACGTGGCCAAAATTAATAACGAGGCCAAGTACGTCAAAAAGGTCAATTCCGAGATCATGAACGCGCTTAACGCCATCGTGCGCTTTGCGAGCATCATCATGATCCCGCTCGGTTTGGCGTTGTTTGCCTCGAGTGTGAGCGAGCTGTGGGATGCCGCGGGAACCCCGGGCGATAGCGCGCTTTCGTGGTGCTTCTCCGAGCTGTTGGCTGGTCATGTGCCTTCGTCGGCGCTGCTGTCCACGGTGGGCGCCCTGCTGGGCATGATCCCGCAAGGCCTGGTGCTTCTGACCTCGTCGGTGCTCGCCATCGCCACGGTGCGCCTGGCCCGCCGCAAGGTGCTGGCGCAGCAGCTTTACTGCATCGAGACGCTCGCGCGCGTCGACGTGCTGTGCCTGGACAAGACGGGCACCATCACGTCGGGTCGCATGGAGGTCGAGGGTACGTATCCGCTGCCGGTCGAGGGTATGGGTGCGGGGGAGGGCGACGCCGCCGTTCCCGTCGATACCACGGTGCTCGATTTTGCTCTGGCTAACGTCGCACGTGCGACCTCGGCCGATGCCAACGAGACCTGTCAGGCGCTGCTCAACTATTACGCCGACCGTCCGGTCGAGGTGTCCGAGCCGCTGTCGGTCATTCCGTTCTCGTCTTCCAAAAAGTGGAGCGGCGCGTCGTTTGCACAGGGCTCCTATGTGATGGGTGCGGCGCAGTTTGTGCTCTCTGATCGTGCGTTTGCCCAGGTCGAGAACCGTGTCGCCGAGCTTGCCGATACCTGCCGCGTGCTCGTGGTGGCGCGCGTGGACGGCTTTACGCCCGATGGCGATATGGTGGGCGAGGCCGAGCCCGTGGGCTTTGTGACCATCCGCGACGAGATTCGTACCTCGGCGGCCGAGACCATCGGCTACTTTAACGAGCAGGGCGTGACGCTCAACGTGATCAGTGGCGACGACCCGCGTACGGTGTCGTCGATCGCGCGCGTGGTGGGCGTGCCGGGGGCGGACGCTTATGTGGACGCCACGACGCTCGATACGCCGGCCAAGCTCGATGCCGCAGTGGACCGCTACCATGTCTTTGGTCGTGTGACCCCGCAGCAGAAGCGCGAGCTCGTGCAGGCGCTCAAGCGCCGCGAGCACACCGTGGCCATGACAGGCGACGGCGTCAACGACGTGCTGGCGCTCAAGGAGGCCGACTGCTCCGTCGCCATGGCGGCCGGCTCCGATGCCGCGCGTAACGTGGCCGAGATCGTGCTCGTCGACAACGACTTTGCCTCGATGCCCGCCGTGGTGGCCGAGGGCCGTCGCTCCATCAACAACCTGCAGCGTTCGGCTTCGCTGTTCCTGACCAAGACGCTGTTCTCGATGGGCCTGGCGGCGCTGTGCATCGCGCTGCCGCCGTACCCTTTCGAGCCGATTCAGATGACGCTCATCAACTTCTTCTGCATCGGCGCGCCGGGCTTTGTGTTGGGCCTGGAGCCCAACAATGCTCGCGTGAAGGGGTCGTTCCTGACGAACGTGCTCAAGCGGGCACTGCCGGCGTCGATTGCGGTCATTTTGGCCGCGGCGCTCGATATCTTTGTGGCGCGCGTGTTTGGCTTTAGCCAGCTCACGCTGTCTACGATGTGTCTGCTTTCGTCGTGCGCGGCGAGCGTCAGCCTGATCTGGCGCATCTCGCAGCCTCTTACGCCCTTACGTGTGGTGCTCTTCGTGTTTGTTGTCGCCGGCATCCTGGTGGGCGTTATCGGATTCCCGGAGCTGCTGTCTATTGCCAACCTGTCGATGGGCCAGATGGTAATCTTGGCTGTCATCGTGGTCTTTACCTGCTCGGTGTTCTTTAAGCTCGCCACGATGATGGATTCGCTCAAGCCGCGTCGTCGTCATGCCGCAACTGGTTTTGGCCGCGGTGTGCGCGTCCACCTGGGTCGCGGTGGCGGCAAGGTGAGCTCGACGGGTTCGACGGCCGAGCGTTTTGCCAAGCGCGTCGCCGCCGACATGGCGCAGCGCCGCGAAGATCGCACCGCTCGCGAGGCCGAGGCCCGCGCACTCGAGGGCGTGGCCCAGGCCCAGCCCAAGAAAAAGAAGGGTAGCGGAGCCAAGCGCTCTCGCGTAACCAAGTCCGCCCAAGGCATCAAAGTCTCGATGCCGAGCAAAAAGAAGAAGTAGCTACGCGCCCTGGCGATGTTGAATTGGTGCCTTGCTCCTGTGGGGCCGTGGCGATGTTATGCTCTAACCTCGATTGTTTGAATTGCTTCGAAAAGAGGATGCCGTGATCTGCCCGCATTGCCTAAAGACCATCGAGGACGGCGCCTCGTTCTGCCCCTACTGCAACGCCTATGTGGGTCCGGGCGATGGTCCGGAGCACACCGAGTTCGTGTTCTGCGAGGGCTGCGGTGCCCGTCTTTCTCCGCATGATCGTACGTGTCCCAAATGCGGACGCCCCGCTCCGGGTATCCTCTCCGAGGACGCGGCAGCATCCGACCTGGCAGCGGGCCGCACGGCGGGCTTTCCGCGCCTAACGCAAGAGCAGATCGATACCGAGGTGCCGCATGCGCCGGCCTCTGCCGCTGCGGTGCTCTCAGACGCCGCCGACCCCAATGAGACCTGCGTGCTGCCGGCTTTCGATAAGGATTTCGGTATCCCCAAGGTCGATATTCCCATGCCCGTTTCCCTGCATGACGATGCTCAAAAACCCAAGCGCAAGGTGCACCCCGACGAGGACGCCTATCACAAGCACAAGCGTCATATTCCCAAGCCGCTTATCGTCATCGCGGTCCTTGCCGTCGTTTGCGGCGGTGCCTATTGGTTCGTGACGACCGATCCCATGGGTGTTATGCCCGGCTTCTACGACCAGTTTGGCCAAGCTGCACAAACCACCTTCCCCACGCGCCAAAAGGGCGAGGCCACTGAGGACGATACCAAGCAGGACGATTCTGCCGAGGTGGTCCAGGAAGAAACCGTGCTCACCGATGATCAGCTCTATACCAGGCTCGACGGTCTGTATCAGACCATCGTGTCCTACGCTGACGAAGACCAGATCGGCGAGGTCATCGATTCCTTCAACAACGGCTATCTCCGAACGCCGCTGTCCACCCGTCAGGAGCTGTCGCAGAGTGCCTACGCCCTGCGCGACCAGATCAAAAAGACGCAAGATGAGCTCAACAACCTTAAGTACCGGGACGATACGGTCTATACGGATGACATCGCCCGCTTAAAGCAGCTTGCCGAGTGGATGTATGAGCGCGTTGACGTGATCTGCCAGAGCTGGGATATCTCGCTGGCCATTCCCGATGGCGAGTCGATGAGTTCCCACCAAAGCGAGATCCTGGCGCCCATCGCGCAGAGCGGCAACAGCGCGCTGAATCAGTACGATGCCAATGTGGGTTCCTGGAAGCCGCAGCAGCGTTCCTAAAATTAGTTCGCCATAGTCGGCATAACCTACGTGCGCAATTGATGTAAGCCCGTGCTTATTGCTACAATTCGTACAAATATGCTTTAAACGCACGAGGAAGGAACCACATGTTTGGTTTTAAGAAAGAGCTCTACACGCCCGAGTATCAGCTTGTCGGCGACGAGTGCGCCGTAATCGAGACGTCGAAGGGTACCATCAAGGTCAAGTTTGACGGCGAGGGCGCTCCCATTCATGTCGCGAATTTCTGCGAGCTTTCCACGATGGGCTTCTATGATGGCCTTAAGTTCCATCGCTATGTGCCCGGTTTTGTTATCCAGGGTGGCGACCCCAATACCCGCGACATGTCCGGCGCCGACGTCGCTGCCGGTCTTGAGGGCCCCGACGGCATGCCCGGTACCGGTGGCCCCGGCTACTGCATCAAGGGCGAGTTTGCCACCAATCCGCGCAACAGCCATGTCGATGGCGCCCTTGCCATGGCACGCTCCATGGACCCCGATTCCGCGGGGTCGCAGTTCTACTTCTGCCTGGGTGCCCAGCATAACCTCGATTCCGGTTACACCGTCTTTGGTACCACAGTCGAGGGTCTCGATGTGATTTCGCAGCTGCGTGCCGGCGACGAGATCGTCCATGTCGAGATCGTTCACGAGTAAAGGGGACTTCCTTGAATAGCCAGCTGATCCAACAGGGCCGCGCCGCTTACCGCGCGGGTGATTTTTCCGCTGCAGCCCAGATGCTTGGGGCGGCAAAGACTCCCGATGAGATTATGGGCGAGGCCGATCACCTTCGTGGCAACGCTTTGATGCACCTGGGCATGTATGCCGAGGCCGCCGAGGCCTATGCCGCCGCCCTCAACGACGGCACCTACGGCAAGCGCGGCGCGCTGCTCACCAACCGCGGCAAGGCGCTTGCCGCCGTGGGCGACTACACGACGGCCGCCCAGGCGTTCTCTGCTGCTACGCAGGATGCTTCCTATGCCACGCCGTTCAAGGCCTATCTGGGCCTGGGCAATGCGCTGTTCCAGTCGGGCGACTATGCCAACGCGGGAACCGCCTTCCGTCAGGCTGCCATCGACGGCGCCAATCCGGCTCCTGCCGCCGCACTCGGCGAGCTCGGTCGTTGCTTCATTAAGCTCGGCCGTCCGGCGGATGCCGTGGAGACTTACCGCACGGCTATCGACTTTGCCGGCCCCCGCGACGACACGCGTGCGCTCAACGCCGGCATGGGTCAGGCGCTTTCTGCCGCCGGCCGTCCCTCCGACGCACTCGACGCCTTTAATGCCGCTACTGCCGATGGCATCTACCAGCTCACCTCCGAGCAGGCCGATGAGCTTGCCCGCGTGCAGGATTCGCTTGCCGCGCTGTCTGCCCAGACGGCTATGGCCACGGCTCCGGCGCCCGCGATGGACGCTCCTGCCGTCGATCCGCTCGATCCTACGGGCGCGACCGGTCAGTTTATGCCTGATCCCTCGGACACCGGCTTCTTTACGCTGTCCGAGTCCGAGATGGTCCAGCAGGACCGTCAGGATCGTAAGCAGGCCAAGGTCCGTCGTCGCCATCGCCATACGGGTCTCAAAGTCTTCATCGTGCTGCTTCTGCTTATTTTGATCGCCGCGGGCGGTCTGGGCTTTGCCTACACGCGCGGCTTTGGCTTCCCGTCTCAGGAGTCTGTCGTTACCGATCTGTTCCAGGCTGCCGGCGACGGTGACGCCGCAAAGGCCGAGTCTTGCCTGGCCTCGAGCCTGTCCGAGGACGCTAAGTCGATGATCATCTCCTCGATTCCGCAGGGTGCCACCGTGTCCGTCGAGGGCATGGATCAGTCCATGACCGAGACGACCGCCAAGGTGAAGGCATCGCTGTCCAAGGGCGGCGAGCAGGAGTACACCGTCAAATTCGTGCGCTCCGACAACCATATCGGCTGGGCCGTTTCTTCGCTCGATATGGATTTCTCGGCTGCTGACAACCAGTAGTGACCTTATGGGATTTAGCTTTGCCCGGCGCTTCACCGCAAGTGAGGTGCCGGGCTTGCGCTAGTATGATGGGCTAGTAGTTTTCCAGCAATCATCCAACACATCAGGAGTTGCGTTGTTTTCTTTGATGGATATGTTCTTCGGTAGCTATGCGGGCGATCTTGCCATCGACCTCGGCACCGCAAATACGCTTGTCTCCGTGCGCGGCAAGGGCATCGTCATTCGCGAGCCCTCTGTTGTCGCCATCGACAAGAACGACGAGCGCATCTTGGCGGTCGGTATCGAGGCAAAGCGCATGCTCGGCCGTACGCCCGGCAACATCGTGGCCGTTCGTCCCCTGAAGGACGGCGTCATCGCCGACTTCGATGTTACCGAGGCCATGCTTCGCTACTTTATCGATAAGGCGTCCGAGAAGCGCTATCCGTGGACTCCGCGTCCGCGTGTTGTCGTCTGCGTTCCCTCCGGTGTCACGTCGGTTGAGAAGCGCGCTGTCTTTGAGGCCACGATCCAGGCCGGTGCCCGCCAGGCCTATCTGATCGAAGAGCCTATGGCAGCCGCTATCGGCGCCGACCTGCCCGTCGAGGAACCCACCGGCTCCATGGTCATCGACATCGGCGGCGGTACCACCGAGGTCGCCGTTATCGCTATGGGCGGCATCGTCGTCTCGCAGTCCATTCGTATTGCCGGCGACGAGTTCGATCAGGCCATCCTCACGCACGTTCGTGATGCCTACAACCTGGCCATCGGCGAGCGTACGGCAGAGGACATCAAGATCAAGGTCGGTTCCGCCGTGCCGCTCAAGGACGAGCTCGACGTTGAGGTCAACGGCCGCGACGTGATCACCGGTCTGCCCAAGACCGTGCGCATCGAGAGCGAGGAGATTCGTCGCGCGCTCAACAAGCCGCTCGACGAGATGGCCAAGGCCGTCAAGGACGCACTCGACGCTACGCCTCCCGATCTTGCCTCGGACCTTATGTACTACGGCATTTTGCTGACCGGTGGCGGCGCGCTGCTGCGCGGTCTCGACGTGCGCCTGCGCGATGAGACCGGTGTTTCGGTCAACGTCAGCCCCACGGCGCTCGATAACGTCGTTAACGGCTGTGCCCGCGTGCTCGAGGCCAATGCGTTTGATGGCGGCTTCGTCCAGACCAATGCTTAATTTCCAAAAGGTGGATTCCATTTGGCACGATCTTCGGGTTTCTCCACAAATCTGAATACCAAGCGACAATCAACGGGTATGCGCCCGTTGATTGTTTTCAGCCTGATTTCGGTGTTGCTGCTCACGTTTTACATCCGCGAGGGCGAGGCAGGACCGATTCATGCCGTGCGCTCGGGCGTGACGACGATTACCTCGCCGGTGCGCTTTGTGGGCTCGGCTGTGGCGGCTCCCTTCAATGCGATCGGTAACGTGTTCTCTAACCTTACGGCGTCGCAGGACACGCTTGACGAGCTTAAGAAGCAAAACGAGGAACTGACCTCTAAGGTTGCTGAGCTCTCCGAGGCTCAAAAGACCGCCGAGCGTCTGGAGGGGCTGGTCGGCCTGCAGTCGACCTATAACCTCAAATCGACCGCTGCTCGTATCGTTGGTGCCTCCGGCGATGCCTGGACCTCGACCGTTACCATCGACAAGGGCTCTGCCGATGGCCTTACCATCAACATGCCTGTGACGAGTTCGGCTGGTGTTATCGGACAGATCATCGAAGTCTCGGCCAAGACGTCCACCGTGCGTCTGATCGGCGATGAGAACTCGGGCGTGTCCGCTATGGTGCAGGACACGCGCGCCCAGGGCATGCTGCAGGGTCAGGCTGACGGCACGCTGCGTCTTGAGTACGTGAGCGTCGACTCCGACGTTAAGGTTGGCGACATCATCGTGACCTCGGGCATTGGCGGTGTGTTCCCCAAGGGTCTACCGCTCGGCACCGTCTCGTCGGTTGAGAAATCGGCAAACGACGTGTACTACACCATTGTGGTACGCGCCCAGACGACGGCCGAGAACAACGAGGAAGTGCTGGTCATCACCTCGCTGACCGACGAACAGTCGGCCTCGGATGAGGACGTGAGCACCGCTAATAGCACGCCGCAGGGAACGTCGCGCGATGCTGCGACCAAGACGAAGGACGAGAGCTCGGATGACGGTTCCGATACGTCCGAGACGACCGATTCCGGCTCGAGCGAATAGGGGGCATGTCCATGGATCTACACGAGCAGGGGATGAGCTCCCGCACGTTTGTAATCGCCGCCATCGTGTGCGTGCTGCTGCAGGCAGGCCTGGCACCGCAGATCTCCATTGCGGGCGGTCGCGTCAACTTTATGATTATCCTGGTGTGCATAAGCGTGTTCTCGGGCGACCCGACCCGTGCCGTCGTGTGCGGTTTTTGCAGCGGCTTGTTCTATGACCTTTCCGCTGCCGTGCCGGTGGGCGTTATGTCGCTCCTGCTGACCGTGGGTTCTTTTGCCCTGGTGCATAGCGCCGCCGGTCAGACGGGCGGTACCCCGAGTGCGCGCGGCATCACGGTGGGTGCCTTCGCGCTCGTCATTAATGTGATCTACAGCATCATCTTGCTGTTTATGGGTTTGGAGACGAGCTTTGTCGTGGCGATCTTCGGCCATGCGCTGCCGTCTTCGATCCTGACGGGTTTGGTTGCCATTCCGTTTTTGATGTCCGGCGTCGTGCCGCAGTCCGGTTATGGATTCTCCGCACGTGGCGGACGCCAGACGGGCATGCGCTTTAAGCCCAAGACCCGTAAGCTCAAATAGGGGAGGCTCGTAGATGTCTTCCCAGATGACGGTTATTATCGCCGGTATCGTGCTGGTTGTGGCCATCGTGGTCGCGCTGGTCATCATGCGTCGCGGCGATTCCCGTTTTACCTACGATACGCAGCATGGAACGGCCCCGCGCGCCACCGAGGGCGAGGGCAATACCGCGGCGACCGCCTTTAAGGGCCGCTTCTCCATCCTCACCACGGGTGTGGGCGCGATGTTCGCGGCGCTTGCCGTCAAGCTGTGGGGCATGCAGATGGTCTCGTCGGACTATTATGAAAAGCAGGCTAATAGTAATCAGACGCGCACCGTTACCACACCCGCTGTGCGCGGCCGCATCCTCGACCGCAATGGCGTGGCACTTGTCCAGAACCGTCCCTCACTTGCTGTCGTGGCCTACCGCGACCTTGCCGAGGATGAGGTTCTGGTTCGCCATCTTGCCAACGTGCTCGGTATGCCCTACGTGGCGGTTCTGCGCAATATTCAGGACAATTCCGAGGGCGCCCAGAGCCTGCATACCATCGCGACGGACGTCCGTCGCTCCACGGTTGCCTATATCAAGGAGCACGCCGGCGAGTTCCCGGGCGTCAAGATTGCCGAGCGTACCGAGCGCCAGTACCCGTACGGCGAGACGGCCTGTCACATTTTGGGCTATACCGGCACCATTACCTCCGAGCAGCTTGAGGCCCAGAATAAGAAAACCTCTGGCGACGATGATGCTTCTGCTGGCCGGATTACGTACCAGTCGGGCGATATCGTGGGCCAGGCGGGTGTTGAGAGCTACTACGAAAACCTGCTGCAGGGTATTCGTGGCGAGCAGACCGTCAAGGTCGATGCCTCGGGCAATGTGACCGGTCAGGCCGGCGCCGTGCCCGCCAAGGCCGGCTCCGACATTAAGCTCACGCTCGACCTCAAGATCCAACAGGCCTGTGAGACGGCGCTGGCGAGCGCCATCGAGCTTGCCAAGACCACTGGCTACAGCAATGCCGGCAACGGCGCTGTGGTGTGTCTCGATCCCAACAACGGCGAGATCCTGGGCATGGCGAGCGAGCCCAAGTTCGATCCGTCCGTCTTTATCGGCGGCGTCTCAAATGACGTGTGGACCGAGCTCAATGATGACAAGGGTTCGCACCCGCTGCTCAACCGCGCCATTAGCGGACAGTACATGTCGGCCTCGACCATCAAGCCGCTCTCGGCACTGGCCGGTCTTGAGTTTGGAACCTACACTTCAACGCAGACAACCAACTGCACGGGCTATTGGACGGGCTTGGGCAAGGCTTGGGGCAAGCGCTGCTGGCTGACGTCTGGACACGGCACCATGACGCTGCAGTCGGGTATTGCCAACTCGTGCGACCCCGTCTTCTACGATATGGGCAAGGCGTTCTTTTATGACGAGCAACATTCCGAGGGCCTGCAGGAGGTCTTTCGTCGCTGGGGCCTAGGCAAGACCTGCGGTATCGATTTGCCGAGTGAGGGCGCGGGCCGTATTCCCGATGCCGAGTGGAAAGAGTCGTACTTTACCGACGCCTCTGCCGAGGACCGCAAGTGGAATGCCGGCGATATGACCAACATTGCCATCGGCCAGGGCGACATTTTGGTGACGCCTCTGCAGATGGCATGCGCCTACATGGGCCTTGCCAACGGCGGTAAGCAGTACGTGCCTCACGTGTTTTTGTCTGCCGTGTCGCGCGATGGCGACGGCGATGCCTATAAGTACAACGGCAAAGGCAAGAAGAAGCGCTTGGAGGCCAAGATCAACAGCGATTCGGATTTGGCTCTTGTTCGCAACGGCATGCACGACGTGATTTACACGGCATCGACGTCCCTGGCGGCTCACTTTGGCACCCTGACGCCGCAGGTATACGGCAAGTCGGGCACGGGCGAGAAAAGCGGCGAGGACGAATACGCGTGGTTCTGCGCCTATGCGCCGGCCGATGATCCCAAGTATGTCATCGCTACTGTCCTGGAGCAGGGCGGCGGTGGCTCAGATACCGCGATGCATGTCGTGCGCGACGTGCTCGGCGCGATTTATGACGAGCCCGATACCTCTTCGGCCTCGGGCGATTCTTCGGTTCGATAGGAGGTTGCGATGGATTTTTCTCCGGCGGATCTGTTCCGTTCAACCAAGACCGGCTCTCGCAGCAGCCTGGACCGCGTCAACAAGCAACTTTCGGCCTCGCGCGGCACGTTTCGCCAAAAGGTGCATATCGGTGTGCTGCTGGCTACCGTCGCGCTCGTTGCCTATGGCGCCATTATTATTTGGTCGGCGTCACAGTTTAAGGCCGACGCCTCATTCTCGCGCCACCTGCTGGGCATTGGCATTGGCGCGGTGCTTGCGGTGCTCGTCTGGCGTACCGATCTGCGCGGCATCTCTAACTTCTCGACGGCGCTGCTCGTCATTGACCTTATTGTGATTTTCTCGCCCAAGATTCCGGGCCTGTCCTATACGGGCGGTCTGGGCATGACGGGCTGGATCAAGATTCCCGGTATCGGCTTGACATTCCAGCCGGTTGAGCTTGCCAAGCTCATCACCATCTTCTTTATCGCCACGCTTGGCTCGCAGTATAACGGCCGCATCGATACCGTTCGCGACTACGTCAAGCTCTGCGGCATGCTGTCCATTCCGTTTTTGGCCGTCGTCGCCATGGGCGACCTGGGCTCGGGCCTGGTCGTGCTGGTCTCGGGCGCCATCGTCATCTGCATGAGCGGTGCACGCCGCGAATGGGTGCTGTCGACCCTGGCCCTGCTCGTGGGCCTGGTGGCCCTCGTCCTGGCGCTCGATTCGGTCTTTGATTCGTTGCTCGGCCACGATGTGCTCATCAAGCAGTATCAGATGAACCGCCTGACGGTCTTTATCGACCCCGATAATGCCGATTCGGACGATGCCTACAACCTGCAGCAGTCGCTTATCGCCGTTGGCTCGGGTGGCTTCTTTGGTAAGGGTTTGGGCCATGCGACGCAGTCGGCCGGCGGCTTTCTGCCTGAGTTCCACACCGACTTCGTCTTCGCCTTCCTGTCCGAGACCTTTGGCTTTTGCGGTTCCTTTTTGCTCCTATGCCTCTACGTGCTGCTGATCTTTTCGACGATTCGCGTCGCCTTTAAGTGTGAGTCGCTGTTCTTGCGCCTATCGTGTGTGGGCATCGTTGGCATGTGGGCGTTCCAGACCTTCGAAAACATCGGCATGTGCATCGGCATGATGCCGATTACCGGTATTCCGCTACCGTTTATTAGCTTCGGTTCGTCTTCGATGATGATTCAGCTGCTGACGGTGGGTATCGTACAATCCATATGGCGGCATCGTTCGGGCGCCGCGTAACCGCTGGAGGGGTTTGCTATGAAAATTCCCGTAGATAAGCTGACCCGCGCTTTTAAGATGGGCGCGTCCGTTAAGAAGGATTCCGATACGCCGGTGCGCGTCTCGGTCTATCTGGATTCGTCCGCCTCGCGCTTTCTTGCTGAGACGGTGCGTGACGCCTTTGTGCCGCAGACGACCTCGGGCATTGTGCGCGTCGAGCGTCTGGGGGAGGAGCGAATTGCTCCAAAGACCGATACCGATGTGGTACTGGTGCTCTCGTGTGGTTCCGACCGCCTGGAGAGTGCCGTGCAGGAGCTCGTGATCGCCGGCGCGCCCGTGTGCGTGCTTGCCGAGTCTGCTGTGGAGGTGCCGTTTATCGAGGAGTCCACGCCCATGCTCGGCGTGGTGGCGGCAACCGATAAGACGTATCTGCTCGAGACGCTTGCCCGCTGGATTCTCGATCGCACCGACAAGGAAACGGCTTTTGCGGCGAACTTTGCCTTTATGCGCATCGCGGCAGCTAATCGTATCATCACCTCGTGCGCGCTCACCAATATGGCGACCGGTGCGCTGGTGTTTTTGCCGGGCGCCGATTATCCCGTTATGGCGCTGGCGCAGGTGGGCATGCTCTTTGAGCTCGCTGCCGTCTTTGGACGCGGCATTAAGCCTGAGCGCGGCTACGAGGTCGCGGGCGTGCTTGCCGGCGGTCTTGTGATCCGCGCGGTCACCCGCGCGCTCGTCAAGCAGACGCCGCATATTGGGTTTGCCGTTAAGGCGCTCACTGCTGCCGCGGGCACCTATGGCATGGGCCGTGCGCTTGTTTCGCTCTACGAGCGCGATGTCGACTACAGCCGTGCCAACGAGGTGGTCACTGCCACGTTCTCCCGCGTTCGCGATCTGGTGACCACGGTCGCGGGCGCTACCCGTCCTATGGCGTCCTACCAAGACGCATCCGATCTCGCTGCTTAGGGGTTTTCTGTTGCGCGTTCCGTATCAAGACTGCTTTCATTTAATTGAGCCGCTGCTCGCCAAGGTCGAAAAGCCGAGCCGCTATATCGATCACGAGTGGGGCACGCTTTCCAAGGCCGATGCCGACTACCGTTGCTGCCTGATCTACCCGGATGTGTACGAGGTTGGTTTGCCCAACCAGGGCATCGCCATCCTCTACAACATCCTTAACCAGGCCGAGGGCATCTCCTGCGAGCGTGGCTATGTGCCGTGGCCCGATATGGGTGACGCCATGCGCGAGGCGGGCATTCCGCTGCTGTCGCTCGAAGGTGCTGCCCCCGTTGCTTCGTTTGATATTGTCGGTCTGCATGTGCCGCACGAGATGGCGGTGACGAACTTCCTCGAGGCACTCGATCTCGCTGGCATTCCGCTGTTAGCGGCCGACCGAGGTGAAGACGACCCCATCATCATCGCCGGCGGCCCCTCGGTGTACAACCCCGAGCCGTACGCGGCCTTCTTCGATGCCATCCTCATCGGCGAGGGCGAGGAATCGCTGCTCGAGACCTGCCAGCTGCATCGGCGCCTGCGCGACGAAGGAGTCCCGCGCGCGCAGATTGTTGAGCAGCTTGCATCCATTGCCGGCAACTACGTGCCGTCGCTCTATGAGATTCGTCACGACGAGCCCTGCTCGCCGCATGGCTACACCGTGCCGCGCGAGGGCAAGGATGCTCCGGCCGTGGTCTACAAGCGCGTCGTCGAGGATTTCGGCGCCACGAATCCGCTGTCGCAGTCGTGCGTGCCCTATGCGCAGCTGGTTCACGACCGCCTGTCTATCGAGATTCTGCGCGGCTGCGCTCGCGGCTGTCGTTTTTGCCAGGCCGGCATGACGTATCGCCCGGTGCGCGAGCGTTCGGCCGACCAGATCGTCTCGTCGGTGATTCAGGGTCTGGAAAAGACCGGCTATGACGAGGTGTCGCTGACCTCGCTCTCCACGACCGACCACTCCTGCATTCGTGACGTGCTCGGCAGGCTCAACCGTCGCCTGGAGGATACGGGTATTCGCGTGTCTATTCCGTCGCAGCGCTTGGATTCGTTTGGCGTGGATATGGCCGAGTCGGTCGCCGGCGAAAAGAAGGGCGGCCTGACGTTCGCGCCCGAGGCCGGCAGCCAGCGCATGCGCGACATCATTAACAAGAACGTGACCGAGGAGGACCTGGACCGTGCGGCCAAGGCGGCCTTCGAGGCCGGCTGGAACCGCATGAAGCTCTACTTTATGATGGGCCTTCCCGGCGAGCGCGACGAGGACATCGTGGCCATCGCCAATCTGGCCGATCACGTGCTGGAGCTTGGTCGTTCCGTGGTGCCCAAGGCTCGTCGCGGCTCGATCTCGGTGTCCATCTCGGTTTCGGTCTTTATCCCCAAGGCTGCCACGCCGTTCCAGTGGTGCCCGCAGCTCGACTACGACGACGTCAAGCGTCGCCAGAAGTTGCTTATCACGAGCGTTCGCAACCGTGCCGTCCGCGTGCATTACCACGATGCCGAGACTTCGCTCATCGAGGCCGCGCTGTCCCGCGCCGGTCGTGACATGACGCCCGTCATCATCGATGCTTGGCGCGCGGGCTCTCGCTTTGACGCCTGGGTAGAGCATTTCTCGCTCGATAACTGGAAGGAGGCTGCTGCCAAAAACGGCATCGACCTCAATGAGCTCGTGCACCTGCCCTATGAGTTGGACTGGCGCCTGCCGTGGGAGCATGTGAGCCCCGGCTGCACGCGCGGCTTCCTCGAGCGCGAGTACCGTCGCTCACTCGAGGGCGTCACGACTCCCGACTGCACCCGCACGTCGTGCACCGGCTGCGGAATCTGCCCCACGCTTCACGCCAAGAATGTATTGATGGGTGATCGCGCATGAGTGAGCGCCTGACCGACAACCCCACGCTCTTTAGGCTTCGTGTTCGCTATGGCAAGCGCGATCGCCTTAAGTACCTGGGCCATCTCGAAGTAATCCATACCATTGAGCGCATCGTGCGCCGCGCGGGACTTCCCTATGCCGTCACGCAGGGCTTCTCTCCGCACATGCGCGTGGGCTTCTCTTCGGCGCTACCGGTGGGTACGTCGTCGACCTGCGAGTGGTATGACCTGTTTATGACCGAGTTCGTGGCGCTCGACGAGGCGTTTGGGCGCCTGGCTGCGGCGTCTCCGGCCGATCTGGCGCCCATCGAGGCGGCGTACATCGACGTGCGCACGCCGGCGTTGACGGCGCAGCTCACGCGTCTGTCGTATCGCATCGACCTGCACTTGGATCCCGAGGCGCCCGTAAGCGCCGACGAGGTGCGCGCTGCGATTGACATGCTGCGCGCGGACCATGGCATCGACTACGCGCGCGGCAAAAAGAGCAAGCGCTTGGATTTGGATCACACGCTCGTGGGCTATGAGCTCACGGCAGGGGAGCGCCCGGACCATTTGGTGCTCATGCTCGACACCCATGCCGACAACGAGGGCTCCATGCGTCCGGAAATTTTGCTTTCCGCTGCTGATGTTTTGTTGCAGGGCTTGACCCCGGGCGTGGATGCACCTATTGTTTCCACCGGTATGCAAGACCTCGTGACCATCTGCTCCTACGATGTCGAGCGTCAGAATCAAGCATGCGAGGACGACGAGGGCCGACTCGTCAGCCCCATGCCTGTGCGAACTTGTGGATTTGCTCCACATACTCGTTGACGGGGGTATTTTCGCCTGCTACTATATTCGGCTGTTGCACTAACTGATGCATGAAGGGCAAGTAAACATGTACGCAATCGTTAACACGGGCGGCAAGCAGTACAAGGTCGCCACCGACGATGTCATCACCGTCGAGAAGATCGAGGGCAATGAGGGCGACAAGGTCACCCTGCCGGTCATCTTCCTCAACGATGGTAAGAAGATCGTCACCGATCCCGACAAGCTGGCCAAGGCCAAGGTTACCGCTCAGATCGTTGAGCAGTTCAAGGGCGAGAAGCAGCTGGTCTTCAAGTTCCACAAGCGTAAGCGCTATCGTCGTCTGAAGGGTCACCGTCAGCAGCTCACCAAGCTGAAGATCGTGAAGGTCCAGGCTACGTCCCGCGCCAAGAAGGCTGTCAAGGCAGAGGCCGAGGCTGTTGCCGAGGCTCCCGTCGCCGAGTAGATTACACTCGTAACGAAAGAGTAGGTATACACAATGGCACACAAAAAAGGACTCGGTTCCTCCCGTAATGGCCGTGACTCCCGCGGTCAGCGCCTTGGCACGAAGCGCTATGCCGGCCAGACGGTAACCACGGGCACGATTCTCGTCCGTCAGCACGGCACTCACATCCACCCGGGTGAGAACGTTGGCCGTGGCAAGGACGACACGCTGTTCGCGCTGGTCGACGGTACCGTTGAGTTCCACAAGGGTATCAAGCACAGGGTCAGCGTACGCCCGCTCGCGAACGCGTAATTCACCCTTCATAGAGCACATATGTGGGAGGCACTTGAGTTTTAGGATTCAAGGGTCTCCCTCTTTTTGTAGGAGGCGATTCTGTTGTCACAGTTCACCGATATCAGCCGCATTAACGTGTGCGGCGGCGACGGCGGAGCCGGATGCATGTCGTTTAGGCGCGAGGCATTTGTCCCCAAGGGCGGCCCCGATGGCGGCGACGGCGGTCGTGGCGGCAATGTCGTCATCCAGGCCGATGCTCAGCTGTCTTCGTTGATCGATTACCGCTTTAAGCATCACTTTCGTGCCGAGCGCGGAACGCACGGTCAGGGCGCCCGCCGCAACGGCAAGAGCGGCGAGGACCTCATTTTGAAGGTCCCCATGGGCACCGTGGTCCGCGAGCTCGATCCCGAGACGCAGACCCCGATGTTCGAGATTGCCGACCTGGTGCACGACGGCGAGCGCGTTGTCGTGGCGCCCGGCGGTGCCGGTGGCCTGGGCAATACGCACTTTGTGACGTCGGTGCGCCGCGCGCCCGCGTTCGCTCAGCTGGGCGAACCGGCCGAGGAGCACTGGATTGAGCTTGAGATGAAGCTTATGGCCGATGCCGCACTCGTGGGCTTTCCCTCGGTGGGCAAGTCCTCGCTTATCGCGCGCATGAGTGCCGCCCGTCCCAAGATCGCCGACTATCCGTTTACCACACTCGTGCCGAACCTCGGCATGGTGCGTGCCGGTGAGTATTCTTACGTCGTTGCCGACGTTCCTGGTTTGATCGAGGGTGCGAGCGAGGGCAAGGGTCTGGGCCATCAGTTCCTGCGCCACATCGAGCGCACGGCCCTGATCATGCATGTCGTTGACATGACGGGTGGTTTTGAGGATCGCGACCCGGTTGAGGATTACCGCATCATCAACCGTGAGCTCGAGCAGTATGGCGCCGAGCTTTCGGAGCGTCCGCAGATCGTCGTCGCCAACAAGTGCGATGCGCCGGGCACGGCCGACAAGATTGCCGACCTCAAGCGTGCGGCGCTCGACGACGGGCATATGTTCTTTGCCGTGTCCGCCGTTACGGGTGCCGGCCTCAATACGCTGATGCTTGCCGTGGGCGAGCAGGTGGCTAAGCTGCGAGCCGAGCTGGCGGTCTCTGATGAGCCGGTCGATCTGCGCGACGAGGAGTGGGAGCGTCGCCGTCTGCAGCGCGAGAAGCGTTTCCGCATTGTCCAGGAAGAGCCCGGTGCCTTCCGCGTGGTCGGTCGTGCCATCGAGCGCATGGTCATCCAGACCGACTGGGAAAACGAGGAAGCCGTCATTTACCTGCAGCACAAGTTTGCGCGTATGGGTGTTGACGACGCGCTCGAGAAGGCCGGTTGCCGTGCGGGCGACGAGGTCCGCATTTGCCAGCGCGCCTTTGACTTTGAGGGCGCTGAGGACTTCTCGGAGTACGAGGAGCTCGAGGACGCTGGCGAGGACGTTGCCGTTGAGGCCATTGACGTGGCCGATGCTGCGGATGAGGGCGTCGAGGCTATCGATGCGGCTGATGCCGCGGACGATGCCGAGACCTCGGAGGGCGAGTAAGCCATGTCGCTGCGCGGTGGAATCGGTTTGCCCGAGCTACCCATAAAAGAGGGCAAGGAGTTTCGGCTTGGCATTATGGGCGGCACCTTTGACCCGATTCATTACGGGCACCTGGTGACTGCCGAGCAGGCGCGCGAGTCGCTCGACTTGGACGCTGTGCTCTTTATGCCGGCGGGCTCTCCCGCCTTTAAGCTTGACAAGCCGGTGACGCCTGCCGAGGACCGTTATGCCATGACGGTCCTCGCCACCGCCGCGAACCCGGCCTTTTTGGCGAGCCGGTTCGAGATTGACCGTCCGGGCGTAACCTATACGGCCGATACGCTTCATGCCCTTCGCGACTTTTACCCGCCGCAGGTAAAGCTCTACTTTATTACGGGCGCCGACGCGATTATTGATATTGTGACCTGGCATGATGCCGAGCGAATTGCTGAGCTTGCTACCTTTATTGCGGCGACGCGACCGGGTTTTGATATCGATACGGCGCGTGCCCGAATCAAAGAGTCGGGGCTGCCGTTCGATGTGCGCTATATTCAGATTCCGGCGCTGGCGATCAGCTCGACGAACATTCGTAAGCGAGTTGCCCGCGGCATGAGCGTGCGCTATCTTACGAGCGAGTCTGTGCTCGGCTACATTCACAAGCGCAGGCTATATGCCGATCTGGGTCAAGAAGATTTTGAGTGATGGGGGCTACGTTGTCGGTAGAGGATCAGTTTGAGGGCGATGAGCGCGCGCTGCTCAAGCGCATTCAAGAGCTGCTCGATGTTCGCATGAAAGATAAGCGCAAGCGCTATGTGCATTCGTTGGGTGTTGCCGAGACCGCACTTCATCTGGCCGAGGTCTACGGCGTTGACCGCTTTGATGCCGCTGCCGCCGGCTTAATTCACGACTGGGACAAGGTGCTTTCCGATGACGAGCTCGTGGCCCGCGCGATTCACTATGGCATCAAAGTTGCCGGCTCTCCTTCCGCCGCGACGCCGCTTTTGCATGGCCCTGTTGCCGCCTATGAGCTTCCGCAGCTTTTCCCCGAGCTGTCGCCGGCTGTTTTCCAGGCTGTCGACCGTCACACCGTGGGTGCCTGCGATATGACGCCGCTCGATATGGTGGTCTTTGTGGCAGATGCCATCGAGCCTAACCGTCACGGCGACTATGTCCATGCGCTGCGCAAGATGGTGGGGAAGTCCTCGCTCGATGAGTTGTTCTTCTCCTGTTTTGCGCAGGGTCTGGTCTATGTGATCCAGTCCGGGCGCTATCTTTATCCCACGGCTATTACGATTTACAACCATTACGCCCAGCTGCGCTAGCTCGGGCTGTCTAGAAAGAGGTATTCCATGGCCGACGAGACCATGACCGACGAGCAGATTCTTGAAGGTGTGGAGCACAAGAGCTTCGTTGCCACGTCCGACCGCACTGCCGCCTCGCTGTCCGCGAGCGGTGTCGCCGCCGAGGATGTCGCCCGCGCCGCCGCGCAGGCCGCCTACGACAAGAAAGGCGAGGACGTGCAGGTGCTCGATCTGACCGAGCTCTCCGACGTGTGCGACTACTTTGTGCTCGCCACCGGTACCAATAACCGTCAGGTCGATTCTATCGTCGACGAGATCGAGGAGAAGGTCGCCGTGGCTTGCGGTGAGCACCCGTTCTCTATCGAGGGCCGCGAGCAGAAGACCTGGATGCTCATGGACTACGGCTCGGTTGTCGTCCACGTCTTCACTCCCGAAGCCCGCGACTTTTACCGCCTAGAAAAGCTCTGGGGTGACGCCCCCCAGCTCCCCCTCGACCTCCTCTAGTGGCTCATTTGATATGGGGCTTTTAGCTAGCCTCGCGCATTTCGCCGGGCAGTTGCGGTTTTCCGCACCTGCCCGGCTTTCTTTTTGCCCAAAGGCGGTTAATCGTCGAAGCGGGATTGGCGGCCGAAAGATAGGGCGGTGTCGCCGAACTTGTCTCGGACGGCATCGATCGCGACGGAGAGGTCGCGACGGTCGCTTGATTGGGCTCCGCGGTCGTCGACTTCGCAGAACAGGTCGGTCTGGATGCCGCCCTGATGGTCAAAGTCGCTCATGCCGATGCCTGCTAAGCGAACATGCATGCCTTCCTGCCAGATGTTGTCGAGCAGTTCGAGCGCAACCGCCACAAAGATATTCTCGTCGTCGGTGGGGTGGGGAAGCCGCCGCTGCGCCGTGCGTCCGCTGCCATACGAATACTTAAGCTTGAGCGTTACCGTGCCACCCGTCAGTCCCTGACGGCGCAGGCGGCGTCCAACCGACTCACCCAGCAGCGCAATCGCCGCTTCGATGTCCCCGCGCTCAGTCAAATCTTTCGCAAAGGTGCGTTCATTGCTGACCGACTTGACCTCGCGCCCTTCATCGAGACTCGTGACTTCGGAGATTTCGAGTCCCAGCGCACGCTGGCGCATGCGTTCGCCGTTGACGCCAAAAATAGAGGCCAAGGTGGATTCCGGTGCACGTGATAGCTCGCCGAGCGTGTAGATGCGCATGCGGCGCAGTCGCTCCTCGGCCGAGCGCCCGATGCCGCTCATGGCAGATACCGGCAGCGCGGCCAAAAAGCGCTGCTCGGTTCCGGGGCGCACGATGGTCAGCCCAAACGGCTTATCCCGCTCGCTTGCGATCTTTGCGACCGTCTTGTTGCAGCCTACGCCAATGGAGCACGTCACTCCCAGCGCTGCCACGCGGTCGCTTATACGCCGTGCAACCAGCAGCGGGTCCTCGGGCGCAAAGCGACCCGGTGTGATATCGATAAAGGCTTCGTCGATCGATACGCGCTCAACGCGCGGCGTCTCCTCGGCAAGAATCGCCATGACCTGCGCGCTCACCTCGCGGTAGCGATCAAAGTGCCCGTGCGTCCAAATGGCTTGCGGGCACAAGCGCCGTGCCTCGGCTGAGGGCATGGCGGAGTGCACGCCAAAGCGACGTGCCTCGTAAGAACAGGTGGACACGACGCCACGCGAATCGGCGTCTCCGCCCACGATGAGCGGCTTTCCGCGCCATTCGGGATGATCGAGCATCTCCACGCTCGCAAAAAACGCATCGAGGTCCATGAGGCCCACCGCCGGACCCGTCCAGGGCGGCGGCGTGACGCCCATGGCATCCTCATAACCGTATGTATGTTCGCGTCTTTCCATGTCATGAGTATACCGCGCAGCTCATGTGGGGTGCGTGTATGTGCTTGCAAATCCCGAATTCTTGTCTAAGATATGGATTTGCCCTCGACTACACCGAAGAAGTTGGTCTCACGGACTTCACCTGCCCGCGTCGATGGCGTATTATGTTCAACTGTTTGTTTGTAGTTGCAGCCTAAAGCTGCTTGGTTGGAGGAGTTTCCTTTGGCAGTCAAGATTCGCCTTGCTCGTCACGGCGCTAAGAAGCGTCCGTACTACCGTGTCGTCGTCGCCGATTCCCGCGCCCCGCGTGACGGTCGTATCATCGAGGAGGTTGGCCGCTACAACCCGATGACCGCCCCCAAGACCATCAACCTCGACCTCGAGAAGATCGCCGACTGGCAGTCCAAGGGCGCTCAGCTCACCGACGCCGTCGCCGCTCTGGTCAAGGCCGCCAACGAGGGCGAGAAGACCGAGACCGTCGTCAAGAAGTCCAAGAAGCAGCTCGCCAAAGAGGCCGAGGCCGCTAAGGCTGCCGCTGAGGCCGCTGAGGGCGCCGAGGAGTAAATCGTGCCTGAGGTTGACGCTGCACAGCTCGAGGGTGAGGCAATGCTCTCAGATCGCATCGCCGATCTCGTCGAATATCTCGTTGTTCAGATCGTCGACGACCCGGATTCCGTGAGCCTTGAGGTCATCGATGGTGACGACACCTCTACGATCGAGGTTTCTGTCGCCGAGGATGACGTCGCTAAGGTCATCGGCCGTCGTGGCCGTACCATCAAGGCCATTCGCACGCTCGCCCGTGCACTGGCCGCTCGCCTCGACACTGCAGTCGAGGTAGAGGTTCTGGGCTAGGACCTTGAGGTCCCAGTACAAAAACATCGCCCGTGTGGTCAAGCCGCACGGAAGGAAGGGGGAGGTCCTCGCGCAGCCGCTGCGGGGGCTTCCTTCTGTATTGACGCCGGGTATGCGCGTCGCCCTGACGCCGCCGGCGCTCAAGCGCGACCGCTTTTGCACGGTCGTGTCCGTCACCGATACGGGCGATGGCGATCTGGTCTCGTTTGAGGGCATTGACGACTTGACGGCCGCCGAGGGCATCACGGGATGCTATGTGCTGGCAAATCGTGACGATTTTGAGCTCGATTCACTCGACGCCGCCTATTCCGACCTGATGGGTCGCGAGGTGGTCGACGAGCGCTTCGGTTCACTCGGTACGATCGTCGAGATCATGTCGACGCCCGCTAACGATGTTTGGGTTGTCGAGGGCGATCGGTACGGCGAGGTACTGATTCCCGTGATCGAGCAGGTTGTGCTCGATCTTCCCGACACAGGAACAATTTCCGTCCACGTTATGGACGGCCTGATCGATATGGACAAGTAGGGAGGACAACATGCTGATTGAGACCCTTTCGGTCTTTCCCGAGATGTTTGAGCCCGTCATGTCCACATCGATTTTGGGCCGCGCCCGCAAGGCCGGCCTTTTTGATTTTAAGGCGTATAACCTGCGCGACTGGACGCACGACCGTCATCGTACCGTCGATGACGAGCCGTACGGCGGCGGGCAGGGCATGCTCATGAAGGTCGAGCCTATCGCCGAGGCCATCGAGGCCATTAGCGCGGAGGGCCCCAAGCCGACGGTGGTGTTCTTCACCCCGTGCGGCGAGCCTTTTACGCAGCATGTGGCCGAGCGCCTGCTCAAAAGCGAGCGCCTGCTGTTTGTGTGCAGCCGTTACGAAGGTGTCGACGAGCGTGCCTATGCGTATGCCGACGAGCGCCTGTCGATCGGCGATTACGTGCTCACGGGCGGCGAGCTTCCCGCTATGGTCGTTGCCGATGCCGTCGTACGCCTGATCCCCGGCGCCCTTGGTGACGAGATGAGCAACGTGGACGAGTCGTTTTCGACCGCCGAGGACGGTGGCCTGCTCGAGTACGCGCAGTATACCCGTCCCGCCGAGTTCAACGGCGAGGGCGTGCCCGCCGTGCTCGTGAGCGGCGATCACGCCAAGGTCGACGCCTGGCGCCGCAAGAATGCCATCGAGCGCACCTGCCGCTGGCGTCCGGACTTGATCGAGACGGCGCGGCTCACGCCCGAGGAGCGCGCTTACGCGCAGGTGATCCTTGACGCTTCGTATTCGCAGAGCGAGGAGTGAATATGGTTCCTACGCAACATTCCGCGTTGAGGGGCGCTTTTGAGTGGATCGCGGTCATCGCGATCGCACTGGTCGCCACCTTCTTGATTCGCTCGTTTGTGGTCGAGCCCTTTGTAGTGCCCACCGGTTCCATGGAGGACACGATCGAGATTGGCGACCAGATCCTGGCACAAAAGGTGAGCCTCGAGCTCGGTCAGCCCGTCAAACAGGGCGATATCGTGGTGTTCCACAACCCCGATGCCACTTCCGAGCATGATGTTCTTGTCAAGCGTGTTATTGCCACGGCCGGCCAGACGGTCGACCTGCAGGACGGCAAGGTCGTCGTCGACGGCCAGGCGCTCGATGAGGACTATACGACCGGCATGAGTTGGCCGCTTTCGGTCCAAGCGCCTGGCGCCCAGGTGAGTTATCCCTACACCGTTCCCGACGGGTGCGTGTGGGTGATGGGCGACAACCGCGAAAACTCTGCCGACTCGCGCTACTTTGGTCCCGTCGATCGCTCTGATTTGATCGCTGTGGCGCTTGTGCGCTACTGGCCGCTCAACCGCATCGGCGCTATCGACTAAAAACCGCTATAGTACAGTACCTAACCGTGTAATCGTTTCGACGAGGGGATATTAGAGGCATGAACGCTTCATCGCTTTCCTTCCAAGACATCATCCTGCGCCTCCAGCAGTACTGGGGCGAGCAGGGCTGCGTCATTATGCAGCCCTATGACTCCGAGGTCGGTGCCGGTACCTTCCATACCGCGACCACGCTGCGCTCGCTCGGTCCCGCCGAATGGCGCACCTGCTATGCGCAGCCCTGCCGCCGTCCCGCCGACGGCCGCTACGGCGAGAACCCTAACCGCATGCAGCACTACTATCAGTTCCAGGTGCTCATTAAGCCCTCTCCGGTTAATGCTCAGGAGCTTTACCTGGGGTCTCTTGCTGCCATTGGCCTGGACCCCAACGACCATGACGTCCGTTTTGTCGAGGACGACTGGGAGAGCCCGACGCTGGGCGCCTGGGGCCTTGGCTGGGAGGTCTGGCTCAACGGCATGGAGGTCACGCAGTTTACGTACTTCCAGCAGGTGGGCGGTATCGAGGTCGACCCCGTGCCCGTCGAGATCACCTATGGCCTGGAGCGTATCGCCATGTACGCTCAGGGCGTCAACTCGGTCTACGATCTGGTGTGGAGCTATCTGCCCGACGGCACGCCCATGACCTACGGCGACGTGTTCCTCGAGAACGAGCGCGAGTTCAGTGCCTATAACTTTGAGGTCGCCAACGTCGAGATGATGCGTCAGAAGTTTGACGACTACGAGGCCGAGTGCCATTCCTGCCTGGAGCGCAAGCTGCCGTTGCCGGCGTACGACTGTGTCATGAAGTGCAGCCACGCCTTCAACCTGCTCGATGCCCGCGGCGCCCTGTCCGCGGTCGAGCGTGCCAACTACATCCTGCGCGTCCGCGCCGTCGCCAAGGCGTGCTGCGAGGCCTACATGGCCGAGGTCGCCGGAGTCAACGAGAATGCCGACCAGGAAGGCGAGGTGGCGTAAGCCATGGCAGACGCTAAGGATTTCCTGTTTGAGATCGGTACGGAGGAAATGCCCTCCGCACCGCTGAACAATGCTGTCAAGCAGCTTGGCACCATGATTGCCAAGGGCCTCGACGAGGCCGGTCTGGCCCATGGCGAGGTCCGCGTGATCTCGAGCCCGCGTCGTCTGGCTGCGCTCGTTGCCGACGTTGCCACCGCGACCGATGAGGTTCACGAGGTCAAGCGTGGCCCCGCGGCAAACATCGCCTTCGACGCTGACGGTAACGCCACCAAGGCCGCCCAGGGCTTCGCCCGCAAGTGCGGTGTGGCTGCCGAGGACCTGGTCCGTCGTGAGGATACCGACGGTCGCGAGTATGTCTTTGCCGAGAAGAACATTCCCTCCGCACCGGCAACCCCGATCCTGACGGCCCTGTGCGAGAAGACCATTGCCGGCCTGCAGTGGCCCAACTACCGCTCCCAGCGCTGGGGCCACGAGCACGCGACGTTCGTGCGTCCGGTCCGCTGGATTTGCTGCCTTCTGGGCGAGGATGTTGTGCCTGTGTCATTTGCCGACGTGACGAGCGGCAACACCACGCGCGGCCATCGCGTGCTCGGCCCCGGTGACCACGTTGTCGCCAGCCCCGCCGCCTACGAGCAGGTACTCGAGGACGCCGGCGTGCTTTCTGCCGAGCGCCGTCGCGAGGCCATCCTTGCCGGTATCTCCGAGGTCGAGGCCGCTCGCCCCGGCTGCCATGTCGATACGCCCAAGAAGGTCTTTGAGGAGGTCATTAACCTCTGCGAGTGGCCGACGGTGCTCGTCGGTACCTTCGACGAGGAGTTCCTCAAGGTCCCGCACGAGATTATCTGCGAGTCCATGCTCACCAACCAGCGCTACTTCCCGATCTATGACGGCGAGGGCAAGCTCACGCGTGAGTTCGTGGTCGTTTCCAACAGCAAGCCCGAGAACGCCGAGCGTGTGATCGACGGCAACGAGCGCGTCGTGCGCGCCCGCCTGGACGACGCCAAGTTCTTCTACGAGGAGGACCTGAAGATCTCCCTCGACGAGTTCCGCGAGCGTCTGGCCAAGGTCGCCTTCCAGGAGAAGCTCGGCAGCGTGCTCGCCAAGTCCGAGCGTGTTGAGCAGCTCGCGCTCGCCATTGCCCGTGAGGCCCATCTGGGCGCCCACCTGGCCGCCGACGCCGCTCGCGCCGCTCACCTGTGCAAGGCCGACCTGGTGTCCAACGCCGTCGTCGAGTTCACGAGCCAACAGGGCGTGATGGGCGGTTATTACGCGACCGCGATGGGGGAGAACGACGAGGTTGCCCACGCCATTCGCGATCATTATCGTCCCCGCTTTGCCGGCGACGAGCTGCCCGAGGGCACCGCTGGCTGCATCGTGGCCTGCGCCGACAAGCTCGATACCATCGCCGGTATCTTTGCCATCGGCGAGCCCCCGACTGGCTCCTCCGATCCCTACGCGCTGCGTCGTGCCGCTATCGGTATCATCAACATCCTGCGCGACCGTCTGCCGATCGATCCCACGTCGCTCATCGACTTTGCGCTCGAGCTCTATAGCGAGCAGGGCATTGAGTTCGACGCCGCCGAGGTCGCGCAGCAGGTTCGTGACTTCTTCCATGGCCGCCTGGTGAGCATGGCCCGCGACGAAAAGATCCCGGCCGATACCGTTGCCGCCGTCTCCGCGGTGCACATTATCGCCCCGTCCGTCTTCTTCGCCCGCTGCGCCGCCCTCGACGAGGCCCGCAAAAACGACGCTGAGACGTTCGACAACCTGGCTACCGCCTATGCCCGTGCCGCGCATATCTCGAAGCCCGAGCTGGGTGCGGAGTACGACCGCGCCCTGATGGGCGAGGCCGAACTCGCGCTCGCCGACGCCTCCGAGGCTGCTCAGACCGCTGTCGATGCCGCCCTTGCTGCCGAGGACTACCCGGCCGCATTTGCTGCCCTCGCCGCCCTGCGTGCCCCCATCGACCGCTTCTTCGACGAGGTCATGGTCATGGACAAGGACGAGCAGCTTCGCGATAATCGCCTTAAGCTGCTCAACCGCTTCGAGGCCGTTTTCTCCGGCATCGCCAACATCGGTGAGCTTGCCCGCAAAAAGTAAGCCAGCCTGCGCATAAGCGCAAAAGGAGCCCCGCATGGATTGCCCGGTCACCGCTCGTCCCACCGTTATCGTTATCTCCGATTCGCTCGGCGATACCGCTTGTGAGGTGGTGCTTGCGGCGTCCGGGCAATTTGATGAAGGGGCTTTTCGTCTCTTGCGCCTGCCCAAGGTGACCTCGGTGGAGCAGGTCAAGTCATTTGTGGGGCCGCGCGTCGATGCCGACCATCGCGATGTCGCCGTGTTCCATACCATTGTCGATCCGGCGCTTCGCGCCCGCGTGCTCGATTACCTGGGTATGCTGCATATCCGTTCGGTCGATCTGATCGGCCCGACGCTTGCCGTGCTGTCGTCGCTCATCGGTGTGCCGCCCAAGTGCGTTGCGGGCGTGATTCACAAGACCGATGACCGCTATTTCCATCGTATCGAGGCCATGGAGTATTTCGTTGAGCACGATGACGGGCGCGGTTGCGACGATCTGTCGGGTGCCGATATCGTGCTGCTGGGTGTGTCGCGTACATCCAAGACGCCGCTGTCGATGTATTTAGCCTATCAGGGCTACAAGGTCGCCAATGTCCCACTGGCGCATGGCATGGAGCCGCCCAAGTCGATTTACGAGGTCGACCCGATGCGCCTGTTCGGCCTGATTTCGACCGTCGATGTGATTTCCGAAATTCGCGATAGCCGCTTGGGCGATGACTACGCCCGTGCCGTTGCCGGCTCCTATGCCGAGCCCGAGAGCGTGCGTAGTGAGCTTGCGGAAGCCCGCGCGCTCATGAAACGCCTAGGCTGCTTTGTGGTGCGTACCGATGGCAAGGCCATCGAGGAAAGCGCTGCCGAGATCATTAGCCACTTGGAGGAAATCCAAGATGCCCGTGCCCGCCGCGCCGCCCGCCGAGCCCAGCAAAGCTAGCTTATTGGGGTAGCTAAAAATGCCCGTCTCTAAAAGACTACCTAAAAATAATGCACGATATTGGTAAAGCGATTTAGCAATAAACTAGCATTTGACCTGCAAGCATCTTGCATTGGTATCTTCATAAGGTAACCAACTTTACCTACCGTTTACCGCCATATTTACCACGTTTACCAACCCCCGCGCCCTCTGCGCAAGCCCGCCCAAAACCCGCCGTATAGTACCCTCACGGCTCGCATTCGGCGGGTCGATTCGTTACCACGGTCGTGCGCGTAAGTGCATGGAAGGGGAAGTATCGTGAGCGATTGCAAGAGGGTTTACCGTTTTGGAACCGACGCCCAGGGCACCTGTGTCACTGAGGGCGACAAGTCCATGAACTTCGTGCTTGGCGGCAAGGGCGCAAACCTTGCCGAGATGAGCCGCATCGGCCTGCCGGTTCCCGGTGGCTTTACCATTACCTGCCAGACCTGTGTCGAGTACTCCGGTGCCGGCAACGTCTGGCCCGAAGGCGCACTCGATGAGATCGTTGCCGCCGAGGCGGACCTCGAGGCCCGTTGCGGCAAGAAACTCGGCGATGCCTCCGATCCGCTGCTCGTGTCGGTTCGCTCGGGCGCTCCGTTCTCCATGCCCGGCATGATGGACACGGTCCTCAACCTGGGCCTCAACGACGATTCCGTCCAGGGTCTTATCGCGCAGACGCAGAACCCGCGCTTTGCCTGGGACAGCTACCGTCGCTTTATCCAGATGTTCTCCAACGTCGTCATGGGCGTCGACGCCGACCTATTCGAGAACGCCCTGACCCAGGCCCGCCTGGTCGCCGGCGTTCGTGTCGATTCCGAGCTTTCGGCCGAGGACCTGCAGGAGCTCGTCGAGACCTTTAAGGGCATCTTCTCCGAGAACGTCGAGGCGACCCTGTATCCCGAGCTCGAGGTCGCCGACGGTAAGCCCGTTTTCCCGCACGATCCGGAGCTCCAGCTGCGCCTTGCCATCCAGGCCGTCTTTGGCAGCTGGATGAACGAGCGCGCCTGCATCTACCGCAAGCAGCACGGCATTTCCGACGAGCTCGGCACCGCCGTCAACGTCCAGGCCATGGCCTTTGGCAACAAGGGCGAGACCTCTGCGACCGGCGTCGCCTTTACGCGCAACCCGGCCGACGGCACCAAGGAGTTCTATGGCGACTTTTTGGTGAATGCCCAGGGCGAGGACGTCGTCGCCGGCATCCGAAACACCGAGCCCATCGCCGACCTCAAGACCACCTCGGGCCTCGAGTCCGCAGGCGAGGAGCTCGAGCGCGTGTTCCTGACGCTCGAGGATCATTACCGCGATATGTGCGATATCGAGTTTACCATCGAGCAGGGCAAGCTCTGGATGCTCCAGACCCGCGTGGGCAAGCGCACCGCCACTGCCGCCCTGCGCATTGCTATCGAAATGGTCGAGGAGGGCCTCATCACCCGCGAGGAGGCTGTGAGCCGCATCGATCCCGCGCAGCTCGACCAGCTCCTGCACCCGCAGTTCGACGCCTCCAAGAAGTACGAGGCCCTGGCCAGCGGCCTTAACGCCAGCCCTGGTGCCGCCGTGGGCGAGGTCGTGTTCTCGAGTGATGACGCCGTCGCGCGCGCCAACGAGGGCCACAAGGTCATTCTGGTCCGCTGGGAGACCAACCCCGACGACCTGAAGGGCATGGTCGCCGCCGAGGGCATCCTGACCAGCCACGGTGGCAAGACGAGCCATGCCGCCGTTATCGCCCGCGGCATGGGTACGCCCTGCGTTTGCGGCGTTGAGCGCTTCCACATTGACGCGGCAGAGAAGGTCGTGCGCATCGAGGGCAGCGACCGCGTGCTGCGCGAGGGCGATGTCATCTCCATCGACGGCACCCAGGGTATCGTCGTCGACGGCGCGGTTGACCTGGTCTCTGCAGAGCTCACCGGCGACCTGGACACCATCCTGTCTTGGGCCGATGAGATCCGTTTGGACGAGACCGACGGTCACGCCAACCACGTGCGCGTCAACGCCGACAACCCCGAGGATGCCGAGCTCGCGCTCGAGTTTGGCGCCGAGGCCATCGGTCTATGCCGCACCGAGCACATGTTCCTGGGCGATCGCAAGAACATCATCCAGAGCTTTATCCTGTCTGACGATGAGGCCGTGAAGCAGCAGGCCCTGGCCGACTTGCTCAAGGTTCAGACCGAGGACTTCCTGGCGATGTTCAAGACCATGTCCGGTCGCGATGTGGTCGTCCGCCTGCTCGATCCGCCGCTTCATGAGTTCCTGGATAATCCTCGCGAGCTCGAGGTCGCCATCACCAAGAAGGAGGCCGCCGGCGCTCCCGAGGAGGAGCTCACTGCCCTGCGCGCCCGCCTGCGTCGCATCGACGGCATGGTCGAGTCCAACCCCATGCTGGGCTTGCGCGGCGTGCGCCTGTCCGTCGTCTTTGGCGATCTGCCGCTCATGCAGGTTCGCGCCGTCGCCACGGCCGCTGCCCGCCTTATCAAGGAGGGTGTCGACCCGCGCCCCGAGATCATGGTTCCGCTCGTTTCCATCACGGCCGAGCATGTCCAGACCCGCGAGGTCATTGAGCGCGTAATTGCCGAGGTTTCCGCCGAAGAGGGCGTCGGGCTCAATATTCCCGTGGGCACGATGCTCGAGCTGCCGCGTGCCTGCATGGTCGCTGACGAGATCGCCCATCATGCCGACTTCTTCTGCTTTGGCACCAACGACCTCACCCAGACGACCTTTGGCTTCTCGCGCGATGACGCCGAGGCCAAGTTCATCCCGCTGTACATGCATAAAAAGATCCTGAAAGACAACCCCTTCGAGACCATCGACGCGGCGGTGCTGGAGCTCGTGCGCCTGGCCGTCGAGAAGGGCCGCGCCACCAATCCCGACATGCACTTTGGCGTGTGCGGCGAGCACGGCGGCGACCCCAAGTCCATCAAGGGCCTGTTTAACGTGGCCGACGTGGACTACGTGTCCTGCTCGCCCTATCGCGTGCCCCTCGCGCGCCTGGCTGCCGCTCAGGCCAAGCTCGAGGCCAAGCGCAACGCCTAGCCCCCTGTGCATCGACGCCTAGCGTAGCGCCCCTTCATACCGCCCGTCTCATTCGTGAGGCGGGCGGTTATCATGTGCGGGTTTTGTCTTTTTGTCTGCGTAAAAAATTGTTCTTGCAGCAGAAACCCGCGCGTGTATACTCGAATACGTTTGTTCAACTACGTGCCGGCCAAGGTGGTACGGCACCTCTAGAAGAGTAAGGAATTGCACATGGATTACATCCGCGCAATCGAGCGTCAGCAGATCCGCGAGGACATTCCTCAGGTTCGCGTCGCCGACAACGTCAAGGTTCACTACCGCATTAAGGAAGGCGACCGCGAGCGCATCCAGGTCTTCCAGGGTGACGTCATCCGCATGGCCGGCGCCGGTGCCCGCGAGACCTTCACCGTCCGCAAGATGTCCTTCGGTGTCGGTGTTGAGCGTACCTTCCCGCTTCACAGCCCCAAGATCGCCAAGCTCGAGGTCGTTCGTCATGGTCGCGTCCGTCGCGCCAAGCTGTACTACCTCCGCGACAAGGTGGGCAAGGCTGCTCGCATCCCCGAGAAGCGCTAAGAAGATCGCAGCGTCTGTCCACTCGTTTGGACACAAGGGTCACCTTCGGGTGGCCCTTCTTTTTATCTGATTTGCATGCAAGGAGGGCCTGGTATGGCCAATATGACGAGCTCGGTTTCGGCATCGCAGGTTGCCGGAGAGCTGGCGAGCGCAACGTTTGAGGAGATCCCCGCCCTCGTGGAGCATTATCGCGAGGACCCGCGCCAGCAGGTGATCAAGGCTTGCGAGCGTGCTCTTAAGCGCCATGCCAAGGAACTTGCCGAGCGCGAGCGCGTCAATGACATGTACGAGCTTATGCATGAGCTTGGCGGCAATGGGGTGGTCGTTGGTGTCGACGAGGTGGGTCGCGGATCGGTGGCCGGTCCTTTGACGGTATGCGCCGTCTGCCTTCCTATGGAGCCGCGCGTCTGGGGCATCAACGATTCCAAAAAGCTCACGCCGGCGCGCCGCGAGTTGCTCTCAGTGAAGATTGCCGAGGTGGCGACGGCGATCGGTTTTTGCCATATCGCGCCTAAGGATATCGATGAGATGGGCATGGCCCGTGCTATCCGTACCGCCGTTGCGGGCGCCGTGGCCGATACGGGACTTGAACCCGACTGCGTCCTCATGGATGGCAACCCCTTGGGCGCCGTTCCTAACGAGCGCGATGTGGTGAAGGGCGATGCCAAGATCGCCTGCATCGCCGCGGCGTCCATCATGGCAAAGGTCACGCGTGACGAGATGATGGTCGAGTACGACGCCGAGTACCCCGAGTACCATCTGGCCGAGTCGAAGGGCTATGCGAGCCCCGAGCATATCGAGGCCATTCGCAAACATGGACTTTGTCCGCTGCACCGCGTGAGCTTTTGCGGAAACTTTCTGCAGACTGAGCGCCTTTTCTAGGCCAATTGTGGAGATAGGGACCTTAAAGGTTCTATAAACCTGCTGGTAGCGGGCCGTATGCAACACCATTGCTGCGTACAGCCCGTTTTTTGACGGCATTTGGTCAGCTTTTGGTTTGCTTCCGGTACTTACCCGCATGAAAGGTGCCCTCATCATCGGGGCAATGCAGCGTGCGGGAAAGGAGACCCCATGAGTGCCGCAAGCAAAAAGAGCAAGACGCAGCAGCTCAAGGAGCGTTGGGAAAACGGCGAGCTCGACTGCGGGGCGATGACGCCCGAGTTTATCAAGGGACTCAGTCCCCGCGAGCTGGGCATGCTGGGCGAGCTGATCACCATCGACTACTTTAACGAGCGCGGCTACACCTTGCTGGAGCAGGGTTATCGTTGCACCGAGGGCGAGGCCGATCTGGTGCTGCTCGATGAGCTCGACGATGTCGTGGTGATGGCCGAGGTCAAGACCAGACGCGTTGCACTGAATTGCAGCACGCGGGTCTTTCCCGAGGAGGCCGTGGACGCCCAAAAGCAACGCCGCTACCGCCGCATCGCAAGTTGCTATCTCATGGAGCATTATCCGCTCAAGGCGATTCGCTTCGATGCCGTGGGTGTCACCATTCGTGGCGGGCATATCGCTGAGATCGAGCATCAGTACAACGCGTTCGATTGGCAGGTGTCGTGATGGCGTTCGAGACGTTTGCCGTTCACGCGGCCTGCATCCGTGGCGTCGAGGCGATTCACGTCACGGTCGAGGTCTCGCTTGCCGGTGGTGTTCCGGGCATCCAGATGCTCGGCATTCCGAGTATGGAGGTGATGGAGTCACGCGGTCGTATTCGCTGCGCGATGCGCTCCGCCGGGTTCGAGATCCCGCGCTCGGGCATTACGGTCAACCTAGCGCCCGGCGATATTCGCAAGACCGGTAGCGGCTTTGATCTGCCCATCGCCATCGCGGTTCTGGCGGCCGATGGGCAGATTCCCCGTGACAACCTCGATCGCTGCCTTATCGCTGGCGAGCTCGGCTTGGACGGTACGGTGCTTCCCGTCAAGGGCGAGGTGGCGTTTCAGCTGCTGGCTCGCGACATGGGGCTGTCTTTTATCGCCGGCAGGTCAGACCAGCATGTGCCACTCGCGGGCGTGGATTGTGGATTCATCGATCATTTGTCTCAGCTTGCCCATGGCATGGGCGATGCCGCGCGGCACTACTTGGATTCTGAAGTGCTCGAGGCGACCTTTGAGCCCGAGCTCGACTATGCCGACGTACTGGGGCAGGAGGTCGCCAAGCGCGGCATGGCGCTTGCGGCGGCAGGAGAACTCGGCTTGCTCATGATCGGGTCCCCGGGATCGGGCAAGACGATGCTCGCGCGTCGTATGACCGGCATCCTGCCCGAGCTTTCCGTTGAGGATCAACAGGAGGCGCTGTGCATCCATTCGGTTTTGGGTGAGAACATTGATGGCTTGTTGGCGGGGCACCGGCCCTTCCGCAGCCCCCATCACAGTATTTCGACCGCAGGTCTTATCGGCGGTGGGCGCCCGGTGCACCCGGGTGAGATCAGCCTTGCTCATGGCGGCGTGCTATTTTTGGACGAGCTTGCCGAGTTTCCCACGGGTGTGCTGCAGACGCTGCGTCAGCCCATCGAACGCGGCTACGTCAGGATCGTACGCGTCGACGGGGCTTTTACCTTCCCGTCGCGCTTTCAGCTGCTGGCTGCGAGCAATCCCTGCCCCTGCGGCTTTTTGGGCGATCGTGAGGTACCGTGTCGCTGCTCGGCGGCGATGGTCGAGCGCTATCGGTCTAAACTGCGCGGTCCTTTGGCCGACCGTATCGACATGATGATCGATGTGACCCGTCCCGACCCTCAGGTGATTATCGAGGGCGCGGAGGGTATGTCGTCAGCTGAGTTACGTGACTACGTTGTGCGCGGTCGCGCTTTTCGCGCTTGGCGCGAATCCCGTATGGACGATGCTGATGCCGAGGCCGGGGATGACGAGACACGGTCCATTGACGGCGTCGTTTCGACCTTTGAGCTCGATGATGCGGCGGAGAAGTGTGTGCTCGGCCTGTCGAAGCGCACGCATCTCACGGGCCGCGGCATCGTGCGCCTGGTGCGTATCGCGCGTACAATCGCTGACGTCGCCGAGAGCGAGCAAGTGACGCAGGACCACGTGCTCGAGGCAGCGATGTACCAGGGAAGGAGGGACCAATGATGGCCGAGGGGACCTTCGAGCTGCATCCAGGTGACGCGTTGTATCCCGAGACCGTTTTGGAGCTTTCTGATGTGCCCCAGACACTCTATGTGCGCGGCAACCCCGAGGTGCTTTCGACGCCCGCGCTCTCCATCATCGGCGCGCGCAAGGCCTCTCCGTATGGTCTTGCCGTGGCAGAGCTTGCGGCAAAGGTTGCGGTCGAGGCGGGCGTGACGGTAGTTTCGGGCGGCGCGGTCGGTTGTGACCAGGCCTCGGGTTGGGCTGCGGTCAATTCCGGCGGCAAACACGTCGTGGTGCTGGGGACGGGCGCCGACGTGGTCTATCCGCGCTCGAGTGCTGGCCTCATCACGCGCACACTCGATACGGGCGGCGCGGTCGTGTCGATCTCCCCGTGGGGCATGGGTCCGCGCAAGTTTGCCTTTCCGCGCCGCAATCGCGTGATCGCGGCCCTGTCGCAAGCCCTCTTTGTATCCGAGGCGGGTATGCCTTCCGGGACGTTTTCTACAGCCGAGGCTGCTATGGATTTGGGGCGAGAACTTTTTGCCGTGCCGGGGTCGATCCTATCGCCCGAGTCGCGTGGCACGAATTACCTCATTGCGAACGGTGCCTGCTGCATCATCGACGAGGAATCTATCGAGATGGCTATCTCACGCATCTACGGCACCCTGCGCTACTCGCGCCCCGATGCTCCCGGCATTGCCGACCTGGATCCAACGCAGCAGACCGTGATGCATGCGCTCATCGCCTCTCCGCTCAAAGTCGACGACATCGCGGCGCTCGTCTCGCTCGATGCCGTCGGCGTACTTAAACTCCTGGGTTCGCTTGAGCTCGAGGGCCTTATCGAGCGCATGATGGATGGAAGGTATGCGCCCTCCAAGTTTGCTCTTCACGCCCAGACACCCTTCGGTCACAATGGAAAACATGTCAATTAGAAAGGTGTTTGCAGATGCTGTTTGATCAGGTGACGGTTGTCGGTGGCGGTCTGGCGGGTTCGGAGTGCGCGATTCAGCTGGCAGACCGCGGGTTTGCCGTAAAGCTGCGCGAGATGCGCCCCCAGGTGAGCTCCCCGGCCCACCATACCGATCACCTGGCAGAGCTCGTCTGTTCCAATTCGTTTAAATCGACCCGTCCGGACTCTGCGGCGGGCTTGTTAAAGGCCGAGCTTGAGCGCATGGGTTCAGTCCTGCTCGATTGCGCCCATCGCGCGGCTGTTCCCGCCGGTGGCGCCTTGGCGGTCGACCGCGTCAAGTTTTCCGAGCTTGTCGAGGCCGAGGTTGCCGCCCGTCCCAATATCGAGGTCGTGCACGGCGAGGTCACGCAGATTCCCGAGGGCCACGTGGTCATTGCCGCGGGCCCGCTGTGTTCACCGGCGCTGAGCGAAGAGGTCATGAAGCTCGTCGGTGGCGACGCCCTTGCGTTCTTCGATGCCGCGGCGCCGATCGTCGATGCCTCCACGCTCGATATGGACGTGCTGTTTTCGCAGTCGCGCTACGAGGAGCAGGGGAGCGGCGACTATCTCAACGCTCCGCTCAACAAGGAGGAGTACGAGGCCTTTATCGAGGCACTTACCACGGCCGACCGCGTGGTGCTCAAAGACTTTGAGGGCGGCGATCTGTTTCAGGCCTGCCAACCTGCCGAGGAAGTTGCGCGCACCGGCAAGGACGCCATTCGCTTTGGCGCCATGAAGCCCGTCGGCCTCACCGACCCGCGAACCGGTCGTCGTCCCTGGGCGGCGATTCAGCTGCGTGCCGAGAACAAGGAGAAGACCGCCTATAACCTGGTGGGCTTCCAGACCAACCTGACCTTTGGCGAGCAGAAGCGCGTCTTCCATATGGTGCCGGGCCTGGAGAACGTTGAGTTCTTCCGCTACGGTGTCATGCACCGCAATACCTTTGTCGACGCCCCGCACGTGCTCGATGGCACCTTTGCCGTGCCTGGTACCGGCGTGCGCCTGGCCGGTCAGATCACCGGCACCGAGGGGTACATGGAAGCCGTGGCGACCGGTCTGCTCGCGGCGCTCAACACCTATGCCGAGGCTATCGGCGCCGCGGGCGTCGAGTTGCCCCGCGTGGGCGCCCTGGGCGCGCTCGTGGGCTATGCGACCGATCCTGCCACCGTGGGCTACCAGCCCATGCATGTCAACTTTGGCCTGGTGCCGCCACTCGAAGATGGTAAGCGCCACAGCAAGCGCGACCGCTACCAGGCCTATGCGGACCGTGCGCTCGAGGCCCTTGATGCCTATCTGGCTACTCGCCCCGATCTGTTTGGAGGCGACCGGTCATAGCCTTTGACCTGTACGACACCGTCGACTCGTTTATCGCCTATATCGCACGTGTCGAGGGGCTTTCTCCCAATACGGTGACGGCCTATGGCTCGAGGCTGGAGCGCTTTGCTGCCTGGTGCGAGCGCGAGGATATCGATGCTTTCGCTGCCGACGTGCGCACCATTCGTCGCTATCTTGCCGAGCTTTCGCGTGAGCAGGTGGCTCCCCGAACGCTTGCGGCGCATCTGTCGGCTATCCGATCGCTCTATCGATGGATGGCTGCCGAGGGGGTCGTGGAGGGCGATGTGGTCTCGGCAATTTCCTCGCCCAAGCTCCCGCGCGATCTACCCGGTGTGCTGACGACCCAACAGGTGGAGGCGCTGCTCAAGACGCCTGATACCTCAACACCCGCGGGACTGCGCGATGCGGCGATGCTCGAGCTGCTCTATGCCTCGGGCGCCCGTATCTCTGAGCTCGCAGCACTCAATGTGGAGTCCATTGCGTGGTCCGAACGCACGCTGCGCCTGTGGGGCAAGGGGAGCAAAGAACGTATCGTCCCTCTGTATCGTCGTGCGCTCGAGGCGACGCGTCTCTATATTGAGGAGGGAAGGCCGGAGTTGCTCGCTCAGGCAAAGCGTCGTGACCCCGTTACCGGGCCGCATCCGCTGCTTATATCGGCGCGCGGTAATCGCATGAGTGCCGCCATGCTCAGGCGGCGGTTTCATACGCTGGCGACGCTCGCCGGCATGCCTGCCGACATCGCCCCGCATGCGATGCGCCATACCTTTGCGACCGACTTGCTCGAGGGCGGTGCGGACCTGCGCTCGGTTCAAGAGCTGCTGGGCCATGCGAGCCTGTCCACGACGCAGATCTACACGCATCTCACACCCGATCGTCTTAAGCGGGCTGTGGCTCAAGCCCATCCCCGCGGCGAATAGTGGCTGGGACGTCCCGCGCCGCGCTCAGGTGTGTGGTTTTGATTGCGGGTTGGCAGGAAGATGCATTCCTGCTATCATTCATCGGGTTGCTTCACGGCAACAGGTTTTTATCACGCACGCGCGGCTACTTCATACCGTGGTGCCCGGGCTTTGGTAGCACATGTCCGGGTTGGTTTTGGAGGATGACCCCGCGCGGAGGCAAACCACAGGAGGTTTAACATGGCTACCAAGATTAATATCCGCACCCTGCTCGAGGCCGGCTGCCACTTCGGTCACCAGACCCGTCGCTGGAACCCCAAGATGAAGCCGTTCATCTTCGGTGAGCGCAACGGCATCTACATCCTCGACCTTAAGCAGACCATCCTTGACGCCGACCAGGCCTACACCTTCGTCAAGAACGTCGCCAAGGGCGGCAACGTGCTGTTCGTCGGCACCAAGAAGCAGGCTCAGGAGGCCGTCAAGAACGCTGCTGAGCGCGCTAATATGCCCTACATCAACCAGCGTTGGCTCGGCGGTATGCTGACCAACTTCGTCACCATCCGCTCCCGCATCAACCGCATGGAGGAGCTCGAGGCCATGGTCGAGGACGGCCGCATGGCAGTGCTCCCCAAGAAGGAGCAGGCTGTGCTCGGCAAGGAGCTCACCAAGCTCCAGACCAACCTCGGTGGCGCCCGCGACATGAAGGGTCTGCCCCAGGCTCTCTTCGTCATCGACACTAAGCGCGAGGAGAACGCCATCAAGGAGGCTCAGCGCCTGAACATCCCCGTCGTCGCTCTGATCGACACCAACTCCGATCCCGACGAGGTCGAGTACGGCATCCCCTGCAACGATGACGCTATCTCCGCTGTCACCCTTATGTGCGAGCTCATGGCTGACGCCTGCCTCGCTGGCTCCGGTAAGGAGCAGGTCTCCGAGGCCGAGATGGCCGCTGAGCCCAAGGCCGAGTAAATCAGTCTTAGTTAATTCTTTTTCATCTCTTTGAAAGGAACCACAATGGCCCAGATTACCGCCGCTATGGTCAAGCAGCTCCGCGAGATGACCGACTCCCCGATGATGGAGTGCAAGAAGGCTCTCGTCGAGGCTGACGGCGACATGGACGCCGCTGTCGACGTTCTGCGTAAGAACGGCCTTGCCAAGGCTGCCAAGAAGGCTGGCCGTGAGACCAACGAGGGCGCTGTCGCCGCATTCGTCTCCGAGGATGGCAAGACCGGCGCTCTGCTCGAGCTCTCCTGCGAGACCGACTTCGTTGGCTCCAACGCCAAGTTCACCGGCTTTGCTTCTAAGGTCGCTGAGGTTGTCGCTACCACCGAGCCTGCTGACGTCGACGCTCTGCTCGAGAAGCCGATGGGCGAGGAGACCGTTTCCTCCGAGCTCACCGAGATGATTCACATCATGGGCGAGAACATGAAGATCTCCCGCTTCGCTGCCCGCAAGGCCGAGAACGGCGCGCTCGCTTCTTACATCCACATGGGTGGTAAGATCGGCGTCCTCGTCGAGTTCGCCTTCGAGAAGGCCGAGACCGCTCAGGCTGAGTCCTTCAAGACCTTCGCTCACGACGTTGCCCTTCAGGTTGCCGCCGTCGCCCCGATCTGCGCTACCCGCGATCAGGTTCCGGCCGAGACCGTCGAGCACGAGAAGCAGATCTACATGGCCCAGGCTGCCGAGTCCGGCAAGCCCGAGGCTATCCAGGAGAAGATGGCTGTTGGCCGTCTGGAGAAGTTCTACAAGCAGTCCGTGCTCACCGAGCAGGAGTTCATCAAGGACAGCTCCCTCACCATCAAGAAGTACGCTGAGCAGGTCTCCAAGGAGCTCGGCGACACCATTACCGTCGTTGCCTTTGACCGTCTGGTCCGTGGCGAGTAAATAAGCTCTTGTAGCTGGTAATGAGCAGGCTGTGGGTTTTACTCACAGCCTGCTTTTTCATGGCTCTTATCAGAGCCTTTGATATCATATTGAGAGTCTAATTAAAGGAGGATCGCTTTGTCCGACATCCGATATAAACGAGTGCTTCTTAAGCTTTCCGGCGAAGCGCTGATGGGCGACGGCCAATATGGCATCGACCCCAAGGTTACCGATCATCTTGCCAAGCAGGTCAAGGAGCTGCTCGCCGTTGGCCATGAGGTCGGCGTCGTTGTCGGCGGCGGCAATATTTTCCGCGGCATGGCAGGCGCTGCCGGTGGCATGGAGCGTGCTCAGGCCGACTACATGGGCATGCTCGCGACCGTTATGAACGCGCTCGCCCTGCAGGATGCTTTCGAGCATAACGACGTTCCCTGCCGTGTGATGAGCGCTATCCAGATGAACGAGATCTGCGAGCCCTATATTCGCCGTCGCGCCATCAACCACCTTTCCAAGGGCAACGTCGTTATTTTTGCCGCCGGTTCGGGCAATCCGTACTTTACGACCGACACCGCCGCGGCTCTTCGTGCGTGCGAGATCGGCGCCGAGATTCTGATTAAAGCCACCAAGGTTGACGGCATCTACGACAAGGATCCCGTCAAGTGCGCCGATGCCGTCCGTTTTGACAAGATTACCTATCACGAGGTTCTCGTCCGCGGTCTGCAGGTTATGGATTCCACGGCTACGGCACTGTGCCAGGATAACCGTATGCCGATTTTGGTCCTCAACATCGATGGCGAGGACACCGTCAAGCGCGCGCTCGCGGGTGAGCCCGTCGGCACGCTCGTCTATCAGGAGGATTAAGCATGGCAGAGAACATCACCGCCCATATGGACAAGTCGCTCGAGTCCCTCAAGCATAACTTCTCCAAGGTCCGTACCGGTCGTGCCAACGCCAACATTCTGTCCGACATCACCGTCGATTATTACGGTGTCCCCACGCCGGTCACGCAGGTTGCCGCCGTCAAGACCCCCGAGGCTCACATGCTGCTCATCGAGCCGTGGGATAAGGCGCTCATCAATGCTATCGTCAAGGCCATCGGCGCTTCCGATCTGGGTATTACCCCCAACTCCGATGGCACCGTCGTTCGTCTTCCGTTCCCGGCTCCCACTGAGGAGCGCCGTCGCGAGCTCGTCAAGGAGTGCCGCGAGTACGCCGAGCAGGCCAAGGTGTCTATCCGTAACATCCGTCGCGACTTCAACAACAAGCTCGAGCGCGATGAGGAGCTCACCGAGGACGACGTACGTCGCGAGCAGGCCAAGGTCCAGAAGCATACCGATGAGTATGTCGCCAAGGTCGAGGAGCTTCTGAAGGAAAAAGAAGCCGAGGTCATGGAGATCTAAGGTGCAATACGACGAGCATAAACTGGTCGAGTACTTTGCCGACGCCCCTGCGGGCGTCGGTTTTTCCGACCTTGACCTCAATAACATTCCGCACCATATCTCGTGCATCATGGACGGCAACGGTCGTTGGGCCACGTCGCGCGGTCTTGCACGCACCGAGGGTCATAAGGCAGGTATCCTCTCGCTGCGCGAGATCATTACCGCCTGCGTGCGCCTGGGCGTCGACGTGCTTTCTGCCTATGCGTTTTCTACCGAAAACTGGAACCGTCCGCAGCATGAGGTCAACGTCTTGATGCATCTGTTTGCCAAGACGTTTATCGACGAGCTGCCGCTTCTTAAGCGCGAAAACGTGCGCGTTGTTTTTTTGGGCGACATTTCCGCGCTGCCCAAGAAGACTCGCGACGTTTTTGAACGCGGTCTTGCCGAGTGCGCCGATCACACCGGTATGACGCTGGCGCTTGCCGTCAACTACGGCGCGCGTGCCGAGATTATCCGCGCTGTCCGTCAGATTGCACTCGACGCTGCCGCCGGTAAGATCGATCCTGCCGCAATTGATGACGACATGGTGGCTTCCCGCCTCTATACCGCCGGTCTTCCCGATCCCGAACTTGTGATTCGCACCTCTGGTGAGCTGCGCCTTTCGAACTATCTGCTGTGGCAGGTGGCTTATTCCGAATTCTACGTCACCGATACCTATTGGCCCGACTTTGATCGTTGGGGCCTTGTCGACGCCATTTTGGCCTATCAGGGCCGTGACCGTAGGTTTGGTGGACTGAGTAAGACCGAGGAGGCTTAATCGTGTCCGATCGTCCCAAGGCATCTGCTCCCAAGACGCCAGTTTCCGCGGCGCCTGCGCGCAAGGCTGCCGCTGCGGGAGCACCTGCAGCAAAGAGCGGCACCGGTTCGTGGCTGGCGGGCTTTATCACCCGTGCCGCCGCCGGTATCGTCTACGCCGTTGTCTTTATCCTGTGCCTGGTTTTGGGTATCGTGCCCACGGCCATCTTTGTTTCTGTCATGAGCGGTCTGTGCTGCTATGAGTTTTTCCGTATGACGAGGCTCGATGGCAAGATGGCTAACGAGCGCATGGGTATCGCTGCCGCCGTACTCTTTCCGCTGTCGGCGTTGGGCGATTCGATGTTGCTGAATGCCCTGCTTTTTGCCCTGATGCTCGCTGTGGGCATTTGGTATGTTTGGTCGCCGCGTACCCGCATCTCTGATGTGGCCGTGACGCTCATGGGTCCCATCTACACTGGCTTTATGCTGTCGGCTATCGTGCTGCTGCGCGATGCCGTGCCCGGTTTTGCCGGCGCCCTGCTTTCAGTGGGCGTTTGCGCGTCCCTTTGGGTCTCCGATTCGTTTGCCTACATCGTGGGCAGCCGTATCGGCAAACACAAGATGGTTCCCAAGATCTCTCCCAAAAAGAGCTGGGAGGGGTTTGTTGGCGGCATCCTGGGCTCGGTTTTGATTTGGCTCATCCTGTGGGCGACGCACTTCTACAAGCTCAGCCTGCCCTATGCGCTGCTGTGCGGCGTGGTCGTGTCCATTCTGGGCGTTATCGGCGACCTTATCGAGTCGCGCATCAAGCGCGGTGTGGGCGTCAAGGATTCCGGCAACCTTATCCCGGGCCACGGCGGAATGCTCGATCGTAGTGATTCGCTTATCTTCGGCTGCATCACCGCACAGCTGTTGCTGATGATCGGAGGCGTGCTGTAATGTCCTTCCAGACGACGTATGGCCCCGATGGACGCCTTCGCGTTGCCATCCTGGGTTGTACGGGCTCTATCGGCACCCAGGCGCTCGATGTGTGCCGCCAGCATGCCGATTGCCTGCAGGTGACGGCGCTGTCCGTTAACTCCAGTACCCTCGAGCTCGTTGCCGCTGCCCGCGAGTTCTCGGTTTCGGCGGTTGCCGTGGCCGATGTCGCTCATGGCGATGATGCCGTGCTGCAGGAGTTGCCCGAGGGAACGAAGCTCGGCGTTGGCGCGCAGGCGGTTTGCGAGCTCGCGCGTCGCGACGATGTCGACTGCGTGCTTGTCGCTATTGTGGGCGCCGCCGGTCTCGAGGCGAGCCATGCGGCCTTGACCTCGAATAAGCGCCTTGCCCTTGCCAACAAGGAGTCCCTCGTCGTCGGTGGCGACTTGCTTATGCCGTTGGCGCAACCGGGCCAGCTTATTCCAGTTGACTCTGAGCATTCCGCCATCTACCAGTGCTATCTGGGTGAGAACCCGCGCGAGGCCCACTGCATTTGGCTCACCTGCTCGGGCGGTCCGTTCTTTGGCCGCACGCGCGACGAGCTCAATCGCGTGACGCGTGCCGATGCCCTCGCACATCCCACGTGGGCCATGGGTGCCAAGATCACCATCGACTCCGCCACCCTCATGAACAAGGGCCTGGAGCGCATCGAGGCCATGCACCTGTTTAACTGCGACCTCGATTTCATTAACGTGGTCGTGCAGCGTCAGTCCAAGATTCACTCTATGGTCGAGTTTGCCGACGGCTCCGTGATGGCGCATCTCGGTGCTTCCGACATGCGTATTCCCATCCAGTTCGCGTTCTCGTATCCCGAGCGTTGGGATACCCCGGCGCCTCGTATCGATTTTCGCGAGCTGGGGCAGCTCACGTTTGATGCTGCCGACATGGATACCTTCCGCTGTCTGGCACTGGCCGAGCGTGCCGGCAAGACGGGCGGCACCATGCCGTGCGTGCTCAATGCCGCCAACGAGGTTGCCGTCGATGCCTTCCTGCACGATAGCTGCAGCTTTACCGATATCGATCGTATTGTGGAATCCTGCATGGATGCCCACGATATGCAGGCGGTCGATTCGTTTGAGCAGCTTCGCGACATCGATGCGTGGGCGCGTGAAAAGGCTGCGCAGGTGCTCGCCGCAACCCGTTCCTAACCCATAAGGATTGCTTTTTCGTTTTATGGATACTGTTCTGAGCGTTCTCTCATCGGTCTTTTGGGGCCTGCTGATGCTTTCCGTCCTCGTGTTTTTGCACGAGGGCGGCCACTTTTTGGCGGCACGTGCCTGCGGCGTCCGTGTGACCGAGTTCTTTTTGGGCCTGCCGTGCCGCTTTGACATCCATTACACGTCGCGTCGCATTGGAACCAAGTTTGGCGTGACCCCGCTGCTGCTGGGCGGCTACGCTGCCATCTGCGGTATGGATCCGACCGACGTCTCGTGTGCCGATCGCGTGCTCGCGGCTATCTATCGTCATGGTCGCGTGACCGTGGCCGACCTTGCTGTCGAGCTCGAGCTTTCCGAGGAGGATGTGCTCGAGGCATGCGCCCTTTTGCTGGGCTGGGGCTCCATCGCGCCCTGGTATGAGGAAGGGGAGAAGCCCTCGCCGAGCTACTATCCCACCAAGTATCAGACGCTGCCGCGAGATGCGGCGGGTTACACCACCTTTGATGGTCGCCGTTTCGATCGCGAACATGCGACTGCCGAGGGCGATGTGTGGGAGCTGCCGTGCGGCGAGGCCGAGTTCCTTGCGCAAGAGCGCTCGCACACCTATCTTGGCCAAGGCTTTCTCAAGCGCGCCTTTATGCTGCTCGCGGGCATTATCGTCAATATCTTGACGGGTTTTTTGCTCCTTATGAGCATCTATTCCATTGCGGGTGTCACCGTGCCGATGGATACCAACGTGATCGGTCAGGTTGACGAGGGGTCTATTGCCGCCAAGGCGGGTATCGAGGACGGTGACGCGATCCTTTCGGTTGACGGTGTCTCATGTTCCACTTGGATGGATGTCTACGATGCCATCGGCAAGGCTGCCGGTAAGGACGATATCGCCATCGAGTACGAGCGTGACGGCAAGCAGCATTCGACCACGGTTGCGCTCAAAGAGGACGAGCGCCTAGGTGTGTATGCCTCTACGCAGGTGGTCCGTTTAGACCCCATCACGTCGGCTCGCCTGTCGTTCTCCTATGTCGTGCAGACAGCGGATGGCGTGATGCGCCTGCTCCAGCCGCAGCATACGATGGAGATTCTCGATCAGTCTTCTTCGATCGTGGGTATTAGCGTTATGTCCTCACAGGCCGCTGCTGCCGGCCCTGCCACGTTCCTTTCCTTTGCCGCCCTCATTTCGTTCTCGCTTGGCTTTATGAACCTGCTGCCCATCCCACCACTCGATGGCGGCAAGCTGGTCATCGAGATCATTCAAAAGATTGCGGGCCGCGAGCTGCCGCTCAAAGTGCAGACAATCGTCAGCTATGTCGGCGTCGCGCTCTTTGCACTGCTGTTTGTCTATATGCTTCGTTCCGACATCCTTCGATTTATTCTGTAGGGGAGTGTTTGGATTGTCTTTATCCCATCCTTTGCCTCGCGAGTTGACGCGCCCCGTGCATGTGGGCGGCGTGCAGATCGGTGGTGGCGCTCCGGTCGTGGTTCAGTCTATGACCTGCACCGATACTGCTGATGCCCAGGCAACGCTTGCGCAAGTGTGCGCGTTGGCGCAGGCTGGCTGCGATATCGTGCGCGTGAGCGTGCCTACCGAGGCTGCGCTCGAGGGCTTTCGCACGATTTGTGCCGAGTCTCCGGTGCCAATCGTCGCCGATATCCATTTTAACCATAAGCTTGCCATTGGCGCTGTCGAGGCTGGTGCCTCTAAGCTGCGCATCAACCCCGGCAATATCGGCGATTGGGCTAAGGTCGATGCCGTCATCGATGCCGCGGGTGCCGCGGGCTGCGCGATTCGCATTGGCGTGAACGCGGGCTCGCTTGAGCAAGATATTGCCGAGCGCGACGACCTCACGCAGCCCGAAAAGCTCGTGATGTCGAGCGAACGCTTTGTGCGGCACTTTGAGGACCGTGGGTTTACCAACATCGTGCTATCCGCCAAGGCCCATAGCGTACAGACGACACTTGATACCTATCGCGCCCTGTCGCGCGAGATACCGCATGTTCCGCTCCACCTGGGCGTGACGGAGGCGGGGACCAAGCTTCAGGGCACCATCAAGAGCTCTGTAGGCTTGGGTATCTTGCTTTCCGAAGGCATCGGTGACACCATGCGTGTGTCGCTCACGGCCGATCCGGTTGAGGAGCCGCCGGTCGCCTGGGGAATTCTACAGTCGCTGGGCCTGCGTCGCCGTGGTCCCGAGATTGTCTCGTGCCCCACGTGCGCCCGCTGCCAGGTTAACCTGATTCCCATCGCCGAGGAGGTCACCGAGCGGCTTAAGAACTATTCCGCGCCGCTTTCGATCGCCGTGATGGGATGTGCGGTCAACGGCCCCGGAGAGGCATCTGACGCCGACCTGGGTGTTGCCTGCGGACGTGGTCAGGGCCTGCTCTTTTCGCATGGCCAGATCATTGGTAAAGTAGCTGAGGATCAAATTGTCGACGCGCTTATGGCCGAGGTCGACAAACTTATTGAGGAGAAATAAATGACCCGAGCAATGTATATGTCTAAGCTCTATGCGCCGACGCTCAAAGAGGATCCGGCGGATGCCGAGCTAGCGAGCCACCGTCTGCTGCTTCGCGCTGGCATGATCCGCAAGGAGGCCGCCGGCCTGTATTCCTATCTGCCGCTCGCTTGGCGCTCGATCCGCAAGATCGAGAACATCGTGCGCGACGAGATGGATGCCGCCGGTGCTCAGGAGCTCATGATGCCCATCATGGTCGATGCCGAGCTGTGGCGTGAGTCCGGCCGTATCGATGCCTATGGCAAGGAGCTTGTGCGCTTTGATGACCGCCACGGCCGCGAGTTTGTGCTCGGACCCACGCACGAGGAGACCGTGACTGCCCTGGTGCGCAATGAGTTGCGTTCCTACAAGCAGCTGCCAGTGAACCTCTATCACATCCAGGATAAGTTCCGCGACGAGTTCCGTCCCCGTTTTGGCCTGATGCGCGGTCGCGAGTTCATCATGAAGGACGCCTACAGCTTCTCTGCTACGCAGGAGAGCCTGCAGGAGGAGTACGACAAGATGAAGCAGGCCTATGCCAACATTTGCGAGCGCTGCTACATCAAGGCTCTGCCCGTTGTCGCCGACTCCGGCGAGATCGGTGGCGATACCTCCGTCGAGTACATGGCTTTGGCCGACGCTGGCGAGGCTTCGCTCGTCTACTGCGACGATTGCGGCTTCGCTGCCGACGATGAGGCCGCAAGCACCAAGGTCGTTGTGACCGAGGGTCCTGGCGACGGTACGCTTACCAAGGTCGAGACTCCGGGCATGGGCACCATCGAGGCCGTTGCAAAGTTCTTCGGCTTCCTCGAGAACGGCACGCGCAAGTCTCTGGCACTCCTCGACGCCGAGGGCAAGCCCGTCGTGGCCATTGTTCCGGGCGACCACGAGCTCAACGATTGCAAGGCCGAGCATGTCTTTGGCAAGGGCTATCGCATGATGACTGATGAGGAGCTCCAGACCTACGGTCTGCATAAGGGCTTTATCGGACCGGTTAACCTGCCCGAGGGCATTCGCCTGGTGTGCGACGAGAGCCTGCGCGAGTCCAAGCAGTGGGCCTGCGGTGCCAACGAGATCGATTATCACTTTACCGGTGCCTGCCCCGAGCGCGACTTTACCGTCGACGAGTGGGCCGACCTGGTAACCGTCGTTGCCGGCGATCCCTGCCCGCACTGCGGCAAGCCGCTCTCTGCTGCTCGCGGCATCGAGGTCTCGCAGGTCTTCCAGCTGGGTACCAAGTATTCCGAGGCCATGGGCGCCACCTTTATGGACGAGGACGGCAAGGAGAAGCCGCTTATCATGGGTTGCTACGGCGTTGGTGTGTCCCGCTCGCTTGCTGCCGTCGTGGAGCAGCACAACGACGAACACGGCATCGTCTGGCCGGTCTCCGTTGCCCCGTACGAGGTCGCGGTGATTCCGCTCGATCCCAAGAAGGAGGAGTGCGCTAACGTTTGCGACCAAATCGTCGAGGGCCTGTGCGCCGAGGGTATCGAGGTTGTCGTCGATGACCGTGACGAGCGTCCTGGCTTTAAGTTTGCCGATAACGACCTCATGGGCTTCCCGTATCAGGTCGTGCTTGGCAAGCGTGGCCTCAAGAATGGTACTGTGGAGCTCAAGGACCGTGCCACGGGCGAGCGTGAGGACGTGGCGATCGACGAGGTCGTCGCCAAGATTGCCGAGCTTGTTAAGGCGGCCCGCCGTTAATCGACGTTTCTGCTATTAGATGTAATTGCGGGGCTGCTCCGTATCTCTCTTAGGATGAGATGCGGAGCAGTCTATTTTGTTGGAATAAACTCGATGGGTAAAGAAAACCCCACAGCCCATATGAGCTGCGGGGTTTTCTTGTGCCTCCGATGCGAAATAAATCGCTCAGATATTACTGATAATCGACGACGTCGATCCAGTTCTTCAGGAACTCATCGTTCACGTTGCGCTTACGAGCGAGCTCGGAAGCGGCGACGATGCTCGTCCACTGACGCACGACCTGCATGGGCATGTCGGCGCGGTCGCAGTAGAGCTCCAAGTAGGCCTCAGCCTGGTCCTTGCTGTTGAGGGCGAAGAGCAGGTAGGTGGTGGCAACGTCGGCAGCAGGGGAGCCCTGGGTGGCGTGTGCCCAGTCGCACACATAGAGCTGGCCGTCGTCGCCGACGATGACGTTGGAGGGGTTGAAGTCGCCGTGGCAGACCTTGAACTCCTTGGTCATGCCGTCCAGACGCTCCTGAAGGTTGTAGCGCGTGGTGGCATTGAGCTGATCAAGGCTGTCGATCATGCGGGCGAACTTGTCGCGCTGACGGTTGAGCAGCGGGGAGGTGTAGCCGTGGATCTCGATCTGGAGGTCGACGAACATCTCGAGGTACTCACCAAAGCGCTGGGGCTCGGCAGTCATCTTCTCGGCAAGGGTGGTGCCCGGAACCTTCTCGGTCACGAGCGCCCAGCCGTTGGCGTTCTCGAGCTGGGAAACCTCGAGAGCCTTGGGGCTGCGGATGCCGCACTCATTGATGCGGGCAAGATTCAAAGCCTCGTTGAACACGTCGGAGACAGGCTTGGTCTCGTTAAAGACCTTGACAATCTTGTCGCCCAGGTCGTAAACGACCTTGTTGCCACGGCGGACGAGCTCGGTCTTGGAATCGGGTAGCAGCATGGTTGCATCCTTTCAACGATGCGATAGAAGCGACGGCGGGGGTGTGTGAAACACCCGTGCACCCCCGCCGTTAAAAACCGTGCTAAAACTAGCAGACGGCGTAGTCCTGAGGCTCGCGGCCGTAGTAGGCGTCCAGGTAGAGCTCCTTGATCTCGCTCATGAGCGGGTAGCGCGGGTTTGCGCCGGTGCACTGGTCGTTGAATGCCTGCTCGGTCATCTCGTCGAGGGTGTCGAGGAAGTACTGCTCGTCAACACCGTAGTCGGCGATGGTCTTCTTGACGCCGATGAAGTCCTTGAGTTCCTCGAGCTTCGTGATGAAGTTCTCGAAGACCTCCTTGTCGTCCTTGCCCTCGATGCCGCAGTACTTGGCCATCTCGGCGTAGTTGTGCAGCGCGTTGGGGTAAGGATACTGGGAGAAGGTACCCATCTTGACGGGAGCCTCGGCGGCGTTGTAGCGCATAACGCGGGTCAGGATGACGGCGTTGGCGAGGCCGTGAGGCAGGTGATGGAAGGCGCCGAGCTTGTGAGCCATGGAGTGGTTGAGGCCCAGGAAGGCGTTGGCGAAGGCCATACCGGCCATGCAAGAGGCGTTGTGCATCTCCTCGCGGGCATGCGGGTCCTTGGCGCCGTTCGTGAAGCTGGAGGGCAGGTTCTCGAAGACGAGCTTAGCAGCGCGCTCGGAGAGGCCCTTGGTGTAGTCGGAAGCCATGATGGAGACGTAGGACTCGATGGCGTGGGTCATGACGTCGATGCCGGAGGCAGCGGTCAGGCCGCGCGGGGCGGTCATGCAGTTGTCGGCGTCAACGATAGCCATGTTGGGGAGCAGCGCGTAGTCGGCGAGCGGCCACTTGATGCCGGTCTCCTTGTCGGTGATGATGGCGAACGGCGTGCACTCGGAGCCGGTACCCGAAGAGGTCGGGACGGCGACGAAGTAGGCCTTCTTGCCCATCTCGGGGAAAGTGAAGATACGCTTGCGGATGTCCATGAAGTCCATGGCCATGTCCTCAAACTTGCACTCGGGGTGCTCGTACATCATCCACATGATCTTGCCGGCGTCCATAGCTGAGCCACCGCCGACGGCGATGATGACGTCCGGCTCAAAGAGAGCCATCTGCTTGGCGCCGCGACGTGCGCACTGCAGCGACGGATCGGGCTCGACGTCGTAGAAGCAGTCGTGGGCGATGCCCATCTCGTCGAGCTTGGCCTCGATGGCGCGGGTGTTGCCATTCTTGAAGAGGAACTGGTCGGTGACGATGAAGGCGCGCTTCTTGCCCATGACGGTACCGAGCTCGTCGAGAGCGACGGGCGTGGAACCCTTCTTGAAGTAGACCTTCTCGGGAGCGCGGAACCACAGCATGTTCTCACGGCGCTCGGCCACAGTCTTAACGTTGATCAAGTGCTTCACCCCAACGTTCTCGGAGACGGAGTTGCCGCCCCAGGAGCCGCAGCCCAGGGTCAGAGACGGCTTCATGCCAAAGTTGTACAGATCACCGATGCCGCCGTGCGAGGACGGGGTGTTGATGACGATACGGCAGGCCTTCATGACGTGCTCGAACAGGCTGATCTTCTCGGCCTGGGCGGGGTGCACGTACAGAGAGGCGGTGTGGCCCGGGCCACCGGCGAGCACCAGGTGCTCGGCCTTGTCGACGGCCTCCTGGAAGTCCTTGGCGTGATACATGGCCAGGACCGGGGAGAGCTTCTCGTGGGAGAACTCCTCCTTGGCGGGGTCGGTGGAGGTGACCTCGGCGATCAGGATCTTGGTCTTGGCAGGAACCTCGATGCCGGCGAGCTCGGCGATCTTGGCGGCAGCCATGCCGGGAATGCGGTGATCGAGAGCGCCGTTCTTGAACATGGCGGCACGCAGGGCCTCCATCTCGGCACCCTGCTTGACGAAGTAGCAGCCGCGCCTCTGGAACTCGGCCTTAACCTGGTCATAGATGGTGTCGATGACGGTCACGGACTGCTCGGAAGCGCAGATCATGCCGTTGTCGAAGGTCTTGGAGTGGATGATGGAGTTGACGGCGAGCAGCACGTCGGCGGTGTCGTCGATGACGACCGGGGTGTTACCGGCGCCAACGCCCAGGGCGGGCTTGCCCGAGGAGTAGGCGGCCTTGACCATGCCCGGGCCACCGGTGGCGAGGATGATGTCGACGTCGCGCATGACCATGTTGGTCAGCTCGATGGAGGGGACATCGACCCAGCCGATGATGCCCTCGGGGGCGCCGGCCTTGACGGCGGCGTCAAGCACGAGCTTGGCGGCGGCGATGGTGCACTTGGCGGCAGCCGGGTGCGGGGAGATGATGATGGCGTTGCGGGTCTTCAGGCAGATCAGCGTCTTGAAGATCGCGGTGGAGGTGGGGTTGGTCGTCGGGATGACGGCGCCCACGATGCCGATGGGCTCGGCGATCTTGGTGATGCCATAAGCCTCGTCGCGCTCCAGAACGCCACAGGTCTTGGTGTTCTTGTAAGCGTTGTAGATGTACTCTGCGGCGTAGTGGTTCTTGATGACCTTGTCCTCAAGAACGCCGCGGCCGGTCTCCTCGATGGCCATCTTCGCCAACGGGATACGAGCCTTGTTGGCGGCCATGGCGGCCTCATAGAAGATCTTGTCGACCTGCTCCTGCGTGTACGTAGCAAAAAGCGCCTGGGCCTCTCGCATCTGAGCGAGCTTAGCCTCAAGCGCCTCTACGTTGTCCACAATTGCGGGAGTAGTGTTTTCCGGTGACTTTTTCACCATTTGTGTCTCCTTGCGATCGGAGATTTACCCTACGCCTTGCATGATAGCAATAAATAATTCGGTAAACGGTAAGATTCCCGTAAAAGGCACACTAAAACGCTTCAATAAACTGAAACGTTTCAACTAATTATCTGCCTGCTGCATCGCCCCGCTCATTGGGGACAGGCTTACATGAGTGCTTTCACTCATTTGGGACAGACATCGATTTGTCATTTTGTCGTTTTGGGCATGTTTTTGTCGTTCATTGTATATAAATAGGTCACAGGCTCAGCATTTCGCGTTGCTTCTCTCCTTTTAGGTGTTGCCTGTACAGTTTTGAAAGGAGAGATTATGCCCCGATGCGCCCGCGCCGTTTCGCTCACCGGCTATTACCACGTCTATGACCGCGGCAATTCCAAACAGATTATTTTTGAAGATGACTCCGACCGCTATCGTTTCTTATCGGACATCTCGGACAGGTTTGCTTGCCATGACGTGGCGGTGTTGGCCTGGTGCCTTATGGACAACCACTTCCATTTGATGGTTGATGACCCATTTGACAACCTTTCAAAGGCAATGCAGTGCGCGCTGACGGCCTATGCCAAGTATTTCAATGGGAAAACCGGAAGAACGGGCCACCTGTTTGATAATCGCTATTCGCGGGTCGCGGTCGAGTCGGACACGCAGGCGGTGCAGTTGCTCGATTATATCCATCTCAATCCCGTGAAAGGTGCGCTCGACTCGCTTGATGCCTACCGCTGGTCAAGCTACAAGGCATACCAGCTGGGATACGATCCCTTTGATATCTGCGATGCGGCCCCCATGCTCGATATTGTCGGGGGTTCCCGTCGCTATTGCGAGCATCTTAAGGAAGTTGCCGAGCGGATCTGGTCAGTTGAGATTCTTCCGCGTCGACGGATTCCCGACGAGGATGCCCTTACCGTCGCACACGAGGCCCTGCCGAGCATTGATCCTGCGCTGCTCAAGGCCCTGCCACGCCCCGAACGCGATGCCTGTCTGCTAAGGCTCAGGCGGGCCCATCTTACGGTCAAGCAAATTGCCCGTATCACCGGTATCGGCGCTACAAACGTAACCAAGGCCACCACAGGCTGGAACGAGGCGGCCTGAGGTATGGATTGGGGCCGATCGATGCACTGTGAGCTTAGGAAAGCATTCATCTAAGTCTGTCCCCAATGCGTGAAAACACTCATGTAAGTCTGTCCCCAATGAGTGCAAAAAAGGCGCCCTCCGTGGGGGAGGACGCCTTTGGTAAGTTCTATATGAACGCGAGGTCTTTGACCCGGAGAGTCCGAGGTACTTGTTGGTAAGACCTTATTTAGGAGCGCGCAACCTTGCCGGACTTGAGGCAGGTGGAGCAAACGTTCATCTTGCGACGGTGACCATCGACGACGACGTAAACGCGCTGGATGTTGGGGCGGAACTTACGGTTGGTGACGCGGTGAGAGTGGCTGATGGAGCGACCGGCAACGGGGTGCTTACCGCAAACTTCGCAAACTTTGGACATAACTGACCCTCCTTGGGCGACAAACGAACATGTCGCGTTAACAAACAAGCCTGAACTATAGCACAGAAGCAGCTCCCTGTGCGTAATCTACACAGAGATATTCCTCTTTTGGCGATAGTGCTCACGCCACGGCCCTGGACGTAGATCCGATTTGCGTGCAGCAGAGGGGATTATGCCAGCTCGTGCGTGCGTTTTCAAGCTCGTCCCACAAATATATATAGGTTTATGGAGCGCCTGCGCACGTTTACGGATTGTTCTGTATTTATGCTCGCAATTAAGCTCGAGGTTGGCTACACTATCCCTTGACCATTAAAGGGGTACGAGATACCCACATGGAATTACATAGCTGCCGAAGAGCAGCCCTTCCTGTGGGTGTCTGGTCCGCTTTAAGCGGTCGGGCATCTATTTTTTTTGACTGTGTCAGCAGTCAAGACATGTGAGGAAGGAGATCGATGGGCACGACTTCCCCCAAGGCGGTCATCATGGACGAGACCGCCGTCAATCGAGCGATGACCCGCATCGCGCACGAGATTCTCGAGCGCAACGAGGGCTGTGAAGACCTCGCTCTGGTCGGCATCGTCACGCGCGGCGACCTTCTGGCAAAGAAGCTCGCCGAGGAGATCAAGGAGATCGAGGGCGTCGACGTTCCGCTCGGCAGCCTGGACATCAGCTTCTACCGCGATGACTATGCGACCAATTTCGCTCCCGCGATCCACGCTACCAACATTCCCTTCAGCGTCGACGGCAAGCGCGTCGTGCTGGTGGACGACATCCTGTATACGGGCCGTACTATCCGCGCCGCTCTGGATGCCGTCATGGACCTGGGCCGTCCGAGCCGCATCGAGCTGGCAGTTCTCGTTGACCGCGGTCACCGTGAGCTCCCCATCTCGCCGGACTTTGTCGGCAAGAACGTTCCCTCGTCGCATGAGGAGAACGTGCACCTATATATGAAGGAAGTAGACGGCCGCACCGCTGTCGAGATTAACGACGTCGCGCCGGGTTCCCATGTGGGCTCCGCGCCGCTGGGAGGTGAGTAGTACCGTGGCGTTCAACCATAAGCACCTGATCGACATTACCGAGTACTCCGAAGAGGACATCAAGCTCATCCTCGAGACCGCCAAGGCGTTCTCCGAGGTCAACGAGCGTGCGATCAAGAAGGTCCCCACGCTCAAGGGCAAGACCATCGTCAACATGTTCAACGAGCCCTCGACGCGCACCCGCAGCTCCTTCGAGCTCGCCGAGAAGCGCCTTTCGGCCGACAGCCTCAACTTTGGCGGCTCCTCGACCTCCACGGTCAAGGGCGAGAGCCTCGTCGACACCGTCGAGACCCTCAACGCCTACAAGATTGATTGCATCGTCGTTCGCGATAAGCACGCCGGTGCTCCCTACATCGTCACGCAGAACTCGCCCGCGAGCGTTATCTGCGCCGGCGACGGCAAGCACAACCATCCTACGCAGGCTCTGCTCGACCTGTACACCATCTGGGAGCACAAGGGTGACTTCCACGGTCTGAAGGTCGCTGTCGTCGGCGATATCGCGCACTCCCGTGTCTGCGGCTCGCTGATCCCCGCCCTTAAGATCATGGGCTGCGAGACCTACGCTGTCGCCCCCGGCACGCTGCTGCCGCCGGCGCCCGAGGTTCTGGGTTGCGACCACGTGACGAGCGACCTCGATTCCGTCCTGCCCGAGCTGGACGTCGTCTACATGCTGCGCGTGCAGCAGGAGCGCCTTGAGGGCGCTCCGTTCCCCACGATTCGCGAGTATCACAAGCTCTTCGGCCTGACCAAGGACCGCGAGAAGCTCATGAAGCCCGATGCGATCATCTGCCACCCGGGCCCCATCAACCGCGGCGTCGAGTTCGACTCCTATATGGCCGACCACCCGCAACGCTCCGTCATCCTGGAGCAGGTCTACGCCGGTATCTGCGTGCGTATGGCTATCCTGTATCTGCTGCTTGGAGGTGCCGATAATGGCCTTGCTTCTTAAGAATGCCCACGTCGTCGATCCGTCCGTCGAGCTTGACGGTGTCGTCGACGTCCTGATCGACGGTGACAAGATCGCCGAGGTCGGCGAGAACCTCGCCGCCGAGGGAGCCGAGGTCCGCGACCTTTCCGGCAAGTATCTCGTCCCCGGCCTGGTGGATATGCACGTGCATCTGCGCGAGCCTGGCTACGAGGTCAAAGAGGACATCGAGAGCGGCACCCGCGCTGCTGCCAAGGGCGGCTTCACCGGCGTGTGCGCCATGCCCAACACCGATCCCGTCACCGATAACGGCACCGTCGTGGAGTTCGTCAAGTCCCGCGCTGCCGAGGTCGGCCACTGCCGCGTCTATCCTTCTGGTGCTATGACTCGCGGCCTTAAGGGCGAGGCTATGTCCGAGATGGGCGATATGGTCGCCCACGGCGCCGTCGCCTTCACCGATGACGGTCGCGGCGTGCAGGGTGCGGGCATGCTCCGTCGCTGCATGGACTACGGCAAGATGTTCGGCAAGGTCTTTATGAGCCACTGCCAGGACGAGGATCTGGTCGGCCACGGCCAGATCAACGAGGGCAAGGTCTCGACCCGTCTGGCCCTCGAGGGTTGGCCGGCCGCCGGCGAGGAGCTTCAGATTGCCCGCGACATCGAGATTGCCAAGCTGACCGGTGCCAAGCTGCACATCCAGCACATCTCCACCGCTCATGGCCTGGAGCTCGTGCGTGCCGGTAAGGCTGCCGGTGTCCAGGTGACCTGCGAGGCCACCCCGCACCACATGTTCCTGACCGAGAACGACCTGGACGAGACCTACAACACCTCGCTCAAGGTCAATCCGCCGCTGCGCACCGACGAGGATGCCGAGGCCATCCGTCAGGGTGTCATCGACGGTACCGTCGACGCTATCGTTACCGACCACGCTCCCCACACCCCGTGGGAGAAGGCCCGCGAGTTCGAGCTCGCGCCCTTTGGAATGATTGGCCTCGAGACTTCGCTGTCGCTCGTGCTCACTGAGCTGGTCAACACGGGCAAGATGAGCGTGAGCCGCATGGTCGAGCTCATGGCCATCAAGCCGCGTGAGATTCTGGGCCTCGATCAGGTTCAGGTCAAGGCGGGCTCTGTCGCCGACCTGACCGTGTTCGACCCCTCCGCAACCTGGACGGTTGGCGAGGACGGTTACGAGTCGCGCGCCGAGAACTCCGGTTTTGCCGGCCGCACGCTCACCGGTCGTGCCACCGATGTATTTGTCGGTGGCAAGCAGACGCTCGCCGACGGCTGCATCTGCTAGCATAGCCTTATCGCTTTTGTGCGCGGCGCCCTTGCGGTGCCGCGCTTTCTGTTCGTTTAGACCATGCAACCGCATGGGGGATTGGAGCGTCTATGCCCACACCTTCCACTGCACGCATGCACGACTTCGAGGTCGTCTCGAACCGGGAGATCGCCGACGGCATCTTCTCGCTCGTCATCTCGGCCCCCAAGCTTGCAAGTGCGCTCAAGCCCGGTCAGTTTGTGAACATCGCCGTCCCCGGCGATGCGTCTTCTCTGCTTCGTGTGCCTTTGAGTTTCTACCGCGCCGACGCCGAGGCCGGCACCGTCGAGCTGTGGTACGCCGTCGTGGGCGACGATACCCGCCGTTTGTCCCAGATGGGCCCTGGCTCCACCTCTAACCTGTTGGGCCCCGGTGGCCGTGGCTGGATGGTACCCGAGGGCACCAGGAAGGCACTGCTCGTCGCCGGTGGCATCGGCGTTCCGCCTGTGCTGTGTCTTGCCGGCATGCTTGCCGAGCAGGGTGTTGATGTGGACGTGTGCCTGGGCTTTGGCACCGCTTCCAAAGTCGTGGGTGTCGATGAGTTCCGTGCGCTGGGCGCCACGGTTAACGTGTGCACCGACGACGGTTCGCTCGGCACGCACGGTTTTTGCACCGATCCTGCCGCCGAGCTGCTTGGCGAGGGCGGCTACGACTACGTGGCCAGCTGCGGTCCCGCCGTCATGATGAAGAAGGTCGCCGCCGCAGCCGCCGAGGCCGGTGCGTACTGTGAGGTGTCGCTTGAGCGCATGATGAGCTGTGGCTTTGGCGCCTGCAACACCTGCAATGTCGAGACGGTCGACGGTATGAAGGGCGCCTGCATGTGCGGCCCTGTGTTCGATGCTTCCAAGGTGGTGGTCTTCTAGTGGGTACCGTGAACATGGCCGTCGATTTCGGCGGCGTCAAGATGCAGAACCCCATCAACACCGCAGCCGGTACCTTTGGCTACGGTTGGCAGTTCCAAAACTTCTTTGATGTTTCCCAGCTGGGCGCCATCACCACCAAGGGTTGCGCTGCCGAGCCCTGGCCCGGCAATCCCGCGCCTCGCATGGCCGAGATCCCGGGCGGCATGATCAACTCCGTGGGCCTTCAGAACCCCGGCGTGGCCGCCTTTGCCCGTGAGTCCGGTCCTTGGCTCGAACAGCTGTCCAAGGACGGCTGCCAGGTCATCTGTCAGGTTGCCGGCCACTCCGTTGACGAGTTTGTCCGCGCACTCGAGATGTATGTCGAGCTGTGCCCCTGGGCTGCCGGCTACGAGATCAACGTGAGCTGCCCTAATATTGCCGCCGGCGGTGCCGCCATGGGATCAACGCCCGAGGGCGCCTCTTCCGTTATGGCTGCCTGCCGCAAGGTGACCGATAAGCCGCTGTTCGTAAAGATGGCTCCGGTCAACGTTGCCGAGATTGCCAAGGCTCTCGAGGCCGCCGGCGCCGACGGCCTTTCGGTCATCAACTCCATCCAGGGCATGGCCATCGACGTTCATACCCGCAAGTCCCGCGTGGCCAAGCCCAAGGGCGGCCTTTCGGGCCCGCTGTGCCACCACATCGCCGTGCGCATGGTCTGGGAGGTTGCCCAGGCCGTCGATATCCCCATCAACGGTGTCGGCGGTGTCATGACCGGCGAGGATGCGGCTGAGTTTATCCTAGCCGGCGCCACCTGCGTGTCGGTCGGCATGGCCAACTTCGTCGATCCGTGTGCTTCGCTTAAGATCGCGCATGAGCTCGAGGCCTGGGCCGAGTCCCAGGGCGTGAAGGACATCAACGAGCTGGTAGGTGCTTTCGAATGCTAGAGAATGATGCCCGCGACCGTGTTATCGTCGCCCTCGACTGCGACCGTGAGCGCGCGCTCGAGCTCGCCCACGAGCTTTCGGGTCATGCTGCCTGGCTCAAGGTCGGCATGACGCTCTATTACGCTGAGGGTCCCCAGATCGTCAAGACGTTCAAGGACCTGGGCTTTAAGGTCTTCCTCGACCTTAAGTTCCATGACATTCCGCATCAGGTGCGCGGCGCTGCCCGCTCGGCTTCGCTTGCCGGTGCCGACCTGCTTTCGGTCCACGGCCTGGGCTCGGGTGCTATGCTCGCTGCCTGCCGCGAGGGTGCCGAGGAGGCGCGTGAGGACCGCGCCAAGCTCGTCGCCATCACCGTGCTCACGAGCATGAATCAGGATGCCTTGAGCGAGATCGGCGTCGAGTCGCCCGTGGCCGAGGAGGCCGCCCGCTTGGCAAAGCTTGCTCAGGCCAATGGCATCGATGGCATCGTGTGCTCACCGATGGAGGCTCACGACATGCGTGAGCTGCTGGGTCCTGATGCCCTGATCGTGACTCCGGGTGTGCGTCCGGTGGGTGCCGCCCTTGGTGACCAGTCCCGCGTGGCGACGCCTTCCCAGGCTATCGAGCGTGGCGCAAGCCACATTGTGGTGGGCCGTCCCATCACCGGTGCCGACGATCCGGTTGCCGCCTTTGACGCCATCGTCGCCGAGCTGGTCGAAAACGTCGCGTAAAAGATTCCCCTAAGTCACCACTTTTGGGTCTCATTAGCACAAAATAGCCCCTGTGCCTGCGTAAACTTTCCCATCCTTTGTGTGGAATCGCAGGTCAGGGGCTTAACTTTGGGCGCAGTATATTGCACTTTTTGCGGGTATCGTCTAACCTATGGAGCCGCGATTAGGCATTTTGTACGTTCTACGTGCTAAAATGCCAATTATTGAATCAGATATAACCCAACTATTTGGAGGTACGAATGGCACTCCCTCAGCTTACCGACGAGCAGCGCAAGCAGGCTCTTGAGAAGGCTGCTGCCGCACGTCACGCCCGCGCTGAGCTTCGCGAGCAGATCAAGAAGGGCGAGAAGTCCCTCGAGTCCGTGCTCAACTCCGATGACCCCATCGCTTCCCGCATGAAGGTTTCCACCCTCATCGAGTCTCTCCCCGGTTATGGCAAGGCCAAGGCCGCCAAGATCATGGAGGAGCTCGGTATCTCCGCTACTCGTCGCGTCCAGGGCCTCGGCGTCCGTCAGCGCGAGCAGCTCCTCGAGCAGCTGACCAAATAAGTGAGCGCTCAGGATTCCAAGCTCTTTGTGATTTCTGGACCGTCAGGCGCAGGCAAGGGTACGCTCGTCACTCGTGTGCGCGAGCGCCGCTCGAACCTGGGTCTGACGGTTTCGGCTACCACGCGAGCACCACGCAAAGGTGAGGTCGACGGCGTCAACTACTTTTTTCTGACGCGTGAGGAGTTCGACCGCCGCGTGGCAAACGGTGAGTTTGTTGAGTGGGCCGAGGTCCACGGTAACTGCTACGGCACGTTGGTGAGCGAGGTCACATCCAAGCTCGCCTCGGGCTCGTCTCTGATTTTGGAGATCGATGTCCAGGGCGCCCTGCAGGTGAAGGAGCGTTTCCCCGAGGCCGTGCTGATCTTTATCAAGCCGCCTTCGCTTGAGGTGCTCCGCGAGCGTCTAGTCGGTCGCGGTACCGAGACGCCCGAGACGATTGAGCTGCGTATGGCAAACGCCGCCGATGAGCTTGCCCTTGCCGACCGCTACGACGACGTCGTGGTGAATGACGATCTCGACCGCGCGACCGATGAGCTCGTTCGCGTTCTCGATATGCATGAAAGGATCTGAGGTCCGTGTCCGTTGTAAAGCCTTGCATTGACGATCTTCTGGAGAAGACCGATCATAACCGCTTCCTGCTCGCTTCGCTTGCCTCCAAGCGCGCCTGCGACATCAATAGCATGCTGCGTGGCCAGCACAACCGCGTGCTTGCCGTCCAGGATGTCGATGACATCACCATCGGGCTTTCCGGTGCCGATACCATCTCGATGGCTATGGACGAGATTGTCGACGGCGACATCTCTTACGACGAGGCCCGTTACGAGAAGGCGCTCGGCCACAAGGTTGCTGAAGCCTAAATGGCGGCTCGCGTCTGCCTAGTCCACTATCACGAGGTTGGACTGAAGGGCAAGAACCGCGCACATTTTGAGCATATCCTCATGGATAACATTAAGGCGGCCTTGGCCGCCTTTTCCGTGAACGCCGTGTCTCGAATTTCCGGTTATATCCTCGTGACCTTTAACGAGCATCAGGCCGACGAGGCGGCGCGTGTCATCCGCACCGTCCCCGGCGTTGCTCGTGTGTCTTTGGCGTATCACACCAACCGCGACCCGCAGGAGTACTGCGCCGCCGCCGTGAAGGCGCTGCGCGAGTTTGGTTCCTTCGATTCGTTTAAGGTGCACGCCAAGCGCTCCAATACTGACTATGAGCTCACCTCGATCGATATCAATCGTCAGGTGGGCGAGGTACTGTGTGAGGCCTTCCCCGATAAAAAGGTTCAAATGCACGACCCCGATGCAATGGTGCACGTACTGGTGGTCCAGGGCAGCGTTTATGTGTACGCGCGCTCTGAGCGCGGCGTGGGCGGTCTGCCGGTGGGTTCTGCCGGCAAGGTCGTGACGCTGCTGTCGTCGGGTATCGATTCTCCGGTGGCGACCTGGATGCTCGCGCGTCGCGGCGCGGTGTGCGTGCCGGTGCATTTCTCCGGTCGTCCGCAGACGCCCGATACGAGCGAGTATTTGGTGCAGGACATCATCCGTGCGCTTGCGCCGGGTGTCCAGATCGGTCGTCTGTACGTGGTGCCGTTTGGCGACTGCCAGCGTGAGATTTCGGTTACCTGCCCCAGCAACCTGCGCGTGATCATGTACCGCCGCATTATGTATTCGGTTGCTGAGCGCATTGCACACATCGAGGGTGCCAAGGCTATCGTTACGGGCGAATCGCTTGGGCAGGTTGCCTCCCAGACGCTTGAGAACATCATGGCCGTCAACGAGGCCGTGAAGATCCCCGTGTTCCGTCCTCTCATCGGTTCGGACAAGCAGGAGATCATCGCACGTGCCGAGGAGATCGGTACATTCGATATCTCGACTGAGGCCGCTCCCGACTGCTGCACGCTGTTTATGCCGCGCCGTCCCGAGACGCACGCTAAACTCGATGCCGTGCATGAGGCCTGGGAGTTGTTCGATCATGAGGAGATGATCGAGCGCCTGCTTAAGCAGACCGAGTACATCGACTTCGAGAGCAACACGTACAAGGCCCCTAAGACCTTAAAACGCAAACATTCGGAGCTTGCTCCGCGTGAGATTTACCAAGATCACGAATAAATTTGTGCATAGATCGACGATGCGCCTGCATCGTCGGTCTTTTGCTATCTGGGCATTAGGCGATAAACGGTTCATTTGTCGACGTTTGCCTGAATAAATGGACATTATTGCGCAAGGTTTTGGTCAGCTTTTGGTTTGACCGCAAAAACCGGTTTTGGGGCGTGGCTGTTGCGGAGCTCCTTTCCTGACACGATGGTGTTGGGAGGTTTTGCTATGGCGCAGCGCGAACAACATGAACGAGTCAAAAAGATGGACCGCTGGGCGGGCAAACTGCTCGGTCATAAGGCAGTGGTGATGGCGATACTGGTCGTCATTGCGATGGCGAGTGGACTGGCAATGGCGAACCTTGGCGGCAGTGCCGGCGGCGTGTCGTTTGAGCGTACTGATGGTTCGGGCTCGTTAGTGGAGCCGGGATCCGGCGATGCCTCGAGCGGAAAGACATCCGAAGGCTCTTCGACTAAGGCTTCTGCCGCGGCAGAGGTCTATGTCGATGTCGATGGCGCCGTTGTGTCGCCCGGCGTATATCGTCTCAAGGACGGCGCGCGGGTGGCTCAGGCGATTGATGCCGCCGGCGGGCTGGCGCCCGAGGCAGACGTCACGGGGCTCAATCGGGCATCTAAGGTCGTCGATGGACAGAAGATTCACGTTCCAACGGTAGGGGAGCAGCAGGCGTCCATTGCGGAAGCCGGTGTTGATGGTGGGGCTTCCGCATCGTCGGGCGTTAGTGGCGCAACAGGTCTAGTAAACATCAATACGGCAAGCGCAGAAGAGCTGCAGACGCTCTCGGGCATCGGCCCCTCCATGGCCCAGTCGATTATCGATGAGCGGACAAAGAACGGTGCTTTCGCCTCGGTTGACGATCTGATGCGTGTGTCGGGAATCGGCGAGAAGAAGCTTGCCAAAATCAAAGATTGCATCTGCGTATGAGTGCGACCGAGCGCGAGCACGTGATGCCTCCGCGGCCCCTGAATCCGTGGACGATGGCCCTGTGTGCCGGCATGTGCATGAGCTGCGTCTTGGTGCTCAACATAGCCGCTGATGCGCTGCTGAGGGAGCGGGCGCCGGCGGTCGGGCCGCTATGGGCCATTCCCGTTGCGGCAGCGGTATTCGTTGTGCTGGCTCAATCTTGTGCGCGGCTTGCCCCTTGGAAGCGGTGGCTGTATGCCGCTTCCGTCGGTCTCGTGGCGGGAGCGGTCGTCTCGGCGTGGTGGGCCGTGGATGTGCTCAGTGCCTCGAAGGCGCTCGATGGTCGAGCGGCAAGCAGCCTCGAGTTTGTCGTGCAGGGTGACCCATCCATAAACGACGACGTGTATTCCTATACCTGCGAGGCACGCGCGGACGGTAAGAACTTGGCAACGGTTCGCCTATCGTGTGATCGTGAGCTCAAGGTCGGGGCGCACGTGCGTGTTATCGGTCGCGTTTCACGTTTTGAGAACGATGCATATGGACGATCGCGCGTGCTCCGAGGCGAGGTGCGCAAGGTTAAAGCCGTTCGGATTGTGTCGGTCGATGAGGGTTCTCCGGGGCCGCTGCTTCGGCTGCGAAATGGGCTGCTTGCGTCCATCGCGCCTGCGACCGACCCGGCGCGTGCGCTCATAGCCGGTGTCGTCTGCGGTCGTTCGGCCGAGCTGCGCGTCCAGCCGGCGGGCGACTGGTTTTCGGTGACGGGAACGGCGCATCTTATCGCCGTCTCGGGCAGCCATTTGGCCATCGTGGGGTTTGTAATCGAGGGTGTATTGCAAAAGATTCGGTGCCCACGTTGCCTTCAGCGGACGATATTGGCGATAACGCTTGTGGGTTACGCTGCCTTTACTGGCGCGTCTCCCTCGGCCGTGCGTGCGTGCTGTATGGTGTTCGCGACGCTTGTCGTAAACGGCGCGGGGCGTCGCCGGCACGGCGCATCGGCACTCTTCGTAACCATGTCCATCTTTGTGCTACTGCGGCCGACGGTGCTGTTCGAGATGGGCTTTCAGCTTTCATGTGCCAGCGTCTTTGCCATTCTGTGCTTTTGCCCCTATGCGACCTACGCTTTGAGTGAGCTGGGTGTGCCATCGGGCGTTGCCAGCATGCTTTCCGTCACGCTGTGCTCGCAACTGGCGACACTTCCCATTACCATTCCTGCCTTCGGTACATTCTCGCTCATTGCTCCGTTGGCAAATGCGGTCATCGGTCCGGTTGTGAGCGTATTGCTCGCTGTGTCGATCGTGCTGGCTCCCTTTTCGCTCGTGGGACCGTTGCGGACTTGGGCTCTCGTTGTGCCCATGATTGCCGCCCGTTGCGCGCTGTTCTTCGAGCAGCTGTTTGCCGCCATGCCGGGTGCATCCGTGGGCGTGCCGCCCGATAGCATGTGGATTTACCTAGTGCCGTGTTTGCTGGCGGTTCTGCTGGTCTGGTGGCCGCGTCCCCGTGTACGTCCTATGGCGGTGGGGCTTGCATGCCTGGTGCTCTTGGCTGCGATTCCGTACGTCTATTGGGATCGATTTGCTCCGCCTTCGGTGACGGTGCTCGATGTGGGCCAGGCCGATGCGATTCTTATCCGCCAGGGCGGCACAGTAGCGCTCGTCGACTGTGGGCTCGACGAGCGTGTGGTGGCGGCGTTGGTTCGCAATAACGTGCACCATATCGACGCCGTCTTTGTGACGCATTGGGATGAGGACCACTGGGGTGGTCTGCCCGCCGTGCTCGAACAGTTTTCGGTCGGAACGATTGCCGTGGCCGCGGATGCGCTCGAGGATGCTCCTGCCGAGGTATTGAACCGACCTGGCGTGGAGTATCGGCAGGTGCGCCGTGGGGATATCGTCGACATCGGCTCATTTTGCGCCCGCGTGATGTGGCCATTCGAGTCCGTGGATGGCGAGGGAAATGAGGACTCGCTTGTCCTTCTGCTCTCTTATGTTCAGGAAGGCAAGGGCCTGCGTATGCTCCTCACCGGTGATGCCGAGCTCGACCAAGAACGGGAGTTCGTGCAGGAGGTGGGGGATATCGATGTCCTTAAACTTGGGCATCACGGCTCTAAGGTTTCAGTCGATGGTGGGTTGCTGGACGTCCTGAAGCCCGAGCTTTCCCTCGCGAGCGCGGGCGAGGGGAATCGATACGGCCATCCGTCCGATGCCTGCATCGATGCCGTGAAGGAAGCGGGCGGCGTGTTCGCGTGCACCATCGAACACGGCGACATTACCGTCACACCGACTGCGAATGGCTTCGCGATGCGATGCCAGCGACCGTGACGACGTCGTTGGCGTGTGGTGGGCCCCTGGGCTAGAATGGCACGGTACGAACACAAGAGCCTGCGGGAGGGGAGCGCGATGTCCGAAACCGGTCTGCTGCCGGCATATCTGATCGTCGGTACCGACGGAGTCAAACGCGACCACGCCGTCTCGCGTATGAAGGCGCGTCTGGAAAAGACGGGCATGGTCGAGTTCAACCTCGACGAGCGCGATATGACCAAAGACCCCGATATCGAGTCGATTATCGGATCGCTTAACACCTTTCCCATGGGCAGTGAGTTTCGTCTGGTAATCCTCGATGGCTGCTCAAAGCTCGCCAAGGCGGTCTCGGAGCCGCTCGTTGGGTATCTGGCGAGTCCCAGCCCCACAACGGTCTGCCTCATCATCGCCGACTCACTTGCCAAGAATGCGCGCCTGTATAAGGCAATCGCCAAGATCGACAAGAAGGCTATCGTCGATTGCTCGGGTACCAAGCGCTGGGAACTGCCGCGCCGTGTTCAGCAGATGGCGACGCAGCGCGGTAAGTCGATTTCGACGGCGGCCGCCGAGGAGCTCGTCTCGCGTTCGGGCGAAAACACGCGCATGCTCGATAACGACTTGGCTAAGCTTGCCCAGATGGTCGAGGCGCCCCAGATTGAACTTGCCGATGTTGAGCGCTGGATTGTACGTACGGCCGAGGTCCAACCCTGGGACTTCCTCAACGCCGTCTCGGCTCGCGATATGCGGCGTTCGCTCGAGCTCTTTAAGCTCCTGCCCTCCAAGAGCTACGTGTGGACTTACACATTGCTGTGCGGTCGCATCCGTGAGCTGATCGTCGCCAAGGCGCTCGATGGGCGTGGGCAGGGCCGTGAGCTCGCCGCGACGCTCAAGCTCCAGTCCTGGCAGGTCAAGAATCACCTTACTTGGGCGCGTCGTTTTTCGATGACCGAGCTCGTCGCAGCGCTCGAGGGTGCCGTTGATGTGGAGCTCGCGCTCAAGGGTTCGGCAGATTCCGAGACCGCGCTTTTGCTCTGGATTACGAACATCTTGAGAAAATCGTGATGATACCTGCCTATTTGACAAATTCGTTCTATCCCTTTGAGAGGGAGCGTGCTATAGTAGGCGCTTGCATGACCTCACCGTGTCTCAGAGGTGTCATACATTTTTTGCAAGGAACTCGAAAGGAACTCCAGAAGTGGCAAACATCAAGTCTCAGAAGAAGCGTATCCGCACCAATGAGGCAGCTCGCATGCGTAACAAGGCTGTCAAGTCCGAGCTCAAGACGCTGACCAAGCACGTCCAGTCCGCCGTCGCCGAGGGCGACGCCGAGAAGGCCCAGGCTGCCCTCAAGACCGTCACGAAGCGTCTCGACATGGCTGCCGCCAAGCATGTTATCCACAAGAACCAGGCTTCCAACCGCAAGTCCGGTCTTGCCAAGCTCGTGAACAGCATCAACGCCTAAGTTGTAAATTTCACACCACACAGATTACGCGCATAAATGGAGCCTGTTTTATGGAACAGGCTCCATTTTTTGTACCGCTCAGGTAAGATAGTCCGCATGAATACTTCAATTGACATTTCCCACATCCGCAACTTCTCAATCGTTGCGCACATTGATCATGGCAAGTCCACGATCAGCGACCGCATCCTCGAGCTCACCCATACCGTTGACGAACGCGACATGGAGTCGCAGCTGCTCGACACCATGGATATCGAGCGCGAGCGCGGCATTACGATCAAGTCCAATGCCGTCCGCGTTTCCTATGACGCCGACGATGGTGAGACGTATCAGTTCAATCTGATCGATACGCCGGGCCACGTTGACTTTACCTACGAGGTCTCGCGTTCTCTGGCCGCCTGCGAGGGCGCGGTGCTCGTCGTCGACGCCACGCAGGGCGTCGAGGCACAGACCGTCTCCAACGCGACGCTCGCCATGAACGCCAATCTGGACATTGTGCCCGCCATCAACAAGATCGACCTGCCCTCGGCCCATCCCGACGAGGTTAAGACCGAGATCGAGGACGACCTGGCGATTCCCGCCGATGATGCCGTGTGCGTCTCGGGCAAGACCGGCGAGGGCATTCACGATCTGCTGGAGTCCATCGTCTTTTTGATTTCGCCGCCTAAGGGCGATGCAAACGCTCCGCTCAAAGCGCTCATTTTGGATTCGTACTTTGACGAGTATCGCGGTGTGGTGGCTACGGTGCGCGTCTTCGATGGTTCCATCAAAAAGGGCGATACCCTGCTTATGATGCAAGCCAAGGGCGACTTTTTGGTCGACGGCGTGGGCGTCAAGCGTCCTGCCGAGACCCCGGTCGACGCGCTGACGGTCGGCGAGGTCGGATATGTGGTCACGGGCTTGAAGGATCCCGAGGCCGTTCGCGTGGGCGATACCCTTACGTGGGCGTCGAACCCCTGCCCCGAGCCGCTTCCGGGCTACCGCGAGGCCAAGCCCATGGTCTACACGGGCCTGTTCCCGATCGACAACAAGGACTACGAGAATCTGCGCGACGCCCTCGATAAGCTGCACGTCAACGACCCGTCGTTGGTGTGGGAGCCCGAGACCTCGGTGGCGCTCGGCTTTGGCTTCCGCGTGGGCTTCCTGGGCCTGCTGCACATGGAAGTCGTCAAGGAACGCCTGGAGCGCGAGTTCAACCTGGACCTCATTGCCACGAGTCCCTCGGTTGATTATCACGTCTACAAGACCGACGGCGAAATGATCGATGTCCGCAGTCCGCAGGACCTTCCCGAGGCCACACGCATCGATCGTATCGAGGAACCCTACCTCAAGGCAAAGATCATCTGCCCGCCTGAGTACACGGGTGCCGTCATGCAGCTCGCCATCGAGCACCGCGGCGTCACAACCGACATGATCCACCTGACGAGCAAATCGGTCGAGATGCGCTTCGATATGCCGCTCGCCGAGCTCATCTTGGACTTCTTCGATCAGCTCAAGAGCCGCACCAAGGGCTATGCCTCGCTCGACTACGAGTTCAACGAGTACCGTCCCTCCGAGCTCGTGAAGCTCGATATTTTGCTTTCGGGCGACGAGGTGGACGCGCTTTCGTTTATCGTCCATAAGGACAAGGCATATGGCCTGGCCCGTGGCCTGTGCGACAAGCTCAAGGAGATCATCCCGCGTCAGCTGTTCGAGGTGCCCATCCAGGGTGCTATCGGCAACAAGATCATCGCCCGTTCCACCGTCAAGGCGCGTCGCAAGGACGTTCTTGCCAAGTGCTACGGCGGCGATATCTCGCGTAAGCGCAAACTGCTCGAGAAGCAGAAAGAGGGCAAGAAGCGCATGAAGGCCATCGGCTCGGTCGAGGTCCCGCAGGAGGCGTTTATGGCGATCCTCAAGGTGGACGAGTAGGTCCATGGCGCTTTCTGAATACAGCAAGCGGCTGCTGGGTGCCTATGCCGAGCAGCCGTTCCTTATGGCTCCCATGGCGGGCGTGACCGACCCCGCCTACCGCATCATGTGCCGCCGCCGCGGTGCCAACCTTGCCTACAGCGAGATGGTGAGCGTGGCAGGCCTTGCCTATGCCAGTAATAAGACGTGGCGCCTGGTGCTACCGGCCGACGAGGAGCAGCAGATTTGCGTGCAGCTCTTTGGCTCCAAGCCCGATCAGTTTGCGAGCGCCGTCGCCGCCGTCGAGGAGCGCGTTGGCGATCGCCTGTCGCTCATCGATATCAATATGGCATGTCCCGCCCGCAAGGTCGTTACCAAGGGCGAGGGTTCGGCGCTCATGCGCACGCCCGACCTGGCCGAGAAGATCGTCGAGGCCACGGTGGGCGCGGCGCACGTGCCCGTGACCGTCAAGATTCGCAAGGGCTTTTATGCCGAGGACCGCAATGCCGCGACATTTGCCCAGATGCTTGAGGGCGCAGGGGCTGCCGCAGTCGCCGTGCATGGTCGTTGCGCCACGCAGCTCTACACGGGCCAGGCCGATTGGTCGGTCGTCGATGAGGTTGCCGACGCTGTCGAGATTCCCGTGATTGGTTCGGGCGATGTGTTCTCGGCCGAGGACGCTGCTGAGCATCTGCACGGCTCGGGTGCCAGCGCGGTGTTTATCGCGCGCGGCATCTACGGCAATCCGTGGGTGTTCGGCGATGCTCGCGCCCTTGCGCTCGATGGCACGCCGGTTCCTTCTCGCTCCTCGGTCGAGCGCTTGGACGCTCTGCGTGAGCACCTAACGCTGACGCATGAGCTCTTGCCTCTCATGTCGCGCGCCCGCACGTACGCAAGCTGGTACTTAAAAGGCATGCCCCATGCCGCCGCCTGGCGCGCTCAGGTGGTGCGTTGCTCTACGTACGAGGAGTTTATGGCGCTGGTCGATGATATCGAGCGCGACGTGGTGGCCTGCGAGGCCGCGCTTGCCGCCGGCGAGTCGGTGCCTGCTCATCCGCTGGAGGCCTAACGGTGGCCGTTACCGCGCTGTACGTGCACGTGCCGTTTTGCGCTCAAAAGTGCCAGTACTGCGACTTTGACTCGCGCAGCTTTGCTGCGTGTGATTTGGATGCTGCGCTCGATTCCTATTTTGAGCAGCTGTATGCGCGCCTCGATTCCTTTGGCGACGCCGGGGCGCTTGCGCAGGTCCGCACGGTCTATATTGGCGGCGGCACGCCCTCACTGGCTGGGGAGCGCCTGGTGGAACTTGCCCGTCGTATCTCCATGTGGTGCAAGCCCGTTGAATTTACTTGCGAAGCCAATCCTGAGTCGCTGACCGTCGAGCTCGCCACCGCGCTTGCCGAGGCGGGTGTCACGCGCATCTCTCTGGGCGTGCAAACCCTCGACAATACCGAGCTGGCTGCTATTGGCCGCATTCACGATGCTAATCGGGCACTTGCGGCTATCGCGACGGTGAAGGAAGTTGGCCTCGATGTGTCGTGCGACCTGATGTGCGGCCTTCCCGGGCAGACGGCCGCAAGCTGGCGGAGCACGCTCGATGGCGTGCTGGCGGCGGCGCCGCATCATGTGTCGATCTACCCGCTCACGCTTGAGGAGGGGACGCCCCTTTATCGCATGGCGTGCCGTGACGAGTCGCTCGAGCCCGATGAGGATTTTCAGGCTTCGTGCATGGACGCGGCGCGTGAGCGCCTGGGTGCGGCCGGCTATCATCCGTATGAGGTGGCGAGCTACGCGCTCGACGGCCATGAGTGCGCCCATAACATTGCCTACTGGACCGGACAGGGCTACCTGGGCCTGGGTCGTTCTGCCGCGGGCATGCTCGACGACGAGGATTTCGACCGTCTTGCAGGTTTGTTCCCCGGCGTGTCTTCTCGAGGCGATGCGTACCGCGTGCGTCTGGTGCAACGTGACGATGACGCGACGGCGTTCGAGGCCGAATATCTGTCGCAGCGCGAGGCTGTCGCCGAAGACTTGATGCTCGCCTGTCGCATGACGCGCGGTGTTGCGTCCGACCTGTTGGCTCGTGCAGCTTGCGTCATCCCAACGGGCGAGCTGGCAGCTGCCTGCGATCGCGCGCTCGAATTGGGTCTTGCCACTTGGGTGCCCGAGACGCTCTGGGGTCATGAGGGACCCTTCACTTCGGCAGATGTCGTCGCGGGCCATGTTCGAGCTCGTCTGGCGCCGACCCATCTGGGCTGGCTCGATGGAAATGTTCTGTTCGAGCTGTTTTGGGATCTAGCTTAGGCCGCTCGGGTAGAATTACCGGAATATATACGCTGCTGTGAGCAGGAGGTTGCCGCGCATGGCGACGATGAACGAAAAAGATTACTACGAGATTCTGGGTGTCTCCAAGGACGCCACCTCGCGTGATATTCAAAAGGCCTTCCAGCAAAAGGCCCGTAAGCTCCATCCGGACGTCAATAAAGAGCCGGATGCCGAGGAAAAGTTTAAAGAGGTTTCCGAGGCCTACGCCGTGCTTTCGGATGAGCAAAAACGTGCGCGCTACGACGCCATGCGTTCTGGCAATCCCTTTGCCGGTGCTCCTACGGCTTCGCCCTATGGTGGCGGCTACGCCGGCAGCACGGGCTATGGCAATCCCTTTGAGGGCGGCTTTCCCTTTGGTGGCGCCTGGGGCCAGCAGCGTCGCGGCCAGGCTGCCTACAATCCCGAGAACGGCGCCAACGTGGTCGTCGATATCAAACTCGACGCCAAGGAGGCCAAGGGCGGTGCCCGCAAGACCGTCCGCTATACGCGCTTCGATACCTGTGGTCACTGCGGCGGCTCGGGCTCCGTTTCGTCTGAGCATGCCCACACCTGTCCGAGTTGCGGTGGTCGCGGCCATATCGATGTCGACCTGTCCTTCCTGTTTGGTGCGGGCACGTTCCAGACGGTTTGTCCTGAGTGCGGCGGTTCCGGCAAGGTCGTTGCCGACCCGTGTCCCGATTGCGGCGGCAGCGGCCGTATCCGCGTGACCTCCGAGCAGACGATTGAGTTTCCCGCCGGCACGCATGATGGCGACGAGGTACGCATCCCCAACATGGGTCACGCCGGCACGAACGGCGCTTCGGGCGGTGACCTGGTCGGTCGCGCGCACGTTGAGGCCGAGCGCCTGGAGGGTAAGGCTCGCACCGGCTTCTACCTCATGGGTATCATCGCGCCGTTTTTGGTACTGTCGGCCATCTCGGGCGTGTTCTCCGCCTTTGCCATGATGTGCTTCATTCCGTTTGCCATGGGCTTGTTCATGGTGCTGTCGGACGGCGTGCTTCATCGCAGTCTGCTGTGGTGGAAGCGCGGTGCGATGCAGTTTGCCAATGGATTTGCCAACGGTTTTATGTTCGCGCTCGTTTCGGTTTGGTTCGCGAGCTGCTCGCAGCGGGCCGTGCTTTCGCCGTACGGAATTCAATAACATCAAACCCTCTGTTTGCGCCCGGCCCAGCTTGGGTATAGGACGCACTGTGACAATAATGAAAGTTGGAAGGATTCGGTCGTGTCGGAAAATAGGGATTACTACGAGGTACTTGGCGTTGACAAGGATGCCGACGCGCGGACGATTAAGCGCGCGTTTCTAAAGAAAGCCCGTACGGTACACCCAGATGTTTCGGACGACCCCGAGGCCGAGGCCAAGTTCAAAGAGCTCAACGAGGCCTATTCCGTTCTTTCCGACGAGCAGAAGCGTGCTAACTACGACCGTTACGGCACCGCGGACGGCCCCGGTGGCTCTGGCTATGTCGACATCAACGATATCTTTGGCGGCATGGGCATGGACGACCTGTTCTCGTCGTTCTTTGGCGGTGGCGCCGGTGGTGGCGCTCGCAGCCGTCGCGAGCGCCGTCGCGGTCGCGATATGGCCATCTCCCTTTCGGTGACGCTCGAGGAGGCAGCGCTCGGCTGCAAAAAGACGATCAGCTACGACCGTCTTGCCCCTTGCGATGACTGCAATGGTACCGGCAAGGCCGAGGGCGCGACCGAAAAGCAGTGCAGCCGCTGTCACGGCACAGGCTATGTGACGACGGTCCAGCGTTCTTTCCTGGGCCAGGTTCAGTCCTCTTCGCCCTGTCCCGACTGCCACGGCGAAGGCACGGTCATCGATCATCCCTGCGAGACCTGTGATGGCCAGGGCCGCACGCCTTCTCACGAAAAGATTGACATCGATATTCCCGCCGGTGTTTCGACCGGTCGCCAGCTGCGTGTGAGTGGTTTTGGTGAGGCCGGTCTTCGTGGCGAGCCGTCGGGCGACCTGATCGTCAACGTGCGTGTCGCCGACCACGAGCGTTTTAAGCGTAATGGCGATGACCTGTATCTGGTGAGCGATATCTCGATTGCGCAGGCCGCGCTCGGTTGCGAGATTGAGGTCGAGGGCATTATGCCTGACGAGGTCGTCAAGCTGTGCGTCCCCTCCGGCACACAGTACGGTGACACCGTGAGCGTCAATAATTACGGCATGCCGCGTATCGGCGGTGGCGGTTCGCGCGGTCGTCTGATCGTGCAGCTGCGCGTGGTCGTTCCCACCAATCTCTCCAACAAGCAGCGCGAGCTGCTTCGCGCCTTTGCCGACGAGATGGGCGATGACGTTGCTTCCGGCAAGAAGTCGGTAACCGACCGCATCAAGAGTGCCCTCGACGACATCCTCGATTAAGGAGCCCGTGTGCTCGCACCTCATATCTCTGTTGTCAACCTCGGTTGTCGTGTCAACCGGGTTGAGTCCGACCGTATCACTGCCGATCTTATGCGCTTGGGTTTTGCAATGGCGGAGCCCCGGGACGCCGACCTGATCGTTATCAATACCTGTGCCGTGACGGGGGAGGCCGAGGCCAAGACCCGCAAGGCCGTTCGTCACGCCCTGGCCTATCCGGGCGAGCCTTACGTGGTCGTAACTGGCTGCGTCGTCAACCTGCATCCCGAGGAGCTTCTGGAGCTCTCCGATCGCGTGATCGCCGAACCGTCCAAGATTGATGTCGCCGAGCGCGTCTGCGAGGTGCTGGGTGTCGAATCCGATAGCATGCCCGCCTGCAGCGATGGCGACGTGGTCGATGCGCTCGGTCGTTCGAGGCTGGGCGTGAAGATCCAGGACGGCTGCAACCACCGCTGCACCTATTGCATCGTGTGGAGGGCCCGCGGCCCCGAGCGTTCCGTGCCCGTCGAGTCCGTGCTCGAACAGGTGCGTGAAGCCCAGGAGGCCGGCGTGCCCGAGGTCGTGCTGACCGGCGTGAACCTGGGTGCCTATGACGGCAAGAGCGCGACCGACGAGCATGTCGAGATCGATGAGCTGCTCCAGGCCATCATGGAGCGCACCGAGATCGCCCACGTGCGTATCTCCTCGGTTGAGCCCATGGATATTTCCGAGCGCTTGCTCAAGGTGATGGCTCGATATCCGAAGCGTATCGCGCCGTTTTTGCACCTGCCCGTGCAGTCTGGCTGCACGGCGACGCTGCATCGCATGGGTCGTCCTTATAGTGCCGATGCCTTTGAGGATACGGTACGCATGATTCGCACCAACTTGCCCCAGGCGTCTCTTTCGTGCGACGTTATCGTCGGTTTTCCTGGCGAGACGGACGAGGAGTTCGAGGAGTCGCTGGCGCTGTGCCGTCGCGTGGGCTTTTCGCGCATGCACGTGTTCCGCTATAGCAAGCGTCCCGGCACCCTCGCCGCCGACATGCCCGACCAGGTACCCCCCGAGGTTATGGTCGAGCGCAGCCGTCGCATGCGCGCGGCGGCTCAGGAGCTCGCGGTTGCCGATGCCCGCCGTCGCGTGGGTACCGTCGAGCGTGCCGTGCTTGAGTACGGTGACAATTTGACGCTCGGATCGTTCCATCATGCCCGTCTCGATGATACCTGTGGACTCACAGCCCCGTGCCTGCTCGATGTTGCTATCATCGGAGTCGATGATTCCGGCTTGGTCCATGCACGCAGGGAGGTTCATGGAAGCCTCGAAGATTAGACTTACCGTTCCTGAGGGTATCGACCCCTCGCGCGTTTTGGGCGCCGGCGACGGCGTCCTTCGTGCGCTCGAGAGCTTGGTTCGCGCCCACGTGGTCGCCCGTGGCGACAGTATCGCCGTGAGCGGTGACCCGGATGAGGTCGAGCTCGTGGTGCGCTTTTTTGAGCATGCTTTTCGCGAGGCGGCTGCCGGACGCACGCTGTCTGCCGACGATGTCTCGCGTTGCTTGGCTGTCCTGCGCGATGGAGAGCATGATGCCTCGTCGCTGCGCGATGACGTGCTGCTGTCGTATCGCGGCCGCGTTATTCGTCCCAAGACGCTCGGCCAAAAACGCTATGTTGACGCCATCCGCTCGCATACCATCACGTTTGGCCTGGGTCCCGCCGGTACCGGTAAGACCTATCTGGCCATGGCGCTCGCCGTTGCCGCGCTCAAGCGTCACGAGGTGGGTCGCCTAATCTTGACGCGCCCGGTTGTCGAGGCGGGGGAGAACCTGGGCTTTTTGCCCGGTACCCTCGAGGAAAAGATCGATCCGTACATGCGTCCGCTCTACGACGCCCTTTTTGACATGATGGATCGCGAGCGCACCGATGAGCTTATGGAGCGCGGCGTGATCGAGATCGCCCCGCTTGCCTATATGCGCGGTCGTACGCTGAGTGATGCTTTCGTGGTGCTCGACGAGGCGCAAAATACCACGCCCGAGCAGATGAAGATGTTCCTGACACGCCTGGGATTCAACTCCAAGTTCGTGATTACCGGCGACCTCAGCCAGCGTGACCTGGTGGGTCGTCGTGGTGGCTTGGCGGATGTCGAGAAGATTTTAGGCCGTGTCGACGATGTGGCATTTTCTCACCTCGAGCGTGCCGACGTGGTGCGTCATGCCCTGGTGGGTCGTATCGTCGAGGCATATGATGCTTATGATGACGTGCGTGAGCAGCGTTCGCGCGACCGAAAGGAGTCCCGTTGAGTGTATTGATCAGCAACGATGCCGAGCTCGATACGCTGCTCGACGCGCAAGAGGTGGAGCACATCTGCGAGGTCGTGCTTGCCGCCGAGGGCGTTGAGCGTGAAGTTGAGATTTCTCTTTCGTATGTCGACGAGGACGAGATGCACGAGCTCAACCACGAGTGGCGCGGTATCGACCGCACCACCGATGTGCTCTCGTTTGAGTGCGATTCGGCCTTTGACGATGACATTCCCGCCGATGAGACGCTCGAGCTCGGCGATATTATCTTGGCCCCGCAGGTTATTGCCCGTCAGGCCCCCGGTTTTGGCAATAGTCCCGCTGATGAGTGCCGTCTGATGCTCGTACACGGAATGCTGCACCTGCTGGGCTATGACCACATCGAGGACGACGAGGCCGAGGTCATGGAGGCCCGCGAGGACGCCATCCTGCGCGATCTGGCGCTCGAGCGCGGCGAGGACCCCAAGCTAGTCCACGTCGGCCCCATCACCAACCATGCCCACGACTAGGAGCCGTCTATGATTCCCGGATCGAACAAGGACCATCCGTCCTTTTTAAAGTCGTTTTCTTACGCCATGGAGGGCTTCGTCACCGCCGTCAAGACCGAGCGCAACATTAAGGTCATGCTCGTGGCGGGCGTGTGCACCGTCATTGCCGGCTGCATCGTGGGGCTCGACATTGCCGAGTGGGCCACGATTATCATCTGTTGTGGCCTGGTGATTCACGGCGAGCTGTGCAACACCGCTATGGAGGCTATCGTCGACCTAGCGACCCAGGAGCTCCATCCGCTGGCCAAGCGTGCGAAGGACATCGCCGCCGCCTCTGTATACGTTCTTTCCATCACCGCCGCGATTGTGGGCGTGCTGGTATTTGCCCACGCGCTCGGCTTTATTTAGAAAGGGATTCCCATGTCCGACAATATGCAGTCTACCGATGAGATTTTGGACGACGAGTCCCCGGATGCTAAGGCGACCGAGGCCTATGAGGAAGTCGAGGAGTTCGACCCGTTTGAGGGCATGAGCGACGAGGAGCTCGACGCCCCGTGCGATGAGGACGACAGCCTCGCGGGCTTTGGCGACGTTGAGCCCGGTTTCCGCAGTGGCTTCGTGGCCTTGGTCGGCCGCCCCAACGCCGGTAAGTCAACGCTGCTCAACGCCTGCTATGGCAAAAAGGTCGCCATCACCTCGCCGGTGGCCCAGACGACCCGCCGCCGCATGCGCGCCGTCGTCAACCGCCCCGGCTACCAGCTGGTCTTTGTCGATACCCCGGGTATCCACAAGCCCAAGGACGGCCTGGGGTCCGAGCTCAACAAGAGCGCGCTGTTCGAGCTGAACGATGTCGATGTTGTCGCGTTTTTGATTGATGCCACCAAACCGATCGGCAGGGGAGACGCCTGGGTTGCCGAGCGTGTCAAGAATGCCCGTTCCAAGAAGGTCCTGGTGCTCACCAAGGCCGATGAAGCCGACCCCGCACAGGTCATGGAGCAGCTTAAGGCCGCCCACGAGCTTATGGAATATGACGACGAGATCGTGACGTCGTCGGTCAAGAACTTTAACGTCGATGCCTTCATCGAGACCGTTGCGCACTTTTTGCCCGAGGGTCCGCGTTGGTTCCCCGAGGACATGGGTACCGACGCTTCCGACGAGACGCTCGTTGCCGAGTTTGTGCGCGAAAAGGTCTTGCGCCGCACCCGTGATGAGATTCCGCACTCCGTTGGCGTTATTTGCGATGCGCTCGAGCAGACCAAGAAGGTGCTGCGTGTGCACGCCACCATTTATGTCGAGCGCGAGGGCCAAAAGGGCATCATCATCGGCAAGGGCGGCGAGATGATCAAGCATATCGGTATCGACGCCCGTCGCGATCTTGAGCGCATTTTTGGCACGCAGGTCTTTTTGGAGCTGGACGTGAAGGTCAAGGCCGGCTGGCGTGACGACGAGGCCCAGATTCGCCGCTTTGGCTACAACGCCGAGGACTAAGGACGCGCAGCGCGCATGGCAGGCTCCCGGACATATCGCACGAAGGTGCTCGTGCTCGACAAGACCAAGCTCAAAGAGACCGATCTGATTCTGACGATGCTTGACGAGCGGGGTCGTCAGGTTCGTGCCGTGGCAAAGGGGGCCCGCAAACCCGGTGGGCGCTTGGCGGCGCGCTGCGAATTATTCTGTACCGTCGATATGCTGCTCGCACATGGACGCTCGCTCGACGTTGTTTCTCAGGCCGAGCTTTTGGAAGCGCCGGTTGGCGCCGCGCCCGATTACGAGACGACCTGCGCCGCAAGCGCGATTGCCGAGGTCGCGCGCGTGTGCTCATTCGAGGACGCCGAGGACCCGTTTACCTTTGCCATCACGCAGCGGGCGCTCACGCTTGTCGGCTGTGGGCTCGACTCGGCACATATGGACCTGCTCGTGGCGGCCTTTGTCTTTAAACTTCTGTCGCACGTGGGCTATCGACCCGATTTTTCGGCCTGCGTGCTGTGCGGAGACCCCATGCTGTCGTACTTTTCGCCCCAGGCGGGCGGGCTCATGTGCGGTTCGTGCGCGTCGAGCGTTCCGGGTGCCGAGCTGGTTTCGACCGGTGAGGTCGAGTGGCTGCGCGCCCTCATGTCCATGACCTTCGATGCACTCATGGTCGAGCGAATCGACCCGCATACGGCGGCGTTCTTGCTCGGGCTTTCGCATGTGTGGGCTGCGACGCACACCGACCAGCGCCTCCGTGCGATGGAATTCATGTTGGGTCGGTGATGATGCGCATGGGCGGTCTGCTTGTGGTAACATACCGACCTGTTGGTACCTCGACCTTGGATGCTCGCTCCACCGACGGCTTCCCAGTCCGAGGCGAATAGTGTCGCCCGCGGGCGACAAGAAACGAAAGGTGAAACAATGACTGTTTCCAAAGAGCGCAAGGCTGAGCTGACTGCCCAGTTCGGTAACACCCCGGTCGACACCGGCAACCCCAAGGTTCAGGTCGCCATCCTGTCCGAGCGCATCAAGGAGCTGACCGAGCACATGAAGTCCCACCAGAAGGACTTCCACACCCGTCGTGGCCTGCTCATGCTCGTCGGCCGTCGTCGTCGTCTTCTCTCCTACATCAAGAAGAACGACATCGTCGAGTACCGTGAGCTCATCAAGGCTCTGGGCATCCGCGACAACATCCAGTAGGATTTGTACATGCTAAGAGCGTCCTGCGCAGCGGGGCGCTCTTTTTGTGTAAGGGCGTGAACAATCACGCTCTGAAGCGTGGCGGGGGCAGGGGGCCCGCGTCACATGAGAAGCCCGCAGGCAAGGGGCCTGTGGGGTAAAGGAGAACAATGACACTCGTATCCAAGACCTTTGAGCTGTACGGCAAGACCTACACCTTTGAGTCCGGCGAGCTTGCCAAGCAGGCCACCGGCGCCTGTCTGGTCAAGCAGGGCGACACCACGATGCTCGACACCGTGGTCGTCTCCAAGGAGCGTAAGAACTACGACTTCTTCCCGCTGACCGTCGACTTCAACGAGAAGATGTACGCCGCCGGCCGCATTCCGGGTGGCTACCTTAAGCGCGAGGGCCGTCCCAGCGAGAAGGCCACGCTCACGGCTCGCATGATCGACCGCCCGATCCGCCCGAGCTTCCCGGATGGCTTCCGCAACGAGGTGCACATCGTCGCTACCTCGCTCGTCGCCGACCAGGTCAACCCCTTCGACGTCATCAACGTCATGGGTGCTTCGCTGGCCATGACGCTCGGCGGCGTGCCCTTCGAGGGCCCGCTTGCCTGCGTGCGCATCGGCCGCAACGTGGAGACCGGCGAGTTTATCGTCAATCCCACCTATGAGGAGCGCGAGAACTCCGATCTGGACCTGGAGCTGGGCGGCTCTGCCGACTTCATCTCGATGGTCGAGGCCGGCGCCGAGGAGATCTCCGAGGACGACATGCTCGCCGCTATGAAGTTTGGCCAGGAGGCCCTCGCTGCCTTCTGCCAGGCCCAAGACGAGTTCGTCGCCGAGTGGGAGCAGGTCAACGGCGCTATCGTCAAGAAGGAGTGCCCGCTCGACCAGCCTGTCGAGGAGGTCCAGGAGCGCATCTTCGCCCACTACGACGAGATGGCCGCTGCCCTGCGCGACGCCGACAAGCTTTCCCGCATCGGTAAGGTCGAGGCTCTGAAGGAGTCCATCCGCGCCGAGTTCACCGACGAGGAGCAGGCCGCCTGGGAGCGCGAGATCCCCGTGACGCTCAAGAAGCTCGAGAAGAAGGCCATGCGCACCATGGTCGTCGAGACCGGTGAGCGCGTCGACGGTCGTGCCGCCGACGAGATTCGTCCCATCATGGTGAAGGACAACTACCTGCCGCTCGTTCATGGCTCCGGCCTGTTCCAGCGTGGTCAGACCCAGGTGCTCTCCGTCCTGTCGCTCGGTATGCTCAACGAGGGCCAGCGTCTGGATACCATCGAGCCCACCGAGGGCAAGCGCTATATGCATCACTACAACTTCCCGCCGTTCTGCACCGGCGAGACCGGCCGCATGGGCAGCCCCAAGCGCCGCGAGATCGGCCACGGCAACCTGGCCGAGCGCGCTCTGCTTCCGGTGCTTCCCGACGAGAACGAGTTCCCCTACGCCATCCGCGTGGTCTCCGAGGTCATGGAGTCCAACGGCTCCTCTTCGATGGCTTCGACCTGCGGCTCCACGCTCGCCCTTATGGACGGCGGCGTGCCCATTAAACGCCCGGTCTCCGGTATCGCCATGGGCCTGATCCAGGAGGAGGGCAAGACCGTGGTCCTGTCCGACATCCAGGGTCTCGAGGACTTCCTGGGCGACATGGACTTTAAGGTCACCGGCACCACCGAGGGCATTACCGCCCTGCAGATGGACAACAAGGCCACCGGCCTCACCTTCGACATTCTGGCCCGCGCCCTGCAGCAGGCCAAGGAGGGTCGTGCGTACATCCTGCAGAAGATGCTCGATGTGATCCCTGAGCCGCGCCACACCACGCGCAGCACCGCTCCGCGCATCGTCTCCATCCAGGTTCCGACCGATAAGATCCGCGACGTCATCGGTTCCGGCGGCAAGGTCATCCGCGGCATCCAGGACGAGACCGGTGCTTCGGTCGACATCCAGGAGGACGGCACCGTCTTTGTCGGCGGCACCGGCGAGTCCGTCGATCAGGCCGTCGAGCGCATCAAGCTCATCATCAAGGTCCCCGAGCCGGGCGAGGAGTACACCGGTCGCGTGGTCTACATTCAGCCCTTCGGTGCCTTCGTGAATCTGCTGCCCGGTAAGGACGGCCTGCTGCACATCTCCCGCGTCGCCAAGGGTCGTGTGGAGAAGGTCGAGGACGTCCTCAACGTGGGCGACGAGGTCAAGGTCGTCGTCATCGAGGTCGACGATCGTGGCAAGATCTCGCTCGATCGTCTTGACAAGCCCGAGGCCCCGGCTCGCGCCGAGGGTTCCTCCGAGGGCGACGGCGAGCACTTCCAGCGCCGTGAGCGTCCGCGTTGCGAGCGTTCCGAGCGCAGCGACCGTCCGCGCCGTCCCGGTGACAACGGAGGCCGCAAGCCCCGCCGTCACCACGACGCCGAGTAACAGCCGTACATAACCAGCACCGCAAGGGCGACTCCGGACAGGGGTCGCCCTTTTGCTTGCGCCCGGGAGGGCCGCATATGAAGTTT
>CATYIU010000003.1:0-87889 GCA_958407445.1 uncultured Collinsella sp.
GTATACGGGTGCATCATCGACGTCTTCAATACAGAAAATATCAGTGCGGAATGTTTTCAGAGCTTTACCCTGTAGGGTCCCTGCCGCCACGTAGCAATCAGAGTATCTGGAGTGGACGGCGGCTTGGCTACGAGCTGGGGCTGAGGATCTGAATGGATGGGTGTCGTTGCTGGGAGCGCAGGCGTTACTGGTGATGATCACTTTGGGACTGGAATTTCCGCCTGCTAACAAAAAGGCCTCCTGAGCTGCTGCTCAGGAGGCCTTTCGTTCAATCGCAAGCGAACGCACTAGTTATTCGCGGTCAGACGCTCGACGTCGTGGGCGATCATGTATTCCTCGTCGGTGGGGATGACCATGACCGTGACGGCGGAACCGGCGGCGCTGATGACCTGCGGGCCGTTACCCACGGCCTCGCGGTTCTTGTTGTTGTCGATGCGCACGCCCAGCCACTCGAAGCAGTCGCAGAAAGCCTTGCGGATCGACCAGTCGTTCTCGCCAATGCCGGCGGTAAAGGTAATGGTGTCCACGCCCGCCATTGAAGCGATCATGGAGCCGGCCTGCTGCATGGCCTTGTAGGCGAACATATCGAAGGCAAGCAGGCAGCGCTCGTCGCCCTCGGAGGCGCGCGTACGGATGTCACGGGCGTCGTTGGAGATGCCCGAGATGGCAAGCAGACCAGACTGCTTGTTCATCATGTCATCGACTTCCTGGTAGCTGTAGCCGCCCTCGCGCTGCAGGTAGCACACGGTAGCCGGGTCAATGGAACCACAACGGGTGCCCATCATCAGGCCGTCGAGCGGCGTGAGGCCCATCGTGGTATCGCGGCATACACCGTCCTCAATGGCGGCGAGTGAAGCGCCGTTGCCCAGATGACACGAAAGCAGACGGTGGCAGCGCGAACCCAGGATCTCCTTGGCCATCATCCACTCGTAGCGGTGGCTCGTACCGTGGGCGCCGTACTTGCGCACGTGGTACTTGTTACACACGTCCTTGGGCAGGGCGTAGGTGTAGGCGACCTCGGGCATAGTCATGTGGAACGAGGTGTCGAAGACGGCCACGTTGGGCAGCTCCGGATACTTCTCGCGACAATACTCGATTGCCGCTGCCTCGCCGTAGTTGTGCAGCGGGGCAAGCGGTGCCACCTCGAGAATCTTAGCCATGACCTCATCATCGACGACCGCGGAATCGTCAAAGTACCAGCCACCCTGAACAATACGATGCCCAATGCCATCGATCGTAAAGTCGGTCTTCTCGAGCTCCTCGAGCACACGTGCGATAGCCGAACGGTGGTCCGGGAAGGAGACCTCCTCGGTTTGCTTGGCGCCACCGTTCTCGGAGTGGCCAAAGATGCCCATGTCCGAACCGATACGTTCGCAGTTGCCCTTGGCGAAAACCTCGCGGGTATCGGTATCCAAAAGCTGATATTTAAGGCTTGAGCTACCGGCGTTGACAACAAGTACGTTCATGAGACTCCTTTGCAGTGCGATACGGTCGGCGCAGACCCCTTAAGGCGGCCGCATGTTAATAAGAAGTTATCACAACTTGATAAATAGCTATCAGGCATATCGCCCAACGAGCACAAAAGAGGGGCTGAACGGCGCTCGGTCGTCCAGCCCCTCCCCTCTTGGAATTACTTGCCGTTGACGATGCGCTCGACGTCGGAAGCGATCATGAACTCCTCGTCCGTGGGGATGACGAAAATCTTGACCTTGGAATCCTTGGCAGACAGGCACCAAGCGCCGTCACCACGCAGGGCGTTGCGGGCATGATCCATCTTGACGCCCATAAAGGCCAAGCGGTCGGCAACGCCGGCGCGGACAGCCGGAGCGTGCTCGCCGATGCCGGCGGTAAAGACCAGGGTGTCCATACCGCACATAGAAGTGGCCATCTCGGCAGCCTTGGCGGCAATCTTGTAGACAAACATGTCGAAGGCGAGCTGAGCCTCGGGGTCACCAGCAGCGGCGAGCTCCTCGACGTTGCGGCAGTCGTTGGTCTTGCCGCCGGTCACAGCCAAAAGGCCGGACTTCTTGTTCATCATCTCGTCGACCTCGTCGAAGGTATAGCCGCCCTCGCGCTGCAGGTAGCACACGGTAGCCGGGTCGATGGAACCGCAGCGGGTGCCCATCATGACGCCGTCGAGCGGGGTCAAGCCCATGGTGGTGTCCATGCACTTGCCGTCCTCGATGGCGCACAGGGAAGCGCCGGAGCCGATATGGCACACGACGACCTTGCGGGCCTCGCCGTTGGTCATCTCAGCGACCTTCTTGGAGATATAACGGTAGCTGGTGCCGTGGGCGCCGTACTTACGGATGTGCAGCTTGTCGCAAACATCCTTGGGCAGAGCGTAAGTCTTGGCGACCTCGGGCATGTTGAAGTGGAAAGCGGTGTCATAGACCGTGACGTTGGGCAGGTCGGGATACTGCTCCAGGCAGTACTCGATAACGTTGGCCTCGGGGTTATTGTGCAGCGGGGCGAGCGGAGCAACCTCGCGGATCTTGGCGAGGACGTCCTCGTCGACGAGGGAGGAATCACCGAAGTACCAACCGCCCTGAACGATACGATGGCCGATACCCTCGATCTTGACGCCGTTGGCCTCAAGGTCCTTCAGGACGACCTCGATGGCGACCTTGTGGTCGGGGAACTCGATGTTCTCGGTCACCTTCTTGGAGCCGTTGGCAGCGTGGGTGAAGGTGCCGCCGGTAAAGCAGACGCGCTCGCAGGAGCCCTTTGCGGACACCTTGTGGGACTTGGTATCGATGACCTGATACTTAAGGGTCGAAGATCCTGCGTTGACGACCAGAACGTTCATGTGTCTCCCTACTAACAGGCGGTGTGGCGCCGCCAGGTTACATACGCTTCAATAATAAACCCAAACGCCCTCGCGCTCGGGTTTATTGCGTTGATATATAAGTTATCGGTGCCCAAATACTCATGACCTTTGGCGTGTAAGACGAAAGAGCGCGGGGATATACACAAGGGAAGAAATCCCGAGCGCGACAAGCAATACGACTCGAATGCCCGCAACGCTACTCAACACAGCGTTGAGCAGATAGAAAAGAACGGCACCCACCGCCACCATCTGGCTTTGAACCGAAATCAGTGAACAGCGCATCGAAGAATCGGCTGCCTTTTGAAAAATTGAGTATTTAATTGGAGCAAATAACGAGTACGCAACCGTCTGCAGCACATAGAACACGGGCAACAAATTAGCCGGAGTAAGGGGAATCAAAAACAAAGCTGTCAGGAAAAGGCGCACGATGCCGCAAATACGCGCAAAGCGGCCCTTGTCGACATGAGCAATCGCACAGGGCACAATAAGTCCCATGGAGGCCGAGGCAAGGAGCTGGACCGCAATGGTCACACCCGAAGCGACGGCATTCATTCCGCGACCCGCAAGCAGCAGTGAGAAAAAGTCTTCCAGGGCGACAAAAGCAAATGCCTGAGAACAGTCCATGATGAACGCTGAACGAAGAATGCCATTACCCGCAATAGCGGTACCGATCATCTTCGGGCTAATCCCATGTTCAGGTGTCGTCGCAGTGCCCCCTCTTCGCATTTCAGGAATGCAGACAACGACAACCAACGTCAACACCATTGCGATGATATCTGCCGAAAGACCAATGAGATATGCACCGACGGACGAAATGAAACCGCCCACGCAAGCGGAGATGGCATAAGAGGCATAGAAAACAAATCGCTCAACGACATTAAGTCTTACGAGCTGGTCCTGAGAGACGCTGTCAATGTAAATCGCTTCGATGGATCCGCTCACACACGCAACGGCAAAACCCTTGAGAGCGAACGCACCGATTAAAAGCAGGGGAGAACGGACGAGAAGCAGGGCGGCGTAGTATCCAAGCATTCCCACGACGCCAACGAGACCGCTTGTCTTTCGTCCAAACCTATCAGCAATATAGCCAGTGGGAACTTCAAGGATGAACTTGCTCACTTGATATGCAATCATCATGCTAGAAATCGCCACCATCGAGAATCCGACGAATTCAAGGTAAACCGTCAGAAAATACAAAATGGTGCTGAAGTTCGACAGAAAAACGAACGTCATATAAAGCAAAACCGTACGGTTTTTCATGCTCCGCCCTCCAAGAGCCAGCAATCTAAATCGGAATCTTGGAAAAGCATGGGGGCAAAGCTGTCAGCTATGTGTTACAAGGCGTCAATAATCACTTGATGCCTCGAAGCCAATTAATCTCACGAAGCAAGATGACGCAATAGGTGCAGAAAAACCGTCTGGTGTCGATCAGTCCAGGAATTTTGCCGATAGCAAAAGTAGATAGGCAAGGTTACATCACGCGAACCTTCAATTGAGCACTCACTCACTTCTGATCCATCCGACGCAAGAGAGGACCCAGAAAAACTCAATATCAATCCCCCGGCTTGAAGAAACTCAGCCTGCGCCTTGTTTCCGTATTCGACATCACGGAAGCGGAAATTAACCAGCTGGGCTTCGGGACATTGATTGATTGCATTGAGACAGGGTGACAAATTAATGGGAACAGCGAGCCTGCCGCCCAGTAACTCGCGAATGGTCATGGCGCCCACAGATTGATGACCCGCTGGGCATGAAAGAACCTTGAGCTCCTTTTCACCCAAATATTTTGAAGAAAGGACGCTGTCCCGTGGTTCCTCGAATGAGATAGCCGCGTCCGAAATTCCAAGTATAAGTGATTCAAAGCATGTTGCCGTTGGCTGATGCCACACATCAAGGTGAATCTGAGGGTGAGAGCTTTCAAACGAGTCGTACCAGTTTTCGGAAAAAAGACGCCCCCGCCCGTGAAGACAGGGGGCGTAAAGACGAAAGTGGCCGTCGGGCGAGACGCCGTCGTCCCTCGATTGAGCGTACTTTTTGAGATCGTCGACTTGTGCCAGGATCACGCGCGCACGACGCGCAAATTCTCTGCCCGCCGGAGACAAAACAGCCTCCCCCGACGATCGGTCGAGCAAAACAAACTGATACTCAGATTCCAACTTTTTTATTGCCGACGAAACGGCCTGCGGACTCACGTGAACGGCGCGAGCTGCTTTGCGCACGCCACCATAGTTCGCTACCGCTTGAAGGTATTCGAGTTGAGAAAGCTGCATAGATTACTCCAAAGGCAGCCAAGTCGACGGACTACGCGCCCTCAGATGAGGTTCTCGCCCAGGTTTTTGCCGCCGAGGACGTGCATGTGGAAGTGCATGACGGTCTGGCCGGCGTTGACGCCCTTGTTGGAGATGACGCGGAAACCGTCCTCCAAGCCCTTGGCCTTAGCGACCTCCTGGATGGCGTGAGCCATGGCGCCCATGGTCTCGGCAGGCACGTTGTCGGCGATGTCGCTGTAGTGCTTCTTGGGGATCACGAGGGTGTGGACCGGCGCCTGGGGGTTGAGGTCGTCGAAGGCGATGACCTGGTCGTCCTCATAGACAACGGTCGAGGGGATCTCGTGGTTGGCAATTTTGCAGAAGATGCAATCGCACATAGTTTGTTCCTTTCTTACAGACCAAGGTAATTATATTTGGTCGAGATGCTTAGAACGAGAGGTTGTCGTCCGTGTTGGCGGCCTCGCCGTCGGCGAGCACGTCGTTGCCGTCGACGTCCTTAAGGAGCACCGAGACCTTCTGCTCGGCATCGGACAGGCGGGTGCGCAGGCTCTTGAGGAGCTCGACGCCGCGGGTATAGCTCTCGAGCGACTCCTCGAGCTCCATATCGCCCGACTCCAGGCTGCGGATGATGAGCTCCAGCTCCTGCGAGGCCTGCTTGTACGTAAGCTGCTCTACCGGGGTCTTCTCTGCCATATCTGTTTCCTTTCCTAAGGGTCTATCACTGCGAAACGCGGTCTATTCGACCGTATCGACCGTTGCCGCCACGTTGCCGTCTGCCATGCGCACGCGAATGGCGTCGCCAGGCTTAAAGGTCTTGGCACTCGTAGCCACACCATCATCGCTGTACGCGATGGAATAGCCACGAGCAAGCACTTTGAGCGGCGACAGGGCATCGAGCGACGCTGCCGCACGGCTCAGGTCGGACGCTGGCTTGCTGAGCATCGTGCGCCCCTGATGCTCCAGACGGGAACTCGCAAGCGTGAGCGCATGGCGCTTACCATCGAGCCCCGAGGTGCTTGTAATCAGACGCTCGGGCAAGCGCTCAAAGTTGGAGCGGAATGTCCCGACCGAGCGTACTATGGCGCCCGACAGGCGATCGGCAGTCAGCGCAAGCTCCGATTCGCGACGCTCGACCATAAATGTGGGGTCGTTGAGGCACGGGCGACACGCAGCGGCATCGAGCGCATCACCCAAGCGAGCCGTATAGGTATCCCAGGCACGGCGACCGCGCTGATCGAGCATCTCCAGGTCGACCTGGGCCGACCCAATCATCGATGCCATCGCGGCACCCAGACGCTGATGGCGCGCCTCGAGCACATCGGCCAACTCCGTCATAGCCGGCGCCACCGATTCTGCCGCCGCCGTGGGCGTGGAGGCGCGTCGGTCGCTCACCATGTCGCAAATCGAGGTATCGGGCTCATGGCCAATGCCGGTCACCACGGGCACAGGACAAGCCGCCACCGCGCGGGCAAGCTCCTCGTCATTAAAGGTCATGAGGTCCTCAAAGGAGCCGCCGCCGCGCACCAGCAAAATACAGTCGGGCGCCGGCGTAATGGAAGCGGCGCGGCGCAAGCCCTCAATGAGCTCGGTCGGCGCACCCTCGCCTTGAACCTTGGCGCCCACGCAAACGAGCTCGACGAGCGGGTTGCGACGGCGCAGCGTACGCTTGACGTCGTCGATTACGGCACCCGAAAGCGAGGTGACGACCGCCACGCGCGAGCAGAACACCGGGATGCGGCGCTTGCGCGCTTCGTCCATCAGGCCCTCGCGGCGTAGCTTTTCGGCCAACTGCGCCACTTGTTGACGCAGCAGACCCTCCCCCGCCAGCGAAAACGAGCGAGCGACAAAGCTCATGCGGCCCGTGGCCTTATAGAGATTGAAGCTGCCCTTAAAGCTTACCTGCATGCCGTCGCGCAAGTCGAAGGTGCGTTTAAGGTAGGCGCCCTTCCAGATGATGCAGTCAACGGCGGCCGAATCGTCCTTGATCTGGAAATAGCAGTGGCCGCTTCGGGCGTTTGGGCCACGAAAACCCGTGACCTCGCCCAGGACGGTCAGTTGCGGAATAGCATCGAGCGCACCGGCGGCGATCTCTACCGCCTGGCTCACGCTGAGCTCTTTACGCTCTTGCTCGTCCGAACCGTCGAACTCGGCGGAAACGCTATTGCCGGTTAGATTCCAGCCTGCCACGCAGCCTCCTTTCGTCATCGTGCACAAAGGCTCTGGCCCTGCGCAAATTCAAGTCCAACACATAGTACAGCGCCGCGGGGACACAAATTCCCGCGGCGCCCAGCGACCCAATTTGTTATCGGTTGGAGTTTCTGTTGTAGCGAGCCATAAGATAGAGCAGCTGAATAATCGAGGTGAGCGCCGCAGCCACATAGGTAAGCGCGGCGGCCGTCAGCACCTTCTTGGCACCGTTGACCTGCTTGGAGCTCATACCCGACTGCTCAATATACGCCACGGCGCGCCGGCTAGCATCAATCTCGACCGGTAGCGTAACCAGTTGGAACAGCACGCTAAACGAGAAGAAGATCAGTGCGAGGGTCGTGAGTCCCGCGATGTTCATAAACAGGCCCATGAGCAGCACGATGGTCCAAGTGTTCTGGGTAAAGTTGACGACCGGCACGAGGGCGGTGCGTACCTTCATCATGGCATAGCCGCTTTGACGCTGCGCGGCATGGCCTGCCTCGTGACAAGCGACAGCAACGCTTGCGACCGAGCCGCCCGAACGGTTGGAATCCGACAGATACAGATTGTTGTCCTGCGGGTTGTAGTGGTCGGTAAGCTCACCAGCGACGCCCTTGATACCCACGGCATTGCAGCCGTTGGCGTCGAGCATGCGGCGAGCGACCGTGGCGCCCGTGTCGCCGTCCGAGCGAACCTTGGACCACGTCTTGTACGTCGAATTGATATAGCTCTGCGCGGCAAGGCCAAGCACCGTGCAGACAAGAACAACCAGCAGGTACAGCGGGTCGATACCAAAGCCGTATCCATAGTAATAGGGCATGCGAATTCCTCCGAATCGAGTTACACGTTGGAGGCATTCTACCCACTCAGCAGACTAGGCTTCCCTATAACAACTCAATCTTTCCGTCCTTCACGGTGAGTCCCATATTGCCGGAAAGCAGATCGTCCAGACGCGAGCCCACAAGCTCAAAACGCCAGCCTTCACGCAGGGGGCTCTGCTCGGGATGCTCAATGTAGTCGGCCAGGTCATCGCGCGAGGCAATAACCGAGGTCGCCACTCCCGAGCGTTCGGCAACCAGGCGGATGAGCGCATACATCAGGTCCGTCACGCTCTCCAGCTCCGGCGAGATCTGACGGTGCCCGCGCACCATGAGCGGCAGGCGATCGTGCGGGCAGCTCGCGCCGCGCTTGATGGCCATGAGCGCGCCGTCCACATCGCGCTCCCCCAACTGGTCGGTACCGCGAATGCTACGGAACTCCTCAACGCGCACGGGATTGCGCTTAACGAGCGCAAGCAGCGTGTCGTCGGACATGACCCACTTGCGCGGGATGTTACGGCGCTCGGCGCGGTCCTCGCGCCAGGCGGCGAGCTCGCGCGCGATGCCCAACTGGTGACGGCTGCACGAATTGATGCGTTTGACCTTACGGAACGCCTCGTGGCGATCGGCGCGATAGTGCGACTCGTCAGCCAGCGGGCGCAGCTCGTCGAGCACCCAGTCCACGCGGCCCAGCTCGCGCAGGCGGCTCATCATCTCGGTATAGGCAACGATCAGATACTTGACGTCATCGATCGCGTACTCAATCTGCTTATCGGTCAGCGGGCGACGCGACCAGTCGGTCAGCGACTCAGTCTTGGGCAATGAGACGCCGCAAAACGTCTGCACGAGCGCGCCGTAGGAAATCTGCTGACGTTCGCCCAAAAAGGCGGCGGCCACCTGCGTGTCAAAAATCGGACGCGGCAACACGCCTACGGTATGAAGCATAACTTCCATGTCCTGCGAGCAAGCATGGAACACCTTGGTCACGCTCTCGTCAGCCATAAGCTCGGCCAGCGGCGACAGGTCGTCGATCACCAGAGGGTCGACCGCGACGCTCTCGGCAGGGGTGGCAATCTGAACCAAACACAGGCGCGGATGGAACGTGCGCTCGCGCAAAAACTCGGTATCGACGGCAATCGCGTCAAACTCACGGGCGCGCTGGCAAAAGTCGAGTAGAGCCTGATGTGTGGAAATGTACATATCAACCCATCGAATAAGGTTAGGCCCGAAAAACACGGGTAGGATAACGGCATTGTCTTACAACTATACTCGGTTAGTCACAGAACGGGAACGTAAGTATGCGCTGCCTTATCATCCACAACCCGGCATCGGGCCCCAGCTCAGATGAAATCTACGCATTCACGCACGCCCTCGCGCAGGGCGGCGACGAGGTCGTGATGCGTTTTATCGGCGATGGCATGGAACCCGAGGACGCCGTGGCAGACGTGCGCGAGTTTGATCGCGTGGTGATTTCGGGCGGCGACGGCACCGTCTCCAACGTGCTCGACCAGATGCGCGGATGCGGCGTCCCCACGCTCGTCTTCCCCTCCGGTACGGCCTGCCTGTTCTTCAATAACATCGGTAATGCCCCCGAGGCAGCGGCACTTGTCAAGGCTTGCCGCGCCGGTCGCACGGTCAAAGTGGACATGGGCGAGCTCTTTTGGCTCGACGAGAACGGCAGAGAGAAGCGCCACGGCTTTATCATCATCGCCGGCTCGGGCTTCGACGCCGAGATCATGATGAAGGCCGCTCCCACCAAAAACGACATCGGCGAGATCGCCTACTTCCTCTCCGCTCTCGCCACGCCCAACCCCACGGTGGCGCACTTTACCATTGAGCACGACGGCATTGTCGAGGAGCTCGACGGCATCTGCTGCATGGCGGGCAATACCTCGGTCATTCAAAACGACATCAACCTGTTCCCCGACTGCCGCATGAACGATGGCATGGTCGATATTGCGGTCATCGAACCCGTGCGCACCGTTCAGCTGCTGCCTACTGTGATCACCGCTGCGCTTGACCCCGCCGGTAAGGTACTCGGGCGCCCACAGTTCAAGATCATCCAGACCAAGGAAGCCAAGATCACCTGCACCCCGTCACTGGGCATGCAGTTCGATGGCGAGATTATCTCCAGCAATTCGGGCGTCTTTGGAGCCCGCGCGCTTCCGCAATGCCTCGACCTCATCGTCGACGAATTCTCCCCGCTCGGAAAATAGGAGGACCCTATGAACGACAATCCCCTGATCGGCTTTATTGTCATCGTCTTGGCCATGCTCGTCGGTTACGCCATCAACGTGATTCACCGCCGAAAGAAGTAAATCCACATTGGTATGATATTCATCCAGTTATCGACTCTCCCGCTGTTTATGCAAATCCTAAACAGCGGGAGAGTTTTCTTTTTGACCGCCGTCTAATGCTTTATTCAGCTACAGTAAATGCAGGGTGCCTTTATTTAACTAAAGCCATAAAATGAGTATTATTATCCGTTCATCGTATATTTCTTCACGCTCATCGAGCAAAGGCTGTTGTCGAGTGAATACTCTTTACACTTCCTTTAGGCTAGTAGATGTATTTATTAGCTGAAACTCCGTACGGTTTCGCGGGGTTTCAACAGTTGGGAGGGATTATGAGGTTTACTCATCCTGTCAACACGCTCAAGAAGCTCGGCTGCGGCCTTGCGTTTGGAGCAGCGGCTATCATGGCCATGCCGACTTCGGCACTCGCCTGCACCCAGATCTACATGGGCAGCAAGCTCACGGCAGACGGCAACACGTACTACGGCCGTTCCGAGGACTTCGGTCCGCGCTACATCAAGCACTTTGGCATTGAGCCCGCACACAAGGACGGCAACGAGTACACCTCGGTCGAGTCCGGTTTTGAGTACAAGTCCAAGGGCGCAACCTACCGCTACACCTTCGTTCGCGACAACCCCTCGCAGTGGGAAGATCGCTACGACGCATATTCCGAGGCAGGCATCAACGAGAAGGGCGTCTCCTGCTCTGCCACGTTGAGCACCTCCTATAACGAGAAGGCCGAAGAGGCCGACCCCATCACCGAGGAGACTGGCATTGGCGAATACAACTACGCCAGCGTCATTCTGGGCGAGAGTGCCACGGCCCGCGAGGGTGTCGAGCTCCTCGGCAGCCTGATTGACGAGCAGGGCGTCTGCTCCAACGACCAGATCATCATTGCCGACAACAACGAGACCTGGTTGTTTGCAGCGCTTTCCGGCCATCAGTGGATCGCCATGAGGCTCACTGACGATATCGCCTCGCTCAACCCCAACATCGGCAACCTCACCTATGACGTCGACCTCGACGACACCGAGAACTGCCTCCACTCCGAGGGCATCGAGTCTATGCCTAAGGAGAAGGGCTTTGCCGAGTACACCGACGGCAAGTTCGACGTCGCCAAGACCTACGGCGAGGAGATTGGCGAGGCCGGCATGCACCAGTGGTCGCGCTATATCCAGGGCCGCGATTACTTCATGGCTCCGCTTGCTGAGGGCACCGACTACGAGATCGTCAAGGACGAGCGCGAAGACGCTCGCGCGACGACCGGCGCCCTGGTCCACGAAATGCAGCCGCTGTTCTTTACGCCCGGCAAGTCCGACTGGAACACCTTTGAGATGATTCGTTCCTTCGCCGCTCGCGGCGAGAATGTCGCCGGCCTCAACGCCAACACCGACGGCGCCTATGCCATCGGCTCCAACCGCAACACCGAAATCCACACCTTCCAAATCCGTCACGGCATGGACCCCGAGATCGCGACCATCCAGTGGGAGATGCTATCCAACGCCGAGTTCTCCGTCGCCATCCCCCTCTATTCCGCACTGCTCACCGAGGTCAGCCCCTACTTCAGCGATCAGGATGTCTCCTTCGATCACTGCGAAGAGGAAGACGTCGTGAACAACGAGGAGCCCAAGAACTCCATCAACTACGTCCTCATGGACATCAACACGCTCGCCTATGAGAACCGCGACCACTGCGCCGCCGGCGTCCGCGCCTATCTCGACGCCCTGCAGAAGGAACTCATCGAGCAGAACCTGACCGTCGACGAGGCCATGCAGGCCGAAGAAGGCACCGAAGCCCGCACCGCCCTGGCCAACAAGGCCGGCAAGGCTGCAACCAAGAACACCTATGTTAAGTGCAAGGCCATGCTCGAGGAGATGCGCGACTACCTCCAGGAGGGCGATTTCTCCGAGGAGTTCGTCCCGAGTGACTACGATGCTGACAACGACTGCCTGGTCGAGTCCATCACCTACGCCGACGAGGCCCTTTCCGATGAGGACGTGGCCGAGCCCGAGGCCGAAGAGAAAGAGGTCACCGAGGAGAAGTCCGAGGGCAACAACATGGCCGCCATGGCCGTTGGCGCCGTCGTCATCATCGGTGTCTGCGCCTACGTGATCTATCGTCGCAAGAAGGCCTAAGACTCTCACGTTCTAAAGGAGGGCAAGACAGCGCGAGCAGTCTTGCCCTCCTTGTCCGTCATTTGACCGGCGGGAAACACCGGCGGGAAACCCCCCTGAAATCTTTTCAAAAAAGATTTCACCGCGCATATTGCACTGTGCTATAGTGCAGCGCAACAGCAATCAGGTGCTACCGCGCCATGGCATCACGAAAGGAGCCACCGACATGAAGAACGCGATGACGTCTCTCAACAACTGGTGGTGGCGTGATGCGAATACGATCGGTCGACGGTGAGTCCCTCACGCCTGTTTTTGCGCTCTAGGTGATTGGAAGGCCTCCGGTTTCGACCGGGGGCCTTTTTCTATCTCGAGCCCGATCGCATTCGCATCACGCGCCTCCGTTTTTTCTTGCACTCCCCTTTTTGAAAGGACTTTCACCATGTCTCAGAACACCACCGCCGCCCAGCCCCGTACCGTCCAGACCGCCGACCGCGGTAAGCTCGATATCCGTGCCCTTGTCCTGCTCGCCATCCTGCTTGCCGCCGGCTTCATCCTCAACTTCACCGTCGGCAAGGCCATCTCGGGCATCTCGGGCGGCATGATCAGCCCCGAGTTCATCATCTCGGCCTTCTGCCTCACCATCCTGGTCATTCGCCCCAACATTGGCCAGGCGCTCGTCATCGGCCTCATCTCGGCCGCCGTGATCCAGATCACCACCACCTCGCCGTTCGTTGATTTTGCCGCCGAGGGCATCGCCGCCATGCTCATGGCCGGCATCGTCAATGCCGCCGGCAAGAACGGTCAGGTCAAGCCCGCCGTCGCCGTTGTCGCAACGTTCGTGACCACCTTCGTCTCGGGCGTCATCTTCATGGTTATCAAAATGGCCATGCTCGGCGTGGTGGGCGAGCTCGCCGCAGCCATGCTGCCCGTCGTCGCCATGACCGCCGTCTTTAACGCCATCCTGGTCGGCGCCCTCTATCTGCCCATCCAAAAGGCTCTGAAGCTTAACTAACCTGCTCGGCTTTACGAGCCATCCCGACGCTCCACCAGCAAAGAGTGTCCCAAACAACTAGCTCTTGGGGACGTTCTTTAACGACTAGTCATGTAAGAACGTCCCCAACGACTATGAAAGGTATTCATGGAAACGATCATCAGCGTCGATGACGTCTCGTTCTCATATGGCAGCGCACCCGAGCCCGCGCTCGCCCACGTGTCGTTTAATGTGCATCAGGGCGATTTCATCGGCATTATCGGTCCTTCGGGCGCCGGCAAGTCCACACTTGCCGCCTGCCTCTCGGGCGCCGTGCCTCACCACTACACCGGCACCTTTTTTGGCTCCGTCACCGTGGACGGCCACGACACCTGCGAGGTCTCGCTCACCGATGTATCGCAGATCGTCGGCAGCGTGCTGCAGGATATCGACACGCAGATGGTCGCCTCGGTCGTCGAGGACGAGATACTCTTTGGCCTCGAGAACTTTGGCGTTCCCCACGACCAGATCGAGCAGCGCGTGAGCGAAACGCTCGAGACCGTCGGCATCAGCGACCTGCGCGACCGCGAGATCGCCACCCTCTCGGGCGGACAGAAGCAAAAGGTAGCCATCGCCGCCATCCTCGCCATGCGTCCGCGCGTTTTGGTTCTCGACGAGCCCACCGCGGCACTCGACCCCGCCAGCTCCACGTTGGTCTTCGAGACGCTGCGTGAGGCAAACCGCGCACTTGGAATTACCATCGTCGTCGTTGAGCAAAAGGTCGCCCTGCTCTCGGAGTACTGCAACCGCGTGCTCGTGCTCAACCATGGCGAAATCGCGCTGCAGGGCGAGCCACACGAGGTTTTCGGGCATACCGACGAGCTCCGTGCCATCGGCGTCGACTGCCCTCGCGTCACGCGTATCTTCAATAGCCTCGAGGCCGATGGCCTGGTAAGCGGTACCCCTTGCTTGGATGTCGATGAGGCCGAGCGCCTGATTTCGGGCATCGTCGACCCCGCACACGCAAGCAGCGACATTCAGGCACCCGCCGGCTCACCGCACGCACCGTCGTTGCGCCCGCACGCCAAGGACGCCGAGCCCGTGCTCACCTTCGACCATGTTGAGTTTGCCTATCCCAATGGCGGCGCCGCCGTCCACGACCTCAACCTAACCCTCTATCCCGGCGAGCTCGTGGGCATCGTCGGCCAGAACGGTGCCGGCAAGACCACGCTCACCAAGCTGCTCACAGGCCTGCTTAAGCCCGCCTCAGGCAGCGTGCGCGTCACGGGACTGGATACCGCAGCCGTTCCCACGAGCCGTATCGCCCGCGAAGTCGCAACCCTCTTCCAAAACCCTGACCGTCAGATCTGCAAGGACACCGTGCTCGACGAGGTCGCCTTTGGCTTGGAGCTTGGCGGCATGGACCGCGCCGAGGCTCTGCGTCGCGCCCAGCTCGTCATCGACCGCTTTGGCCTGCCTGCCGATGAGGCACCTTTCTCGCTTTCGCGCGGTCAGCGCCAGATGGTGGCACTCGCCTCTGTCGTGGTCGTAGAGCCCAAGATCGTCGTGCTCGACGAGCCCACGAGCGGCCTTGATTACCGCGAGTGCATGACCGTCATGGAAACGGTGCGCACCATGGCCGAGCGCGGTTGCGCCGTTATCATGGTCTGCCACGATATGGAAGTCGTTTCGGATTTTGCCGAGCGCATTGTGGTAATGGCCGACGGTCGCATCCTCGACCGCGGCCGCACGCACGAGCTGTTTTCGAACATCGAACTCATGCAGCGTGCCTACGTCGAGCCGCCCCAGGTCATTGAACTCTCACGCCGCCTGGCATCCTCCGTCTCGCCTGCCTTTGCGCAGGTGAGTGAGGTCACCGATATCGTTCGTATTACCGAGGAGATGGACCGCCGTGGTTAACGTCATCGACTACATGCCGGGCGATACGCTGCTGCATCGCCTGAACCCCGTCATCAAACTGGGCCTCGCCGCCGCCATCATCATCGGCATCTTCTTGTCCGACACCTACGTGGCGCTGCTGGGCTTTTTGGCACTCACCCTTGTACTGGGTGCCTATGCCGGCGTCGTCAACCGTCTGTTCTCGCTACTCAAGTTGCTGATTCCGCTCGCGCTTATCATGCTGGTGCTCCAGCTGGCCTTTATGCGCGATGGCAACGTGGTGTGGGGCTTTGTCACCGACGAGGGCCTCATCACCGGAACAAAGGCCTGCCTGCGTCTGTTGGGCGTGGCGCTGCCGCTCATCCTCATGCTTATGGTGACCAAGCTCAACGACCTCGCCAACGCCTGCGTCGAGGTGCTGCACGTGCCATATCGCTATGCCTTCACCTTTACCACGGCGCTGCGCTTTGTGCCGGTATTTGGCCAGGAAATGAACGCCATCATGGAGGCGCAGACTGCACGCGGCGTAGAATACGACACTAAGAATCCCGTCAAGAAACTCAAGCTCATGCTGCCGCTGTGCGTGCCACTGCTTATTTCGAGCGTGGGCAAGACCGATGCCACCGCGCTTGCCGCCGAGCAGCGCGGCTTCTACCTGCGCACGCGTGCGAGTTCGTATAAGCGCTACCCCATCAAAGGCCTGGATATCGCCGTACTTATCGTCAGCATCGCCCTTATCTCCATCGGCTTCCTTTTCTAGTTCACCACCGACAGCAACCGCCCAACGCAAAAGGCCTCGGCTCGCACCAAACGAGCCGAGGCCTTTACTGTTTCACCAGATAAAACCTACCAAAATAAACCTGTCCCTTTTTGGCAGGTCGGAAGCTAGAGGCGGTAGGGGGCGCCGCTGCGGATGATGGATTCGCGCACCAGGACGTCCATGGCGTCAAGGGTAATCTCGGGCATCTCTCGGTACTTCTGCAGCACCGATAGCTCGGTGCAGGCCAGAATGACGCGGTCGCAGCCGCTACGGGCGAACTCCCACATCACGCGGTCGAACTTATCCATATCGGGCTCACGTCCGGCCTTCACATCATCGTAGATAAGCGACATCACATCGTTCTGACGCTTCTCGCTGGGATAGACAACCTCGACACCCGCAGCCTCGCATTCGCGGCCGTAGACGCCCGCGCCCACGGTGCCGTCGGTTCCCATGATGCCAATCTTGTGCACCGGCTCGGCCGGCATACTCAGGTTGGGGTCGAACTCGCACTCCCCCATCACCGCACCCGCAAGGGCATAGCGAACCGACTCACGCGGCATGTGGATAATCGGCACCTTCGTAAACGACTGGATCTGGTCGTAAAAGTAGTGTGACGTGTTGCAGGGAACGGCAATGTGCGCACAGCCCAGCGACTCGAGTGCCTGGGCACACTCTTTCATGGTCGCCAGCAGCTTGGCATGCTCGCCGGTCTTAATGGCCAGCGTGCGGTCAGGCATGGTCGACTTGGAGAGCACCACCATGTCGATATGTTCCTGATCGCAGGCAGCAGCCGTGTGGCGCACCACTTGGTCGTAGTAATACGACGTGGCCTCGGCGCCCATGCCGCCGATAACTCCCAGCTTTTCCATCGCCGCCTCCTTGGTGACGCTTGCGCAATTGCGCGTATCATACCCGCGCCCGCCCGATGTAAACCGGACGGGCGCCGCACTCATCTACTTGTAATACGTCTTGAACAGCTTAAAGTGGCGCAGCTTGGTGTGCCACATGCGCAGCCAGCGGTTAAAGACAAAGTCGCCCTTCATAAACGAAGGGTCGGCGCCCTTGCCTTCCTTGTCCAGGCGATGCACCTTAGCGCGCAACTCGGGATCCTTGACGTACTTGTCGACGACGCCCATGGGAACGACCATCCACAGTGCCTCGTCCTGCGCCGTCACAAACTCCGGCTCAAACGGGCGGTTGAACACATACTCGTCCACCACATACTTGGCAACGTTAAAGCCGCTGTTAGTGACGTAGTAGTTGCTGCGACCTTGGCGCGTGTTGAAATCGAAGAACTTAAACGAGCCGTCGCGTTCGTCGTACTTAACGTCAAAGTTGGAATAACCCACAAAGTGAAGGTCCTCGAGCAACTTGCGCACGCCGCCCATGAGCTCGTCATTGGGCTCGGTGATGATACAGGCGTGGTTGCCGACACCGTGAGGCTGATGCTCCTCGAGCAGCACGTGGCCCAGGCACATCATGCGGACCTTGCCGTTGCGGTCGGAATAGCTGGTGAGCACGCGCATATACTCGTCGTTGCCGGGCACGCGATCCTGCAAGATCAGGTCGTCGGTGTAGCCGCTGGCATACGAGTCGCGAATGACCTGTTCCAGCTCGGCACGGTCGGCAATCTCATAGGCCTTTTTCTGGCCCTCGAACTCGTGCTGCCACCACATGATGCCGTCGGAAGGCTTCAGGATCATCGGGTAAGGAAAATCGATCTGGTCGAGCACTTCGGCAGGTGCCTCGCCTTGGGCATTCAGCATCGCCATGGTGAAGGTAAAGGTATGCGGATAGGGCACGCCGTGCTTCTCGCACAGCTCGTAGAAGATCTCCTTCTTCTGACACTGCTCAAGCATGCTGTAGGGAGCGTAAGGCGCGACGATGTTATCCGCCAGCTCATGGGCATCCTTGGCCTGAGCCACGAGGGCAACATAGTTATCGCCACAGCCCACAAGGACAATCGTCTTGTCGGCATGCGCTTGGGCAATGCCGTTGACGGTTTTGAGCATCACGGGCATGGTGTCGATATCCACGTTGGGCGTGTAGTCGATAATCTGGCTGCGGTAAGCGGGACCCGTCTGGTACTTGCCAAAGACCAGACTCTTGACCTGGTACTCTTCGTAGAAGGCGCGCGCCACCGAATAGGCGTTGATGTCGCCTCCGAGCAGCACGGGAATGAACTCGCGCTCTGTAAACTGCAATGCCATGGAAACTTCCTATCATGAACTGCCCACACAACGGGCGGTCTTTGCGCAACTGATTTATTCTAGCGTGCCAAGCCGCCGGCGCCCAAAGCTCCACCGTATCTATGGCAATCGACGTGATCGTCCAGCATAAAGCCGCACTCACCGCGATGGGGCCTTGTAGCCGCAAACCCCCTGTTGAGATAGCTTTCACGACCGAAAGCCCGTCCGCAAACAGGCCCCCGTAACGTTAAAGTTGAACTCTATGGTTTCTCAACAATTCATCATAACTGCAGGTCAAAGCCAAAGCCTCAAGTTCAACTTGACCCTTTGGAACCTTTAAGGTTCAAGTTGAGGTCGAAAGCAGTAGTAGAATACCGTTCGAACCATAACCTACGATTGATTGCAGAGGGACTGGATGCAGCATTCGAATCATCGCACCGCAGCGCTCATTGCGTCGAAGCCGGCTCGTATCATCACGAGCGCCGCGCTCGCCGTTGCGCTGACGGCCACGCCGATGCTCTCCCCCGTTGCGGCGTATGCCGCCTCGCAGGCAACGCAGGACCAGCTTTCCGCAGCCCAGCAGAAGATCGAAGCCGCCACGAGCGCCTACAACGACGCCCGCACCAAACTCGATGACCTGCAAAAGCAGATTGACTCCAACGAGGCAAGCATCGAGGAAATCGAGGCTAAGCTTCCCGAGCAGCAGGCCAAGGCAAGCTCCGCCATGCGCGATCTGTACAAGTATCAGAAGGGCACCAATCCCATCGTGAGCTTCCTGGTCAATGCGCAGAGCCTGGGTGAGTTCATCACGACCTGCAAATACACCAACCAGATCACGAGCTCGAGCGTCAACGAGATCGAAGAGCTCAATAATATGCAAACCGAACTCGAGCAGAACAAGGCCGAGCTCCAGCAGGCCAAGTCACAGCTTGAGGCAGAGCAGAAAAACGCCGAGGATGCGCTGGCGCAGGCCCAGCAGCTCCGCAGCGAGGCACAGGCAAAAGCCGAGCAGGAAAATGCCGCCGAGCTTGCCAAGCTTGAGGCCGATAAGGCCGCTGCCGCCGAGAAGCTCTCGGGCGAGGGCGTAAGCGGCGGCAATTCCAGCAGCCAGGCCACCAACACCAACACCACCATAGACACCACGGTGAACAACTCCAATACCGGTAGTTCCGATTACGATTCGTTCATTAATGAGTGGACGAGCCGCATCGACAATTATCTTGCCGGCTCCCCCATGGCAGGCCAGGGCTATAACTTTGCCGTCGCCGCCTGGAATACCGGTGTCGACCCCCGTTGGTCCCCCGCCATCGCCTGTATCGAGAGCACCAAGGGTGCTTATTGCGCCAATTCTTACAACGCCTGGGGCTGGAGCGCCCGTGGCGGCGGTTGGCGCAGCTTTGGCAGCTGGAGCGAGGGCATCTCCGCTCACGTTGCCTATCTGGGTGCCAACTACGGCTCCACCCTTACTCCGGCAGCGGCCAAAAAGTACTGCCCGCCCACGTGGCAGGACTGGTATAACAAAGTCGCCGCTCAGATGAACCGCATCTAAGCGCAACTGCAAAGGGCCCCAATGGGGCCCTTTTCTTTTAGGTAGCGGAGGTATCGACGACGCCGGTCGCATTGGCAACCGCGACTATGACGATCATGCATAGGAGCAGCACACCCAATGCCTTGAGCCAGAGTTTCGCGAGTTTCTTGCCGCGATAGCTGTCGAGCAGTACGAATCGCCGACGAAGACGGCGCTTATCGAGCAGCGCAAAATGCATAAGCACCATAAGGCCATCGACAAAGAAAAAATACTCGATTATGAGAAGCCACGTCGGGTAGCTTTGGTTTGCTCCCGTGGGGTGAAAGACGGCAAAGTGACTTCCGGCAAAGAACACAAGTAGCGAGAAGCAGACAAGCGTATTCCAAATGCGCCCCAGAGACTCCGGAACGCGAGAGAGCAGACCGCATGCAACAGAGGCGGCAGGCCTAGGAAGCCCTGCGGGGTTCTGGAGCCCTTGGGGCGTCAACACCGTCTCCGAGTCTGGAGTACGGACAGGCGCAGGCGCAGGAGGCCGCACGGGGCGACTCAGATCGTATGCCGCGCGCGTAGCCCGTCCCAACGCTTCCGCACTCGCAAAACGCTTAGCCGGGTCGAGCGCCATCGACATGCAGATGACATCGGCAAGTGGAGTGGGAATGCCACGCGCCTCGCATTGCTCGCGCATGTCGAGCCCTGGTTTAGGGTCGATTCCCGTCAAGCAGAAGAACAACAGGGCGCCAAGTGCGTAGACGTCGCTGCGCACACTCGTCTGCCCAAACCCATACTGCTCGGGCGGCGCATAGGGTCGCGTGCCAAACTTGACGGTGTCGGCATCGGCGCCATCGCGCCATACGCGCGCGATCCCCAAGTCGATAATCACCAGCGATGAAAACGTCAGGCCCTCATCGAGCGTACGGCTCGCACCTGTCACGATGATATTCGATGGCTTGAGGTCGCGATGGATCACCGGCGCCGACGTCTCCCCCGCCATTGCAAAACCGGCGTGGAGCTCGCCCACGGCGTCGCAAAGGGCAGGATACAATTCACATGCATAATCGGGGGTGGCTCCCAGACGGTCCACCAGCACCCCGAGCGTCTCTCCTTCGATATATTCCATAACCACGTTAAGCTCGTCGCCCACACGACGGCAATCGACGATTCTGGGCAGGTGCTCAAAACGCCCGCCCGCCCGCTGGGCGGCAAACAGACGCTCGTATGCCCCGCCGATTTGAGCCGAAGCATCGATGCGTTTACGGACAAAGGGGCCGAGCGAACCACCGCCGGTTCCTTCAAAGTACACGAGCTCAGTTGTTTCAACGGACGAGCGCTTAAGTACACGCTCCACGCGATAGCTGTCGTCGCGATCGAGCGACGCCAGGTGCTCGGCAAGCGCTGCGGTCAGCTCGTCATCGGGATATGTTGGGGTCTGAGTATCCATAGCCTCCATCATAGCGCAGGGCGCAGACACCCCATGGCATCCGCGCCCCGTTCGTTTGCATCGTTGTTCGGCAGCTCCGCCGGCTCAGATATCAGCCGCTAACTCACCGTCTCCTCGCCAAAGCGATACAGCTCCTCGTTGACCTTTTGGAGGCTGCACCCGCGATCGATGCAAAAGATGATAATCGCGTCACGGCGATCCTTGCAGTTGAGGACGCTCACCCCGGCAGCCGTCAGCGCACGGTTGGTCTCTTTGAGCGTCAGCGCCATCGCAAAGGCAATCTGCAGCACCTTATTGCGACTCGGGTGACGCGCACCAGTAAAGATCTGATAGCCAAAGGTCTCATTGAGATCGGCCATACGAACCACGCGAGAGCGCTCCAAGCCCTTTTCCTGCATCAGCTGCTTCAGGTAGTCCGAAAGCGACGGGGCGGCAAAGTCGTGCTCCCTGATATAGCCATCGATGTTCGGTGCATCGAGAAGCTCATTGAGCAACTCCTCAGTCAGCTTTTTATCGGGCATACGACTTCACCTCCCCCAGTGCATGCAACATGCTAGAAACCGCTTACGTCCGAACGCTCCCAGCTAGCAACCTGGTCGGGAGACACCGTACCCAGCGCCTCGAACTTCCAGGAGCCGCCCGCCTTCAGATGATTGGTGTTTGCAAGAGCCGTTCCAACCTGGTTGCCATCGGCATCATACAGAACATACTCAATCTGAATGTAGCTCTTTTCCTTGTCCGTGTTATTGGTCAGCGTGCCCGTGATCTTATAGGCAAACTGACTGGAGGTGTCTTCAGCCTCGTCAGCAATGGTATACGGTTCTTGCGGTTCTTTTTGCTCCTCAGCCTGCTGTGTCGCCTCGGCAGGTTTTGCCGAATCGCTCGCAGACGAATCGGTTGAATTGCCACCCATAGAGCCCACGGCACCGACGATAACCAGCACCACGATGACGCCTAGGACAATCTTGCCGATCGGCTTCTTTCCCTCTTTTGCCATTATTCATCCTTCCTACGATCCGGCTACCGCGCCGGCACACAGCACATCGTAGAAAGGATTGAACTTGAATTCATTAGCTGAGAGCTAAGGTTGCGGTAAACGGCCAATGCAGCTATCCAGACGCCGAGCAAACGCACTTTGCGTGACCGTCTGCTAGCAGCGCATCAACCCACCGTGACGGATTCCCCGGTAAAGGTGCTCACAAGCAACAGGATAAAGAAAACTAAATAGCTGATGCTCAATAGGTAGGCGACGACTAAAAAGATAGTCCATCCAACATTGGTCTTACCATCGGCACGACGTTGCTCGCGAGAACGGCACAGCCAGACCGTCACGCCAATGGCCACAATCAGCAACACGAGTGCCGCTGCTGCCACCCCGGCAAGCGCAAACATCACGCCAATGCTCACAGCAATAACCGGGAGCAGTAGCAAGCCACACCCGCATCCACCCGGGCTATATACGGCAGACTGTCGGCGCTTCATCGTCACTCCAAGTTAAGCAATCGTTTGTAGACATCGAGGCCCTTGAGTAGAATTTCCTCGTCAAAGAGCATGGTATCGGTATGCAGAGCGCTCGTGGCATAGGCGGGACAGCCATCCGAATCGATCGGATTATCTTGTCCCTCCGGCACGCCCGTACCCAGGAGGAAGAACACGCCTGGCAGATGGCGCTGATAGAAAGCGAAGTCCTCGGCAATCAGCAAAGGCTCATCCACGAGTTGCAGCTCGGACAAGACAGGCGCAATGTGGGCGAACAGCTCGGGATCGTTATCGACCGGCGGATAGCCCTCGGCAAAATCGAGGTCATATGTGCAGCCCGTTGCGACGCAGGCATCGTCCAGCACGCGGCGCACGCCCTCGCGCGCGCGGTCGAACATGTCGTCCGTAAACACACGTAGGCTGCCGGCAACATGGGCCTCCCCCGCCACCGCATTGCAGACGGTGCCGGCCTGCAGCAGGCCGAACTTACCAATGCAGGGCTCGTCGGCACCCAACTCGTCCATGAGCTCGCACTCGGAAACCAAGAACTTGGCCGCTGCCAGCGCAGCATCATGCGATTCCTCGACTGGAACGCCGTAGGTCTTGGCGATATGGATGCTCGCGCCATGGATATGAATGTGCGTCTCGCTTGAGCGCGCCAGCAGCGGACCGGAACAGCTCGCCAACGTGCCGGCGGGCAAATCGGGCCATACGTGGAAGCCAAAGATGCGATCCGCCCCGTAGCGCTCGAATACGCCGCTCTCACACACCGTCTTGGCGCCACCGGTCGTTTCCTCGGCCGGCTGAAACACAAAGAGCACGTTGCGCTTGATGGCGCCCGGCTGCTCACGAATCGCTCGGTCGACAAAAGTCGCCACCGCGAGAGCCATGGCCATGTGACCGTCGTGACCGCACGCATGCATCTTACCGGGATGCGTCGAGGCAAAGGCCGCGCCCGTTGCCTCCGCGATGGGCAGGGCGTCCATGTCGGCGCGAATCGCCGTGGCATGCGCGGCGCCCGTGCCGGCATCGAAGAAAGCGCAGACGCAGCTGGGACACGGATGGGTCACCTCGCAGGCGAGCGGCGCCAACACGCCCTCGATATAGGCGATAGTCTGCGGAAGATCGAAGTCGAGCTCCGGAATGCGGTGCAGGTCGCGACGATAACGACGGAGTTCTTGGAGCTCGGTCATAGGGATTCCTTTCATGGGACGACTCGGCTGACACCTATTGTGACGCTGGATTGTGGCACCCTTGTTTCTAGCATGATGCTGCATTTTTTAAACGTTATATACGAATACTCTTGTTTGGTAAAGTGCAACGTGATAGGGTCTTTACCACTTGATAGAGGCGCGGGCACGAAGATCCGCGGGCGAGCCGGCAGGCTTTGACCCCGTGGGGAGGCGAAACCCGCCGAACTGGGTTTTTCGGGCACGAACAGCCTGGTGGGCCTGCGGGAAACACCCGCAGGACTGTCTGCAGCAATGCGGGAGCGCTATCCGGACATTGGGTCCACGCTATGCGGATTCGATGCGCAGGTAGCGCCGTCTGGATAGCGAGGTTTACGGGACATGTCATTGACTCCCAACGAGGCATATGCGGCCAAGCAGCCGTTTGTGGACAAGGAGACGCTCGAGCATATCGTCGAGCAGTTCCCCACGCCGTTTCATCTATACGACGAGGCGGGCATCCGCCGCAACATGCAAGAAGTGCGCGACGCCTTTGCATGGAACCCGGGCTTTAAGGAATACTTTGCCGTCAAGGCCAATCCCAACCCGGCGCTCATCTCCATTCTCAACGAATACGGCTGCGGCTGCGATTGCTCGAGCTATACCGAGCTCATGATCGCCCGCTCGCTGGGCATCACCGGCCACGACATCATGTTCTCGTCCAACGACACGCCGGCGGCCGACTTTGAACTCGCCGACAAGCTGGGCGCCATCGTCAACTTTGACGACATCAGCCATATCGAGTTCTTTGAGCGTGTCGCGGGGCCCATCCCCAAGACAGTCAGTTGCCGCTTTAATCCGGGCGGCTTGTTCCAGCTCTCCAACGGCATCATGGACAACCCGGGCGACTCCAAGTACGGCATGACCACCGAGCAGCTCTTCGAGGCCTTTCGCACGCTCAAGGCCAAGGGCGCCGAGGACTTTGGCATCCACGCATTCCTTGCCAGCAACACCGTCACCAACGACTACTACCCCAAGCTCGCGCGCATCCTCTTTGAGCTTGCCGTGCGCCTGGAGCGCGAGACCGGCGCACACGTCGCCTTCATCAATCTATCCGGCGGCGTCGGCATCCCCTACCTGCCAGAGCAGCAGGCCAACGACATTCACGCCATCGGCGAGGGAGTGCACGCGGCATACGACGAGATCCTGGTTCCCGCCGACATGGGCGATGTGGCCATCTGCACCGAGATGGGCCGCTTTATGATGGGCCCCTACGGCTGCCTGGTCACCAAGGCCATCCACGAAAAGCAGATCTACAAGGACTATATCGGTGTCGACGCAAGCGCCGTCGATCTGATCCGCCCTGCCATGTATGGCGCCTACCACCACATTACAGTGATGGGCCAGCCGGGTGGCGCCGACAAGACCGCGGCGCCTGTCACAAACACGTACGACATTACGGGCAATCTGTGCGAGAACAACGACAAGTTCGCCATCGATCGTGAGCTGCCGCATATCGACATGGGCGACCTGCTTGTGATCCACGATACCGGCGCGCATGGCTACTCCATGGGCTACAACTACAACGGACGCCTGCGCTCCGCCGAGGTGCTGCTGCGCCCCGACGGCTCGGCCGACCTCATCCGCCGCGCCGAGCGCCCGGGCGATTATTTTGCCACACTCGATGTGCTGCCGTGCGGCCGAGAGCTGCTGGCCAAGTCGCGCGCCGAAAGTGCTCGCCGTCGCGCTCAGGACGAGCGTCTGGCCGTCGCCGCTCAGTGGAACAAACGCATCCAGATCGCGGAAGCGAAGGAGAAGAACATGGATATCCGCGACCTCGAGGGTTCGATCGTCGCCCTCGTCACGCCGTTTAAAAAGGACGGAAGCGTCGACTTTGACGCGCTCGAGCGCCTTATCGATTTCCACCTGCAAAACGGTACCGACGCCATCCTCACCCTGGGCACCACCGGCGAGAGCGCCACGATGACTGACGATGAGGACAACTCCGTTGTCGCCGCGGTGGTCAAGCAGGTTGCAGGCCGTGTCCCCGTCATCGCCGGCTCGGGCTCCAACTCCACGCAGACCATGCTCACCAAGTCGCTCACCTATCAGGGCCTGGGCGCCGACGGCCTGCTGCTCATTACCCCCTACTACAACAAGTCCAACGAAGAGGGCATCTACCAGCACTTTAAGACCGTTGCCGATGCCGTAGATATCCCCTGCATCCTGTACAACATCCCCGGCCGCTGCGGCTGCGGCATCAGCGAGCGCAATGTGGAGCGCTTGGCCGCGCACCCCAACATCATGGGTATTAAGGAAGCCTCGGGCAACGTCGCCTACGCGGCCAAGATCGCCCACCTGCTGTCCGACGACTTCCGCATGTACTCGGGCGAGGACGCCCTCACCGTGCCGCTCATGAGCCTGGGTGCCTCGGGCACCATCAGCGTGTGGGCCGATGTTCAGCCGCAGCTCGTGCACGACATGTGCCGCGCCTATCTGGACGGTGACGTGGAGCGCGCCCGCGATATCCAGATCGCCGGTCAGCCGCTCATCAACGCCCTCTTTAGCGAGGTCAACCCCATCCCTGTTAAGGAAGCGCTCGCACAGATGGGTATGATCGAGGCAAACTACCGCATGCCGCTGTGCCCCATGGCCAACGACACGCGCGCTGCACTTACCGATGCTCTGAAGGGAGCTGGTCTGCTTGATTAAGACCGTCATTATGGGAACGGGCCGTATGGGCTCGCTCATCCGCACCACCGCCGAGGGCGTTGTCGACGCCGCCGGTCAGCCCGTTTTTGATATCGTCGCCCAGATCGGCTTCGACTTGTCCGAGCTCGAGAGTGCCCCGGCAGCCGACGTCATCATCGACTTCTCGAACGTCGTGACCTTCGATGCCGTCGTCGCCTATGTCGAGCGTACAGGCGCCGCGTTGGTCTCGGGCACCACGGGCTACACACCAGAGCAGATGGATCGCCTGCGCGAGCTGGGTCAGAACGCCCGCGTCATGCACTCCGGCAATTACTCCATCGGTATCGCAGCCCTGCGTCATCTGGTAGCACAGGCCACACGCGAGCTGCCCGGCTTTGACTGCGAAATCGTCGAGACGCACCATAACCAAAAGGTCGACGCCCCCAGCGGCACTGCCAAGTTGCTGCTCGATGCCGTCGTCGAAGCCGAGCCCGAGGCGGGCTACCACCCCGTCTATGGCCGCGAGGGCATGTGCGGAGCGCGCGACCCCAAGGAGATCGGCATGCACTCGCTGCGCGGTGGCACTGTCGCCGGCGTGCACGAAGTGAGTTTCTTTGGCCAGGACGAGGAAGTCACGCTCACGCATCGCGCCACGAGCCGTCAGATCTTCGTCAACGGCGCCCTGGCAGCCGCGCAGAAGCTCGTCACCCGCGAGCACGGCTTCTATACGTTCGACCAGGTCATGTTTGCCTAACCAGGTATCAACCGGATCCACCCAAAGGAGAGACAGCAAATGAGCAATGCAGCCGATATGGATGCACAGGAGATTATCAACTACATCGCCACCGCGCCCAAAAAAACGCCCGTCAAACTGTACGTGCGCGAAAAGCCGGGCATGAAGGTTGCCTGGGGCGACGCACACGTCTACGGCGGTCGTCGTGGCAAGACTGTCTTTGGCGACTGGGACGAGCTCAAAGCCATCCTTGATGCCAATGCCGATTCCATCGATTACTACGATGTGGAGAACGACTGCCGCAACTCCGCCGTGCCCATGCTCGACCTCAAGGGCATCAACGCCCGCATCGAGCCGGGCGCGATCATCCGCGACCGCGTCGAGATCGGCGACCGCGCCGTCATCATGATGGGTGCCATCATCAATATCGGCTCCGTTATCGGTGAGGGCTCCATGATCGACATGGGCGCCGTGCTGGGCGGCCGCGCCACAGTGGGCAAGAACTGCCACATCGGCGCTGGAACCGTGTTGGCAGGCGTCGTTGAACCCGCAAGCGCCACGCCCGTCATCATCAAGGACGATGTCATGATCGGCGCCAACGCCGTGGTCCTGGAAGGCGTGCACGTAGGCAAGGGCGCTGTCGTTGCCGCCGGCGCCGTGTGCGTCGAGGACGTCCCCGCTGGTGCCGTCGTGGCCGGTGTCCCCGCCCGCGTCATCAAGATGCGCGACGCCCAGACCGACAGCAAGACCGGTCTCGAGGAAGGACTACGTCAACTTTAATAGTTACGCGGTTATGACGAAAAGGCCGAAGTCCCAAAGGGCTTCGGCCTTTTCGTTACGGTCAATCCGCTCGATCCCTTATCGATTCTCAATTGACCCGATATTCTTGAGCTCGATGGAGATGAGGCCGTTGGGCTCGTTAACGAACTCGATGTACTCGGAGTTCGAACCCATCTCGGCCGGGAAGCTGATCTCGATACCCGTATCGGTACGGATCTTATGATTGCGCACCGCCGCGCGTTCGACCTGCTTGCGCTCCACGGGCACACGCTCAGGCACCTTCTCCTCGGTCAGTGCCGCGCGCACACTTTCCTTGATGACCGGCTCGTCCTCAAAGACCTCATCGACGATATCCCAGGGCGGAAGCTCCTCGTCATCCTCGACCTTCTCGGCCACAGCGGCCTTAACCTTGGCGAGCGCCACGGCCGTGTTGGCACCGTGCTCCTCGGCGACTTCCTCGACCACACGCGTCACGGTGTCGATGACCTCCTTGCCCGATACGCCCGTGGCGCACTGCAGCAGGCCATCGGGGATAAGCATACGGTCCTCGCCGGCAATCTTGCGCTTCTTGTCCACGTAGCCGATCTCCATGGTGCTCGCGCGCACGATGGCATAGCTCGGCACCTTTTGCGAGGGGTTCGGCAGAATGGCGTAGTGGCGCGCGATGTCGTTGCGCACCTCCCCCTCCTCGCGGCCCACTTCGTGCATAAAAGCCTGCTTGGAGCCCAGCAGCATCACGGCAAACCAGCGGACATCCTCATCGTCGTCAAAATCGGCCACGAGCACGTCGGTGGACTCGGCTTTCTCGGCTTTGGTGAGCTCGGAGGAGATAAACTCCGCAATCTGCTGCGACAGGTCCACGAACTCGCGCTCGCCAAAGAAATAACCCTTGAGCTCGCCGCCAAACGCAGAGTTCTCGGCAAACGTAGCGCGTTTATTGTCGGCCGAGGTACGTGCGCGGCGCAAATGCGTGGTCACGAAGTTGCGCACGGTACGGCTCTCGAGATCGAGCTCGCGCTGGCTCATAACGTTGACGGCAGAGTCAAAGTCCAGGATATGCAGAATCGCATGATTGATTTTCATATACGGCATTCCGTTCTAGATCGATTTCGGCACGAACCAGTATAGCGGTCGAGCTCACTCCGAGCGCATCGAAGATTGGTGCATCGAGGACAGGTTGCTTTGCACCAATGGCTAGCGCAGAAGCTCGGACTGCCAAGCCTCGAGCTGTTCTGCCAGACTCTTACCGGCAGCGGACATGTCGATCTGGGGTCGTTTGGGCAGCAGTGCGCACTTAAGGATTGCCACGATGGTCTGCGAGACAAAGCGTCGCGTATCCTTGTCGAAACCTTGCGCAGCCTGGAGCATCACGGGCAGGCTCTCGCGCAGATTCCCGGCGATATCCGCAAACCGCTCGGCACCCGTAGCCTCAAACACGGAGAACAACGCATCTACAAAACGCTCGCGCTCGGCAGGCCCCACTGCAAGCAGCATCTCGCGAATGGAGCCATCAACGTATCGAGCACCGGCGGACAGGCGCTCACAGTACACGAAGTCGCGACCATCAACCACCCAACTAAAGGGATTGTGCTGCAGCAGGCTGAACTCGGTGCTCTCAACGATGGCATAGTCCTCCTGCGTCTCGAACATCATGCCAAAAATCGACGACCGAGGTAGCGTCTTGTCGATTCGGCTGGATAGATCAGCGAAAGCGTTGCCGTTCAGAAACTCCTCGACGAAGCCCGGACCATCATGGGAATACGCCCGTTCGATTCGCTCACGGGCGACATCGGAGCACATCGCCGCACCGTACACCGCAAGGTTTCCACCCTTGGAATGACCTCCGCACAAAAGCGGCCCGTCAATCGCATCCGCCGCCTCGTCCACATAACGCGCCGCGGATTCCTGGGCCGGCACAGGACACCGGAACGCCATGTTAAAGTCCTCTTTCCAGCCCACAATCGTGCTGTCGGTCCCCCGGAAGGAAAGATAGCTAAACCCCGCCGGAAACCGGAACGCCATGGCTGCAAACTGCTCTGTCGCCACCACATCGCTCACGGCACGATAACCGCAAACGTGCACGCCACGGTAGCGAGGGCTTGCTGCCACGGCCTCCAACAAGGCCCTGCTCCCCTCCGGATCCCACAGGTCGCCAATCATGTCCCGGTAGCACTCGGCACGCAGCAGCTCGCGTACGTCTAGGCCCTGCCAGTTCGTCAGCTCCGCCATATCACCCGGCAAACGCAAATAGGACAGCCACGCAAAGACCAGGCTATCCACCGCACAGAACGGCTGCTCCTCAAACGAATCAAACGTCGTCTGGGCATAGGTCAAAAAATTAGAGGAATCCGACATGGCCCTCCCATCAACTATGGTGCATTGGGGTCAGGTTACTTTGCATCAAAAAGGCGCCCGGGCCGCGTGGACCCGGACGCCTTCATTGTAGCTTTTCGCTCTAGCGAGCTTGATTTAGCAGGAGAAGTCGACGCTGTCGATGATGTCCTTGAGGGCCTTGGCGGAGGCGGTAAGCTCATGCTGCTCGTCATCGTTCAGCGGCACGGGGACGCGACAGACGACGCCGTCGCGGCCAACGACCGTCGGCATGGAGATGGCAAGATCGGACAGGCCATACTCGCCCACCATGAGCGAGGAGACGGGCAGAACGGTCTGCTCATCGCGCATGACGGCGGTGCAGATGCGCTTGACGGCCATGGCGACGCCATAGTAGGTGGCGTGCTTCTTCTCGATGATGGTGTAGGCGGAGTTCTTGACGTCCTCGGCGATGCGCTTCTCGGCAGCCTCATGCTCCAGATGACCGTGAAGCTCGCAGAAAGTGTTCAGCGGCACGCCGGCAACCTGGGCGCTGGACCAAGCGACAAACTCAGAGTCGCCGTGCTCACCCATGACATAGGCCTGGACATCGCGCGGGTCAACCTCGACGTGGGCACCAAGCATCTGCTGCAGACGGCCAGTGTCGAGCACGGTGCCGGAGCCGATGACATGGCCCTCGGGCAGGCCGGACATCTTGATGGCGGCATAGGTCAGAACATCGACCGGGTTGGAGACAATGAGCAGAATGCCGTCGAAGCCGGACTTCTTAATTTCGGGAATGATGGACTTAAAGATGTTGACGTTCTTGTTGACCAGGTCCAGGCGAGTCTCACCGGGCTTCTGGGCAGCGCCAGCGGTGACGACGATCATGGCGGCGTCGGCGACATCGGAATAATCGCCGGCGTAGATCTTCATCGGCTCGGCAAACGTCATGCCGTGCGCGATATCCAGGGCCTCACCCTCGGCGCGGTTCTTGTCCACGTCGATGAGGACCATCTCGGAGAACAGACCACTCTGCATCAGCGCGAACGCCGAAGACGAACCAACGAAACCGCAGCCGACAATAGCGACCTTCTTCTCGTTAACCATTAGAAACTCCCATCTCTCTCCACAAACAAGCCGCCCGGGAACGACCCGAGCGGCTTGCCGTAATCCCAATACATCCAATCGGGACTTTGATTATGCTCCTATTCGCAGCCAAAAATCGACCGTTTACCGAAATTGTTTGCAGGATTCGTAAAATAACTGCACGAAATCGGTTTCGAGCTATTGACGAGCGGAATAGCTTTCTAATACAGGCCCGCCTCGCGAATGGCCTCGACAGCCAAAGCGATCTGATCGGGCGGCAGGACCAGCGCCATGCGCACATGCCCCTCACCCGAAGGACCAAAGCTCGCGCCCGGCGTCACCACAACGCCGGCCTTCTCCATAAGCTCCTCGCAAAACGCCATGGAATCGGTGCGACCACCGGGAAGCTTGGCCCACACAAACATAGAGCCATGCGCGTTGGGACGCTCCCAGCCCAAGCCCTCAAGACCGTCGCACAGGGCATCGCGGCGCTCCTGGTACTTCAGACGCTGCGCCTCGACCTCATCGCGCGGACCGTTCAGGCAGGCGATAGCAGCCTTCTGGATCGGGAAGAACATACCAAAGTCGATCTGGCCGCGCAGCTTGGCAAAGGCAGAGACCACGTCCTCGCGGCCGACCAAAAAGCCGATACGCGCACCGGTAACGTTAAACGACTTGGAAAGCGAGAAGAACTCCACGCCCACCTCAAGCGCACCAGGATACTGCAAGAAGCTTCCGCCCGGCTCGCCGTCGAACACGATGTCGGAGTACGCGTTGTCATGGACGATGAGCAGGTCGTGCTCGCGGGCGAAAGCGATGATCTCCTCGTAGACCTCGGGCGTGCCCACCGAGCCCACCGGGTTGGCGGGCAGCGACACAATCATGTACTTGGCACGATCGGCCACCTCGGGATCGATACCCGCCACATAGGGCAGGTAATTGTGCTCCGCCACCAGCGGATAGTACTCGAGCTTGGCATCGGCGATCTTGGCACCTGCCTCAAAGACCGGGTAGCACGGATCGGGAACCAGAATGGTGTCACCCGGATCGAGCAGGGCAAGGCCCAAATGGCCAACGCCCTCCTGCGTGCCGTTGCACGACTGCACCATAGACGGCGTAATGCCCGAAACGCCAAAGCGACGCTCGTAGTAATCGCACACGGCTTGCTTGAGTTCGGGCAGGTCGCGCAGGGCATACTTCCACATCTCGGGGTCCTGGGCCGCTTGCGTGAGCGCCTCGACCACGTGGTCGTACGGCTTAAAGTCGGGCGTGCCCACGCTCATGTTGTAAATGGTCTTGCCCTGAGCCTTCAGCGCAAGCAGTTTGTTGTTGAGCGAGGCGAAGACCTCCGCGCCAAAGCGGTCGAGACGCTGCGACGCCTGCATGGTGCCACCTTTCGATATGAAAAACGCGGCGCTCCGACAAGAGCGCCGCGCGATACGGGCCATCAGATTGCAAAAGTGTAACGCTTGCACCCGCTGTTTTGGTTCAATTTGGCAACCTTAGTCCATCGGATTGAGCGCGTCAATCTGGGCGAGCCACAGGCGCGAGCTGGCGTCACTCGGCATGCGCCAATCGCCGCGCGGGCTGAGCGTGACCGAACCCACCTTGGGGCCATCGGGCAGGCAGCTGCGCTTAAACTGCTGGGCAAAGAAGCGACGGTAGAACGTACGCAGCCACGTGTGAACGGTCTTGACGTCGTAGGCGCCCTCGAAGCTCTTGAGCGCCATGCGGTAGATCTTGCCCGGCTCAAAGCCAAAACGCAGCAGGTAGTAGAGGAAGTAGTCGTGCAGCTCGTACGGGCCCACCAAATCCTCAGTCTTCTGCGCAATCTCGCCGTCGCCCGTGGGCGGCAGAAGCTCGGGGGACACCGGCGTATCGAGGATATCGAGCAAGACCTCGGCAATACGCCCGCCAAAAACATCAGCGGCATAGCGCACCAGATGGCGCACAAGCGTCTTGGGCACGCTCGCGTTGACGGCGTACATGCTCATGTGGTCGCCGTTGTAGGTAGCCCAGCCGAGCGCCAGCTCCGACAGGTCGCCCGTGCCGATGACAAAACCGCCGGCCTGATTGGCCAGATCCATCAGAATCTGCGTACGCTCGCGGGCCTGGCTGTTCTCGTAGGTCACGTCCTGCACGGCCGGATCGTGCTCAATGTCCTTGAAGTGCTGCTCCACGGCCGCGTGGATCGAAACCTCGCGGAAGCTCACGCCAAGGTCGCGAGCGAGCGACTCGGCATTCGACTTGGTGCGATGCGTCGTGCCAAAGCCGGGCATGGACACGGCCGTGATACCGGTGCGCGGCAGCCCCAGTGCATCGAAGGCGCGCACGGTCACAAGCAGTGCCAGCGTGGAGTCCAGGCCGCCCGAAAGACCGATGACTGCAGCCTTGGTGCCCGTATGGGCCAGGCGGGTCTTGAGGCCGGCGGTCTGCAGGTCGAGGATGGTCTCGCAACGCTCGGCCAGGTCACCATGGTCGGCCGGCACAAAGGGCGCGCGGGGGAAGACACGGTCGATGCCGAGTGCATCGCGCAGGACAGGTTCGTCTGTCAGCACGCCCTCAAAAGAGAACTCAACGGTCGTGGCCTCCGGCGCATCGTCCGCGCGCGTCCACGTCGTCGAGCGACGGCGCTCGGCAACCAGGCGGTCAAGGTCAACGTCGGCGATGGCCATATCACAGGTAAGCAGTTTGGTCGCGGCGAGCTTGGAGCCGTTTTCGTAGACGAGGTTCTCGCCCGCAAAGACCATGTCGGTCGTGGACTCGCCCTCACTCGCATCCGCGTAGGCATAGGCACAGTACAGGCGCGCGCTCTGGTTGGATATGAGGCTGCGGCGGTAGTCAGCCTTACCGATGATTTCGTCCGAAGCCGACGAGTTGAGAATCACCGTCGCACCGGCAAGCGCCATCTCGGTCGAAGGGGGCGCCGGCACCCACAGGTCCTCACAGACCTCAACGCCCAGCACCAGGTCCTCGGCGCCCTCATCACAGCAGCGGTAGACAAGCCCCGAACCCAGCGGAACCGGACCCTGACCGGCAAACTCGACCCATACAGGATCTGCGGGCGCCGGAGCAAACCAGCGGCGCTCGTAGAACTCGCCATAGTTGGGCAGATGCTTCTTGGCCGTGAGGCCCAAAAGCTCGCCCGCGCAGCACACGGCGGCGCAGTTGTAGATGTTTTCTGCCACCGCAACGGGCAAGCCAACGGTAAAGACGATCGGCAGGTCACGCGTCTCGTCGAGGATGCGCGCAAGCGCCGCCTCACAGGCATGCAGCAGCGTGCGGTTATGGAACAGGTCGGCCGCGGTATAGCCGGTTAGGTTAAGCTCGGGCAACACCAGCGCGCGAACGCCACGCCCGGCAGCATCGCGAACAGCCGCCAGCGCAACCTCGGCATTGCCCTCGACATCGGCCACGCGAATCTGCGGCGACGCCGCCGCCACACGCAAAAAGCCATCAGACTGAGAAAGGTGAAGATTCATAAGAATGCTCCCGTGCGTAGACGCTATTCAACACTATTAGCAAGCCCTATTGTAGTTCAACCGCCGGGTGTAGCCGCATCCCACCAACTTGGTGAGCAATTGATGAGTTGATGGTATCTGTTAAATGTCACGTACGATTCACATCTGGTGGGTACCCTGATGGCTACACGAAACGAAGCAGATTTACACCGGGAGGACCCCGTATGACAACCAAGTACACTGACGCGCCGCGCACGCGCGTCATGACACCGGCCGCGCTCAACAACGGCGTTCACGAAAACCATTCCATCGGACAGACCATGGCCATCGCGCCCAAAAAGGGCCTGTTCGACGACATTTCCATTCCCCAAATCATCGCCGGCGCCGCAGCTGCCGCCACGAGCGTCGCACTTGCTTCCAAAATCGGCATCGCTGGTTCAGTAATTGGTGCCGCTGTGAGCTCAGTCATCACTGTTGTGTCCTCGCAGGTCTATCGCCACTTTATCTCCGCCAGCGCCGAAGCAATCAAAGGCACGCATGCCGCTGTCGACTACCCTGCCGGCGTCTACGAGCCCGTTGAATTTAATGCCGAGGAGCACCTGGGCGGCGCCGCGACTACGCAGGAGATGCGCCAGGTTGCTGGGCGCGCGACCACGGCGCGCGTTGCCCCCAACAGCTTGCGTGCCAAGGCGGCGGCAGAGCGCAGCCAGACGCAAAAGAAGGTCATCGTCTTCTCGATCGCCATCGCCATCGTCGCGGTCATCGCCTGCGCCGGCGCCATCCTTATAACCACCGCCGGTGAGGGTCTGGGCGAGCGCCCCGAGCCAATCCTTTCGTCGCGCACGACCGAGAGCGATGCAAATGGCAACACCCAGTCGCAGGATCAGCAGGCACAGACGGACGATACGCAAGACGGTTCTACCTCTGCCGATTCGTCCTCGAACACCCAAAACCAATCGCAGGGCACCGATTCCTCTACGGCCAACAGTGGCACGCCGTCCGACACGACCAACTCAAGCCAAACAACTGACGGTTCACAGCCGAACACGGGAGGCCAGACGAGCGACACCACTTCGGGAACGAGTGCAGCAGACAGTAGCAACACCAACAGCTCGAGCGGAACCGCGTCCGGCACGGCATCTGACAGCTCGAGCCAAGGCACGGCATCGGGCAACTAAGCACATTTGCCTCTCATAGATAACCGACCTGTACAACGGGCGCGAATCGAAAGCGGTTCGCGCCCGTTTGCCTTGGGCGCCGCCATGGCGAACGCCATGCGATGGTAAGATGCTTTACATGTGTAAAGAGGAGATTTGCCATGAGCAAGACAATAGTTAGGCCCACGCTTTCGCTGGGCAACCACATCTATCTGTATCGCCTGCTGCGCGATGCGATTGGATGCGGCAAGCAAACGTTTATGACGCAGGTCGAGGAGGCGCTCGCTGCTGGCGACATGACCGCTTATGACCTGGGCTTCGAGTCCACGCGCGAGCTGCTCGAGGAGCTCAACGACTGCATTAAGCTGACCGTCTTTAAGGGCGGCCGCCTGTATGCCACCGTCATCGCCAACGAGGTCTGGGATACCGCCCTTGCCAAGGGCGAGGACAAGTCCAAGGCTGCCAAGGGCGCCAAGCGGTCCTACAAAAAGAAGAAACGCGGTGAGAAGGACCTCAAGGCCGTGCGTCCCAAGCACGTTAAGCATCCCGAGCCCGAAGCCATGGTTGAAACCGTGCCGGAATCCGAGCCCGAGACAGAGATCGAAGCCGCTATTGAGGTAACAGCGGAAGCCGAAACAGAAATCGCCGCCACGACCGATCCCGAAGTCATGTCAGAACAGGAAGCCACTGCGGAGCTCAACGAGGCTCCCAAGTCGATAACCGAAGAAGCCGCTGACCAGCCCGAGACGTCTGCATTCCAAAACAGCGATGTCTTTGGCAACGAGGCCGAGGGCGATCAGTCCGACGAGCCCGCCGATCAAGACGCTACCGCGTCGGCGCCGGAGCCCGAGACGCCGCAGCCCGCCATCTCGCTCACGGTCGTCTATGACCCCGAGAACGCCAACGCCGGCATCACCACCATGGCTTCCACGCCGGTCGAGACAAAGCCGAGCATCGAGAACGAGAACGCAACGCAGGTTGAGATTGAAACTGCAGCTGCAGACGCGCCCGTCACCGTGAAGCCCGCAGATTCCACAATCAAGCCGGAAGCGACGCCGGAGCCCGCACCCGTCATCGAATCCGTGCCCACCTCTGCTTGCGACCAAATTCCCGCACCGGCACCGGCTCCGGCACCCGCAGCGGCCCCAACCCCCGCACCTGCAGCGCCCGCCATCCCCGAGGACTTCCCCGTCGATTTCGCAACCGAGGTCTTCTGCCCCGGCCCGCTTCTGCACCAGTTGTCGACCTATCTCCCCTACGGCGCCGATACCCTCGGCATCGTCGGCGAGTACTACTGGATCGCCCGCGAGCGCGGTACCATCGAGGCCGCGCGAAACCGCGCAAGCTTCCCCCTGCGCTACACGCAGGCCGGCGAGCGCCGCGAGGTTACCGTGCGCATCCGCCGCAACACCACCGGTGGCCTCGGATCCACCTGGGCCATCGATAAAGTCGAAGAACCCGAGCAGTAACGACAAACGGCTCAAATCCAAATCAGGATTTGAGCCGTTTTTATTTGTTGATGTTGCGTAACCAACAGCGAGCGGGCCGCAAGTACCCCAGGTTGCCGTGAAAGAGGAGCGACGCGTACTTCGGTACGCGAGCGACGGCTTGAACGGCAAGATGGGGTGCTTGCGACCCGCGCAGCGTCGAGCAGTTACGCGGTTTGGAAAACCGCGTAACGATCTAGTCGCGCGTCAGCTTACGGTGGATACGATGCGGCTGGGCCGCGTCCTCGCCCAAGCGCTCGATGCGATTGGCCTGATAGGCCTCGAAGTTGCCCTCGAACCAATACCAGTTGCCCGGATTCTCGTCGGTGCCCTCCCACGCCAGAATGTGTGTGGCGACGCGGTCCAGGAACATACGGTCGTGGCTAATGACCACCGAGCAGCCCGGGAACTCGAGCAGCGCCGCTTCGAGTGAGGACAGCGTCTCGACGTCGAGATCGTTCGTGGGCTCGTCGAGGAGCAGCAGGTTGCCTCCCTGCTTGAGCGTGAGCGCCAGGTTCAGACGATTGCGCTCACCACCGGAGAGTACGCCAGCGCGCTTCTGCTGGTCCTGACCCTTAAAGCCAAAGCTCGCCACGTACGCGCGGCTGGGGACCTCGGTCTCGCCGACCATCATGTGGTCCAGGCCATCCGAGACGACCTCCCACAGGTTCTTATCGGGATCGATGCCAGAACGGTTCTGATCGACATAGGAGATCTTGACGGTCTCGCCCACCTCAAGCTCGCCCGAAGTCAGCGGCTCCAGACCTACAATCGTCTTGAACAGCGTGGTCTTACCGACACCGTTGGGGCCGATGACGCCCACGATGCCGTTGCGCGGCAGGGTGAACGAAAGGTCGTCGATGAGCACACGGCCATCGAACTCCTTGTGCAGATGATGGGCCTCGAGCACCTTGTTGCCCAAACGCGGGCCCACAGGGATGCGGATGTCGGTCCAGTCGAGCTTCTGGCTTGCGCGGGCCTCGGCCTCCATCTCCTCGTAGCGAGCCAGACGGGCCTTGTTCTTGGCCTGGCGAGCCTTGGGCGAGCTGCGTACCCACTCGAGCTCGGCCTCCATGCGCTTGGCGAGCTTGGCGTCGCGGTTGCCCTGCGCCTCGATACGGGCGGCCTTGGTCTCCAGATACGTGGAGTAGTTGCCCTTGTAGGGATAAAGGTGACCGCGGTCGACCTCGCAGATCCACTCGGCAACGTTATCCAGGAAGTAGCGATCATGCGTGACGGCAAGCACCGCGCCCTGATAGTTGTGCAGGAAGTGCTCGAGCCACAGGATCGACTCAGCGTCCAGGTGGTTCGTGGGCTCGTCGAGCAGCAGCAGGTCGGGAGCCTCGAGTAGCAGCTTGCACAGGGCCACGCGACGGCGCTCGCCGCCAGAGAGCACGTTGACCGGCATGTCGGAATCGGGCAGCTGCAGGGCGTCCATGGCCTGACCGAGCTTGGAATCGATATCCCAGCCGTCGGCGGCGTCGATCTCGCCCTGGAGCTTGCCCATCTCGGCCATGAGGGCGTCCATATCGCAATCCGGGTCGCACATCTCCTCGCCGATCTTGTTGAAGCGATCGACCTTGGCAATCATATCGCCAAACGCCATGCGCACGTTCTCGATGACGGTCTTGTCGTCATCGAGCGGCGGCTCCTGCTGCAGGATGCCCACGGTGTAGCCGGGGGTAAGCCTGGCATCGCCGTTGGAGACTTCCTCGATACCGGCCATGATCTTGAGCAGGGTCGACTTACCCATGCCGTTGGGGCCCACGACGCCGATCTTGGCACCGGGGTAGAAGCTCAGGGTCACGTCGTCAAGGATTACCTTGTCGCCATGGGCCTTGCGAGCCTGATACATCTGGTAGATAAACTCCGCCATTTGCCTGTTTTATCCTTTCTGCCTTCTGTTTCCCTATTCTTGATTCGCTTTAGTGGAAACGAAATGAGGAAACCAGCTCTGAAACTAAACGAAAAAGGGGCATGGTTGCCCACACCCCCTAATACTACCTGGGAAAAGTCCCCCGGAACATACTATGAACTGCGTACGCTAGTTTTCCGCAACCTTAGCGAACGGCTCGCTGCGATTTACGCCACAGCAGATACGAATAGGCGTAGGCAGCTCCGGCCGAACCAAACGCCAGAGCCGCAATCACCGCGGCGACGACTTCACTCGAAAGCACGCTGCCCGCCACGCCCATCACAATCAGGCCAACACCCAGCACCATAAAGCAGGCACCGCCAAAGCGCTGCGTACGGCGCCAGTTCTCGGGATCGGCAAGCGCCCAGGGCGTCTTGATACCGAGCGTGTAGTTCTGCTTTACGCGCGGTAAGTAGTTGCCCATACCAATAAAGAGCAAGCCGATAGCGCCTGATACCAGCAAATTGACCGTTCCTACCACCGGCACGATGCCCCACACCGTTAGCTCCCCCAGCCAGCTTATGGCACACATGAGCAGCGTGAAGGCGATTACGAAGCCCTGATAGAACTTACCCGAGGTCCGATACGCCTCGCCCTTGGGGTCAATGCGTGGCACGACGTAGAACATCGCGAGAAGTGCCAGAGGCAACACGCCGAGCGCGGAGGCCATCCAGCTAGGGCCCCAACCGTCGACGGCGCCATTCGCGCCCCAGTGCGCGGGAATCTGCGCCGGCAGGCTCGGCATCACTATCAGATGCGCTGCGACATTGGCAACGCACAGAGCGACCAGTGCAATCCACACGCGCGACGATACCCCCGTGGCGTGAATGCCCTTGTTTTCGTTATTCATCCTTATCACCTTCAGTGTTTGTAAAGCCCATAAACCAGCCAATCAAGTCCTGCATGACGGTGGTATTTAAGCTGTAAACGATGTTTTGGCCATGGCGCTCATCGGTCACCAGCCCGGCGTTTTTAAGCGTTGCCAGATGATGGCTGAGCGACGGTTTGCTTATGTCGAAATGCTCGGCGAGCTCCCCCGCCGTGCAATTGCCCTCGCGCAGCAGTTCTAAAATGCGCCGCCGCGTTGGATCCGCCAGCGCCTTAAAACCTTCTCCCGGCATAGAACCTCCTCTCGCTATCTCTCGCGACGTGCACACTATACTCGATATTTAGATGTTTGTCTAATTATCTAATAGCAATGTTATGTATAGAACATTCGTTCGTTTTTAGATACAATGGGTCCAGAAGCAGATGGGCCAGCTCCCTCTTCCCAAGAAGGAGATGGACTATGAGTATTAACGATGTCCTGACGTTGTTGTTGCTTGTAATCGCGGCTGTGGAGCTCGGCATCCACATTGGAGGTCGAATGAAATAGCCGCCCCCGCGTAATGCGAAGACGGCCACTTCTCACGCTACAAACGTGTTTGGGAGTTGGCCAACCCGCTGCAACGGGTGCCATCTGCTTCATCTTATGCGAATCACTGCCTCATTTCAACAAGCCCCTAGGGCTCAAATGGAATCGCGATAATACCTATAATGGCGATAGCTAAAACACGATTCGCTTCCCCATCGGAGGATGTCTATGACCGAAACCACAGCCGCAACTCCCAACGAGACGCGCGATGCCAAGCTCGAGATCATCATGGGCCGCGAGGCACTCGACAAGCTCGCCGATGCCACGGTGCTGGTACTCGGCTGCGGAGGTGTGGGCTCCAACTGCTGCGAGGCACTCGCCCGCGGCGGCATTGGTCATTTTGTAATTCTGGACAAGGACATCATCGCGCCCAGCAATATCAATCGCCAGGCCATCGCCTTTCACAGCACCATCGGCAAGCGCAAGGTCGATGTTATGGAAGCCATGATCCACGATATCAATCCTGCCGCCACCGTTATCAAACGTACCGAATACCTGCTGAGCGACAACATCGATGATTTCTTCGCGAGCGTTTTGGAGCAGACGGGCGGCAGGCTCGACTACGTCGTCGACGCCATCGACACCATCTCGGCCAAGCTCACCATTGCCAAATATGCTCAAGATCACGACATTCGTTTGGTTAGCTCTATGGGCGGGGCCAACAAGCTGCATCCCGAATGCTTGCGTTTTGCCGATATCTTTGACACCGTGCGCGACCCCATGAGCCGCATCATGCGCAAAGAGTGCAAAAAGCGCGGCATCAAGAGCCTGCACGTGCTGTTTAGCTGCGAGGAATCGGTTAAAACCCAGCCCCGCGACCCTTCCAACATCCACGAGCGCACCGAGCTGGGAACCGCGAGCTTTATGCCGCCCATCATGGGCCAGATGATCGCCGGCGAGGTTATACGCCAGATCAGTGGGCGCGGGTGCGAGCGCGTGCGCGCCGACGGCCAGCGCCTAGATTAACGAGATGTGCCGCAATGACACCGCAGTTATTTGACGCGCACTGCCATCTCGATTTAATGGCTCGCCCGGACGCCGTTGCCGACGAGGCGACGGCGCTGGGCATGGGTCTCTTTGACTGCGGCGTCGATCCGCGCGACTTCGCAAGCGCCAACAAGCGCGCCCGTAGCCGTTCAAACATCTTTGCCGGCATCGGCCTCCATCCCTGGTGGCTCGCCGACGGACGATGCGGTGCCGCCGAAATCAATCTGCTTTGCAAGGTCGCCGCACAAGAGCGCTTTATCGGCGAGGTCGGACTCGACTTTTCCGCGCGCTGTGCCGGAAGCGAGCTGCTACAAACACAGGCGCTCGACCAGCTCTGTAATGCACTCGTGCACTATCCTCTTGCCGGGCGCGTGATATCAATTCACGCTGTTCGTTCGGCAGGAACCGTACTGGACGCCCTTGAGTCATATGGATTACTCACCCCAAGCCCCAACTCCCCCGCCATCATCTTCCACTGGTTTAGCGGCACCTCGAACGAGTTCGACCGTGCGCGAAACGCAGGCTGCTATTTTTCCGTGAACGAGCGGATGCTCGCTACCAAGCGCGGTCGTGAATACGCCCGACAGATCCCACTCGACCGTCTGCTGCTCGAAACCGACGCTCCAGCCGAACTGCAAGCAGATGCAAGCGCGCGACAGCTCATCACATCGCTAAAAAGCGCCTCCCTGCACATCGCCGAACTTAAAAACTGCGCCGAGGAGAGCGTCGAATCAACCGTTTTAGGAAATTCGCACTCCATATTTGACTTCCACTGACCCCGGTGGGCAAAAAATGCCAAATATGAGTACTGTTGCAAAGCTAGTCACATCATTTTGCGACAAAACAACACCCTGATAATGCACAGCCGTTCATTATCAGGGTGTTTTAGCATGGATAAAGCCGCCTATAACAGGCTTTTATCGCTCTCGGACATTCAACTAGGGCCTCAAAAGCTTAATTTCGCTGTTACTAAAATAGTGACAGTACTCATATTTGGCATTTTTTGCCCACAGGGTCCCGAGAAGACAACGATTCGACTTCCCGGGACTGCTCACCTATTCGGAAATCGGCGCTCCATGGCCCCAGGAGCCTTCCATGCCGCATACAGTCGAGGCAAACCCCGCCGCAAAGTCGAGCGCGCGCTCAATAGCATTAGCGTCATCGTTGCCACGCTTGACAGCATCGAGATAGCACATCAGGAACGAAGTCAGGAACGAGTCACCCGCTCCCATGGTGTCCTTCATATCTGCCACAGGCTTGGCATGCTGCCGATAGTAACGCTTGCCGTCGTAGGCAATGCAGCCCTCAGCGCCAGCCGTGGCCGATACAAAACGCGGACCCAAGCCCTGCACCCATGCCAGACGCTCGCGAATCTCGTCCTCACCCGCGGCATCCGCCGCACTAAAGAAAGCAAAATCGACGTAGGGCGCAATTTGCTCGTAGTACTCGTCGGTGGAGTCGTCCGAAAAGTCAAAAGAGACCGTGACGCCCGCAGCCTTCAGCTTGGGCAGCTCGCGCTCGGTAAAGCAATAGTTGCCCGAATGAACCACATCGAACTGCTTCATGTACGAAAGGTCAAAGCGATCGAGGACATAGCGCGCATCGCCACGGATACCGCCCTCGTTGGAGCCAAGGAAGACACGGTCACCGTCAACGACGGTGACGCGAGCCGCTCCGTTCTCGCCAATCATCTGCTCGCACTTGTCAAGCTCGATACCCTCATCCTCGAGGCTTGCAATGACATGCTCGGCAGCGGCGTCATTGCCAAAAATGCCCATGTATGCGGAGCGTGCGGCACCACATTTCTTGGCATAAACGGCGAAGTTCACCGCATTGCCGCCAGGATACATGGTATGGATATGCTCGTAGCGATCGACGACGTTGTCGCCAAATCCGAGCGCGTTAACGTTAAATGCCATGGCCTTTGTCCCTTCTAGTACTCGACAACACCCATATAGCGACGGAAATCGGGATCGTGATCAAACACCTTGCCGCGTGCAGCACGCAGCTCGCAGTTCATGGCGTAGAACAGCACCGGGTCCAGATAGGCACGGACGCTCGCCGGCACGGCTTCCATACCGTACTCCTTGGCATCGAGCACCATCAGCGTATCGGTATGCGTCTTAAGGAACGCAAGGGCGCGCTCGTCCATAGCACGGCACTCGCTGGAGCCCATCTGCAGGAAGTAAAAAACGCCATCCTGAGTAGCCTCGAAGGGGCCGTGGAAGTACTCGGCAGAGTGGATGTAGCTGCAGTGCTGCCACTGCATCTCCATAAGAGAGCAGATAGCGAAACCGTAGGTCTGGCTAAAGTTGGGACCGCTGCCCAGAATGTAGAAGAACTCGTGCTCCTGGCAAAGCTTGGCAAAACGATCGCCTAGCTCGGCATTTACCTTCTCACGTGCCGGGGGAAGAATCTTATCCATCTCGGCGATACCGGCATACATATCGGCAAGATCGGCGTAGCCCTCCTGCTGATCGAGCAGCTCGGCCGCAAGCGACAGCGAAATGCCAGCGGGGACCTCGGCCTGCGGCACGCCCTCGCCCCACGGGTAGACCCACGTGGTCCACTTGCCGGAGTCAATCTTGGATCCAGCGTTGTCGGTCTGGGCGATCACCGTAGCGCCGGCAGCAAGGGCAATCTCACAGCCCTCGACGACCTCGGGGGTGTTGCCGCTGTGGCTGCAAGCAATGACCAGGGATTTCTCACCCAAGCGGCGCGGGCGCATGATATCAAACTCGCGAGCCGTATAGATATACGAAGTGAAGGTGGTTGCCTCGCGCTGCAGAAGCTCATGAGCCGGGATCAAATCGATCATGGAGCCACCGCAAGCAATCCAGTAGACGCTGTCGAACTTGCCCTTCTCGGCAATTGCCTCTTTGATCAGATCGTGTGCGTTCATATCCAGTTCCTTTCTTGTTTGGCCCGCAATCAATGACGTTGGCTGCGTGGCCGATAGTTGTTTTAGTCAATCAGATATTTCTCGAATGCGGCCATGTTCTTGGCATCTGCCGCCGCGGGGTCATCGTAGTAACGACCGTCCGTGATTTCCTGGCCCAGCATGCCGTCGAAACCATGGGCGTTGAGTGTGGCGACGAAGGCGTCCATATCGTGCTTGCCATCGCCCCACACCAGATGGCCATACGGATCACCGTCGATAAAGTGCATCTCGTGTATTGCCCCATCACCAAAGGCGGCAAACCAGTCCTCGAGCGTCTCACCTGCAACGCCCATCGCGGTTGTATCAACCATGGGCTGTAAGTACGGGCTCGCGACCTCGTCAATCATGCGCTTCGCATCGGAAACCGTCGTCACAAGGTTGCTCTCCTCGGGACGCAGGCTTTCCATCGTAAGCACCAAACCGTGCTCGCCGGCATACTCCGCCAGAATGGACAAGTGCTCGCGGCTGCGCTTCCAGGCTTCCTCGCGGTCCTCGTCCCAGTCGCCCCAGCCCGAGTTAACGGACATACGGTCGCACCCAAGTACCTCGGCAAGCTCAATGCCGTGCTTAAAGTACGCCAGGCTGCGCTGTTCATGCAGCGGTTTGCGTGCGCAGTACTGCCAAGGATAGACAACATTCTCGGGGCACAGAGTACGATACCTAAGCCCACGGTCTGCAGCCTTTTTCGCCAGAACCTCAGCCTCAAAGTAGCCCGTGTGGTCGAGCGTCACATGCGGCTCCGCACACCACAGCTCAATGGACTCAAAGCCCAAACGCTGCTGCACATCAAGGAAGTAATCGAGCGACCACATGATGTAGTGGATATTCATGCCCGCAATCTGCTCGCGGCGCAGCGTCGGCTTGGATTCAGACATCTTATGCCTCCTTGTTTCGAGCGAACACGATTTGTCCGTCCGACATCGTCATATCAACCGCAAGATCGCGTGCATCGCGATAATCGAGGTCGAACACATCCCGATCGAGCACGCAGATATCGGCAAGCTTGCCGACCTCAAGCGTACCCAGCTCGTCTTCGCGCATCAGATCGTACGCGCCCCCGGCAGTCCAAGCACGCAAGAGCTCGACAAGCGTCAGCGCGTTGGCCTCATTCACGGGCAACCCATCGTCGAAGTATCCGCCGCACGCGCTGTAGATTGACTCGCCCAGGCTCGGAATCAGCAGCGGCAAATCCGTACCACAGCACACCGTGCATCCGGAATCTTCCATGCCGCGGCGATTCCAGCTGTGCAAAAGTCGCGTCTCGCCAATTTGTCGACGCATCATCGACAGGCAATCCTCGCGCCGGTCCAGCGTCAGAATCTGCGGATAGACCTCACAAATTCCACCTAACTTGCCAAACTCGACAAGGTCGGTCGGGTCAGAGTTCTCGAGATCGGTAATCGCATGGCGGCGAAGCAACCGTCCATGCTCGTCTCGAGGCAGCGAGGCATAGAGCGCCACGGTGCGACGAACGGCGCCATCGCCCTGGCAATGCAAGGAATATCGGAAGCCGTCAGCATCAATTGCGCGCAGCTCGTTCTCAATCAGATCCCACTCGGGCTCCTCGACAACCGTCTTGCCGGCAGCTCCCGCATCGGCCGTGTCCTCATAGGGATCAATCATCTCGGCAAGCCCCGCCCATACGCCGCGATCGGTCATACGGTTGAAGCCAGAAAAACGAACGAACGGTCCCCGGAAGCGCTCTCGTGCCTCGCGGGCATATGCCAGATTTGCACCGGCACCCACCGGCTGCGACATCATAGAGACGCGAACCGTCAGCTCACCAGATTCCTCACGGCGAGCCATTTCGTCGGCAAAGCCGTAGTAGTCATCAAACGCCATCTCCTTGATGGCGGTAACGCCGCGCTCGTTAAGCATGCTCATGTAGTCCGAATACCCCGCACGTACTTCGGGCAGCGCGAGGAAATCGCTCATCATGCGCCAGATCTTCTCGGCATAGCACGCCTGCGGTGTAAAGCCGTATCGCGCACTGGCGGCAGCATTGAGAACGCAGGTCTCCGCACCCGATGTAAAGCAGACGACAGGGATATCGCCAAAACAATCGTCAAACACAGCTGCCGTATTTGCGTTCTCGGCATCCGACGCCAACATTTCGGGTAGGCTGTGGCCAAAAGCCGCCGCACAATCCGGATGATCTTCTTTCCATGCACGCAAGAGCGACACGGCCTCTTTGGCATCGGCGATGCCGGACAGATCAGACCCCAACGTCCGCAGCGCCCAGCCTGTATAGAAGGTATGCACATCGATCAGGCCGGGCATGACGGTGCGGTCGCCCAGGTCAACTACCTCGTCCGCTTGGGTCAAATACGAAGCTACCTCACACTTGGTGCCAACAGCCTCAATTCGATTGCCACGGACCGCTACGAAACCTTCAAACGGCAGGTCCCCCGTACCGGTAAAGACGCTCTTAGACGTCAGGACCGTTAAACGATCAGACATCACAACCACCTACACCGGAAGCATGCCAGAGATTGCCGTTACGATCAGGCCAAAGACGACCATGAAAATGAAGAACTTCCAAATGGTCTTCCACCATTGGCCAAACGAGATCTTTGCCACGGCAAGGCCGGCAACCGTCATGCCCGCCACGGGACTGATGGTGTTGATGGTCTGATTGGCAAACTGGAGCGCGGTAACGGCGGCCTCGGGATTGAGGCCCATAAGCTCGGTCAGCGGACCCATGACGGGCATGGTGAGCGCCGCCAGGCCAGAGCTCGAGGGAACCAGCAAAGAGAGCAGGCCAAGGACGATATACATAAACGTGGTGTAGACGGCGGCGGGTGCACCGGCGAGCGCAGTAGCGAGCGCCTGGAGAATGGTGTCGATGATCATGCCGCCCTCGGCGATGACCAGAATGCCGCGAGCGATACCGATAACGATAGCGGCGTACGCAAAGTCGGCGAGACCTTTAACGAACTCCTCAGCAATCGTCTGCTGGTCAAGACCGCCCAGGATACCGGCAAGCAAGCCCATGCCAAGGAACACGGCGGAAATCTCATTCATGTACCAACCCTGGGTAACAAGACCCCAGACGATAATGCCCATACCGCAGGCAAAATCGATAAGCACGAGCTTCTGACGGATAGTGAACTCTTCCTCGATGGAGGCATCGGTCACGGAAAACTCGATACGCTTGAGTTTATCGTCCTCGTACGTAATGGACGACTCGGGGTTTTTCTTGACGCGCATAGCGTAGCGCATGGCCCATGCGATACCGACGGCAGTGAAGATGACCCAAGAAACGGCGCGCAGCCACAGCTGAGGATTGCCCTCGATGCCGATAATGCCCTGTGCGATCAAGACGTTAAACGGATCGATGGTCGAGGCACAATATCCCAGGTTAGGACCAAGGAAGCAGATGATGAATGCCGTCATCGAGTCATAACCGATACCCATCATGATGGGAATGAAGATGGCATAGAACGGCAGGGCTTCCTCAGACATACCAAACGTAGTGCCGCAAATGGACAGCAACGTCATCGTGATGGGGATGATGAGGATGTCCTTGTTCTTGAGCTTTTTAATCACACGGCTCATGCCGGCATTCAAAGCGTTGGTCTTGGTGATGATTGCGAACGATCCGCCAATCAATAAGACGAACGCAACGACGTCGGCAGCCTCCTGGATGCCCTTAGTGGGCGCTTGCAGGACCGCAAAGATATCCTGGCCCAGATTGATGGTCTCGCCGGTTTCGGAATCGGTGTAGTTCTTATCGACCTGTTCATAGGTTCCAGCAACGGCGACTTCACGCTCGCCCGCCGCTGTCGAAATCATCTTGCGCTGATACTGACCAGAGGGAACGATCCAAGTCAAGACCGCAAAGACAACGATCAGCAAGAACATGATCGTATAGACATGCGGTAATTTGAACTTAAAACGTCTGTTTGTCTTCTTCGCCTTCGTATCTGACATAGATACCTCCAAAGAACTCGAGACTGCATCGCATCTCGCCTCAACGTTTGCACAAGGCAAACGTTCTATGACGTTCTATAGATTACCAGCAGCTTTTCTCGTCATCAAGATAATTTCAAACTGATTGCCGCAACGCGGTTGAACGGTTGCGTTTGCGCCGTGAACGGTATGGAAACGCCCGGTGAGATGATTCACCGGGCGTTTCCATACGCAATGTCCTAGATGTCAAAAACGTAGCGAGACCCAACGATCCGCTGACGACCGATGATAAACGGCCGCCGCTGCTCATCGAAAAAGAAGGCTTCCATATAAAACAAGGGTTCGCCAACGGGAACTGCCAACAACCGAGCGACCTCGGGCGACGCGCACGCGATCTCAAGCGTGCATGGGTCGGTAAACGCGGGCGTGCGGCCCGTCCGGTTGCGCACGAACTCAAAAATGGATTGGTTAGATAGAGGTGCCGTTGATAGATAGGCGTTGTCCTCGTAAACATATATGTTGTTCTCGAGCATGACAGGGACGCCATCGGCAGTACGCACGCGCTCAACGCAGATCAAGTCAGTTCCAACGGGAACACCAAAGAACTGTGCTTCGGTGGAATCCGCCGGCAGCATCTTTCTCGAAATGACACGCGCCCCCGGTTCCATTCCGTTTACGCGGCATGCGTCCGAAAAACTCTGGACGTCATCCTTCTGGCGAATCTTGCGTTTGAGCTTGGGGGCATTGACAAACGTGCCTTTCCCCTGTCGCTTCGTTAGATAGCCCTGTTGGACGAGCTCCTCAATAGCGCGTCGCACGGTAACGCGGCCAACTTTATAGCTCTCAGCCAATTCGAATTCGTTGGGTATCCGCGCGCCTGCCTTGTAGGCACCGGAGTTGATTTCGTTTTTGATGATATCGATAACCTGTTGGTACAGCGGTATCGCTGCTTTACCGTCAGTTAGCCCTTCAGTCGGTGGCATATACCCTCTCCAAGCACAATTAAGTCTAAAACGGACTTAGGGGCATTCAACAAGTCCTTAAGCCCGCATTAGCTTAAAGTATGCTAGGTGTCGCACCAAAATGTCGGCTATTTACTCATCAGACCCGAAAAACGCGCAACTACCGCGCTCCTAAGAAAGCGTGAGCAGCTCCGGCAGCTGGTCGATGATCTTGTCCGCGGCATCCTGGCTAAAGCCGAAGCGCTCCTCGCGCTTGGCAATGACTGTCAGGCCGGCTCGCTTGCCGGCAGTGATGCCAGGCACCGAATCCTCAACGCAGCAGCAGCGGTCCGCGGGCAGCCCCAGCAAGTCCAGCGCATGCAGGTAGATATCGGGCTCGGGCTTGCTCTCCTTAAACTGCTCGCCGCTCACCACATATTCAAAGGCATCCGACAACCCGCACGCGTTGAGCACTTCCTCGATGCTATCCACGGGAGACGAGCTGGCAAGCGCCACGCGAACGCCACGGCGCGGCAGCTCTCGAATCGTATCCACAGCGCCCGGGTTAATCAAAGCCTGGTAGTCGCGCGGACGCGTATGCGCCCACTCGTCCCAACGGGCCAACGCTTCTTCGCCAGTGAAATGCCCCTTACCGGCACGCTCAAACCAATCGACCAGCATATGCAGGAAGAACTGATGTGAGGTACCAACCTGCCCGTTCAACTCCTCTTGGGTCAGATTCAACCCAAGCTCCTTGGCAAACGCGGCAGTCTCGCCCAGGTAGTAATACTCGGTATCGACAATGACGCCGTCCATGTCAAAGATAACGGCGTCGAACGGAAATGCGGACACGGCACCCTCCCTAACAAAAGGGCACCCGCAAGCGGACGCCCGAACCATGCACTATCGGCGATTCTAACCCAGCAGCTTATCCAGCGCCACCGCAATACCGTCTTCGTTGTTATTGGCGGTCACCATCTGGGCAACTGCCTTAACCTCATCGACGGCGTTGCCCATGGCAACACCGGTGCCGGCCCACTCAATCATGGACTTGTCGTTCTGGCCGTCGCCAAACGATACGACCTCGCTGGCATCGATGCCGAGCTTGGGCAGGGCACCCTCGAGCGCACGGGCCTTATCGATACCGGGCGCCGTGTACTCAAAGTACCAGTCGGCCGTAAACATGCCCGAAAGCGTCTGGGTAAAGGGCGCATACATTTCCTCGTAATGCGCCTGCAGGTAGGTCGGATCGCCCGCAGTGAGTAGCTTGTCCACGGGATAAGCATCAGCGACCTCATGCAGGCTCTCGACCTCACGGATCTTAAGGTCGCATGCGTCGCGCTCATACTTGACAATATTCTTCTGCGAGCCGTCAGGCAGCGTGATCATGCAATGGTACGAGTCCTCGACGTGCAAATCGCGACCGAGCGAAATCATAGGGATCACGTCGAAATTGCGCAGATGATCAATTAGACGGTGCAGCTCGTCAGCCGGCATGGCCTGGTCAAAAAGGACCTCATCGGTCTGAGCGTCGACCACATGCGCACCATTAAAGGCAACTAGCAGACCGTCATGGTTTTGAAGGTCGAGCTCCTGCGCCAAGGCATGCAGCCCCCATGCGGGACGACCCGAAGCCAAGATGAGCTTAATGCCCGACTCCTGCGCCGCGAGCAGTTTCTCGCGCGTACGCGGGCTGATGACCTTTTGGTCGTTGGTGAGCGTACCGTCGATATCCATTGCGATGGCTTTGATTGCCATATGTGCCTCCCTGTCATTGAGCAACCTTGTCTGAGCCATCATACAGAACACCCACGGCGGCGCTGTTTGCAACGGGAAAAATGTCATATTGTCCCAAACATGAACGGCGCGCCTTCGACGATTGCGATGCCCGTCGAGGCGCCTCCCGATACATTCCATTCTATCCAGATAGCAAAGGGCCCGCATCCCAACGGATACGGGCCCTTGTCGGCTATGCGTTAGTTTTCGCAGCGAATCCTACTTGCGGTGCGCGCGATAGAACTCGATGAGTGCCTGGGTCGAAGCGTCCTGCTCGGCCTTGGCTGCGTCGTCGTGGAAGGCCGGGGTGATCTGCTTGGCAAGCTGCTTGCCAAGCTCGACGCCCCACTGGTCGTAGGAGTCGATGCCCCAGACCGTGCCCTCGACAAACGTGATGTGCTCGTACAGAGCGATGAGCTCGCCGAGTGCGAACGGGGTCAGCGTGTCGCCGAAAATCGAAGTCGTCGGACGGTTGCCCTCAAAGCAGCGGGCCGGGACGATCTGCTCGGGCGTACCCTCGGCACGAACCTCGTCGGCCGTCTTACCAAAGGCGAGCGCCTTGGTCTGGGCCAGGAAGTTGCCCAGGAACAGCTCGTGGACATCCTGACCGCTGTCGGTTGCGGGGTTGGCAGTGTTGGCGAAAGCGATAAAGTCGGCCGGGACCACCACGGTGCCCTGGTGCAGCAGCTGGTAGAAGGCGTGCTGACCGTTGGTACCGGGCTCGCCCCAGAAGATCTCACCGGTATCGGAGGTCACAGCGCTGCCGTCCCAGCGGACGTGCTTGCCGTTGGACTCCATGGTGAGCTGTTGCAGGTAGGCCGGGAAGCGGTGCAGATACTGGCAGTACGGCAGCACGGCGTGGCTCTTGGAACCGAAGAAGTTGACGTACCAGACGTTGAGCAGGCCCATCAGCGCGACGGCGTTGTTCTCGAGCGGGGTGTTGCAGAAGTACTCGTCGATGGCGTGGAAGCCCTCAAGGAACTGCTGGAAGCGCTCGGGGCCGAGCACGACGATCAGCGACAGGCCCACGGCGGAGTCGACAGAGTAGCGGCCGCCGACCCAGTTCCAGAAACCAAAAGCGTTGGCGGGGTCGATGCCGAAGGCCTCGACCTTCTCGAGTGCGGTGGAAACGGCGACAAAGTGCTTGGCCACGGCCTCGGCGTTCTGCTCATCGGAGCCGTCGATGGCACCCTGAGCCTTGAGCTGCTCGAGCATCCAGGTCTTGACCTCACGAGCGTTGGTGAGGGTCTCGAGCGTGGTGAAAGTCTTGGAGACGATAATCACGAGCGTGGTCTCGGGATCGAGGCCCTTGAGCTTCTCTGCCTGATCGTTGGGGTCGATGTTGGAGATGTAGCGGCAGTCAATACCGGCGTCGGCGTAGGGACGCAGGGCCTCGTAGGCCATGACCGGGCCCAGATCGGAGCCGCCGATGCCGATGGACACCAGGTGCTCGATCTTTTTGCCGGTAACACCCTTCCACTCACCGGAGCGCACGCGCTCGGCGAAGGCATACATGCGGTCGAGAACCTCGTGCACGTCGGCGACGACGTCCTGGCCGTCGACGATGAGCTGGCCCTTCTCGCTTGCCGGGCGGCGCAGCGCGGTGTGCAGGACGGCGCGGTCCTCGGTGGTGTTGATGTGCTCGCCGGAGAACATGGCGTCGCGGCGCTCCTCGAGCTTCACCTCGCGGGCAAGATCGCACAGCAGCTTGACGGTCTCATCAGTCACCAGGTTCTTGGACAGGTCGAAGTGCAGGTCACCGGCGTCAAAGCTCAGCTTGTTCACGCGCTCGGCATCGGCGGCGAACCAGGCCTTGAGGTCGATACCCTCGGCCTCGAGCTTCTCCTGATGGGCCTCGAGCGCCTTCCAAGCGGCAGTCGACGTAGCATCGATAGGTGCGGCAACAGTTGCCATAGAGTCCTCCTCAGCATACGGGCGCACGCCTCCATGCGCCCGGACATTCAGATGCCACTATTCTAGCGCAGGTCAAGACTATAATCAGTGAGCGTTGCCAATCGGCCCCCAAACGGCAACCGACCAAAAAGGGACAGGTTTAATTTGGCAGGTCAAACGCTTTACCAATCAAAAATAACCTATCCCTTTATGCCAAATATTAGGCCGCAGCGCAGACGCTACCGAGCAACTCACGCAGAGGAGACCCGATGCCCTCCAGCAGTTCGGGCGCGATGATGGCAAAAACGGGAACCTCGCCGGCCCCCACGACGGCAGGCACCTTGCCCTCCGAGACGATACATCCATAAGGGACAAAACCGTCTTCGCCGACATCGAGCGCCGCCATGCGACGGGCGAGCTCGCGCGCAAAGCCGGCAGTATCGGCATCGCCAATCGCCAAGACAAAGTCCACGCCTTCGTCGGTCGCCAGGGCCACGGCTTCGTCGATCAGCTCGTCTCCTCCGTCGCCTTCAACCGAGCCGCAGCGGAAAAGCACGCGCTCGAGCAGGGCGCGATCAACCGAGCCCAGCGCCGCCGAAACGAGCTCATCACGCGTGCGCTTGTCGCCTCCCAGCACGACCAGTGCCTTGGTGCCGCCATAGTGGGCAACCAATCGCCCGCACCAGCGAGCCACATCCCCATCCGCAACCAAGCGCGTCGGCATACCAAACCCATAGTTGACCATTATCCCCACAACCCTTCCGTGCTTTATGGTGGTATCAATCGTTAGCCTCATGCTACGAAGCGAGCTTTTCCGAGCTGTTACGCACTCTTTAGGGCTGCGTTAAAAACCCGATGCAGCCGCACGACCATACCTGCCAAAAAGGGGCAGGTTTTGACGGTGTCCGGTCGAGCAGGTATTATCGAACAGGTATTCGATAAGAACATGTGTTTGATGGGAGGCTCGGATGGAGCACGAGCAGCACACCTACATCTGCATCGACCTCAAGACGTTTTATGCCAGCGTCGAGTGCGTCGATCGTGGGCTCGATCCGCTCACCACCAACCTGGTCGTTGCCGACGAATCGCGCGGACGCACGACCATCTGTCTCGCTATCACGCAGACCATGAAGGACCTCGGGATACACAACCGCTGCCGTCTATTCGAGATTCCCGACGGCATCGACTACATCAAAGCAGTGCCGCGCATGCAACACTACATGGAGGTGTCGGCGCAAATCTACGGCGTCTATCTGGAATACGTCAGCCCCCAGGACGTGCACGTCTACTCCATCGATGAGTGCTTTATCGACGTGACGCCCTATCTGGACCTTTATCACACCGATGCCGAAGGGTTCGCCTGCATGTTGCGCGACGAGGTCTTGGGGCGCACCGGCATCACGGCGACGGTCGGTATCGGCCCCAACCTATTCCAGGCCAAGGTGGCGCTCGACATCACCGCCAAGCACGTAGCCAGCCGCATTGGCGTACTCGACGACGAGATCTTTCGCAAGGAGATCTGGCCCCATCGCCCCATCACCGACATCTGGGGCATCGGCCCCGGCGTGGCGGCCCGTCTCGAGAAATACGGCGTCTACGACCTGATGGGCGTCGCCGCACTCGACGAGAACCTGCTCTACGACGAACTCGGCGTCAACGCCGAATATCTCATCGACCACGCCTTCGGGCGCGAGCCGACAACCATCGCCGATATCCAAGCCTATCGCCCGCAAGCGACCTCGACCACCACAGGACAGGTGCTCTCGAAGGGCTATGCCTACGAGCAGGCCTACACCGTCTTGCGCGAAATGGTCGACAACGCCGTGTTGGATCTAGTCGATAAGCACGTGGTCTGCGACAGCATCTCGCTCTTTGTGGGCTACGCGAGCGAGCGCGCCGACATACGCCGGCTCAACGCCAGCGGCACGGCGCAGTATATAGACGGCTGCGGACACTTGCGCTCGAGCACCTCGGGCATCGAGCCCGCAGCGACCGACGGCCCCGAGCTCGCGCCCCGTGCTCCCAAGCCCGTCCAGCGCGATGACGAAAGGCGTCGCCTGGTGCGCGAAGCGCAGGCAATCGATGGCATCTTTGTGGGAGAGCATGGCGGCAAACCGCGTGGTGGCTATGCCGCACTCTTTGCGCACTCCAACGCCTCGCGAAAGCTGCCCGAGCGCACTAATTCGTTTAAGAAAATCATGGGGTATTTCGATGACCTTTGGGCACAAACGGTCGATCCCAAACGACCGGTCAAGCGCATCAACCTGGGATTTGGCAATCTTGTGCCCGAGGAATTTGCCACCATCGATCTGTTCAGCGATATCGAGGCCGATGAGCGCGAGCGCGACCTGGCGCGCGCCGTCCTGGCCGTGAAAGGCAAGTACGGCAAGAACGCGCTCGTCAAGGGATTAAGCTTTACCGCCGGCGCCACCGCGCGCGAACGCAACGGCCAAGTTGGAGGACATCGTGCCTAAACCCAAGCAGCAGCCCGTGCGCCCGCCGACCGCCTTCGAGCGCCTGGCGGACCCCGAGGGCAGACGCCGCGCCGCCGACCCCAACCTCACTGCCAACGGTGCCGTGCGCGCCAACCGCGCCGCACAGTTTATGCCCTTTGCCGCCCTCACGGGATACTACGAACTCGTGCGCAAGCAGGAAATCACCGTCGAGCCAAAACGTGAGCTCACGGAAGAAAAAGCCCTCGCGCTTTCTAAAAAGCTCGAGGGTCTCAAACGTGGCGACTTGATTCGTGTCACCTATTACGATACATACGGCTATCGCAGCCGCACCGGCATCCTCGACGAGGCGCTCCCCGCCTTCAAGCTCCTCAAACTCCGAGACATCGCCATCGACTTCGACGACATCCAAGACATCGAACTGCGCGGACGAGCCTAGCCAAGGAAGCGCATCCAGGGCGGCGCTTACAGAGTCATGACGTAGTAGCCCGCGTCTTTCACGGCCGTCTCGAGGACACCACGATCAACCGGCTGCTTAGAGCGCACGCGTGCCGTGTGGTCCGCATACGTCACCGTTGCCCACACACCATCCAGCGCATTGAGGGCATTGGCTACGTTCTGAGCGCAGCCGTCACAGTTCATGCCGCCGATGAGCAGCTCATCGCTATAGGGATAGTGCGATGCATCGGTATCCACCACAACAACCTTTTTGGCCTTCTTGCCGCTCGCACCATCGCTGCAGCAACTCTTCCCGTGTGTCGAAGCGGCAATGCGACGCAGTCCAAAAAACATGCCGACGGCAATGACGGCCAGCACGATGAGATTCGCAGGGTTGAGCAAGTCACTCATGCGTTCCCCTTTCAAGTAGCACTATCTAGATACCCCCATGGGGTGTCCCCATCTTAACCCAAATTCATGTCCGTTCGGTCAATTAGTTTCCCTCTTCAAACTTTTTTGTTGACCATGGCTTACTTTCGTGTATAAGTTTTCCTAGGCTAACAGTTTAGATCCGTAAGGAGCGCCGTGACTCGAACCATAGACATCCCAACGTTTCAGGCGGCAGTCGTGCGCAACTGCTCTCCCACGCTCGCGGGCATCAAGCCGGCATCGCTCTTTACCTATCCAGGCACCTACGCCCACGGGGACGGCTCGGTCGCAACCGAAACCATCGCAGAGCGCCGAGCACGCCTGCTCAACGTTATCGCCCAGTGCAATCGCGAGCTTGACCCGTTCGGTATCCACCTGAGTGTTTTGGTCTGGCGGCCCTGCGGAGCGCTCGTGTATATGTACCGAGCCAAAAGCCTCACCACCTATTTCGCAGACCCTCGCGCCCAAACGGCGCTCGCCTCGGAAGGCTACGACACGAAAGACCTTTCGACATGCCTTGTGCATTTGGCATCACGCATCACGCTCGCGAGCAATAACGTCGCGGAATGCGCCTGTAGCCAGACTCGATGCGCACTACCCCAGCAAGCTAGCTGCAGCAACGACTGCACCTGCGAGTTTCCGCACGAAATAGGCTACTTCCTCGGATATCCCTACGACGATGTGCGCGAGTTTATCGTCCAGCGCGGCGAGAACTACAAGGTCTTTGGAGCTTGGAAGGTCTACACGAATGTCGAGCAAGCGCTTGCGATGTTTGACGCCTACCGCGCTTGCACTCAATACCTCACCTTTGTCTATCAGCAGGGCTGCAGCTTGGCGCAACTTGCCCAGGCAACCCGATAGAACATAGAAGCCGCGGCAACCTGCCGCACAACTGAAAGGACTCAACATGAGCAAGATCGCCGTCGTCTATTGGAGCGGCACGGGCAATACCGAGGCCATGGCAAATCTCGTCGCCGAAGGCACCACGTCCGCGGGTGCCGAAACTGAGGTCATCCCCTGCGCCGACTTCTCTACCGACAGGGCCGCCGACTACGACGCCTTCGCCTTCGGCTGCCCCGCCATGGGCTCCGAGGAACTCGAGTACGATGAGTTCCAGCCGATGTGGAACGAGGTCAAGGAGACTCTCGGCGACAAGAAGGTCGTCCTCTTTGGCTCTTATTCGTGGGCCGAGGGCGAATGGATGGACAACTGGAAGGCGGACGCCGACGAGGCGGGTGTTAACGTCGTCGATTCCGTCATCTGCTACGACGCCCCCGACGATGAGGGCGAGGCGGCCTGCCGCGCCCTTGGAGCCGAGCTCGCCTAGCGGCAATGAGCTCCGCCCGTAACGCGCTCTGCACCAAAACACATTCGCGTCCCAACAAAAACGGGAGCCGGATCACATCCGGCTCCCGTTTTCTGCTATGTCAGTCATATAAAGCGGCTACGAGATATTGCCCAAGAACGCCTTGGTGCGTTCGCTCTTGGGATGGTCGAAGACCTCGCTCGGCGTGCCCTCTTCCACGATAACGCCGCCGTCCATAAAGACCACGCGGTCGGCGACATCGCGGGCAAAGCCCATCTCGTGCGTCACCACGATCATGGTCATACCGTCACGTGCAAGATCGCGCATGACGCCAAGAACGTCGCGGACAAGCTCGGGGTCAAGCGCTGACGTAGCCTCGTCAAAGAGCATCACGTGTGGATTCATCGACAGGGCGCGGGCGATCGCCACGCGCTGCTGCTGACCGCCCGAGAGCTGGCTCGGCATAAAGTCGATGCGCTCGGCCAGGCCGACCTTGGTCAGCTCCTCGATGGCAATCTTCTCGGCCTCTTCCTTGCTGCGCTTGAGCACCTTTTGCTGCGCAAGCATGACGTTCTTTTTGACCGACAGGTGCGGGAACAGGTTGAACTGCTGAAACACCATGCCCAGGTGCGTGCGCACTTTGTTGAGGTCGACACCCTTGGCGCACACGTCCACGCCCTCAACGATGATCGAGCCGCTCGTGGGATGCTCCAGACGATTGATGCAGCGAAGCATCGTCGACTTGCCCGAGCCCGAAGGGCCCAGGACCACAACGACCTCACCCTTGTGCACATCTAGATCGATATCGCGCAGGACCACGTTATCGCCAAAGGCCTTCTGGAGGTTCTTGATACTGACGACGACCTCGTTCGAGTTATTGGTTTCGCTCATGATAGGACCTCCTTACAAACCGGCGATGTGATCGGCAGGCGTCGCGACAACCTGTCCGGCGCTCTTGGCGGGACGCTTCTTCTTGGTCTCGGTCGTGCCCAAAAGCCTCGCCTCAAGACCGCTCACCAAGCGAGCGAGCGGCAGGGTGATGACCAGATAGAACAGGGCGGCAACCACATACGGCGTGATGGAGCCCGTCGTGGCCACGATGGTACGGGCGTTCATGACGATCTCGACCACACCCACGGCGGCAAGCAGCGACGTATCCTTGTAAAGCAAGATAAACTCGCTGGTCAGCGTAGGCAAAACATTGCGGAATGTCTGCGGAATCATAACGTAGAGCAGCGTCTGGAAGGCATTCATGCCCAGAGAGCGAGCAGCCTCGTTTTGGCCCTTGGGGATCGATTGAATACCGGCACGGAAGATCTCGCACAGGTACGCAGACGAGTTCATGGCCATGACGATAACGCCCAAGACATAGTCGTCCACCTTGACGCCGGCCAACGGCAGACCGAAGAACGCGATATAGATCTGCAGGAACGCCGGCGTACCGCGAATGATATTCACGTAGATGCCGGCGAGGCAACGCAGGATGCGCGACTTGGAGATGCGCATGAGCGACAGGGCAAAACCGAAGGGAATTGCCAGCGGAAACGCCACAAGCACGATCGAAAGCGACATAAGGAAGCCCTTAAAGACGATCGGCAGGCTCTGGACCAAAATGACCGGGTTCAAGAACAGGCGCAGGAACATATTGGAGTTCCAGGCCTCGACCCACGGCTGCTCCTTAAGATCGGCCAGGAAGTTATCGAAGGCCGTCACGCCCTTGATCTCGACGGAAGGAATTTTTGAAATCTTCTTGGTCGAACCGTCGGCGAGCGTATAGGTGCCGCTAAAGGCCTCATCGCCGCCCTCAACGGGAAACGTCACGCCGTAGACCTCGACACGGAAAAAGCCGCCGGCAGGCGTCGTCTCGCCAAAGTCGATCTTGAGCGTCTGACCATCAGCCGTGCACGTGGGTTTCATGGGCGTACGATCCATGAGGTCCTCGCCCGAGAGCATCGTCAATCGCGTGTCATCGGTACCAAATGTCGTGCCGTCGACAAACGTCAAAGAAAGACCGCTCAGCTCCTCGTCGGCATCGGCCTGAACTTCCCAGGTAATGCGCGTCTCGGTGCCGCCGACCACATCGCTGCCCGAACCGGTGTTGGGTCGGGCGGTAATCTTTGCGGTCTCAAGCGCCTGGGCGGTCGTGGGCGCATATGCCCCCGCGCACACCAGCGCGAGCGCCACGGCCATGACGCAGACTAGCTTTTGGAGCAAGGCGGGCAGTGGAAAACGCTGCTCCGCGGCCCCTTTGTTCAGTCGAGACAAGGTGGCTCCTATCGTAGAAGTTGCCGGCAAAACGAGACGGAAACGCTCTCCGTCAAGAGAAGCGCAAAGGCCCTCTCCGCAAAACGGAAAGGGCCCGCGCGCAATCAAGTAGTTATTTTACTTGATGTTGTACTTAGCCATGAGGGCGTCGACGGTACCGTCGTCGGTCAGGTCCTTGATGGCCTGGTTGATGTCATCCTTGAGCTTGGTGTTGCCCTGGTTGATGGCAATGGCGTACTCCTCGCCGGTGCTAATCTGCTTGATGGTCTGGCAGGTGTTGAACTGCTCGGCGGTCAGCTGGCTGGCAACGGAGCGGTTGGTGACTACAGCGTCGCCCTTATCGGACTGCAGAGCGCTAAAGCACTCGGTGGCGTCCTTGTAGGGGACAATCTTGGCCTTGGGGAAGTTCTCCTGGGCAAAGGCCTCGGCGGTCGAGCCAGACTGGACGATGATGGTAGCGTCAGCGTTGTTGAGCTTCTCGCTGTAGTTGTCGGCCGTGATGTCGGTGTTATCGACCTTGGTCACGATAGCCTGATCGTCCATGTAGTAGGAATCAGAGAAAGTGACTTCCTTCTCACGCTCGGGCGTGTCGGTGATAGCCGCAATGGAAACGTCATACTTGGCGCCCGAAGCGACACCCGGAACCAGCGTGTCAAAGTCATTGTTGACATACTCGACATCCAGACCCAGCTTGTCACCGATAGCCTTGATAAGCTCAAGGTCAAAGCCCTGATAATCGCCGTTGTCATCCTTGTACTCAAACGGAGCGTACTCGGCAGAGGTGCCAACGGTCAGCGTACCGTCCTTGACGAGCGCGTACTCCTTGGAGCCGTCGACCTTCTCGACCTTAGCGTCGTCAGAGCTGCTGGAACCGGCATCAGAACCAGAGGTGGCGTTGGACGAGCCGCAGCCCGTCAGTGCGAGGGCGAGTGCCATGGCGCCCGTGGCGACAAATGCGCCAAGCTTCTTCAGCTTCATAATCAGTCTCCTTCCGGTGACCCCGTTTGATTCAGAGGTCTGCAAAAACTGTTGGATATTATGCGCCCGTTTGGAAGAATCCGCAATTAGAAAACTGATTGAAACAAACCCATAACGTGAATGGAACACTCCACTTTATGACAGTCATTACTGCTGCAACGACCTTAACAGTTTGATTTCAGCCGCATAACCTGCAAGTTCGTTCGGTGTCTCCAAAATGAATGGCAATGCGCGCAAGCGGCCATTCGATACAATATTCTGCATAACCTGCATACCGCCGCCAAACTCCTCGCTGCCAAGGTATCCCTTGCCGATGCACTCGTGACGATCTTTATGGGCACCACAGGGGTTCTTCGAATCGTTGATGTGTACGGCACGCAAGCGGTCGATACCCACCACGCGGTCGAACTCGTCGAGTACGCCGTCCAGATCATGGATGATGTCGTAGCCGGCATCGCTCACATGGCAGGTGTCCAGACACACGCCCAGCTTGTCCGATAGCTCTGGACGCCTGGCGGCAGCACCCTCGATAATGCGCGCCAGCTCTTCAAAGCTACGGCCCACCTCGGTACCCTTTCCCGCCATGGTCTCGAGCAGCACCGTCGTCTGCTGGCCCTCAAACATCACCTGGCACAGGGCGTCGACGATCATCTGAATGCCGGCGTCGGAGCCCTGCCCCACATGCGCGCCGGGGTGGAAGTTGTAGTAGTTGCCGGGCAGTGCTTCCAGACGCTGCAAGTCCTCGGCCATTGCCTCCAAGGCGAACTCGCGCGCCCGCTCTTTAGCCGAACAGGGGTTATAGGTATACGGAGCATGAGCCACAAGCGGGCCAAAATCGTTTTGCTCCATAAGCTCGCGCAGGGCCGCCACATCATCCATATCAAGGTCTTTCGCCTTGCCGCCGCGCGGGTTGCGCGTGAAGAACGCAAAGGTATTGGCGCCAATGGACAGCGCCGTCTCCCCCATCGCCCGATAGCCCTTCGTCGTCGAAAGATGACACCCAATCGTTAGCATCTCCAGCTCCCCCTCATCAGTTGCGGTGAAATACGGTCTATTGGTGCCTTATTTTGGCGCAAACAGACCGTATTCCACCGCAAGATATAAAAGGGGCATCAGGGGCACGGTCCGCCGAGCCCCCCTTGAGCAGCAGCACCGCAGCCTAGAGCGTCAAGCAAATCGCATCGATGATCTGCGCGCAGCGCTGTGTGGCGGCAAGGGGCATGACGGGACTCTCGAGTTTCCCCGCCCGGATGAGCTGAGTCGCATGCGAAGCTTCGCCGTAAAAATCATCGACCTCAAATGGGGCGTCGATTTCGAGCACTCGACCGTCGGAGTACTTCACATGGGCGAGCTCGGGGCGATGGAGGCGTTCGATTTCCAACGAACCCCGTTCGCAGGCAATCGTTAAGCGGCTTTCATATGCTGCTTTGCCGTCGCACACCATATGAATGGGTATACCGCCGACACTCATATGAATCTCATCGGCCCAATCCACGCGGCCGCCCGATACGTCACGCCAGCGAACTTCACGAGACGAAACATCGCACGCACCCGCAAGCAAATCCTCAAACCACCCGACCGCATAGCAGCCCATGTCATATAGACAGCCGCCCTGCAACGGATCGAGCAGATAACTCGAAGGGAACTCACCATAATCGAGTTTTTGCACGCTTTCGATCGAGACGATACAGCCGAGCTCGCCCGACGCAAGCAAGTCCTCCACGCGAGTGCGCATCGGGCAAAACCGATTCTTCATCGCCTCCATAAACAGCACGCCGCACTCGCGAGAGGCGGAGGCAATCGAGAGAGCCTCTTCCTCACTCAAAACGGCCGGCTTTTCGCACAGCACGGCCTTTCCGGCGCGCAGCGCGCGACAGGCCCAACGCGTATGCATACCATGCGGAAGAGCCAAGTAGATTGCGTCGACATCGGGGTCGGCAATCAGCGCATCATAAGCCGCATCGCCGCCATCGTCAGCCGTGACATAACTGTGCGCAGCATCGATCGAAAACGCTCGACAAAATTCCTCGACATGTGCAGGAGTGCGGCCGGCCGCAGCCACCAGCCGTGCCCCGTCGACCTTCTTGAGCGACGATGCAAATCGATGCGAAATGTGCCCAGCGCCCAAAACGCCCCAACGAACCTCACGCAAATCATCACATGAATCCCGATAGCCCACGACAGCCCCCTTCAGTTGCGACGAAATAGTTCCTGCTATCGCCCTATTCTGCCGCAAACAGGAACTATTCCATTACAAGATATAAAAGGGTCATGAGGAGCGAGTTTTGCTGAAGACTTTAAGCGCGGCCGTTACGGGGCCAGGCTGGAAACGTCGGCGCGCGTCGTCGAGACGCTCGGGGATATCGATGTGTTGCGGGCAGTGACGCGCACATTTGCCGCACTTGACGCAATTGCTCACGAGCTTGGGCTCGCTCGTGCGCACCGCGCTCGCCGTAAAGTATTGCGACAGCCCCGTAAACCAGCTGTGCGCATAGCTCGCGTTGTAAGCGGCAAAGCAGCCGGGAATGTTAATACCCTTGGGACATGGCATGCAGTAGCCGCATCCCGTGCAGGGCACGCGATTCGATTTTTCAAACTCCGCCAGCACGCATGCGATGGTATCGAGCTGAGCGGCTGTCATCGAATCCGGCAGGGCCCGATCGGCCAGCACCGCGTTCTCGTCCACCTGCGCGGTATCGGTCATGCCCGAAAGCAGCATCGTGACTTGAGGATGGTTCCACACCCACGAAAGGCCCCAAGCAGCCGGCGTCTTCAGGTACGGATCGCGTACGTCATCGAGCACGGCGCGGGCCCGCGGAGGCAGCTTGCCCGCCAGGCGTCCGCCCAAAAGCGGTTCCATCACAAACACCGCGAGCCCGCGCTCGGCGGCTGCTATAAGTCCCGCCGTTCCCGCTTGGTAGCGCTCTCCAGCGTAGTTGTACTGAATCTGGCAAAAATCCCAGTCATACGCGTCGAGCATCGTGAGGAAGTCCGCCGCACTGCCGTGATACGAAAAACCTATCTGGCGAATACGCCCCGCAGCCTTTTGGTGCGCAATCCAGTCTTCGATGCCCAACGCCACCACGCGCTCCCACTGGGCGGGCGAAGTGATGTTGTGCATAAGGTAATAGTCGATATGGTCGGTCCGCAGGCGACGCAGTTGCTCGTCGAAGAACCGGTCGAAATCCTCAGCGCACTTGCACGAAGCGTGCGGCAACTTGGTCGCCAGCAACACCCGGTCGCGCAGCCCCAAGCGCTCAAGTGAGGCGCCCACGCACGCCTCGTTACCGGGATAGAGATACGCAGTATCCAGATAATTAATCCCCTGCTCCACCGCATGGGAAATGATGGCATCGGCTGTCTTCGCATCGGGGTGTCCCGGCGAACCGGGAAACCTCATGCAGCCCAGACCCAGAGCAGATATTCGGTTACCACTTTTGGGGTCAACGCGGTATTGCACGGCCCCTCCCTTCGCCATCAGCGCCCCGGCAAGGCGAAACACAATGGTCACGCGGCCGAAACATCGTGGAATCGCAATCGAGAACGTATCGTAACGCAGCAGAAATCGAGCTGTCACGGCACCGCTTTAACATCAGCAAAAAGCCCGATGAAAGGAGCCACCCATGCCCGCGCTCGACCTTTGGAACCTCGCATCCCAGCTCAAAAGCACCGATTATCGCTGGGTCAACCTCACCCACACGCTCTCGTGCGACACCCCACACTGGTTTGGCTTTAAGCCGTGAGTTCCCATGCGTTTGTTCTTCTAAATACCGCTATCCGGAGCACGCAACACACTCCGGTAAAACCAGAGTTGAGGCTAACTTTAGGACCCCACGATCTCGTCCTCATCATCACGGCAAAGGACGACGCCGGCGCTTCCCAGCGCAGCGACAGCAATCAGGGCCCCCACAACGATAGGAGCAGCTCCGCACGTGCCCTGCATACCCGCGACGAGCGCGGCCGTAGGACCAAGGCAGCCAAGCGTCAATGCAACGGCGGCAACGGCGATATCTCGAGCGTTCACAAGACCACTTCCTCCACGAGAACGACTTTGTTTCTCGTGACTTAGTGTGCCCCGCGCCCATATGCGCGGCGTACGGCCACGGTAAGCGCTCTGTTAACTCAAGCACGCACAAAAAACGAACGCCCTTACGTTGCCCAAAGGCTCGGTAAAGACGCCCGCCCGTCATGTCCTATTGGCTTATGGCAGATTACCAACCGGTATAGTAGTCGGTGGTTCCGGCAGCACAGCCGGAGTCATAGACCTTGCACTCGCCCTTGGAACCGGTAAACGTGGAGCCTTGGGCCTTATCGCCCGCGGCAACGACGTAGTAGCCATCGGAATCGCGCCAAAAGCCCTCGGAATCCTGCGTCCATTCGCCCGTGCGGTGGTGATACAACACGTTGCTGCTGTAATAAGTCTCGCGGCGGCCGTTATAGTTATTGACGCCGCTCGAGCGCGTCAGACCCGAGCCGTTCGCGTAATACGCAGCAGACGTGTAAGACAAGCCGGAGCCGGCGTTGTAATACGAAGCCTGAACGGCCTCGGCGGCCTCGGCCTCGGCTGCGGCGGCCTCGAGCGCTTCGCGCTTGGCATTCTCAAGCGCAGTGCGCAGCTCATCGAGCTCGGTCGACTTCGTGTCGACCTCCCCCATCGTCAACAGACTACCCGCACCGTCGATACAACCCTGCAGCACAGCGCGCTCGTCATCGGTAGCATAGTCGCCATACATATTCATAATGATCTGAGCGCGCATCTCAAGGGAATCGCGCTTGGCCTCCATCGAGGCGTTCCACTCCTGCATGGAACCATAACCATCGCCGCGATAATCAACGGGCTGTACCAGCGTCGCCTCGGACGGCGTAGATCCAACCGTATCGGACAGTGTTGCCGCGTGGGCATCAGTTGCGCCGGCGCCTGCCAAAAGTGCCACGGTCAGAGCGGCGGAAAGGGCAGCGGCTTTCGGTTTTCGTGAATCGATCCTCATGTAGCTGGAAACCTCCGTAGTGCGTTTTTGCTGCGTTTGAGCTGCGTGTGATTCGATCGCGCTGCATAGTACCTCGAGCAAATCGCGACCTGCGGTTTTACTCAAAAGGCGCACGTCAATTGCGTAAAACTCACATCCTCTCAACAGGAGTTTTCCACAACTCAAATGCATAAAGCATGCCAAAAACCCTGTAATAGCGCCCTTCCTATGCAAAAAAGACGCCTGCGCAACCATTGCTTGCGCAGGCGCCTTGAGCAGGCATTTATGCAGTTATACCTATCGAGTCGCAAGGGGTCCTTGCACAAGTCGCCTTACTCGTCCAGCACGGCGAAGGCCTGCTTCAGATCCCAAATGATGTCCTCGGCGTTCTCGGTACCGATGGAAAGACGGATCGTGGAGGGCGTGATGTTCTGCTCGGCGAGCTCCTCGGCAGAGAGCTGGGAGTGCGTGGTGGTAGCCGGGTGCACGACGAGCGACTTGACGTCGGCCACGTTGGCGAGCAGCGAGAACACCTGCAGATGATCGATGAACTTCCAGGCAGCCTCCTGGCCACCCTTAATCTCAAAGGTGAAGATCGAAGCGCCGCCGTTGGGGAAGTACTTCTGATAGAGCTCGTGATCGGGGTGCTCAGGCAGGCTCGGGTGGTTCACCTTGGCAACGTGGCTGTCGCCGGCAAGGAACTCAACGACCTTCTTGGTGTTCTCGACATGACGGTCAACGCGCAGCGACAGGGTCTCGGTGCCCTGGAGCAGGACCCAGGCGTTGAACGGGCTGATGCAGGCACCCTCGTCACGCAGCAGGATGGCGCGGACATAGGTTGCGAAGGCGGCGGGACCGGCAGCCTCGGCAAACGAGACGCCATGGTAGGAGGGGTTGGGCTCAGCGATCTGGGCGTACTTTCCGCTCGCCTTCCAATCGAAGTTACCGCCGTCGACGATCACACCGCCCAGCGAGGTACCGTGGCCGCCGATGAACTTGGTTGCGGAGTGGACGACGATGTTGGCGCCGTGCTCCAGCGGACGGAACAGATACGGGGTGCCGAAGGTGTTGTCGACGACAACCGGCAGACCGTGCTTCTTGGCAATCTCGGAGATGGCGTCGATGTTGGGGATGTCGGAGTTGGGGTTGCCGAGCGTCTCGAGATAGATGACCGTGGTGCTGTCCTTGATGGCACCCTCAACCTCTTCCAGGTTATGGGCATCGACAAACGTGGTCTCGACGCCAAACTGGGAGAGCGTATGCTCCAGCAGGTTGTAGGAGCCACCGTAGATGGTCTTCTGAGCCACCACGTGGTCACCAGCCTGAGCAAGAGCCTGCAGGGTATAGGTGATGGCAGCAGCGCCGGAGGCGACGGCAAGACCTGCCACGCCGCCCTCGAGCGCGGCGATACGGTCCTCGAAGACGCCCTGGGTGGAGTTGGTCAGACGGCCGTAGATGTTACCGGCGTCGGCAAGACCAAAGCGGTCGGCGGCGTGCTGGGAGTTGCGGAACACATAGCTCGTGGTCTGGTAGATCGGCACGGCACGGGAGTCGGATGCGGGATCGGCGCTCTCCTGGCCAACGTGCAGCTGCAGGGTATCGAAACCAAAGGTGTGCTCGGGGTTGTTGATGAACTGGCTCATGATGATCTCCTTGATCGAACGAAAGTAAGTAAAAAGAGAGAAGTAAGTCGCTGTCTCCTGATCACGCCGACGGGCGCAAACAGGAGCCCGGCATTCGTCTTGGTAAGCAATTCATATGCGGGCCTCCTTTCGCGTCCCGATTCCGTGGTCGGCTTAATAACCTACCGCCTTTGTGTGTTTTGAATAGTACGGGCATTGTCTCCCTCGGTCAATCACTTAAAAGCGCTAACTTGTTATCTGTTTTATAGATAACTATTGAAAGGATGGCGTCGATGACCCTTCAGCAGCTTCGTTTTCTGATCGCCGTGGCAGAGTCCGGCTCAATCAACGCCGCAGCTCAGCGCCTCTATACCGCTCAGTCCAACATCTCAAACGCCGTCAAAAGCCTGGAACAGGAACTCCATCTGGAGATCTTTACGCGCTCCAGCCGCGGCGTCACGCTCACCAACGACGGCACCGAGCTTTTGGGCTATGCGCGCCAGGTCGTAGAGCAGGCCGACATGCTCGAGGCACGCTACGAGGACGGCGGCACCCCGCAAGCCCGCCTCGCCATTTCCGCCCAGCACTACGCCTTTTCGGTCGAGGCCTTTGTCAACGTGGTCGAGCGCTGCCGCGACAGCAAGTTCGAGTTCATCATGCGCGAGACCACCACATCGCAGATCATCGATGACGTCCGTGCGTTTCGCAGCGATATCGGCATTCTGTATCTGGATGACTTTAACGCCCGCGTTCTGCAGAAGGCCTTCGCCGATGCCCGCGCAAGCTTCCATCCCCTATTCGACGCGACGGTCCACGTATTCGTCAGCGAACGCCACCCGCTCGCACGCCGCCCTCAGCTGTCCCTTGCCGACCTCGCGCCCTATACGCGCTACAGCTTTGAGCAGGGAACCTCAAACTCCTTCTATTACGCCGAGGAACCTTTTAGCTATATCCCTTGCGACCGCAACATACGAATCTCGGACCGCGGAACACTTACCAACTTACTTATCACGTCGAACGGTTACACCCTGTCGACCGGAGTCCTCTCCAATGAAATGCAATGGGGTATGGCATCGATCCCGTTAGCAGACGCCCCAACGATGCACGTAGGCTATATCATGCACGACGAGCGCAAGCCCTCTCTCCTCTTGCAGCAATACCTCGACGAGCTCAACCGCATCATCCATGCCAGCTAACAGTCGGAAGACGGGGTAGAAATCGTAGATTGCTGGCCCCCGGCGGGCATGGCGCTACAATGGTTACTCACATGAAATGCACTCAAAGAAAGGAAGCCCGTGAAGGTCATCATCTATACCGACGGCTCGGCCCGATCAAATCCGGGACGCGGCGGCTACGGCGCCGTGCTCAAATACACCAACCCCGCCGGCAAGACCTTTACCTCCGAGCTTTCGCGCGGCTACGCCAAGACCACCAACAACCGCATGGAGCTCATGGCCGTTATCGTGGCGCTCGAGGCACTCAACCGCCCCTGCGAGGTCGAAGTCCATTCCGATTCGCAGTACGTCGTCAACGCCTTTAACAAGCACTGGATCGACGGCTGGAAAAAGCGCGGGTGGAAAACCGCCAACAAGCAGCCCGTCAAGAACCGCGACCTGTGGGAGCGCCTACTCACCGCCAAAAGCAAGCATAAGGTTGAGTTCATCTGGGTTAAGGGTCACGCCGGCCACGAGCTCAACGAGCGCTGCGATGAGCTCGCCACCACGGCGGCCGACGGCAGCAACCTCGATATCGACACCGGCTTTAACGAGAGCGACCTGTAATAGCGTTTTCGCACAGCTTTATATCCCCACGCGCTACACTCATCCTGTAGACCAAACAACGCAAGGGGGACGTATGCTGCGCATCGCGACCATCGGCACATCCATGATCACCGACGACTTTATCCAAGTCGTCAACGCCAACGACCAAGCCGCGTTTGTGGGCACGCTTTCACGCGATGCCAATCGCGGTGCTGCCTTTACCGCCGAGCGCGATGGCGAGCGAAACTTTATCTCACTCGATGAGCTTGCGGCAGCCGCCGACGTCGACGCCGTCTATATCGGCAGCCCCAACGCACTTCACTACGAGCAGGCCCTTGCCTGCATCGCCGGTGGCAAGCACGTCATCGTCGAGAAGCCCTTCTGCGCCACCGAAGCGCAGGCGCTGGAAGTCTTCCGCGCTGCCGAGGCAGCAGGTGTCGTGGCCCTCGAGGCCATGCGTCCCCTCCACGATCCCGCCTTCCACGCCATCGAGGACGCCCTGGGCGAGATCGCCCCCATCCGCCGCGCCTCATTGCGCTTTGGCAAATATTCCTCGCGCTACAACGAGATTCTCGCGGGACGCGCCACCAATATCTTCGACTGCAATATGGCATCGGGTTCCCTCATGGACATTGGCGTCTACACCGTCGAGCCCATGGTCGAGATTTTCGGCATGCCCTCCGGCCTTACGAGCATGATTACTCTGCTCGACCCCACCACGCGACAGCTCACGCACGGCCCCATCGACGGCTGCGGATCCATCCTCGCCAGCTACGGCGGTGGCCGTATCTCCGTCGAGCTCGCGCACTCCAAAATTACGAATGACCTGCTGCCCTCGCAGATCGAAGGCGAGCGTGGCACTATCCAGATCGATCATCTGTCCACGCCCCGCAACGTCCGCATCGACTACCGCGGCGACGTCGTACGTGGCTCGGCGACCGAGGCACCGCGCGAACAGGGCGACAACGGCCGCGTGCTCGACCTGCCCGAATCGAGCAACACTATGGAATACGAACTCACAGACTTTATCAGCGCCATCGGCGGCATCGATAACGTTAAGGAAGAGATTTGGGAGACCCCGGCGGGACGCCACGAGCTTGGCCACTACCGCGATGTCACGCTCGTCTCACTGCGCATCATGGATGCCGTGCGCCAGCAGGCCGGCATAACCTTCCCGGCCGATGCAGGCAAGCAGGCATAGCGATGGGTCTCTTCGATACGTTCTTCTCCAGCGTCACCGGTGGCAGTCGAGAGCCTCAAAAACCATCAAACGTCGAGCTCGAGCTGCGCCGCAGGCTTACTGTGCTCGCAAGCGACGAGGCCACTCAAGACGCTCCCCTGCGCTATTTCCTGCGCTGGGAGGGGCAAGTCCAGGGCGTCGGTTTTCGCTTTACCAACACCAACCTCGCGCAGGCACGCGCACTCACCGGCTGGGTGCGCAACATGGAAGACGGCTCAGTCGAGATGGAGATACAGGGGGCTCCGGCAAACATCCTATCTCATCTCGAGGCGCTTCATGCCTCCTACGAGCGCATGGGAACGCGTTTTCGCCTCGTAGACGCCCAGACCCGAGCCCCACTTGCCAATGAAGACGGTTTCATTCCTCGTTATTAGTATTGTGTGCTAAATACGGTATCATTTACCTACGACCGTTGATAGAAAAGAGGCGAGGCGCATGGCGGTGCAAAGAAGGAATACCAAGCAGCGAAAGCTGGTTCTCGACGCCGTGCGCCAAAGCTATAACCATCCCACCGCCGACGAAATTTACAACGTCGTGCGCGCGCAGGATGACAAAATCAGCCGTGGTACGGTCTACCGCAATCTCAATCTCTTGGCCGACGCCGGCGAGATCCTCTCCATCAAGACGCCGAGCGGCAGCCGCTTCGATCGCACGATCGAGCCGCACGCACATATCATCTGCACCTCGTGCAGCCGCGTCATCGACGTACCGCTCCCCTTCGATGCCCAGCTCGACGCCAAGGCATCCGAGCAAATCGGCTGGCACGTCACATCGCACTACACCATCTTCGAGGGTCTCTGCCCCGACTGCCGGTAGATGTTTGGGACATGCCTACACAGCAAGTAGACGACGCAGTTCTTCTTCGACCGTGCGCGCGTAGCGGACGCGGTCGTTGATGCCGCGCATGGTGGGGTTGCAGCTCTCCATCAGATAGGGATGGCCCACGACGTTGAGCATGTCGCGATCGTTCTCATTGTCGCCAAACGCCATCATCTCATCGGGCGAAATCCCCAGGGCACGACCGTAATCGGCAAGCGCGGAGCCCTTGCCCGAACCGAAACCGATAAAGTCCGTCCATTCGGTTCCCGATGTCATGACATCGACTCGGTCGCTAAAGAGGCGCTCGAAATACTCCAAGGCCGCCGGCTGCTCCACCTCGGGCGTCTGGAAGGCAATCTTAATGACGTCCTCGTCGATGTCCTCGGGACGGTCGACCACCGCCGCGTCGCAGTGGACCTCATAGCGCAGGTGGTCAACAAACGCGTCATTGCCGCTCATGGTGTAGAGGCGCCCCTCACACGAAAGGGTCACGTCGGCATGGGGATACGCAACCACGGCGTTCGCGATATCCATAGCAAGGCTACGTTCCATGGAACGCTTGACAACGGCACGCCCCTCGCTCATCACCAGGGCTCCGTTTTCGCATACATAGGCGAGCTCATCGGCCACCGGGGCAAACAGGTAGCGCAAGCTCGCATATTGACGGCCACTCGCCGGCATAAACACGATACCGCGACGATGCAGCTCATCGATAAGCTCAAAGGCCTCGGAACGCGGCTCGCGCTCCCCCGGATGCAACAGCGTGCCATCCAAATCGCATGCAATCAGCTTGATTCCCTCAAGACCCATATGCTTTCCCCAAAGCCTCCTATCAACAGCAAGACGGACCTTGATTGGTCGCCCCTCAAAGCCCGTCTTACACATACGCGCGCTTAGCCGCGCGTCTTTTTTACGATGGTAAAGTCGGGAGCCATGCTCACGACGACCTCCGCCGCACTCGACTCAAAGCGCCGGGCCGCATCGAGTTCACGGGTAACCACCGAGAGCCGAACACCCTCGACACCCCGGAGCATGCGGCCCAAAACAGGCTGCACCGGCGTATACATGCGCACGGTATGCTCGTCCGAGTCGCCTCGGAAAATCGGCGCATGCATGTTGCCGATCTCCCAGCACGCATGCGCGAGCGCAATCGGGTCCATGCGGTCAACTTCGACCAAATAAACCTCGGCACTGCGCAGGCGCACGACAACCGCCACGGGCGCCATGCCCGAACGGTCGATGGCGAGCACGTCACCATCGGCAAGACGACCGTCGTCGGCAGCATCCAGCCGAACATCGACTGTGCGCCCCAGCTCCGTCACACCCACAAACGCGCATACATCAGCCTGGTCCCAATCGAGCAGCAGCTCGTCAACCTCAAAGACACCGCCCAGCTCCCGGCGAAGCAGGAGTTCATAGGACGGATCGTTGAGATTTCCCAAGCATGTCGTCGAAACCAAGCGTTCAGGCATACTCTAGCCCTCGACCTCGACGAGCTCGATATCAAAGTTGAGGTCCTTGCCGGCCAACTCGTGGTTGGCGTCGAGCGTCACGGCCTCGGGCGTCACGTCGATGACCACGGCGGGGACGGGCATGCCGCTCGGCGTGGACAGGAAGAGCTTCATGCCCTTCTCGATCTGCTCGATATTGGGAACCTGTTCGGCCGGGAAGGTAATAACCATCTCGGGGTTGTGCTCGCCGTAGGCATCGGCAGCAGGAATGTGCACGGTCTTCTTCTCGCCCACCTGCATGTCGACAACAGCGGCGTCGAAGCCCTTGATCATCTGGCCGGCGCCGCAGGTGAACTCCAGCGGCTCGCTGCGATCGTAGGAGCTATCGAACTGCGTACCATCGTCGAGCGTGCCGCGATAATGAGTCTTGACCTTCTTGCCCTGGTTGGACATGGTAACCTCCGTGATAAGGGCGGCGCACAACGCGGGCCGCCGTGAACATATGGCGCTAACTATACCCTAGTCATACAATTCAAAGACAGTTTGCAAAGAAACGCTGCAACCGGAGGAACCATGGCATATCCCGTATTTGACCTACACTGCGACACCGCCGACCGCATCGGCTGGGCCACGCTCGATCTCGACCTGCGCTTTACCGCCGGCACCGACGGTTATTTCCCCGGCGACGAAACGCATCCGCAAGATTTCGACCTCATCGAGGGCAACGCCTGCGCCATCTCGCTCGCAAAGATCGGCAACACGCCGTGGGCACAGTGCTTCGCCACATTTGTCCCCGACGAGATTCCCACCGCCCACGCCGCGCGCTTCCAGGCGCAGATCATGGCACACATGAGCGGCCAAGCAATGCTCAACCACGACCGCATGGTCAACGTACGCAACGCCGCAGACATTCGCCCCGCGCTCAAAGACGGCAAGGTCGCCTGCATCCACACCATCGAAAACGCCACGTTCTTTGCCGAGGACCCCGCGCTGATCGAGGTGCTCAAGAGCCTGGGCGTACTCATGTCATCACTCAGCTGGAACGCGCAGGGACCGCTCGCGAGCGGCCACGACACCCACGCCGGTCTCACCGCCGCCGGCATCGAGGCACTTACGCAGATGGAGCACGCCGGCATGGTACTTGATGTCTCCCACCTCAACGATGAGTGCTTTGACGAGGTTGTCGCCCACGCCACGCGTCCCTTCGTCGCCAGCCACTCCAACTCCCGTGCGGTTTGCGGCGTCAAACGCAACCTTACCGACGACCAGTTCCGCACCATTCGCGACATGGGTGGCATCGTCGGCCTCAACTACTGCAGCGAGTTCCTTTCCAACGACGCAACCGACGAAACCGCCGCAGACGTCACCTTCGACCAGCTGGCGGCACATATCGAGCACTGGCTCGACCTGGGCGGCGAAGATGTCATCGCACTCGGCGGCGACTGGGACGGCGCCAAGGTACCCGACTTCCTCTCTGATGCCAGTAAGATGCCCGAATTCCAGAACATGCTCTCCAAGCACTTTGGCAAGACCGTGATGCAGAAGCTCTGCAGCGACAACGCGCTCGCCTTCTTCGAGCGCTATTAAGAGCGCAATTAATTTCGCATCCCTTGAGCGGCCCGGCATGCCGAGCGGTCGACATGCCGGCCCGTCCCCAATCTGAAGGATCACATTTGACGCAGCAATTTACGATTTCCGTACCCCGACCGGATGGAACGCTCATCCCCGTCGTCGTTACCAAAAAGCGCGTCAAGAACTTTAACCTACGCGTCACATCGAGCGGCGAGGTCCACGCCAGCGCACCGCTCGGCGCCAGCCGCGAGCGCATCGAAGCGTTTGTGAAGCGCAACAGCGCCTGGATTATCAGCCGACTTGCCCAACGTGAGCAACGTCAGGCAACAGCGCGAGAGCCGCTCAGCCCATCGTCCATCATTGCACTTTGGGGCAAGTCCATCACGGTACAGGACGCACTCGATCACAACTTTGCATCGCCCGCACCGCGACCCAAGCAGGCCACCTTCGCAAGTTTTATGGGTACCGACGAATCGGACGAAAGCCCACAGGCCAAGCGGCGCGCAATCCTCGACGGCCTAACGTCCGACGAGCTCCAAGCCCACATCGACCAGCTCTACGCGTCCGAGGTCACCGCAGCGCTACGCGACATCGTGCACGCGTACGAAATCGCAATGGGCGTCACCGTGGCCCGCGTCTCCGTGCGCAGCATGAAAACGCGTTGGGGCTCCTGCACACCCAAAACCGGCGCCATTCGTATCGCGCGCGAGCTCGCCGCCTACCCTGTCGAATGCCTCGACATGGTTGTCGCCCACGAGCTCGTCCATCTGCTCGAGCCGAGCCACAATCAGCGCTTTCACGCCCTGCTCGACACGTACTGTCCCAACAATAGAGCACTGTCTCAGCGGCTCAAGCAGCCACCCCTCAACAAGCTCTAGCGTCGACTAGCGCACGCGCTCGATCTCGACGCCGCAGCTTGCCAGGGGCAGGCCAACAGGAGCCCACGGCTTATCGAGCTTTATGCGCACACCAAGCAGCGAGGGATAACGGCGCAGCAGCATCTGGGCTGTCCCCTCGGCTGCCGCCTCGATGAGCTTAAACGTATGCTCGCGCAGATAGCCATCGACATCGTGGCACACCGAGCCGTAGTCAATCGAGGCGTCCAGGTTATCGTGCTCCCCCGCCGCGCGCAGGTCGGCATAGAGCACCAGAGAAACGATGAACTTCTGACCCAGCGCGTTCTCCTCGGGATACACGCCATGGTTGGCAAAAACCTCCAGGCCGTCAATGACAATACGATCGGCATGGCGCAAATCGTCATAGCTCACGTGAGGCACCGCCGTTGCGGTGGATATTTCGCCCCTTCCACGGCGGGCGAGCTCGGCGCCTTCGGTCTTGGTTGCATTCTCGGGCAGTTTCTTGTTACTCAACGCGATCGTCTCCTTCGTTTAGAACCCCGACCGCGCAAACTAACTACACGCGAATCGACAGGTTCTTTTTATCATCGCTCCAGTTGCAAGCGTTGCGCGCGGGGCATGCAAAGCAGGCACGCGACGCTTTGTCGGCTGCATAGAGCAGACGCTCAAGCGGTTGGCTGTTCACGCGCAGCTTTCGATGGCCCAGAATGGCCGTCTTAATGGCTGCGGCATCGGCCGGCTCAAACGCCACGTCATCGGGCATGCCGCCGAGAATCGCATCAGCGACGCGTTCGCTTGCAACATCATGGGATATACCCGATTCATACTGTTCATCTTTGCCGATATCGTGAAGAAGTGCTGTGGCGTAGATGACCTCGCGGTCAAATTCGAGCTGCTCCTCGAGATTCTTGATCCACATAATGCGCGCGACATCGAGCAGATGGTCAATACCGTGGCGGCAGAAGATGCGCCCCGATTCCAACTGTACGATGTTGCCCAGGTGCCGCCGGAACAGCCCGTTGGCACAAATGTAATCAATGCGAGGCATGGCACCAAAGGGGGCCAGGCCCGAAGCCATAAAGCCGCGACGCGACGTCCCCTCATCGGTCTTCGATGTAAAGTCGTTGACGACTCTCATGGTTAGCGGCCCAGCATCCTAAAGAAACGCTCCTCGAGCGCGGGATCGGTCTCAAAGACGCCGCGGCGAGCAAGCGTCACGGTCTTGGTGCCGGGCTTTTGCACGCCACGCATCGTCATGCACATATGCTCGGCCTCCATCAACACAATCGCTCCCTGGGGAGCGAGATAATCCATGAGGGCATCGGCAACCTGTGCGCACAGTTGCTCCTGCAGCTGCAGACGGCGGGCATAAACCTCAACCGTGCGGGCGAGCTTGGAAAGCCCAGCCACCCGACCGTTAGGGATATAACCAATGGCGGCCTTGCCATAAAACGGCAGCAGATGATGTTCGCACAGCGAGTAGAACGTGATGTCGCGCTCGATAACCAAATCGTTCGAAGCGACGGCAAAGGTTTTGGACAGGTGTTCCTCGGCACTCTGGTCCATACCGCCGGCGATCTCACCATACATACGGGCAACGCGCGCCGGGGTCTCCAGCAGGCCCTCACGAGTTGGGTCCTCGCCTATGCCCTCAAGCAACAGCTTAATGGCGGCCTCGACTTTTTCCTGATCGACCATCTGGGCCTCACTTTTCCGATTTCACGTTCGCACTATGGTACCACGCCCTCCGGCATCGACCACAAGCTACATAGTATGGGTCGAATAGACCGGATCATCGCGCCAAAGTTCAACCGCATCACAAAGCGCAACGCCCTCGCGCTCAGCACGGGCGCGCGTAGCGTTCATATCGATCACGCGCTGGTTGCTCGAGCCCCTAAAGCGCAGCGTGATATCGTACAGGTCCTGAACAAACGGGCCGTCCACCAACATGTCGAGGCAGGCAAGGATGCGGTCAGTCACCTCGGTATGATGACGGCCGCCCGGCATAAGCTCCTCGAGCACGTCACCGGTAAAGCACCAAATGGTCTTCCCCGACCCCACTGGATAGGCCGCGCGAACACGCTCGACAAACTCAACGAGCCCCGCCTGATTCTCGGGCTCCATGGGCTCGCCGCCCAGAATCGTCAGACCATCGATAAAGGGATGATCGAGACTCTTGATAATCTTGTCCTCGACGGCACGATCGAACGGCTCACCCGCAGCAAAGTCCCACGCAACAGAGTTAAAGCAATTCTTGCACCCACGACGGCACCCGCTTACAAACAGAGAAGTACGGACGCCTTCTCCATCAGCAATGTCGAAATACTTAATGTTCGCGTAGTTCATAGGTAACCTTCCTGGGGGTCTGGAGTATATCATCCCGTCCTCAAACATTCTCGGCCTTCGGCCTGCGAAACTGCGGGCGGGACGATATACTCCAGACCCCTCGCGAGCGACACTCAATGAACGAAGCGAACATCGAGCATAGGGTTCGAGGTCCAATAAAAACTCTGTTGCAGCTCAACCGTCGTTCCAAGCAAACCGTTGTTGCAGGTCGACTCATTTCCGCTAAGAACTTCGAGGAGTGAGCAGACCGCGAGCCGCATCTCAGCTACGTCAACTTGGCTGAGCCGAGAGGGCCGCTTGGGCTTTTGCTCGATATGAGTTCCGCACGCAAAGAAGGCCACTTAATGTGGCCTTCGTCTTGCGCAGGACTGTCCGAAATAGCGAGCAAAAGCCCAAGCGGCCCTCTCGGCTCAGCCCCGGAGCGGTATTAGAGATGCAGCACGCGGTCGCGGATCTCCTCGGTTCGACCCTGGTTCCAGAACTGGGTACCGATGTAGCCGCACGTGCGACGGGCGACATTCATCTTCTCCTGGTCTCGGTTGCCGCAGTTGGGGCACTCCCACACCAGCTTGCCATCGTCCTCAACAATCTTGATCTCGCCATCGTAGCCGCACACCTGGCAGTAGTCGCTCTTGGTGTTGAGCTCGGCGTACATGATGTTGTCGTAGATGTACTGCATCACGCGAATGACAGCCTTGAGGTTGTCCTGCATGTTGGGAACCTCAACGTAAGAGATAGCACCGCCCGGCGAAAGCTGCTGGAACATGCCCTCAAACTTAAGCTTATCGAAGGCATCGATCTCCTCGGACACGTGGACGTGGTAGCTGTTGGTAATGTAGCCCTTGTCCGTCACGCCCGGGATAATACCAAAACGGCGCTGCAGGCACTTGGCGAACTTGTAGGTCGTCGACTCCAACGGCGTACCGTACAGCGAGAAATCGATATCGCTTTCGGCCTTCCACTCCGCGCACTTGTCGTTCATGCGCTGCATGACGGCCATGGCAAACGGCGTGCCTTCCTTCTCGGTGTGGCTGTGGCCCGTCATGTACTTGACGCACTCATACAGGCCGGCATAGCCAAGGCTGATGGTAGAGTATCCGCCCACGAGCAACTTATCGATCGTCTCGCCCTTCTTCAGACGCGCTAGGGCACCGTACTGCCAAAGAATCGGCGCGGCATCCGAAAGCGTGCCCATCAGGCGCTCATGACGGCACAGCAGAGCACGGTGGCACAGCTCAAGGCGCTCGTCGAAGATCTTCCAGAACTTGTCCATGTCCTGATGCGAGCTCAGCGCGACATCGGGCAGGTTGATGGTCACAACACCCTGGTTAAAGCGGCCATAGTACTTGGGTTTGGTCGGGTCATAGTTCAGCGCGTTGGCGACATTGTTAAAGCCGTTGCCCGAGCGGTCGGGCGTCAAGAAGCTGCGGCAACCCATGCAGGTGTAGCAATCGCCGTTGCCGGCGGTCTCGCCCTTCGACAGCTTGAGCTCGCGCATCTTCTTCTCGGAGATGTAGTCGGGCACCATGCGCTTGGCGGTGCACTTGGCAGCAAGCTGGGTCAGGTAGAAGTACGGGGAATTCTCGTGAACGTTATCGTCCTCGAGTACATAGATAAGCTTGGGGAATGCCGGGGTAATCCACACACCGGCTTCGTTCTTAACGCCCTCATAGCGTTGACGAAGCGTCTCCTCCACGATCATGGCAAGGTCGTGCTTCTCCTGGGGCGTACGGGCCTCATTGAGATACATAAAGACCGTCACGAACGGCGCCTGGCCATTGGTGGTCATAAGGGTCACGACCTGATACTGAATCGTCTGGACGCCGCGACGGATCTCGTCACGCAGACGGTCCTCAACGACCTCACGGACCTTTTCGGCAGATGCCGAAACACCGAGCTCCTCGAGCTCGCGGGCAACCTCGCCGCGAATCTTTTGACGGCTCACCTCAACAAAGGGGGCGAGATGGGTCAGCGAAATAGACTGGCCGCCGTACTGGGAAGAAGCAACCTGGGCGATAATCTGCGTCGCGATGTTGCAGGCAGTCGAGAAGCTATGCGGCTTCTCGATCAGCGTGCCCGAGATAACGGTGCCGTTCTGGAGCATATCCTCCAGGTTCACCAGGTCGCAGTTATGCATGTGCTGGGCAAAGTAGTCGGAATCGTGGAAGTGGATCAGGCCCTCGTTGTGGGCATCCACGATCTCCTGGGGCAGCAGCACGCGCTGAGTCAGGTCCTTGGAAATCTCGCCGGCCATGTAGTCGCGCTGAACGGAGTTGACGGTCGGGTTCTTGTTAGAGTTCTCCTGCTTGACCTCTTCGTTATTGCACTCGATCAACGACAGGATCTTGTCATCGGTCGTGTTCTTCTGGCGCTTCAGGCTCTGAACATAGCGATAGATGATGTAGTGGCGGGCGACCTCGTAGCAGTCGAGACGCATGATCTCGTCCTCGACCAAATCCTGGATCTCCTCGACCGAAACGGTGTGGCCCGCGTTCTCGCATGCCTCGGCGACGTTTTGCGCCGCATAAACCACCTGGCGGTCGGTTAGACGAGAGCTCTCCTCGACCTCCAAGTTTGCGGCGCGAATCGCATTGACGATCTTATCGATGTCAAAGACAACCTCGGTGCCGCTGCGCTTGATGATCTTCATCCTCTTGCCTCTTTCGCGTCGTAGTCTCATTGCGCTTCAGAGCCAAACGATGCCCGGCAGGGCTTGCCCCTGTCTTGCGGCGCCGTCGCGCAATCTGTGTTCTCGATAAACCATAGGTCCTCATGCGGACAATCCTCGCGGCCGATCAAGCGGCTCAAAGATCTATCCAAATGGGGCAAATAAGGTCCTCGTTCTCTGTCCGCCATCTATCATACGACAAAGAGGCATCTATATCCTGTATTCTTTTTTTAGTTCAAACACAACATATAGTGTTTCAGCAGGTCAAAGCAATTGGTCATTTTGCAGACGCATTAATTATGAGGGGTTCTTGGCAAGTCGGTAAAACGTTACCAACACGGCTACCTGCATGGCAGTTATAAAACCCCCTTAGTCAAGCCGCTGACAAATCCTACCAAAACCAAGCCGCTCACGCCAAAAGAATCCAAAAGATTATGCTTGACCAACATGTTGCGGTCGTGCCTTGCCGAGCCCCATGTAACCGCGGCACGAATCCTTGAAAGATATGTGTATGCAAACAGAGAAGATGAGAGTTTTCTCGGATGACTACTGAGAAGCATCCCAGAAGATCAAAAAACTCGAAATTTGGTGACGTATTTGGCGACCCATTTGGCGAGCAAAACAAAACAGCCCAGAGGCTAAGCCTCTGGGCTGTGAACATTTGGTGGGCGTTAGAAGATTTGAACTTCTGACCTCTTCCGTGTCAGGGAAGCGCTCTCCCCCTGAGCTAAACGCCCAAATGGAGCGGACAACGGGGCTCGAACCCGCGACCCCAACCTTGGCAAGGTTGTGCTCTACCAACTGAGCCATGTCCGCTTACGAGGATTAATCTTACGTGATACCCGCATCCTATGCAAGAACTTTTTTTGAAAAGTTTTGCGACGCCCTCTCGAACCTCGCGAAGACATCAGCCACCACGGAAAGCGCGAGCAAACGCAAACTCGCCGCAAGAGGCCCCCTACAACTCAGCGAGCATGATCCAGGCAGAGCTGTCCTGCGCAAGTCTGCCGTCTGCAAGCGGTGATGAGGTGAGCAGGACCTTGCCCGCTGGCAGCTCCACGGGTGCTGCACCGAAGTTCGTCACACACGCCCAGCCGCTGTCGCGGCGATAGGCGATGACGCCGCCCTCAGCGCCCTCGGCACCATCCGCAAGGCCGGTGCGCCCGTCAAGATCGAGCCACGCAAGATCGTTAGCGCACCCGCGCAGCTTGCGCCGCAGCCAGAGGGCGTCACGATAGAGCGCAAGCATCGATGTCGGGTCCGCCTCTTCCCTATCGGCAGCGTAATCGGAAAACCATGCAGGCTGCGGCAGATGGGGCGCCGCATCGGCGTCCATCGGCGAAAATCCAAACGATCCGCCCTGCGCGGGATCGTCCGTCGCCACCCACGGCAGGGGTACACGACAGCCGTCGCGCCCCTTCTCGCGCTTCGATCCGTGCGTATTGGTCGCAGTGGGATCTTCGAGTGCAGCCCACGGGATGTCAGCCACCTCAAAAAGGCCGAGCTCCTCACCCTGATACACGTATGCCGAGCCCGGAAGCGCCAGCTCAAGCAAAAGGGCCGCCCGCGCGCGGCGCTCGCCGAGTTCACGGTCCTCGTCATAAGACGACCCGTCGCGTAAGAGCCAGTCGAGCGCAATCTGGTGGTAGCGCGTCGCCTTGATCTGCGGCAGGGCGAAGCGCGTCGCCACACGAGGCACGTCGTGGTTGGAAAGTACCCAGGTCGAGGCGGAATCGGATTCGATGGCTGCCTTCAAGCCCTCCTCGATTGCAGCGTGCATGTCATCATAGGTCCAAGTGGCCTTGGCGAACTCAAAGTTAAATGTCTGGCCAAGCTCGCTGGGGCGCGCGTAGAGATACTGGCGCTCGGGCAGCACCCACGCCTCGGCAACAGCGCTGCGCGGCGGATTATAGCGGTCGAACACGCGGCGCCACTCGCGATAGATCTCGTGAACCTCGTTGCGATCCCACAGCGGATGGGTGCCGTCGTCAACCATGTCATCGCCCTCGGCGAGATGCCACTGGTCGAGATCATCGCGGTCGAGATCCTTGGCGAGACCGTGTGCCACATCAATGCGAAAGCCATCAACGCCTCGATCGCTCCAAAACGCCAGGACGTCGCAAAAGAACGCGCGAACCTCGGGGCATGACCAGTCAAAGTCCGGCTGCTCGGGCGTAAACATGTGCAGATACCACTGACCGTCCGCAACACGCGTCCAGGCACGGCCGCCAAAGTTGGCATTCCAATTGGTGGGAGGCAGCTCGCCATGCTCGCCGCGACCATCGCGGAAGATATAGCGGGCGCGCTCGGGCGATCCGGGGCCGGCAGCAAGAGCGGCTTTGAACCAGGGGTGCTGGTTGGACGAATGGTTGGGTACGATGTCGACGATGACCTTGATGCCGCGCGCGTGAGCCGCGGCGATCATGTCATCGAAGTCGTCAAGCGAGCCGAGACGTTGGTCGACATCGCAGTAGTCCGCCACATCATAGCCGCCATCGACAAGAGGCGATGGGTAAAACGGACTCAGCCAGATGGCCTCGATACCCAGCCGCTCAAGATAGTCCATCTGCTGGGTAATGCCCGCGATATCGCCCAAACCCGAACCAGTCGAGTCCTTAAACGAGCGCGGGTAAATCTGATAGATCGCGGCATCGGACATCCATGAGCGCGAGGAGGACTTTTCTGTAGCCATGGGGTGTGTCTCCCTTGCAACGAGGTTTTGTGAGATGCCCACGATGATACGCCCAAAGCTGACATTCACGGCAATCAACGCCGCAGCCACGCCCCAAACGCTCGCCCCCTCTCGGGCTCGAGCCTCCTGGGACAAATCGATCGATTAGTGAAAAGAACGGAAGACTTACTCCCCCGGCCACGACAGCGAGCGGGCTCCGGGTGCCCCAGGTTGCCGCGAAAGAGGAGGGAAGCGTACTTTATGTACGCGACCGACGATTGAGGGGCAAGATGGGGTGCCCGGGGCCCGCGCAGCGTCAACAAAAAACGCGGTTCGTTAGAACCGCGTAAGATAGTTGGAGCGGACAACGGGGCTCGAACCCGCGACCCCAACCTTGGCAAGGTTGTGCTCTACCAACTGAGCCATGTCCGCATATGTAAAACAAAACGGGCGCCGGAGCGCCCGGATGTTGCCTGGAGGCGAAGCCCGGATTCGAACCGGGGGTAAAGGCTTTGCAGGCCTCTGCCTTACCACTTGGCCACTTCGCCGAAAAAGGACCGCTTGAGACGGTCCGGAAATGCAATGGAGCGGACAACGGGGCTCGAACCCGCGACCCCAACCTTGGCAAGGTTGTGCTCTACCAACTGAGCCATGTCCGCTTGCGGGTTATTAATTTACGCGAGTTGCCCAAAAGACGCAAGTACTTTTTTCAAAAAAGTTGTTAGCCACATGCTCTTGGCAGATATACATGCCAAAACGATTTACTAGGCGCACGATTCCAATGTTCCGCTAAACAGCTTTACCATCCGAACGCGCGTACCGGCACCATCAGTACGACGGGCAACCTCCACGTTGTCGACTAGCATGCGCATGAGCTTGATCCCACGCCCGCGCTCCTCAGTCGTAACCGGTTCACTCGACCCGTCAATCGAATAGCCCGCCCCACGGTCGACAACCTCAATCACGACACGATCGCCATAGGCCTGAACCGTCAGGATGCATCCGATACCGCCCGCATGGTCATACGCGTTGCCCAGCGCCTCGCCCGATGCCAACGCGACGTCATAGCGCTCATCCCGCCTCAGGGGAAGCGGTTCGAGTAGCTCGGCAATACGATGACGATAGTATGGAAGGTTCTCGATACCCTGGCGCACCTCGACACTCTTGCTCCAGCGAGGCAATTCCCCCACCGGAATGGCAGGAATCGACTCCCGAGCGAAGCCCGCAACATGGAGGATGTCGACAAGTCGGGCAATCTCCAAAAAGCGGATGACCTCATCGGAGGCGTTAACGAGCGAAAGCAGGCCCTCTCGCCTCATGAGTTCTCTGGCACGTGTAAGCAAAAACGCCAAACCCGTCGAGTCGATAAAGCCCACGGCCTGGCAATTGATGACAACGCGACGAACGCCCCGGTCGATCAAATTGTCCAACCGTCGGCGCAGCACGGGCACCGAGGCGATGTCGACATCACCCGGTGGCGTCAAAACCGCTATGTCATTCCACTCATTCATACGACCATGGTTCCCCAAAAAAGCCCACTCGATGCATTCGTTTCCCCAACCGTCCGGATTCAACCCGCCCAGCGTCGTCTATGAACGACCCCGTAAAAACTCAAGGGACACCAATGCAATGTCATCGTCCAGCGCCGAATCGGTAAATCGGTCAAGCTCGCCCAAGACCTTGCCGCAAATGCCCGATACGCCCTCACCCGAGACAGAGAGCAGAAGGTCGCGAAGGCGCTGTTCGCCAAAGAAAGCACCCGAGCGATCACGTGCTTCAATCGTTCCGTCGGTATACATAAATAGCATGTCACCAGGAGCGAACGTAAAGGCGCCCGTCTCGTAGACCATGCTCTCAAAGGCACCGATCACGCCCGATTGGCACCCAAGGAGCTCCACTTCTCCCCCTCGGGTTTCTCCGCCGCCAAGCGGCGTCGACGACGGCCTGATGACCATGGTGGGAGGATGGCCAGCCGAGCAATAGGTCGCGCGCCCCGCCTTAAGATCGATTTTGGCAATAAAGGCCGTTACGAACGTCTCGACCCTCGAAAAGCCCATGAGCATGCTATTGAGCGAGCGGGCCATGCGGGCAGGCCCCGCACCCTCCCAGGCATAGGCCGTCAGCGCCGTCTTGACGAGTGCAGACATGGATGCCGCCTCGATGCCCTTGCCGGACACATCGCCCAGGATCATGACGGCGCAGTCGTCGGGAAGACGGATGAGCGTATAGAAGTCACCACCGACCAGCGCCGAATTCGTTGCCGATAGGTACACCGAATCGGCGGCGATTCCCGGAACGTCACCAAGCGAATTTCTCATGCCAATCTGAAGCGTCTGAGCGATATGACGCTCCTCGCGCTTTTGAGACTCACCCTCATAGATCAGCTCAAAATCGTGGGCCAAATGCACCATGTAGTCGTACTCAAGGTCATCGATTGGCTCCTGGCTGCCATCACGGAGCAGCAAGGCGCGCGTTGTCGGCCCCTTTGCGACATCAGCGTGAACGATCGCATCGTTGTTTCGCTTGTCATCCGCCTCCGAGCGATAGCGCCCCGCCTCGATACCGGAGTCGACGTACAGTCCCTGACACGGCAGGCCGTGTGCTCTCAGCCATGCACCCATAGGCGTGGATTCATCCACGCGCGTTAGGCGCACGTGCTTGAGATCGACAGCGCTCGTCCCGCCCAGCACCGACGTCTCGAACCCATCGGAAGCTGATCCCAGGCGCGCTGCCGGCGTCGTGACAGAAAAGAAGAGCGACTCCGGATCGCCCGGCAACGCTACGCGACTGCCGCCCTCAAAATCGATGACATAGGTTTCGAGGCCCGCATCATACTCCACGGGGCAAAAATGACAGTTGAGCACGGCGCAAATTTCCGACGATACCGCGCGCGAAGCGACGACGGGATCATCAAGATAGGTAAAAAGCTCATCGCGCAGCACGTTGAGCGAACGACCAAGTTCTGCCGTGCGGCGCGAACGTAAGCTCGACGCCATGCCGACCATCTGAATAGACAGGTAATCGCAGATGACCTCGAGCACGTTAAGGTCATAGGCAAGTGGCGCCTGTGGACGTTTCCAACCGACCTCCAACACACCGAGCACCTGCGTGCCGTAAAACACGGGAAGACAGATCTCGCTGCGATACGGAGGCATATCCTGCACGCGCAGCAAGTGCTTGGAACGATTGTCCAAATCCATGAACATACCCGAAGCAACCCGGTCGCCCTCAAGGTCCTGCTGGATCGACAGACGACAGGCACGCGACTCACGAAGCACGTAGGTCGGAATACCCGCGCCGTACGGCATAAATTCGGGAAGGTAGCTATCATGCAGCTCCTTGGAAACACCGCGGAGTTTAAAACCGCCGCTCTCAGAAAAATAAATCGCAGCTCCAGAGGCATCGAGCGTTCCGACAAGCTGATTCAAAACGGTATCGAGCAAGCTGGGGAGCTCATCGGAGCCCACGGTACTCATAATGACCGAAAGGGTACCCGAAAGGCGTTTATTCGCCACCCTAAGCTCCGATAGTGCACGTTTGAGCTGACGATCGTGGGAATACTGCTCTTCGATGCTGTGAAGCGCCACCAGGACGCGCGGCGCGCGGCGTCCAAAGATACGCGGAGGCGTAACGGAACCTGCGCGAACCAAGACGGGAATAAAGGATCCGTCGCTCAGCTTGAGCATCAGCTCGCTCTCGCAGCCATCGGTCTCAAACGGCAGACGATGTTCGGTCGCGCGCTCAAAGGCAGACGAGTACAGAACGTCCTTGACATCACCGTTGATGACGTCAGCGCGCTCCTCGCACATCAGATCGAGCAAACGATTATTCACATGCAGGATGGTTCCGTCGAGCTCACAAATGATGACAGCATCGCTCGTGATCTCGACCAGTTGGGCAACGTCTGCCCACTCGTTGCGCTCAAGCGTTTCCATCGTGGACCTCACCGTCTATCGGTAACAAAAAAGCCTCCGAAGAGGCTTCTCAAATGCGATGGTGTCGGAGGCGGGACTTGAACCCGCATGACCAAAAAGCGGTCACTAGCACCTCAAGCTAGCGCGTCTGCCAATTCCGCCACTCCGACATGCTATATTGTTGATTCGCGGTTCGTTTTGTTGGACCCGCGTGTTCAACGAGGAAGATAATAACCTATGATTCGAGAACTGTGCAAGCACTTTTTTGAAAAAAGTTTACGAATTTGTGAATGCTCTGGTAGATCTGTATGTCCGGGTCGGAATGGGGGCAGCTTCCCAGCGCGTCCTCGGGCATGCGGTACATTTTTATCCGCGCTTCGCGCTACAAAATGTACCGCCCCCTGCGGAATGCGCTGGGAAGCTGCCCCCATTCCGACCCTGCGTTAACATGCTCCAGGCAAAGTTCCTAAACATATTCTGGGACTGATAAGAATTTAGGGCTCGGCTTTGCCGAGCCCTTATATGGGGAGGCCGGAGCTAAAGCTCCGGCCTCGCTCAATTTCCTATTAGTTTAAGTGAGCGATCAGGGAATCGCACTCCCCCTGCCGAGTTACCGCAGGGCCCGCCCTGGTGTTACTTTTCAGAACATTCCGCACTGATATTTTCTGTATTGAAGACGTCGATGATGCACCCGTATA
>CATYIU010000004.1:0-87042 GCA_958407445.1 uncultured Collinsella sp.
GTATGATATAAGATACAAGTATCATCCAAGACATTGGTTGGAGGAGCTATGGTCCGCTGGAACGTATCCAAATCGAATGAAGCCATCGACCGTGAACAGGCAATAGCCAAACTGAGGAAGCTCACTCGCTACTGCAAATGGGGCACAATCTGCACCATCGTGGCGCTCGCTCTGGCACTCCTCGCAGTCATTGCAATCGAACTTCTACTCATATTGCCTAGCCTCTCCCAAGGGTTCTGTCTCCAATCCGTAGAGCTTACGGCTGGCGAAGGGCCATTTCTCGCTCTCGTCGGCGCCAACGAACAGACCCCTCTTATGCTTGTCGCGCACGACGGTCATACTGCCATAGGGAGCGGCATGATGGCATGCCTCGCGCTTGCCATCGCGCTAAGCGCATACAGGTTTTTCTCCGCCATTGAAAAGGCGGGCAGGCCCTTTGACCTCGAATGCATCCGCATACTACGTCAAATAGGACATTTGTTCCTTATCGGCGGCGCCGCCGTGAAACTTTTTGGTGCCATAGTCACAGGGTTGATACTCTCAGGATTTGGCGGTAGCTTTACGGATGCGCTTGGCGGCCAGCATCTCGACCTCTCCATGCTCTTTACAGGCCTGATAATTAGCCTGATTGCCAGCGTCTTCCAGTACGGGTGTATCCTGCAAAAACAAGATGACGAGTTGCTCTAGGGGGAATCCATGATTATTCTGCGGCTCGACCGCATGCTCGCCGAACGCAAGATCTCATCGAAAGAGCTTGCGGAACGCGTGGGCATCTCCCAGGTCAATATGTCGCGCATCAAGACGGGCAAGGTTTCTGCCGTGCGCTTTTCAACTCTTGACGCGATATGCCGAGCACTCGACTGCCAACCGGGCGATGTGCTGGAATATATGCCTGACGATGAAGCCGATAACCTCTTTGGACTTAAAGCTTAATAGGCATAATGTAACCACCAGCGCCTAAACGCAAAAAGCCCGCTAGAACGATGTCCGTTCTAGCGGGCTTATTCAGATTTTTAGCTACGCGCTCGGTAGCTCAGACAGATCTTTACGCAAACAGGCCGTAGATGCTGATGTTGGCCTTGGCGTACAGGCCGTTAGCATACTCGGTCCACTTGGAGCTGGCGCTCGAAGCCTGCGAGGAGTACTGCTGGTAGGCGGTGTAATAGGCGGTCATGGCCTGTTTATAGGTAGCGCTATCGGCAGTAAAGGCATCGTCGGCGAATGCCTTAGCGTAGGTGCCATCGGCGTCCTTCCAAGTGCCCTTTGAGCTATCCCACTCGTCGCCGGCAAGGTTGATGATGTAGTCGGCGTAGTCCTTGCTCGCGGTCTCCTCGTTGCCGTCAGCAGGCTCGGTCGGGGCGGTCGGCATGCTTGCGGAGCTGTCGCCGACCTTCTTCTTGTAGAGCTTCTGCAGCGTCGCGGACTGGCGGACAATCTGCTTGGCCTGGTCCTTGGAGACGCCATACTGCTTGGCCATGGTGTCGTAGTCAGAAGTGCCGATAGAATCCTCGGCGTACTTCTTCATCTCCTTAGAAGAGACGGTAATGCCCTCGTCCTCGGCAGCATCGAGCAGAATCTTGTTGCGCACGTAGGACAGGATGACGTCGGCAGAAGGAGCCGTGTAGTTACCGTCGCCATCCTTGACGGTGTCGAGGCTGTACTGGCTCTCGATAGCCTCGCGCGCGGTGATGTCGCTCTTCTTGCCGTTGTAGCTATAGCTTGCCACGGTCGAATCGAGCTGGTCCTCGGTCAGGGTCGACGAACCGACGCCCTTGCCGCCAAAGCCGCCATTGCCAATAAAGAAGCCGACCACAGCAGCGATCACGACTGCAACCACGAAGGCGGCGATCATCGTCTTCTTGTGCTTGGATGCATGGTCGTCTTCCTCGGAACCCAGAATATCGTCATCCTTGTCCTGGGCCTCGGGCATCAGATTCTCGTCAGCGGCATCTGCGGCGATCTGAGCCTCCAGACGGGCGTCCTCCTCCTCGGCCGTCGTACCGGCGGCAATGTGCTCGGCAGACGTACCGGCGACCAGATCGATCTTCTCATCCTCGTCACCATTGGGGCCTTCGCCGCGCTCGATGATCTGGATGCCGTCGATCTCGTCCTTCTCGTCCTTCTTTTGAATCAAACCCATATCGGTTACTCCTTGTTAGGAAACATAGTCCCCAATAGAATACGCCCGACGGAGCGCCGGGCGTATTGATTCTTAGGTTATACGCAAACACTTAAGTACTATTTAGGCGTTTGCAGCCTGCATGCCTTAGACCAGGTGCGCGATAACGGCATCGGCAAAGGCCTGCGTACCCACGGCACCCTCAACGGAACCGGTCTGGGCACGACGCACGTCACCGGTAACCTGCTCGCCCTCGTCGAGCGTGGCAGAAACGGCGGCGCGAATGCGATTAGCGGCGTCGTTCTCGCCCAAGTGATCAAGCATCATGGCAGCAGAGAGAATTTCTGCCGTGGGGTTAGCGATATCCTGGCCGGCGATATCGGGCGCGGAGCCGTGCGTTGCCTCAAAGATGGCGCAGTCGGCACCGATGTTGGAGCCGGGGGCCATACCCAGGCCGCCCACCAGGCCGGCGCACAGGTCGCTCACGATGTCGCCGTACAGGTTGGGCAGCACCAGGACATCAAAGTCGTTGGGGTTCTGGACCAGGCCCATGCAGGTGGCGTCGACGATCTTGTCGTTGAACTCGATGTCGGGATAGTTGGCGGCCACCTCGCGCGCAACGCGCAGGAACAGGCCGTCGGTCGCCTTCATGATGTTGGCCTTGTGCACGGCCGTCACCTTTTTGCGGCCGCAGCGGCGGGCGTACTCAAAGGCGTATTCCACAATGCGGCGGCTCTTGGCGATGGAGATGGGCTTGATCGAGATGGCGGAATCAGCGGCGAAGGTCTTCTGACCCGAGCGCTCGACGAGCTGCGAGAGCTCCTCGACCTCGGCAGCGCCCTCATCGAACTCGATACCGGCGTAAAGGTCCTCGGTGTTCTCGCGCACGATGACCAGATCGACGTCGCGGAAGCGCGAGCCGTCGCCCGGCTGCGACAGGCAGGGGCGCACGCAGGCGTACAGGTCGAAGTGCTTGCGCAGGGCGACGTTAACGCTGCGGAAGCCCGTGCCGACAGGTGTGGTGATGGGGCCCTTGATGGCAACCTTAGTCTCGGCAACCGCATCGAGCACATGCTGGGGCAGCGGCGTGCCAAACTCGTCCATGACGCCGGCGCCGGCCTCCTGGACGTTCCAGTTGATCTGGACACCGGTGGCCTCGACCACGCGGCGCGTGGCCTGCGTAATCTCGGGACCGATACCGTCACCGGGAATCAGGACTACATCGTGCGCCATAATCTGTTACTCCTCGTCTTCGGCGTCGTCAGATTTTTTAACGCTAGCACGCTTCTTCTTTTTGGAGAGTTCCAGGCCAAAACGTTTAACAAGCATTTCGCAAATCTCGCTCGAACGGGCCTTGAGATAGCTGCCCTTGCCGTTCTCGGCATCGAACTTAAGGCGCAGTGCGAGCTTGTCGGCGACCTCGGCGTCGATCTCGCCCTGGCTAAACTCGTACAGGCAACCGAGCATGTCGCGATACTCGAGGTCACCGTGGTAGCACTGGATGGCCTCGTCCAGGATGGGCCAAGCCTCGCGCGAACGCTCGACGCTCGTGGCGCCCCATACGCACAGCAGGCGGAAGGCGGCATAGCGCAGCGTGGAGGAAATCTCGTCGAACAGCGCGGTCTCGGCACCCTCAAAGGCATCGCCCAGCTGCTCGGGGCAGGTGGTGGCGAGCGCCGCCAGGGCATCGAGAGCCTCCCAGCGGGTCTGAGCCTCGGGGCGGTCGAGCGCCTCGATCAACGCGGGCACGCAGGGCACGACGCGCTGCGGATCGCGCTCGGCAAGCAGGTGCAGCACGCGGGCGGCAAACTGGCGCATGCGGCGCGTGGGGCAGCCGAGCTCCTGGACCAGTCGGTCGACGGCGTTCTCGTTCTCCTCTGCCAGCTGAAGCTGTGCCAGCTCCTCGTCGGTGAGCTGTTCGTCTTTGTTTTCTGCCATAGTTACCTCTTCTTACTATTTCTTAGCGTGCTTGCCAGCACCCTTGCTGTCATCGGTGACCGAGATGAGCTGTCGGTCTGCCGCGCCATTGCGACGCGCACGGCGGCGCTCCTCGGCGTCACCCGCGTCGGCGGCGGCGCGATGGGCCTTGTTGACGTTAAAGACCTCGTCGTGCTTGCGCCACGGACCGACGGACTCGCCAAAGCTCATCTTAAGACCGGCGATAAAACCGCCGAGCCAGCCGATCGGCGCAAACTGCACCAGCGGGAACAGCGAGAACACCCAGGTCAGCAGGACGACTGCCGCCGCTCCTGCAAAGTTGGCAATCCAGTAGTCGCGCTTGGTGATGACGCGCTTTTCGCAGGCCCACTGGCCGCACAAAAAGCCAATGTAGATCGCAAAGAGAAAGAGCACCAGCGCGAGCACCACGAACGTCCAGCTCATGGGCGCTACTCCTCGTGATGGTGGCCGCAGCAGCACTCGTGGCCGTCGTCATGGCCGTGGCCGCCACAGCACTCGTGGTCCTCGCCGTGGTGGTGGCCACAACCGCACTCGTGGTCGTCGCCGTGCTCGCCGCAACCGCAGCCCTCCTCGTGAGCACCATGCTCCTCGGGACGATACTGCGACCAGTCCAGTCCGGCGGCGATGGCGTCGGCCTCCTCCTTGTAGAGTACCGTGATGGCCTGGGTGCCCAGCTTGGCGCCGCCGATGGCGTCGAGCATGTCGTAGAGCGTAAAGGCCACGTCGGCGCCGGGCAGCGCAAGCTCGCGATCGTCGGCATAGGCGAGCGCCAAACGCAGGTCCTTAATGAAGTGCTCGACCATAAAGCCGGGCTTGTAGTCGCCGTCGAGCGCCTTGGGCGCCAGGCTCTCCATGGCGCCGGACTTGCCGGTGCCGCCCAGGATCATCTGACGGGTCTTCTCAAGATCAAGGCCGCTCAGCTCGGCAAACGCCAGCGCATCGGCCATGCCGACCATGCAGGCGCCCAGCGACACCTGGTTGGCGAGCTTGGCAGCCTGACCCTTGCCGGCGCCATCGAAGCAGCAGATAGTTGCCGCAAAGGCGGAAAGGATGTCGCGGACCGGGGCGATGTCGTTCTCGGTGGCGCCCACGATGGCCGTGAGCGTGCCGGCGATAGCACCGGACTCGCCGCCGGTGACGGGGCAGTCAAACGCCATGCGGCCGGAAACCTGGGCGGCCTCGGCAATATCGCGCGCGAGCTCGGGCGAGCTCGTGGTGAGGTCGATCAGGACCGCGCCGGGCTTGGTGCACGCGAGCAGGCCGTCGCCCGCCAGGTAGAGCTCCTCGACCTCGGAGGGATAACCCACCATGGTAAAGACGACGTCGGCGTTCGCCACGGCATCGGCCGGCGTATCGGCCCAGACAGCGCCGCGCTCGATAAGCGCCGCGGCCTTGGACTTGGTGCGGTTGTTGACCGTGACGGGATAGCCGGCGTCCAGAATGTGGCTGGCGATGGGGGCACCCATAATTCCGGTGCCAATAAATGCGACAGAGAGCTTGTTTGCCATGAAACCTTTCCTTTTGGGTTGGGTGTTATTACCAGGTTGAATACTCGGTGCCAGCGTTTGGGCTGTGAGTTGAGGGCGATTACGGCCGCGGAACCTGCCTACTGGCCGCGCACACGGCGGGCGATGCGGTCGGAAAGCGACGCCTTGTCGGCACGATTCTTACCCCAAAACGCGCAGGCCACCATGCCAGGACCCACGTGCGAGCCGATGGTGGGGCCCACGGAGCTGCGGATAATCGTGACGTCGGCGCAGCCCTCCTCCTTGCGGATGGCGGCCTCGAGCCAGTCACCGTCCTTCTCGGCATCGGCCGTCATAATGGCGATGGGCATGGTGCGGTCGGGCACGTAGTTCTCGCGAAACGACTTGAGGATGGACTTGAGCGCCTTCTTGCGACCGCGGTTGACGCCGATCAGCGACAGCGAGCCGGCCAGGTCGTAAGACAGCTCGGGTTTGACATCGAGCTTTGCCGTGAGCTGTGCCGCTGCGGGCGGAATGCGGCCGCCGGCAGCCAGCGCATCGAAGCTCTCGAGCGTAAAGTAGCCGTGGACATAGGTCTTGGCCTCGTTTGCCCAGTCGACCAGCTGCTTGGCAGTCAGTCCCGCCGAACGCTGGCGCACGGCCTCGAGCGCCAAGAGCTCGCCGGTCGCGCAGGGCAGGGCGTTGTCGACCACGTAGAGCTCAAAATCGGGATACTCGGCGCGCACGGCATCTGCCGCCTGGCACGCGGAGTTGTAGCTCGACGACAGCGCCGAGGTAAAGCACAGGTAGACCGTGGGCGTACCCTCTTTGGCGCACTCGGTAAAGAACTCGATATAGCGACCGAGTGACACGGCGGAGGTAGACACGCGAGCGCCGGCGCGCATGCGGTCGTAGAACTCCTTGGGGCTCATGCTCGACCAGATATCGTCCGTGCGCTCCTCGCCATCGATGATAAAGGGGAAGCCCAAGATATCGACATCGAGGTTCGCAGCGACCTCGGGGCTAAAGTCGCAGCAGGTATCGACGACGATGCGGCAGCGGTCAGAATGGCCGGTAGATGCAGCCTTGTCCATCAAAGCGACTCCTTACGTAAAAAAGGCGGCCATCCGCATGGGATGACCGCCGGCCGTTAACTCATGCAAGTTAACGTATTTTACTCGTCAAGTGTTTCGATGCGGGGCTTGATGATGCCATATCCACCATTCTTACGGTGATACACCACATTGATGAGGCCAGTCGTCGCGTTCTCGAACACGTAGAAGTCGTGGCCGAGCAGATCGGTCTGCACCAGCGCCTGCTCCTCAGTCATCGGGGTGACATCGATGACCTTCTCGCGGACGAGCAGATCGTCCTCCTCCTCGGGCAGCAGCAGGTCGGCCAGATCCTCGACGCGCTCGACCGGTGCGACATCCGCTGCGCTGGCACCGCCCTGGCGGTTGTCCACGACCTTGGTCTTAAACTTGCGCAGCTGGCGGGTGACCTTATCGGCGGAGAGGTCGATGGCGGCGTACATATCTGCGCCATGCTCGGCAACGCGAATCACCGAACCGCGGGCACGAACCGTAACCTCGACGATTGCCGGGTTGGGGTTCGAGGGGTTCTTCTCATAGCGAAGCACAACGTCGACCGTCATGGGCTCGATATCGAAAACCTTGAGCGCCTCGCCGATCTTCTCATCCACATGCGCACGCAGAGCATCGGTTACCGTCGTCTTGCGTCCAGAAACCTTGATATCCATACGTGGCTCCAATCTGCCTCGGGGACTTACTGTACTGGCTATGTACCCACTGCCGTGCATTTAATCACCCGAATTCCCAAAGACCCGAATAACGATTGCTTGATACCGCATACCGAAGTCTCGCACTTTTCCGTGGCAAAGTGCGCTATAGGAAAGCGTCGGCTGAGTTGGTTTTTCTCCTGGAAATTGCCCTTGACCTGCTGGTTTTACGGAAACAAAAAAGCCGGGCTCCCCTATTGGGGAAGCCCGGCGGTGCGTGTTGAAACCGTGAAGAGGTGTCCTTTTCAACGTATAGGAGACACCACCCCTAGCAATAACTAGCTATTGAGTTTGTTAATGTCGTCGTCGGTGATGGCGCCTTCCTGACTGGACGATTTGTCCTCGGAGGATGCGGTCTCATTGTTGGAATCGGAGGACTCGCTGCCGGAGGACATGGTCTCACTGGACTCAGAATCGCCCGGCTGCACGTTAGCGCCCGAAACCGTCTTAGTGGTGAGGTCGTAGGGCATCGTGCCGTACCAGACGCAGTGGACCGCCTCGAGCGTGCCGTCGGCCGTAATACCGTCGAGGGCATCGCTCACGGCACGGCACAGTTCGTCATTGGACGAGAGGCCCGCAACACTAAGCGTCGAGGGCGCCTCGAGCGAACCGACATAGGAGACCTCGCTCATCAGGCGTGCAAGGTAGCCGCCGGCCGTAGAGTCGCAGATCACATAGTCGACCTCGCCGGACTCGAGCGCCTCAAAGCACTCGTTGATGTTGGAATAGGTCTTTTGGTTGGCGGTGATGCTCTGCTTAGCAAGCGCCTCCTGCGAGGCCGAGGACATCTGGACACCCAGAGTAGACGTGTTAAGGGTATCGGTGGAAACGCTTAGCGACCCACCATCGCTGGTTTTACCGAACACGGAAGCGGCATCGTACAGGCAGGTGCCGAGCGAGCTAACGTCCCCATCCGTGGAGTTGATCTCGCCGATAAAGATATCAGCCTTTTTGTCACCGAGCGCGGAACCTGCCGAGGACGCATCGACAAAGGCGACCTTAAGGCCCATGCGGCTTGCGAGGGCGCGGGCAGCGTCGACTGCATACCCCGTGAGCTCGCCGTCAACGCCCTGCATGGCCTGCGGCGCATCGGAGGTATCGAGGGCAACCGTCAGGGTACCGGGGGTGACCAGGGCATCATCCGACACCGCGGGCGTGACGGTCTCGTACTCGATCTGGTCGATCGTGGGAGTCGTGAACGTAGACAGCGGGTTGAACGCGCATCCGCTCAGGCCCAAAACGGCGATGACCGCTGCGGTCCCAGCACCTAACCGAGCCGCGTGCATCAAGCTGCCCCTCACCATGTCCACTACCCTGCCTTCTGTGTCGTATACGATCCGTGCGTTGCACGAAATATCAGATTGTTCCCACCAGCTGACCTGGTATTTGACCCCACACTTGCGCACCGGGGTGTTTGCTCGGGAGGCCGCAGCCACCTTCACGACTGGCCCGCTCGCCCGCGAGGCGGTATTGCCCCAAAGAAAGTAGAACGGACGGTGCGGCTTACATCTAGGACGCGCCATGATCGCGCCGCGCGCACGCGGTCGCTTACGTGGATCCCTTTGACCGCGTCTGTCTTGGACTAGGACGGGCATTTCGTCCGTCCGCAACCACAGCCTGGCAGGAACGTAGCGCATTATAGCTAAGTTCAAGCTATAGTTTAAGGTTAGGGGCGTCATTCGCATCGCGAGTACAGATTTCGCAGGTCGGAGTGGGCTATTCGTGCCCCTATGAAGCCCGAAGCCCCCCTGTGGGGAGCTCCGGGGCACCCTTCTTAGGGTGCCGTGACCAAAAAATGGCAAATATGAGTACTGTCACCAATTTAGTAACAGGCAGTTTTGGCCTCTCGGACAGATTTCGCGCTCAGTGTCGCCAACCTGATGCTTAGTTATTCTACATTTGTTTATTATCTTCTTACTTTACGCCGCCTCCGAGTCCTAAATTCTTTGATTTTGCTGTTACTGATTTAGTGACAGTACTCATATTTGCCATATTTTGGCCAGGCATATGATTAACCCCCTATTTTCGACGCGAATTAGACCGGCTTAAGCCCAAAACACACCCGCAGCGTGTTAAGCAACGCCTCTTGCTTCTTTCTGCGGGCATCGACACGATTCCGGTACCGCTTTCGCATACGCTGGTGGATGCGCCATGCGAGCGCTTCCATCGCTTCCATGTCGCAAAGCATTTCGTTGTTGACCGTTGCGACCTCGATTCCCATAGTAATCAAGCCCGTGTTGCGTTTTTCATCATGGATACGTCCCCTCCGGGAGGAATGGCCCAGCTCACCGTTGTATTCCAGGTCAAACCGGGCTGCCTCCTGATATGCATCGCAAACTGCATGGGGCATCCCCGAGATTGCCTGCGCGCGATCATCGAACTCGATCTTGTAGTCGGTCTTAAAGGGACCGCAAGCAAATCCTCCATAGGAAAACGGAAGCGAAAATAGGGCGAGCATGATGCACTCCATGGGCGAGCGCAGGTTTTCTGACAAGTAGGGACACAGACGCTGCAATTGTTTGGCCGCGTTTCCCTTGCATACCGCGAGGTAATCTGCCAAGCGATCGAGCGTCAGCACTGGCTCGACTTCAAAGTAGCCCACGTCTGTCGGTTGGTCCTTGTCCTTTGCAAGTTTGTTCGCAACGGGCGAGGTGTAGGGAGGCAGATACTTCCCGCGGTCGCTCAGTGAAATCTTAGAGCACAGTTCCTGGGTTAGGGCAAACGCCTGGATGCAGCCAACCTCGCGTGCAACGGCAACACAAAGGGCCTCGGGAGATAGGCCGTACACCCCCGGTTCCACCTCTAGAATCGAGCCGGCAGGCAACTCGGAGCATACGGACCAACTCACGCCAAGAATGCGGCGGCGCTGCGCTGCAGACCCTACCAGCAAACACAAATCCTCTTGCACCTCGCCGCTTGCGGCCCCAATCCGCACCAAGTCGGGAAGATAGATGTCCTCGGTCGAGGGCGACGCCGTGCGCAGCACACGGCGCTCCTCATCGGGATCAAGGTCCTTCCAGCTGATATAGCCCATCTGCCGGCGCTCGGCGCGCATCATGCGCAGCGCCGAGGCGCCTGTTAGGATTACGGAAGCCGCTAGCTGTTCGCCTGTCGGCTCGTTGCGCCGCTCAATCTTTACTGCCACAAAACCACCCCTACCAAACACGTGCGATAGCAAGGCCATCGACTGCCGCAGCGCCGGCGCGCTTGAGTTCCGCCGAAGCCGCGGCCATCGTCGCGCCCGTAGTGATAACGTCATCGATAAGCAGCAGGCGGCGGCCGTGCACGTCCTCAACCGTCTCGTACATGCCTTGGGCACGCTCGCGGCGCTCCTCACGACCGAGTTCGCGCTGGTCGCCATAGCCGTACTTGACGAGGGCATCGAGCAGAGGGACACCCGACAGCTCGCAAAATGGGCGCGCAATGGCCTCCATATGATCGAAACCGCGCCGCCGAAACGCTGCCGCCGTCGCAGGCACAAACACCACCGCATCCGCACCGGACAGCACGCCTCCTAAGCGTTCGGGCGCTACGACCTGGGCATGCAGGGCGGTGTCGTAGAGCAACTCCGCCAGATACGGAGCCAGACGTCGCTCGCCCGCGTCCTTGTAAGCTTTAATGATGCGCGGCAGCGGATGCGCATAGACGGCGCACGCCAGGCAGCGGTCGAGCGCCTCCGACATTGCCGAGGACGTGCCCTCGACCGAACACTCAGTGCACAGCAAATCCCCAAACGGGGCGCCGCATCGGGTGCAGCTATGACATGGGTCGATAAGCGTGAGCGCAGCCAGGCAGTCTTGGCAAATAAGCGTACCGGCGCGCTCGCAGCCGGCACATCGTGTTGGCGACAATGCCTCAAGCGCCTCGCGTGCCGCCCGCTCGGCAAACGGTCGCAATTCGTCCGCAAACGGTAGGGCGCCGGCTCCCTGCAGACGGCTCAATATGTTCAGATGGCTCTTCAAGACACAACCCTCCCTACGTTCGGTCGCAGGGAGGGTTGTTGATTCAGCGCTATGATACCCCGATGCGCTCGGGTCAAGGCGGGCTAAATCCGCTCGCAGACGTTATTCGCCGGCGGGCGGTTGTGGTGCAGACGAAGACGGGGTCGAGCCCTCGCCACCATCCTGGCGCGGCTTGCGGGAACGGCGACGGCGACGGCGCTTTTGACCCTGGTCGGCCGAGCCCTCGCCACCGCGATCCTCGCGCAGCTCGCGCTCGTCGCGAGCGGCGCCACGCGAAGCCTTGGCAGCCGCTCCCCCGCCATCTCCGGGACGACGGCGCGTGACCTTGACCTCGCCATCCGAGACCTGATCGGCCACGGAGGGCACTGAGGGCTTCTGTTGCGCGCCCGAGGAATGGCGACGGCGCGGACGCGGCGCGCGCTCGTCATCGTTGCGTTGCTTGCCACCCTTGTCGGCAGGCGTATCGGAGGTCGAGGGGCCCTTGGAAGCGGCACCAGCCTCGCGAGCAGCTGCGGCACGGAAGGCGTCCTCGCGCTCCTCGCTCGACAGATGGCGGCGACGACGACGTGTGGGGTTCATGCCACCGCCGCGATTCTGCTGCTGGGGCTGCTGAGCCTCGCGCTCGCGAGAGGCGTTCTCGCCCGTGGCCGCGGCCTCGGTAACATCGCCCGAGCCCGCGCGCTTGCGACGACGACGGCCACCGGCGGCCTCCTCGACTTCGGGCACCTCGGCCTTGCCGCGCCCCCTTCCGCGGCCACGACCCTCGCCCTGGCCTTGACCGGCGCGAGCATCGGATTCAGCATCGCGACGACGGCGCTTGGGCATCGACGTACCGGCCAGACGGTCGGCACTCGACAGACCATCACCCACGTCGACGCCGTTCTCACGGTCGAGCTCCATGAGCGCCAGGCGCATCTCAGGCGACTCGATGCGCTCGAGCACGTCGCGCGTCACGCAGTCGGGGCGACAGTTGCAGCCCTGCTCGGCGGCCTTCTTTTTGCAGCCCTCCGAGCACGTCATGTCGGCCAGATTGACCTTGAAGACCTTGCCGTTCTCCAGACGCAGCACAAGCTGCTCGCGCGGCGTGTCATATTCCTGGATGCGCGCCTTGCCGAGCGGCGTGTCGATAAGCGTCTTCTTTTTGGGCGCGCGGCTCTTAAAGTCCTTGTACGCCTCGAACTCATAGCGCAGGCAGCACATCAGGCGGCCGCAAACACCGCTGATCTTGGACGAGTTGAGCGGCAGGTCCTGCTCTTTTGCCATGCGAATCGAGACGGGCTCAAACTGTCCGCCAAAACGCGTGCAGCAGAGTTCCTGTCCGCACTGGGCATAGCCGCCCACCAGGCGGGTCTCGTCGCGCACGCCGATTTGGCGCATGTCGACGCGAATGTGCAGCGTCGAGGACAGGTCCTTGACGAGCTGGCGAAAATCGACGCGCTCCTCGGCCGCAAAGTAGAACACGGCCTTCTCGCCGCCAAACAGGTACTCGACGCCGACCGGCTTCATCTCGAGGTCGAGTTCCTTGACCAGACGGCGGAAATCAACCATGGCCTCGTCGCCCTGGATAGCCAGGTCGTCGGCAAGCTGCAGGTCGATGTCGCTCGCCACGCGCAGCACGGGTTTGAGTGGCTGACCGATCTCGTCTTGCGGCACCTCGAAGGGATCGGCCGTGACCAGGCCGATCTCGGTTCCGCGCTCGGTAGAGCAAATGGCATAATCGGCCTCGAGGATATCCAGATCCTGTGGGTCGAACCACAGGTCGCGCGAGGCATAGGTAAACTTAACGGGTACGACTAACGGCATTTCAGTGCCTTCCTGATATCGAACAGCATGACCTCGATGGCCAGCTGGGGAGTAACGTTTCTGGCGATGTTGCGCTCGGCGGTTGCGACCGCCTCGAGCGCCTGGGTGGCACCCGCAACATTGGTCGCGGCGGCAAGCCGACCGATCGTGTCGCGCACGTCTTCGTTCACCACGTCGGCCGCCTCATCCTGAAGCGTCAACAGCACATCGCGCATGAGCGTCCGCGCGCTCGCCAGCGCTTCCATGATACCCGAACGCTCGCGCGCGTTGAGTTCGCGCTTGTTGCGGTCCTCAAGCTGCTTCAATGCTCCACGCGACAGGTAATCGGCATTTTGCTCGAGCACCTTTTCCTGCGTGGACTTGACCTCGGCGAGCGGCGCCTTAACGGCGACGATGAGCGACTTGGCGAGGCTGAGCACATCAGCCTCGTCGGCGGCGATGAGCGAGTCGATGGCGCGAACCATCTGGCGGCGAGCGTCCTGGCGCTCGGCGCTCTTAAGGAACTCGATGCCGCGCGTGGGGCTCCCCGCCACGGCGACCGCCATGCGACAACGCGCGAGGTCCTGGCCGGTGGCGCGGCTCACGGCCTGCGCGGCCACGGCGGGCGACACCAGCCGAAACGGCACGCACTGACAGCGGCTCACGATGGTGGGCAGCATCACGTCTGCCGAGGTGCCCAGCAAAATGAACATAACGCCCTCGGGCGGCTCCTCGAGTGTTTTGAGCAGCGCGTTGGCGGTGTTGGCGCGCAGCTGCTCGGCGCGGTCGATGATGTAGACCTTGGCCTTGGCGCGGATGGGCGCCAGCGGCACGTCATCGAGCAACTCGCGGGTCTGGGCAATGAGGTAGCCCGTGGCGCTCTCGGGCGTGTAATAGTGCACGTCGGGATGCGTATGCCGAGCAACGCGCACGCAGCTGTCGCATGCGCCGCAGCCATCCTGCTCGCACAGGAAGGCCTGGGCGAGCGCCCATGCAGCGTCGAGCTTGCCGGCGCCGGGAGCACCCAAAAACAGGTAAGCGTGCGATGCGCGGCCGCCGGCGACGGCATTGGTCAAAAAGTCGCGCACGCGCTCTTGGGTGTCGAGCTTGGCCAACAGGCTTGTCTGAGCGGGGGCCATGTTACTCGGCCTCCTGGGCAAGCGCGGCGGCAACGGCGTCTTGGGAGATATCGAGACCGTGCGCGCGGACCTGCTCGACCGTCTTCGCAAAGACTTCCTCGATGGGCGCGGTGGCGTCGATGAGCTTTACGCGGCCTGGCTCCTCGGCGGCAATGCTGCAAAATCCCTGGTAAACGCGCTCTTGGAACGCCATGCCCTTTGCCTCCATGCGATCTGCCGCGCCACGGGCTGCCATACGCAGCGCCGCCTGCTCGGGTGTGATGTGGTAGACGAGCGTGAGCGCCGGATGCGTTCCCGCGACGGCCAGGTTATTGGCATCGCGTACCATCTGGCGATCGAGGCCGTCGGCAAACGCTTGGTAGCAGGTCGTGGAATCGTAGAAGCGGTCGCACAGGACCACCTTACCGGCAGCGAGAGCGGGGGCTATGACCTCGTGCACCAGCTGGGCACGCGCAGCCTCGTAGAGCAACAGCTCGCAGGTATCGCCCATCGCCGTGTTGGCGGGGTCGAGCAGCAGGGCGCGAATCTTTTCGCTGATGGCGGTACCGCCCGGCTCGCGCAGACTCACCACCTTGTAGCCGGCAAGATCGAGCGCACGGGCAAGCAGACGCGCTTGCGTAGACTTGCCGGCGCCGTCGACGCCCTCGAGCGTGATGAAGCTATGTTGAGCGGGCTCAAAAGCCATGGGCGCAGCCCCTTCCTACATGGCGCGTAAATGCAGATATATCAACCAAATCATGATACCCCAGGGGCAGGCGCGCCCCAACCACCAGGCGGCAGTTAGGGACGTTCCCAAACTGCCGGCTGAAAAGGAACGTCCCTAACTGTCATGATGGGGAATTTTGGACGATGGGTATAATCGTCGTATTGCATTGAAATGTGGCGAAAGGAGTGGCAATGTCTCGGTACTGCGCCTCGTGCGGCAAGCTTCTTGCAGATAATGCCAAGTTCTGCACCTCGTGCGGTGCACCCGTTGAGCAAACAACCGCGAGCGATAGCCAGCCCGCTTTTGAGCAGACCGGCTCCCTTGATATGCCGCAAGCCAAGGCAGACGACCCCCTCGCCTATCGCCCCGACCCCGCCGCAAGCCCCGCGGCCGTCGAGACCACGCAGCGCATACCCGTCGCGAGCGGCTCGCCCCAACAGCAGCCGGCTCCCTCATACGCGCCCGCTTCGCCACAGACCCCCGCTCCCAAAAAGAGCGGCACCGGGCCGCTTATCGCCGTTATCGTTGTGCTGGTGGCGATCATCATCGCTCTGGTCATCTTCTTTGCAATCAGACCGTTCGACAACGCCGCCACGCAGACGACTGCCGAGGTAGCTAAGCTGCACCATGACGTCGACGACGATGACCTAAAGCCCCTCGGCGATCCCAACAGCCTGTACGACGATGATGACGAGGATGGCGGCGAAGCAACGCTCTCCGAGCAGAACCTCTACCGCCGACTGAGCGAATACTACGACCTGCTCGAAGACCTCGACAGCCAGGTCCGCGCCTGCGCGCAGGCCTTCAATGGTAGCTATCTGGAAGAAGATCGCACCGCCCGCCAAAATCTCGCCGACGTCGCCGAGCGCACGGAGGACACCATCGAGCAGTATTGCGACATCGTCGAGGATCTGGACGTCCCGACGAGCTCCAGGAACTACAGCTCCTGGAAGGACATCGTTGCCCTGTACGACGACCTGGATCACCGCATCGACGCAATCTGTGATGCCTGGGAGATCAGCCTGAAATACGCCAAGCCTGCGGACCATAAGAATGAGATCGTGGCGCCGCTGTCACACGACAACGTGGCGGGCACCAATGACAATAAGTACCGCCTAGACTTTGAGGAGCGCTATCCCGGCGCCAAACCCGTCGAAGTGAACTAGAGCTTTGTCGTTCCCGAGCCGGCAGTTAGGGACGTTCCTAAACTGCCGACAGAAAAGGAACGTCCCTGACTGCCGATCAAAAAACGAGCGAGGATCGCAGGGTCCTCGCTCGTTTTTTAGGGCAATGTTTCGACTGCGCCGCTACTTGTCGGTAGCCGCTTTCTTGGCAGTCGACTTCTTCGCCGTCGACTTCTTGGCGGTTGTCTTTTTGGCCGTCGTCTTTTTGGCCGCCGTTGTCTTCTTCGCCGTGCTCGCCTTGGTTGTGGTCTTGCGGCCGCGGGCGGGCTTCTTCTCCTTGGTCGGGCAGTCCATGTTGACGCAGATGCGCCACGGGCCGCGCGCCGTGTTGACCACCACGATGGGGGCACCGCACTCGGGGCAGGTCTCACCCGTCGCCTCGAGCTTACCGCGCGCCGGCAGCGGATAGCTCACGCCGCAGTCATCGTAGTTGGTGCAGCGGATAAAGCGCTTGCCGCTCTTCTCGCTCTTGTGCGCGATCAGATCGCCATGGCGTCCGGCCTCGGCGCACACCTTGCACTCGCCCACCTTAAGGTCGGGCTCGTAGTTGGTGGGGCACGTCGGGTTAACGCAGATCTCGAAGGCCTTCTGGCGGAACGGCTGGCACTTAATTCGCGGCGCGCCGCATTCGGGGCACACGGCGGCCTCGCCCTCGAGCGGGCTCACCTTGACACCGCTCGGCACCGGATAGGTCACGTCGCAGTCAGGCCAGCCCATGCAACCGATAAAACTGCCGCGGGTCTTGGCGCTCGTCTTCATAACCAGGTCCTTGCCGCACTTGGGGCAGGCGCCCACGCGCGCATCGGCCGTGACGGCGTCGCTGATGGCGTCGCCCAGCTCCTGCGTATGTTTGAGCAGCTCGTCGAGCACGCCGGCCAGCAGCGCGCGCGAGTGCGTCACGACATGCTCTTCGGTGTCCTCGCCACGCTCCACGCGGGTCATATCGCCGTCGAGCTCGCTGGTCATATCGGGGCTCGTGATGCGCGGGGCAAACTGCGATAGCGCATCGATAATGGCGATGCCCAGCTGACTCGGCTCCACGGGATCGTTTTTGAGGTAGCGCACGGCGTACAGGCGCTCGATGATGCTCGCGCGCGTGGACTTGGTACCCAGGCCGCGCTTTTCCATCTCCTGCACGAGCTTGCCCTGGCTATAGCGCGCGGGCGGCTCAGTCTGCTTGGCCTCGAGCTTAATGTCGAACACGTCGACCGTGTCGCCCTGCTCAAGCGGCGGCATCTGCTCATCGCGCTTAAGGCCGTACGGATAGGCCTCGCGGAAGCCCGGGGTCACGAGCACGTCGCCCGAAGCCACGAACGGCTCACCGTTTACGTCGAGCTCGAGCTTAGTGTTCTCGATGGTTGCGGGGCCCATAAGCGTCGCTAGGAAGCGGCGGGCGATGAGGTCGTAGAGCTTGCGCTGGCCACCATCGAGTGTGGACGGATCGCCCTCGCCCGTGGGATAGATAGGCGGGTGATCGGTGGTCTCGACCTTGCCGCGCGTGGGCTTCATGGGGCCGGCGAGCACCTTTTTGCACACGGGCGCCAACGCCGGGTTGATCTTTGCCAGGTCGCTCACCACAGCGCCCAGATCGAGCGTCGCGGGGTACACGGTGTTGTCGACACGCGGATAGCTGATGAGACCCGCCATGTAGAGGGATTCGGCGATGCGCATGGTGCGTGCGGGCGATATGCCCTCGGCCGCAGCGGCTGCCTGCAGCGAGGTGGTCGCGAACGGCGTGGGCGGCTGCTGCTTACGCGAGCGCTTGGTCACCGCGGCAACGGTCGCCGTCGTAGCGCCGTCGACATGACCATACGCTGTCTCGGCGGCATCTTTGTCGGTAAAACGCGCCGTCTTGTGCGCGATCTTAAAGCGGTCGTCCTCGGCGGCGCCCTGCGCGGCACCCATGCCGCGAATCTGCCAATAGTCCTCGGGCACAAACGCCATGCGCTCGCGCTCGCGCTCGACCACCAGGGCAAGCGTCGGTGTCTGCACGCGGCCGGCGGAGCGCACGTTGCCAAAGCCGCCAAACTTGGCGAGCGTCAGGTAGCGCGTGAGCACCGCGCCCCAAATGAGGTCGATATGCTGACGGCTCTCGCCAGCGTCGGCCAGGTTCTGGTCGAGCGAGACAAGGTTATCGAAGGCCTGCGTAATCTCGGCCTTGGTAAACGAAGAATACTGGGCGCGGGCGACCGGCAAGTCGGGCGCAACCTCGCGCACCTTGTTGAGGGCGTCCGAACCGATCAGCTCGCCCTCACGGTCGAAGTCCGTAGCGATAATGACACTGTCGGACTTCTTGGCAAGGTTCTTGAGCGAGCGAATGAGCTCCTTCTCGGCCGGCAACTTAATGACGGGCGCCCAGGTGAGATAGGGCAGGCTCTCGAGCTTCCAGCCCTTGATGGAGATGCCATCGGCAAGAAACGGCTTGCGCTTGGTGTCGTAGGGCGGACGTGCCAGACCATCGGGCATATCGGCCGGCAGCATCTCGCCGTCCTCGGTGACCGAATACCAGCCCAGCTTTTTATCGAACAGCACACTGTCGCAAAAATCGGGCGCGAGGATGTGACCGGCAAGGCCGATCGTCACGCACTCCTCGCCCTTCCACTCAAAACGGTAGATGGCGGTGTTGTACACCTTGTCCTTTTTGGGCTTGCCCGTGGACAGACGCTCGGCGATCTGGCGCGCGGCGTCGTTTTTCTCGGCGATGATGAGCTTCAAAAGAGGCTCCTATCTCATGTCTCTGCGGCTGCGCCCGCGCTTATGGCGGCCGACTTACGCCCTTGCTTGCTCGATCTGCCCGATGAGCCAATCGCACCAGGCATCCATGCCCTCGCCCTTGCGCGCGCTCACGGCAAACCGCGGCGCCTGCGGATTGAGGTCATCGAGTGTCTTAGTATACCTATCCATGTCAAAATCGAAAGCCGGGGCAACGTCGACCTTATTGAGCAGCTGCGCGCCGGCGTGCTGGAAGATACCCGGGTACTTGATAGGCTTGTCGTCGCCCTCGGGCACCGAGAGGATCATGATGGACAGGTTCTCGCCCAGGTCAAAGTCGACCGGGCAGACCAGGTTGCCAACGTTTTCGATAAAGATGACGTCGATGTTTTCCAAACCCACAGCCTGGTCGAAGGCGTCGACGGCCTCCATGATCATGTTGCCCTCGAGGTGGCACAGACCACCCGTGTTGATCTGGATGGCGGGCATGCCGGCTTCCTTCATGATGATGGCGTCGACGTCCGAGGCGATATCGCCCTCGATGACGGCACAGCGCAGGCCGGCTTTGTCACGCAGGCGCTCGTTGGTGCCCAGGATCGTGGTGGTCTTGCCCGAACCGGGGCTCGACAGTACATTGATCACATAGGTGCCTGCCTCATTAAATCGCTGACGCAGCTGGTCTGCCAGACGCTCGTTGCGCGACAGGATCGGCGATGCGATATCAATCGTTTTCTCGGCCATACTTAGCGCTCCTTACTTTGGCCTTTTTATACCCCATCGCTAGATGGCGAGCGTGCTAATCGTCGGGGGTCTCGATCTCGATACTTGCGATGTCGAGTTCGCGGCCATGCAGCAGACGCACGTTGGCACCGCCACATTGGGGACAACGGCAATGGAAACGGTCGTGCTCAAAGACCTCACCGCAGTCCAGACACTCGCTTTGTGGATGGACTTCCTCCACGGCAAGCTCGCAGCCGCGCGTGAGCGGGTCCTCGTCGCGAAACGTCTCCCACGCAAAGTCAAGCGCCTCGCGCACGACCTCGGTCATATCCCCGATACGCAGCGTTACCAAAACGGCGCGCGAGGCCCCCGCCCCACGCGCCGCGCGAATCACTGTATCGAGTATGCCGTTGACAATGCCAACCTCGTGCATACCGATTTACTCCTCGTCGTCCTCGTCGTCCGAGAACAGGTCCAGACGGCTCACGAACAGGCCCTCCTTGCCCTCGCGCGCGGTAATGACCACGCGAGCGATGGCGAGCGAAATCTCGTAGAGCGAGAGCAGGGCGCCATACATGAGACCCAGCGTAACGGGCGAGCCGTCGGGCGTAATCACAGCCGAGCCCACAAGCAGGCCTACGTACACGTAGCGCCAGGCGCTGCGGAAGGCCGCATAGGACACGATGTGAAAGACGGACAGATAGAAGATGATGAGCGGCAGCTCAAACGCCACACCAAAGCCGATCATAAAGAGCAGCTCCATGTTGACGTAGTTCTCCAGGTCGGGCAGCGCCGTAGCGACGGCCGAGGTCTCGCCGATGAGCCACTCAAAGCCCGCCGGGATGATGATGAAATAGCAGAAGATGGCACCCAGGAAGAACAGCACCGTCGAGGCGAGCACCGTGGGCACGACCCACTTGCGCTCGTTGGGGCGCAGCGCCGGCAGGAAAAATGCCAGGATCTGCCAGATGATCATGGGCGTGCACATGACCACGGCCATCTTGATGGCCAGCGAGAAGCGCAGGCCAAAGCCGCCGAGTGTGGTGGTGATGTAGAACTTACCGTCCGGCACAAACGAGCGGATGGGGTCTTCCAGGATATCGAGCACCACGGGCGTGGCAAAGTACAGCACGATGGCGGCGGCAAACACCGACACGACCACGATGGTCAGGCGGCGACGAAGCTCTCCCAGATGATCGAAGAGCGGCATACGCGCAGGTCCGATAGGCATTACTCATCGCCTCCCTTCGGGGCGTCGGCGGCAGCAGCGTCGTCCTCGGCCTCGAGCTCGCGAGCGAGCTGGTCGACGACGGCCTTGCGCTTGCGGGGACGACGGGCGTAGAGGTCAGCCGTCGTGGGCTCTGCCGGCTCGGGCTCGGGCTCTGCAGCAGACTCGGGCTCGACGGCATCAGCAGCAACGGCAGGCTCTGCACCCTCGGCCTCCTCGGCAATACCTTCGCCCTCAGCAGCACCCTCGCTTGCGGCCTTCTCGGCAGCAAGACGGGCGCGACGCTCGGCAAAGGTCTCCTTCTTGGCGGGCGCTGCCGTCTCGGCGGCATCCTCGTCCGCATCGGAATCGTCGTCGGTCGCAGCAGTCTTCTTGGGCTTGACCGGGGCCGACGCGGCCTCGCTCACCGGATCGATAATCTCGGACTGAACAACGGCCGTCATCTTTTCCTGCGTCTCGCGGAACTGACGGATGGCACGGCCGATCGTGCGGCCCATCTGCGGGAGCTTATCCGGGCCAAACAGCAAAAAGCCGAAGACCACGATGATCGCGAGCTCACCCTCTCCAATACCAAACACACATACCTCCAAGGCTCGATGTGAGTCGAGCCCGCACCGCGCCATTCGGCCGGAACTCGTCTATTCATTCGGTCAAGTATAGCGCCCGGACGCCAAAACGTCCGAGCGCATTACAAACATATGCCAAACGGCACGCCCTTTTGGGGGCCAAGATTATGCAGCGGTGATCGAAATCTCCTGGTCGACACCCAACAGCTGAACCACGCGCATCACCGGAGGCTGCACATTGGTGCAGCTAAAGCGCTTACCGTGGTCGACCGCGTGGTGCGCGGCGCCCACGAGCACGCCAATGCCCGTCGAATCGATGTAGCTCACCTGGGCAAAATCGAGCTCAACGGCCTCAGTGGGCTGCTCGAGCGCCAGGTCGATGGCATTGCGCAGGCTATCGGCGTTAGAAATATCAATCTCGCCGGTGACCTTAATGGTGTAGAGCTCTGGCGTGGGGTTGGTGGAAATATCCAAATCCATGTATACGCTCCTTTACGTATCGAAAGTGCGGATAGTACGGGAAGCCGCGCGTTAGGCGCGCTCGGCACGCGCAAGCTCGGCAGCGACAAGCTTAACGGCCAGCACCAGCACATCGAGCGCAGCCTCCAGGTCCTCGACCGTGGGATAGCTCGGCGCGATGCGGATGTTGGTGTCGCGCGGATCCTTGCCATAAGGCCAGGTGGCACCAGCCGGCGTGAGCTTGACGCCCAGGTCGGCACAAAGCGCGGCGACCTTCTGGGCCGAGCCCTCGGGGCCATCGAAACTCACAAAGTAGCCGCCATGGGGATGAGTCCAAGTGGCGCAACCCGTGTTACCCAAGCCCTCGGTGAGTTTACGCTCAACGGCCTCAAAGCGCGGGCGCAGGAACTCGGCATGCTTTTTCATGTGCTCCTTGACCGCCTCGATGGTGGGAAGGAAACGCACGTGACGCAGCTGGTTGAGCTTGTCGGCGCTGATGAGACCGGCCTTCAGGCGCTTGGAGAACTCGGCGATAACCGCGGGGCTCGCACCGATAAAGCCGATGCCGGCGCCCGGGAAGGTGATCTTGGACGTCGAGGCAAAGGCCACCACGCGATCCTCGGTGCCCGCCGCGCGAGCGAGGTCAAAGATGTTTGCGAGCTCGTCGGTCTCGTCGTACAGGTCGTGCACGCAGTAGGCGTTGTCCCAGAAGATGCGGAAATCGGGCGCGGCCGTGGGCATCTCAACCAGGCGGCGCACGGTGTCCTCGCTAAAGGTGATGCCCGTGGGGTTGGAATACTTGGGCACGCACCAGATACCCTTGATGGAATCGTCGGCGGCAACGAGGCGCTCGACCTCGTCCATGTCGGGGCCGTTGTCGGTCATCGCGACGGGGACGTTCTCGATACCCAAGTCGGCGGTGATGCCAAAGTGGCGATCGTAGCCGGGAACGGGGCACAGGAACTTGACCTTCTTGCCGTCGTGCGCGGCCTCGTAGGCGTCCCAGGGCTCGCTGCCGCACGAGCCACAACGCCAGAACATGCCGGCGATGTCATGCTCGATCAAAAGGCTCGACGAACCCAGCACAAGCGTCTGCTCGGCGGGGCAGCCCAGGAACTCCCCCGCCAGCTTGCGTGCCGAGGGAATGCCCTCAAAGCAGCCGTAGTTGGAACAATCGACGTTGCCGTCGTGCAGATCGGCGTCGGCATTGAGGATATCGAGCATGGGGCGCGAGATGTCCACCTGGGGGGGCGACGGCTTGCCGCGGGCCATGTCGAGCGCCAGGCCCTTGGCCTTGACCTCGGCGACCTCGGTCTTGAGCGCCTCGATGGCGGTATCGAGTTCGGTGGTTTCCATCTTCTGGTAGATCGTCTGCATGGGTGCGACCTTTCGCGAAGCGGTACGTTGCAGTTCGTCTAAGTATAGACCGCCACCGCCGCAACGTTATGAAGCCGTGATAGATTAAGTTCATCGCAATCAATTACGAATCGCCGCGCATGCCGGCGTGGGGCGCCCAAGGAGGCACTATGGAGTACGGATCGTTTCAGGCCGAGGAATTCGGCGACTTGCAGCGCCTGGTCGACGGACTGTTTTACGACCGCCACGCCATCGACCGCCTGGATCTGATCGTACAGGCCGAAATCTTGGACCTGGCGCCCGACCTCATGGAGATCGTGAACCTTTTGCCGCCCGGCTACTACGACCGCCAGTCACTTTGCGACCAGCTCAACTCCGCCTTGGCCGCCCACGGCTGGGGCGCCGTCTACGGAACGGTGGAATAAGCCTCGAGGCCGGCGATTTGGCCCGCTTCCCGACCTTGGCGAGGCTTGTTTTAGGGCTTGTGGCCAAAAAAGGGCAAATATGAGTACTGTTACCTTTTTAGTAGCAGCGATTCTTGGTCGAAATCGGCAAAACTCGACTTGAAACTTCCTAATCACCGTCAGCTAGCGCCAAATTGGAAGTCGATGGTCACTCATTAGCGTACAGTTCTTATAACTTTGTTCATTATTTTCCGCACCTAAAATGATACGCCGTTTGTGACAGTACTCACAAACGGCGTTTTTTGACCACTGGCGTGTCTGGCAGGCGGCAAGCACCGCCCGAATCCGCATTTTGAACGCGCCCGAATCGGTTCTGGAGCCGGTTTTCGCGCTCTTACTCGTCTTTGGGCGAGGGATGCTTGCAGACCACGCTCATGTAGATCATGCCGAGCACGGCTGCGGTGACCGAACCGGCGAGAATAGCGGCCTTGGCTGCAAGAACCTCAAACTGGGCCGTCGGGAAGGCGAGGCCGCTGATGAGGATCGACATGGTAAAGCCGATACCGCCCAAAATGCCCACACCGGCGATCATGTGCCAGTTGACATTATGCGGCAACTCGGAAATCTTGAGTTTAACCAGGGCAAACGTCATACCAAAGATGCCGATCGGCTTGCCCAGCAGCATGCCAAAGTACACGCCGAGCGTCACCGGGTCGGTGAGCAGCGTGCTCATGTCCACGCCCACTAAGCGAACCTGAGCGTTTACGAACGCAAAGATCGGCAGGATCACAAAGTTGACCGGCGTGGAGATCAGACGCTCCATGCGGATAAGCGGCGGGGTCACGCGGTGCATGACGCGCTCGACCTTGGTGGTCGAGACGGTAAAGTCATGCTGGCCCAGGATGTGCGCCTCGTCGTCGTAGCGGTCGTCGAGCAGGGGCAGGCACTCGCCCAGCCAATCGGTAAGGCTATCGAGCTTAACACCGCACTTGGCCGGGATGGTGAAGGCCAGGATGACGCCGGCGAGCGTGGCGTGCACACCGCTCTTAAACATGCAGAACCACAACAGCAGACCCAGCACCGAATACGGGGCAAGGCGGTAGTGCTGCGTCTTGTTGAGCCACACGAGCGCGCAGGTCACAACCGCAGCGGCGCCCAGCCAAAACGGGCTGGGGCTCTGGCCGTAGAAGATGGCAATGGCGGCGATGGAGATCAGGTCGTCGGCAATGGCGAGCGTCGAGAAGAACACGCGCACGCCGTTGGGCACGCGGTTGCCCAAAAGCGACAGCACGCCCAGCGCAAAGGCGATATCGGTTGCCATGGGAATGGCCCAGCCGTTGTGCGCGCCGGCATGGTTAAAGATCAGGTAGATGCAGGCGGGAACGACGACGCCGCCCACGGCTGCCAGCATGGGAAGCATGGCCTGACGCGGGTTTTTGAGCTCGCCGACCGTCATCTCATACTTGAGCTCGATGCCCACCAGCAAAAAGAAGATCGCCATGAGGAAGTCGTTGACGAAGAGCTCGACGGTGAGGCCGGCCGTAAGGCTGCCCAGACCCACATACAGCGGGGTCTCCAAAAAGTGATGAATGGCCTCGTAGGCATCGGTATTGGCGCAGATGACCGCGGCGATGGCGGCGAGCACCATGACGGCGGCGGAAATCGTGCCGTTCTCGGCAATGCGCTCCCAAATGTCGTGACGCTCAAAACGCTTGCGCTCACGGGTGTTGAACAGCTGCTCGGTTGCTGCCATGGGCGGCTCCTTTCGCGGGAAGGCTCCCGTCTTAAAAAAGCACGGCCCGCCCAAGTGGCGGCGCCGCGCTCCAACGTATTACGCTTGCATCTAGCCTACCCTGCGCGACAAGCGCGCGAGCGCGGCCGAAAAGCGGAACCACAGGTTGAACATTATTTGCTCAACGGCATGGACGTCGCTGTCCAATAGGCGACGCGATCCCGCGCACAAAAAACGACCGGAGCGCGGGGCGTCCGCGGTCCGGTCGTGAGCAGGTTACAAAACCTAGCAGGCGGCCATGATGGGGGCAGCGACCTGCTTCTTACGGGAGAGGACGCCCGGCATCCAGACGCCGTCGTGCTCGTCGGCAATGCCCAGGCCCTTCTGGGCGGCCTCGGTCTCGCCCTCGAGCAGGACCTGCGAGCCCTCCTCCATGATGTCGGTGATGCACAGGACGATGCCGTCGGCACCCTTCTCGGCGGCGTAGGCGCGCATGGCCTCGCGGATCTCGCCGACCATGCCGAGCGCACGGCTCTTGTCGACGGTCTCGTACTGGCCGATGAGCAGCTTCTTGCCGGCGGGCTCGAACATCTTGATGTCGTTGCCGACCATCTCGGCTGCGGTGAAGGAGCCGGACGGACGGGTGAGGAAGACCTCCATGCCAAACTTGACCGGGTCGACGCCCACCTGCTCGCCGAGCTTGGCGGCGACGGCGCGGTCGACATCGGTGGTGGTGGGGCTCTTGAGCATGAGCGTGTCGGTCATCATGGCCGAGAGCAGCAGCTTGGCCTGGACGTCGGAAAGCTCAACGCCGAGCACGCCGGCGAGCTTGGTGACGATGGTGCAGCTGGAGCCCCAAGGCAGGCAGATGTAGTGCAGCGGGCCGGCGGTCTCGAAATCGCCAATGCGGTGATGGTCGACGACGCCAAAGACCGTGGCGTCCTTAAGGCCGGCGACGGACTGGGCGGACTCGTTGTGGTCGGTGAGGACGACGAGCTGACCGGCCTCGACGGACTCGATCACGCGGGGCTCGGCAATGCCGGCGTCGGAGAGCAGCTTGGCGGACTCGGCCGGAAGCTGGCCCAGGGCGCAGGCCTCATAGGTGTTGCCGGCATACTCAACCTGGTTGAGCAGCTGGGACAGGACGACGGCGCTCATGATGGCGTCGTTATCGGGGTTCTGGTGACCAAAGACAAGAACGTTTGCCATGGATATCCTCCACTTGATATGTGTACTTGGACGTAGCTATGGTAGCACGCGAACGCCGAACCCTATAAGACGGAAGGGGCACGGCACAATTTGGGGCAAGTCTGTCCCCCCCCCCTCGCACTAGCTATTTGCCGGCGGCGCGCAGGGCTACGTAGGCGGCACCGATGATGCCGGCGTCGTTGCCGAGCGAGGCGACCTTAATGGGCGTCTCGCGCGAGGCAGAAAGCGCGTACTGCTTAAAGTGCTCGCGGACCTTGTCGAGGTAGACATCGGCCGAGGCGGATGCGCCGCCGCCGATGAGGAACATCTCGGGATCGACCACGTTGGCAATAAGCGCCAGGGCGCGACCGAGATAGTCGGCCATGGTATCGGCAGCTGCTAACGCGAGCTTGTCACCCTCGCGGCAGGCCTGGAACACGTCCTTGGAATCAGAAGGCCCGGTGAGCTCAATGGGCTCGACGCCAGCTTTCTTGCACTCGGCAAGGTAGTTGCTCACCACGCCGGTGGCGCTGGAATACTGCTCCAGGTGGCCATGGCCACCGCAGCCGCAGGTGCGCTCCTCGTCGGGATTCAGGCACATATGGCCGATCTCGCCGCCGGCACCCACAACGCCCGACACCACGTCGCCGTTGACGATAACGCCGCCGCCCACGCCGGTACCGATGGTAACCATCACCACGTTTTGCACGCCCTTGGCAGAACCGAGCCAGGCCTCGCCCATGGCAGCGGCGTTGGCATCGTTCTCGTACTTAACGACCGCGTCGGGGCAGTGCTCCTGAATGGCAATCCTAAGCTCGGGCAGGTTAATGGCAATGTTGGCCTTAACCTTGGCATCGCCCGACGCCGGGATGGGGCACGGAACGGCCAGGCCAATGCCCGCCACAAAGGCGCGCGGAATCTGGGCCTTGGCGACCACCTGGTCGATAGCCTCGGTCACCGCGGCAAAGCCCGCAGCGTCAACGATGGGAGGCGTGGGCACACTGGCCTTGGCCAGCAGGTTTCCGTCCTCGTCGAACAGGCCCTCCTTAACCGAAGTGCCGCCGACGTCGATGCCGATGTAATACTGCTTAGGTTCCATGGGAGCCCGCCTTTCTCGTTTAAACATTGCCTGTATGGTACCGCTCCCAAGGCAAAAACCTGCCAAAAAGGGACAGGTTTGTTTTGACAGGTTTTATCTGGGAAAACGCGCATGCCCGCCCAACAGGTCGCGCAAGGCCTTCGCCGAATACAAAGGCGCCGGGAGGCGAAGGCTCCCGGCGCCCGTGAAAGGAACTGAATTATCTGGTGAACCGCACACTCCGTCGCGGCGATAACGCCGACTAGGCCTTAAGCGCCTGCAGCAGCTTGTGGACCTCGATGAGCTCCGTGGCCATGACGCGCATGGTCTCGGTGCCGGCCATCTGGTCCTCGGCATGCAGCAGAATCAGCGGGGCTTCGCCGTTACGCTCGCCGTTGGCCTCCTTTTTGAGGAGCCCCATATGGACATCGTGGCCACCGTTGTAAGCCTCGTCGCCCTGCTTGATAAGCTCCTCGGCGGCGTCAAAATCGCCCTCCTTGGCCTTTTGCACGGCATTGATATACATGCTCTTGGCGGTGCCGACGTAGCTGATGATCTCGAAGCAGGTCATCTGCAGCTCATTCATATCCTCCATGTGCTGCACCTAGCCCATCACACTGACGCAGTGGTCGATGATGCCGGCGGCGTTCATGCGGCCGTAATCGACCATGTTGATGACCTCGACCGGGAAACGACCGGCGGCCTCCTTCTCAAAATCGCCCTTGGTGTAGCCAATCTGCGGACCGAGCAGCAGGATGTCGCACTCGTCCAGGTGATCGTGAGCCTCGTTCATGGGACGAGCCTCGACCTCGATGTCCAGACCGCGGTTCGCGACCTCGGCCTGCATCTTCTGGACCAGCAGACTCGTGGACATGCCGGCATTGCAGCAAAGCATGATCTTCTTCATGGTTTCCTCCTTATAACTGCGCGGCGCGCAGACGACAACTGGTTTTATTCCTTGCGGCTATTGTGCCCACCCCCTGCGTCTTCACACAAGAGGAGAGCCGCGGGCATCGGCACCGCGTACCGGTGCCCGCAATGGTGAAAGGGAAAGCGAACGTTTAAGCGTTCTGCTCGGCAAGAGCCTCCTGCTTAGCGATAGCCTTCTCGGAGATCCTCATAAAGGGCAGGTAGACAGCCATGCCGATGACAAGCTCGAGCGCCTGCCACACGCCGGCGCGCCAGTCAAAGCCAGTGGCAAGCAGGGCGTTGATGACGGGAGGCATGGTCCAAGGCACCTGGGCAATGCAGGGGCTAATGATGCCCGCGCAGGTCAGAGCATAGGTGATGCCGATGAACAGGTCGGGAAGAAGCACGAACGGAATCATGAGCGGCAGGTTGTACACGACGGGGTAACCGTAGATGACCGGCTCGTTGATGTTGAACAGGCCAGGAACGATAGCCATCTTGGCAACGGTCTTGGAAGCCTTGTTCTTGGAGAACAGGAAGGTGTCGAGCAGGAGCATGAGCGTGCAGCCCGAGCCGCCGATGAGGGCGAAGCTGTTGACGATCTGCATGTTCATGTAGTGATCGGGCTGGATGGTGCCGCCGGCGGCGAAGGTAGCCATGTTGTCGACGATGAGCATGGTCAGGATCGGCTCGACGGTAGCGCCAGAGATGGTGGACTGGTGAATACCGACGCAGAACAGCAGGTTCGCAAGGGTGTAGATGAGGATGACAGCCCACGGGCCGGCGTTCATGATGCTCTTGAGCGGGTTGGAGATGCACGTGGAGATGATGGTGCACAGATCGGTACCGGCAAACACGGCAAGCAGGGCCGCGGCAACAGCGAAGATCGAAAGGTTGAGCAGCATCGGGATCATGACGTTAAAGGAGTTGGAGACCGCGGGAGGCACACCCTCGCCCAGCTTGACCTTAAGCTTCTCGACGCCGGAAATCTTGATGAAGAGCGTGACGGAGAGCAGGGCGATGATAATAGCCGCGAACAGGCCGTTGGTGCCGGTGTTGGCAGTCGAAAGGGCGCCCGTGACCTCGGCAGAGGTGATCTTGTCGGTGAGCAGCGGGCTCGTGGCGGCAAGCGTGGCGGTGATCTGCTGCGGCATCATGATGACGAAAGCGGAGATGGCGACGACCACGCAGGCAAGCGGGTTATCGAAGCGCTCGTTCTTAGCGAGGCTGTAGCCGATCAATCCGGCCAAGATAATGGCAGAGACGTTGAGGGTGCCCAGCGTAATTGCCGAACCCCAGGTCTGAAGATTGGCAAGACCCGCCGCATCGAGCGGGAACAGAGGGAACACGACGTTGTTAATAAGAACCGCGATACCCGCAAGGATATAGAGCGGCGTGATGGTCGCGAAGGCATCGCGCAGGGAACGCAGGTGAACCTGGTTTCCCACCTTCGCAGAGACCTCGGCAAATTTGTCGAGGAAGCTCTTTCCGTTTTCACTGGCCATGATTGCTCCTAACTATCAAATCCGGCCTTTTCCTATGCGCACGGTGGTCTGTCGCCCTTTGCCACCAGATGTGCCATGTTTTGCGCGCGGCGGCGCGCGGTCTGGGCGTTCGCCTGGTCGCTAGTCAACCACGTGGGTCGTTGCGACCTGCTTGAGCCAAGCTGCCGACTTCTTAAGGCGGCGCTTGTAGCCGTCCATAAGGTCGACCTCGACAAAGCCGTAACGGTTCTTAAAGGCATTAGCCCAAGACCAGTTATCGATGACGGCCCAATAATGGTATCCGCGGCATTTGGCGCCCTCGGCGATTGCCTTGGCAACCCACTCCAGGTGCTGGCGCACAAAGTCGACGCGGTAATCGTCCTGAATGGTGCCCTCGGCGTCACGGTTCTTGTGTTCGTCCATGATGCCGATACCGTTCTCGGACACAAACCACTCAAGATCGGGGTAATTCTTAGCGCAGTCCATGCCAAAGTCGTAGAGACCCTGCGGGTAGATCTCCCAGCCGCGACTCTTGTTCATAACGGCGTCGGGCCACACGTACTCGTCGGCAAAGTGCGGCAGACCGTACTGGTCGATCTTGCTCGCCGGAGCCTGAACGCGCGTGGGGTGGTAGTAGTTGCAACCGAGCCAGTCGACAACACCCTGCTTGAGAATCTCTTGGTCGCCGGCACGGAACGGAAGTTTAACGCCGCCCTCGGCCAGGCTGTCGAGCACGTCGGCGGGAAGCTCGCCCTTGGTAATAAGGTCGAGCCACCAGCGATTGTTGATACCGCTGGTCATACGCACGGCCTCGAGGTCTGCCTCGCTGGGGTTCTCCTTGGTATAGACCGGGGTAAAGCAGTTGATCATGCCGATCTTGGCGTCGGCGCGAACGGCGCCCTCGTCATAGGCGCGGCGGTAGTTGGCCACGGCCAGCGCGTGCGCCAGCGAGATGTGATACTGCACGGTGCGAGCGCGGTTATAGTCATGGAGCTGCGGGTACCACACGCCCTCCTGATAGCGCTGCTCGGGCTCGACGATGGGCTCGTTAAAGGTGAACCAGTACTTGATCTCCTGGCCAAACTCGCGGAAGGCGACGTCGGCGTAATGAGCGTAAGCCTCGACGACCTCGCGGCTCTCCCAACCACCACGGTCAAAGAGGTAGGTGGGCATGTCAAAGTGGTACAGGTTGACGAACGGCTCCAGGCCGGCCTCGCGAGAGGCACGGAACAGCTCGTGATACCACGCGGCGCCCTCCTCATTGAGGTTGCCGTTAGCATCGAGCAGGCGACTCCACTGGATGGAGGTGCGGTAGGTATCCAGGCCCAGGTCCTTCATGGTGCGAAGGTCCTCCTGGTACTTGGCCATAAAGTCATTGCCGGCATAAGAGCCAACGCGGTTGTAGAACGAACCCAGATCCTGGATGGACCAGGTGTCCCACAGGTTCTCGAGCTTGCCGCCCTGGTTCCACTGACCCTCGGTCTGCGGGCCGGACATAGCAGCGCCAAAGAAGAAGTCGTCGGGCAGCTGATACTGTGCCATCGAAGTCCTCGCTTTCGTGTCTAGAGCTTTCGGTTGGAGACGGGCTTGCTTTGGCAGGCAATCCGGCGCGGGCGCGCACCAGGTATCTGGATACCCTGCCCGCCAAAACAAATCCGTCCCCAAACAGCACAAGCAAACGCCAATGCATCTCGCTTGTTGTCTGTAACTATAGCGCTCTAATTTATTATGTAAAGCGTCTTTTTTATTTTTCTTTATCGAACTTCTTTGATGAAAGCCATATGGATGCTTTTTAAGTAGGTATACTCTCTTTATATCAACGCAAATATGAAGGGAGGATTGCATGATTCCCAAATACGAGGCGATAGCTGCAGATATCCGTCGAAGCATCGAGGACGGCGCCCTTAAGCCGGGCGATAAGTTGCCCACCGTCGTTGAGTTTTGCGAGCTGTATGGCGTTTCCAAGATCACCGTCAAGCGCGCGATCGAGCAGATCACCGAGGAGGGCCTTATTACCAGCCGGCGCGGATCGGGCACCTACGTCAAGGACACGGCGGGGCTTCCCAGCCAGGTGTTTTTCCAAGGCAAGAACGACCGTGCCCAAGGCTTTTCGTACGAGCATCGCGGGGAGAAAGTGACCTCGGTGGTCTACGATTTCTCGATCGTCAATCCGCCGGCAGAGGTTGCGACCCAGCTGGGAATGGCCGAAGACGACTTTGCCTATCACATCGTGCGCGTACGCGAGGTCGATGGTCAGCCCATCGTTATTGAGTACACCTATATGCCACTCGAGCTGATTCCGGGTCTTAAGAAAAAAGACCTGTACGCGTCGGTCTACAGCTTCATCCGCGAGCAGTGCGGACTCAAGATCTCGAGTTTCCACCGTACCATTCGCGCCGTCGCGGCAACTGAGGAAGAGGCTGAGCGCCTGGATACCAAACCCGGCTCTCCCCTGCTCGAACTCAACCAGATTGGCTTCTTGGATAGCGGCACCGCGTTTGAATATTCTATCTCGCACAACGTAGGCGACCGCTTTGAGCTGCACAACATAACGCTGGCCTAGTTTTGTAATCCGGTGGGTGCTCGTTTTGAGCTGTCTTACGCGGCACCCGCACAACCTTATGGGAGTATGCACATGTCCGATTTGATTAAACTCACGCCGATTTTCCACGAGAAGATCTGGGGCGGCCGCCAGCTCGAAACCGTATTTGGTTACGACATTCCCGAGGGTCCCATCGGTGAGTGTTGGGCTATCTCGGCCCACCCCAACGGCGACTGCCAGATCGCGGAGGGCCCGTACGCCGGTCACACGCTTTCGTGGCTGTGGGCCGAGCACCGCGAGCTCTTTGGTAACTGCGAGGGCAAGGAGTTCCCGCTGCTCATTAAGATTCTAGACGCCAAGGACGACCTTTCGATCCAGATTCATCCCAATGACGAGTACGCCGCCGAGCACGAGAACGGCAGCCTGGGCAAAACCGAGTGCTGGTATGTACTGGACTGCGAGCCCGGCGCCACGATCATCGTCGGTCAGCGCGCAAAGGACCGCGCTGAGGCCGCACAGATGATCAAGGACGGCCGCTGGGACGACATGCTCAACGTGCTGCCGATCCACAAGGGCGACTTTTTCCAGATTGACTCCGGTACCGTGCACGCCATCAAGACCGGCACGCTCATTTTGGAGACGCAGCAGTCGAGCGATGTGACCTATCGCCTGTACGACTACGACCGCCCCGGCACCGACGGCAAACTGCGTCCACTGCACATTGAGCAGAGCCTGGATTGCATCGACTTTGATGTTCAGGCTCCGACCGACGGCACCGTGACCGCACCCGAGATCGACGGCGTGACCGAACTCGAATCCAACCCCTGCTACACCGTCGATCGCGTGCGCGTCGACGGCAGCAAGACCCTCGACCAGCACTGGCCCTTCATGTGCCTGTCAGTCATCGACGGCGAGGGCACCGTGTGCGGCGAGCCCGTTCACAAGGGCAGCCACCTGCTGGCCCCGAGCACCGTCAGCTCCATCGACCTCGAAGGCAAGATGGAACTGATCATCTCGCACCTGTAAGCTACCGATCCCCAAGCGCTCGCCGGGATGGGCGCGGGGTTTGGTCGCCTGCTCGGGCAGTCCTGCTCGCACGGAGAGCACATTAAGTGCTCTCCGGCTCGTGCGGAACTCGCGATCGACCAAACCCCGCGCCCATCCCGGCGAGCCTCAGGCTGGCAGCAACAACCCAAACGCAAGAAGGGGCTCCCCCGTTCATCAACGGGGGAGCCCCTACTCGTATCTATATATCAGCCCACCCGGCTCTCCAGATCAAAAAGCGAACCAGCAAAGCGACGTTCGCAAGCACCGTTACCTAAGGACCTGGGCGAGCGTTTGGGGCAACATCGATCGCGAGTTCCGCACGCAAAGGAGGCCACTTAATGTGGCCTCCGTCTTGCGCAGGACTGCCCGAGCAGGCGATGTTGCCCTATACGCCCACCCAGGTCCGCCGGGATCACGACAGCTTAACGATCGGTGCAAAGCCCTTCATCAGCTTTTTGGTCTGGCCGGTTTTTTCGAACTGCACCTCGATCATGTCTCCGGCGACCGAGATCACGGTACCCGTGCCAAAGGTCTTGTGGCTCACGGTATCGCCCGCGGCAAAGTCCTGCGACGCGCTGGCGCGATCGACCTTGCGCTCCACCGTCGGCGACACCTTGGACGACGGCTTTTTGGCTCGCGGCGCGCCCGAGCCAAAGGTCGAGGCAACACGGCCGGCGTCGGGCGAGACCCCACGATGGCGCTCGGTCCCATAGCTGCTGCCGCCAAAGAAATCGTCGAAGCTCGATCCGCCGCGCGAACCGGAACCGCCGGTCGAGCGCGTATGCGAGCCAAACACCTTGCCGCCATACATATCCGAGCCCATGCCCGAGCCAAAGGTGCCGTGACGGTCGCCGCGTTTCTCCCAGCCCGTGCCCTCAAAACCGGCAGAACCGATGCCGCTAAACTCGATGTCCTCGAACGGAATCTCGTTGAGGAAGCGCGAGCGCGGGTTGGCAGAGGTCGAGCCGTAAGTGCGACGCGTGGCCGCATAGGTCAGGAACAGGCGCTTGCGAGCACGCGTGATGGCGACGTAGGCCAGGCGACGCTCTTCCTCGAGCTTGCCCGGATCGTCACTACCGCCAAAGTCGTGCACGTGCGGGAAGATACCCTCCTCCATGCCGGCCACGAACACCGCGGGGAACTCCAGGCCCTTAGCGGAGTGGATGGTCATCATGGTGATGGCATGTGTCTCGCCGGCCAGGGAATCCAAGTCGGAGCGCAGGGCCAGCCACTCCATGAGTGCCGGCAGTGCCTTACAGGTGAGCGGACCGTAGGTGCGCTCGATCTCGTCGGCATGCACGGCGCCCGCCGGTAGCTCTGTTGGCACGGCATACGCGTTGCCCGCGATGGCGGCGGCCAAGGCATCCTGCGGCGAGAGCGCCGGGGCGGCTAGGTTATCGAGCGGATTGGAACCTGCGGCATCGCGCGCGCCGACGAGTGCCTCAAACGAGGATGCCGGAGCGGACGGTCCCGGCTCGGGCGCGGGCGCACTCACCACGACGGGCTCGGACTCGGCGCCGGCAGGCACGTCGGCAACACCGGCCGCGCGCAGCTCTTCCAAGCTCTCGAGCGTACCCTCGATATCCTCGTGCGTCTCCTCAAATTCGGCGGCGACGCCCAGGAATTCCTGGATGTTCTCGGCGCGGCTCTCGGACTCCATGGTGCCCTCGGCGCGAAACGCCTGCAGCAGGCCCGTCTTATCGACAATCATCTCGACGACGTCCTTGAGCTCGCCGTCCATGCGGCGGCCCTCGCGCACCAGCGCCACAAAACTCGACAGGCCGTTGCGCACCTTGGCACTAAACATGCCCGTCTCGGCTGTTGCGATCTCGCAGGCCTGGAAGAACGAGCAGCGGTTGCCGCGCGCCAGCTGCTCGATCTTTTGGATCGAGGTGGAGCCGATGCCGCGGCGCGGCGTGTTGATGACGCGCTTGACGCTCATCTCGTCGGCCGGGTTCACGATCATCTTGAGGTAGGCCATGACGTCGCGGATCTCGGCACGGTCGAAGAATCGCGTGCCGCCCACGATCTTGTAGGGCACGCCCGCGCGCAGGAACATATCTTCGAGGATACGCGACTGGGCGTTGGTGCGGTAGAACACGGCGATATCGTCGTAGCTCGTGCCTTTGGCATGCAGTTTCTCGATCTCGCCGGCAATCCAACGGCCCTCGTCGCGCTCGTCGCTCGCCTGGAAGGCCTGGATCTTCTCGCCGTCGCCCTCGGCCGTAAACAGGCGCTTGTCCTTGCGCTGCGAGTTGTGACGCACCACGGCGTTGGCGGCGCTCAGGATATGACCCGTAGAGCGATAGTTCTGCTCCAGCTTGACGGTCTTGCAGTTTTTAAAGTCCTGCTCAAAGTCCAGGATGTTGGTGATGTCGGCGCCACGCCAGCTGTAAATGGACTGGTCATCGTCGCCCACGACCATAAGGTTTTGGTACTTGGCGGCCAGCAGGTTGGCGATCTCGTACTGGACGTGGTTGGTGTCCTGATACTCGTCGACGCTAATGTAGCGGAAGCGCTCCTGGTACTTGTCGAGCACCTCGGGGCGGGTGCGCAGCAACTCGAGCGCGCGCACGAGCAGGTCGTCGAAGTCCATCGCGTTGGCGGCGCGCAGGCGGCGCTCCAGCTCCAGGTAGACCTGCGCGGCCTTTTTGTCGTTGGGGCTATCGGCACTCTTGAGCATGTCCTCGGGCCCAATCATGGCGTTTTTGGCCGAGCTGATCTTGCTGCGGATCATGTTGATGGGGAACTGCTTTTGCTCAATGCCGAGCGCCTGCATAATGTCACGCACCATGCGCTTTGAGTCATCGTCGTCATAGATGGTGAACTGACCGGTGTAGCCCAGCAGGTCGGCGTCCTCGCGCAGCATGCGCACGCACATGGCGTGGAAGGTGCACACCCACATGCCGCGGGTGCCACTGGGGATGAGTGCCGCCAGACGCTCGCGCATCTCGGCCGCGGCCTTGTTGGTAAACGTGATGGCCAGGACCTGCCAGGGCTTAACGCCCAAGTCGCCGAGCATATGTGCGATGCGGAAGGTCAAGACGCGAGTCTTGCCCGAGCCGGCGCCGGCGAGCACCAGCAACGGGCCCTCGGTGGACAGGACCGCCTCGCGCTGGGCGGGATTAAGGCTGTCGATGTCGACGAGCGGCTTGGCGGGCTTGGGCGCCGGCGCGGGAGCGTCGTAGATGTCGAGCGGAACGAGCTCGGGCTCCGGCGCAGCGGGGGCGGTGTATGCATCGAGCGGCACGGGTTCCGGCGCGGGCGGCACGGGCACCGCGGCGTTCTTTTCCCAGGGCAAGGGCTGGGTCATGGGCGACTCCTCATCTGACAGACGGCGCGCCTGCGGGCAGCGCCATAGTTTGAGCCGTACCAGTATACCGAGCCGCGCGGACACCGACGCAAATCACACCACGACTCCGTGCGCCACCGTCAAGCCCGCCCCATCGCCCAAAAAAGAGGACGGCATAGACCTTTTGGTCATGCCACCCCCTTTGAATGACAAGTTGTCGCCCTGGCCGCCGCGCAGCGTCGACTAAGTTAAAGGCCGAGCATCGGCTCCAGAACGAAGAAATATGCGAGCACTACGATGCCCAGGATGATGCGGTAAACACCGAAGCACTTAAAGTCGTGACGGCGGACGAAGCCCATGAGCCACTTGATGGCGATGAGCGAAACCACAAAGGCAACAACGCAGCCCACGCCCAAGATGGCGATCTCGTTGGTGCCGAACGTGCCGCCCTTGATGAAGTACTTGACCAGCTTGAGCGCACTCGCGCCAAACATGACAGGGATGGCCAGGAAGAACGTGAACTTGGACGCCACCGAACGCGTGCAGCCCAGCAGCAGGCCGCCGATGATGGTAGAACCGGAGCGAGACGTACCAGGCACCAGCGAAAGCACCTGGAAGCAGCCGATACCCAGCGCAGTCTTCCAGCTGAGGTCCTCGAGCGTGGCGATGGAACCAAAGTCCAGATTCTCGTCATCGTCCTCATCCTCAGCGGTAGCCGTGGCGGGCGCCGCAAAGTGCGCACCGGCGGGACGTCCACCCGACACCACAGCACGCGAACCAAACGAACCGGCAACGGCCATTTCCTCGCGCTTGCTCGCGCGCCAGTTCTCGATCACGATAAACAGCACGCCGTACACAATGAGCGCCAGCGCCACGACGGGAGCGTTGTAGAAATGCTCCTCCATCCAGTCGTTGAGCGGCAGGCCGATCGCCGCCGCAGGAATGCAACCGAGCACAATCTTGCCCCACAGCACCCAGGTGTCGCGACGGCCCTCCTTGCCCTTGCTGGGCGAGAACGGGTTGAGCTCGTGGAAAAACAGCACGCAGACGGCCAGAATGGCGCCGAGCTGAATCACGACCAGGAACATATTCCAGAACGTCTCGCTCACGTTCATCTTGACGAACTCATCCACCAAGATCATGTGACCGGTCGACGAAACAGGCAGCCATTCGGTGATGCCCTCGACCAGGCCCATGAAGGCAGATTTTAGAAGCTCGATAATATCCAAAGGGACCCCCTCGTTAGACACCCGCCGGTAGATGTTCTGCGGACGATGCGGGCGATGTCCCATTATCAACCGTTGGCGGTGCGACCGCGCCTACCCTTACCAAAAAACTCGCCCGTTCACAGAATTGCGAGCAGTCAAACCCAAATCCTTGGGTATAACTGCAACAAGATAAAGTGTCCGGCGGTCAACGCACCCGCGCCCGCCCGACGCACGAGCCCCGCGCCCGTGCGATAGACCAAGGAGGAAACCATGAACGAGGGCTACACCAAGGTATTTGTTTCACTCGACGGTACTGAGCAGCAGGATTTTGTGCTCGCACGCGCCATCAAGGTCGCCGCGAACAACGGCGCCAAGCTGATTATCGGCCACGTTATCGATTCCACGGCACTCGAGAGCGCCGGCTCCTATCCGGTCGACCTGGTCAACGGCCTAGAGGAGGCATTTAAGAACTCCATCGCCAAGCAGCTCGAAGAGGCCAAGGCCAATCCCGACATTCCCGAGGTCGAGGTCATGATTCGCGCCGGCCGCATTCGCGAGACGCTCAAGGACGAGATGCTCGACGTGGTTAAGCCCGACCTGGTGCTCTGCGGCGCCCGCGGCCTGTCCTCGATCAAGTATGCGCTGCTGGGTTCAATTTCGACGTTCCTGCTGCGCAATACGGACTGCGACATTTTGGTCGTGAAGTAGCGTTGCTCCCACCGGCCGCGGGGCCTGCGGGGTTTCCACGGGCACGTCCTCGCCGCGTTGCGGCTGCGGGATGTGCCCTTAGGAAACCCCTCCCGGCCCCGCGGCCTTCGCAGCCTTACTTCAGCGAGTTGGCTGATAAAAGATGGCGTGCCGCCCCGTTTGGGGCGGCACGTTTTGTTTGGGCTGCACGTTTTTGTTTGGGTGGGCGTCTGCCGCGTGCGTTACTCGAAATATTGAAACTTATTCGTTGAAAACGCGAATGTTACGACGAAGCCTTCGCCGGGCTCGGATGCCGCGGTGACGTCGATGCCCATCTTGGAGCACAGGCGCGCCACCAGGTAGAGGCCGATGCCCGTTGCGCGCTTGGTGGTGCGGCCGTTGTCGCCGGTAAAACCTTTCTCGAACACGCGCGGCAGGTCGGCCGCGCTCACGCCGCAGCCGTTGTCCGCGACGGTAAGCTCGATGCGTTCGCTCGCCAGGCCCTCGTCCAGCAACGCGCCCGAAAACACGATCTTTGCGCCGTCCTCGCGCGCATATTTGATGCTGTTCTGAATAAGCTGGCCTAGAATAAACTCGAGCCACTTCTCGTCGGTAAAGACCTCAAAGTCGAGGTTCTCGCACACCGGAGCCACGTGCGCCGCGATAAGTTCGCGCGCGTTGGCTTTAATCGCGCCCGTCACCAGGGCCTTAAGATTCCAGCGGCGAATCAGGTAGTCGCGCTCCACGACTTCCGAGCGCGCATAGTACAGTGCCTGGTCGATATAGCGCTCAACGCGAGCCAGTTCGCGACCCAGGTCATCCACACGCGACAGGTCGTCTTCGCTGCCGTCCAGGTTTTCAAGAATCAGATGGGCCGCCGCCAGGGGCAACTTGGCCTCGTGGACCCAGCTTTCGATATAGTCGCGATAGTCGTCGGTTTGACGTCGCCCTTCCGCTACCTCATCGCAAGCCGCCTTGCCCACGCGGCGCAGGACTTCGTATTCGAGCTCGCCCTCGGCATAGGTCGGACACTGCACCATCTCCTGCACCCACGCAGGGCTTTCCAGCTCCTCGGCCGCGCGCTCCAGCTGACGCAAAAATCGACGACGGCGCGCGTACTCGATCACGATGCCGAGCATGCCAAAGATAAAGGACACGCCGACCGCCACGACCACGATGGAAGCGGGGGCCCCGGCGACCGTCAGCACAAAGCAACTCAACAGCACGCCGCACGTCCACACGGCGACGGGAAGCAGCGCATCTTTAAAGAACTTGGCAAACGACATAACCGACACCTAGACCGAGTAGCCCTGACCGCGATGCGTGGTCAGATACCCCTTGACGCCGATTTTTTCGAGCGTGGTGCGCAGACGGTTGATGTTGACAGTGAGCGTGTTGTCGTCCACAAAGGCATCGGAGTCCCACAGGTCCTGCATGATGGCCGAGCGCGAGACGATCTTGCCCGCGCGGCTCAGGAGCAGCGAGAGAATGCGCAGCTCATTTTTGGTGAGCTCGGTGCTGTCGCCGGTCGCCGTGTTGGTGACCATAGAACGGGCGAGATCGAGCTCCAGCCCCTTGTGGACAAGCGTGCTGCGCTCGCCCGCCGCCGCGGTGCGACGCAGCAAGGCATTGATGCGCGCCACGAGCACGCGCGCGCTATAGGGCTTGGGAACGAAGTCGTCCGCGCCGAGCGTCATGGCCATGACCTCGTCGATCTCGGTCGTGCGCGACGTGAGGACGATGATGGGAACCTCGGATTCGTGGCGGACTTCGTGGCAGATATGCTGGCCGTCTTTGACGGGAAGCGTCAGGTCGAGCAGTACCAAGTCGGGTGCAGCGGCCAGGATGTCACGCGAGACATGCTCGAACGACTCGCAGGCCTCGACCTCAAAACCGGCACGGGCAAGGATATCGACAAGCTCGCGACGAATGGGCTCGTCGTCCTCAACGACATAAATCAGCGCCATGTGTCCTCCCGTTTCTCGTAACTTGCACTTTCCACACCATTATGCCCACGGCGTCGCAGCGATGCGACCCCGTGGGCATCTAATGTGACAATAGTGTTCGGTAGCCTTGAGAGAGAGTAGGGGCCCTCGGTCCTAAACCGATCGGCCCCATCACTTCGGCCTCGAGCCTCTACTCGAGCGTACGCATGTACGCCGAAATGGCATCCAGGCCCTTCTGCAGGTCATCGGTGTTGTCGGAGTATGCATAGCCGATGCGCATGCTCTTGGGTTCCTCGAAGCAATCGCCCGGGGTGACGAGCGCGCCGGACTTCTTAATCATGTCGGTGCAGAACGTCCTGGAGTCAATGTCGTAGTCGTAATACACGAGCGCGGTGCTACCCGCCTCGGGCTTGACGAACGACAGGTGCGGCTCGCTCTCGACCCACTTCTCCAGAACAGCAAGGTTCTGACGGACGATGCGACGGCTGCGCTCAAGGATCACGGAAGCGTTGCCCAGAATCAGCTCCGCCACCGACTCGCTGAATATGCCGGCGGAAATCAGGTTGTAGTCGCGATGCGAGAGCAGCGCGCGACGGAGCTCCGGGCTCTTGGTGACCGCCCAGCCCAGACGCAGGCCGGCGAACGACCAGACCTTGGACATGGATGCGGTGGCGACGGCCTTGTCGTACAGGTCGACCACGGACTCGGCGTACTCATCCGTCTGAGTAAGCAGACGGTAGACCTCGTCGCAGAGCAGCCACGCGTCGTGTTTGCGTGCGACCTCGACAATCGCCTTGAGCGTATCGGCGTCGAGCAGGGCGCCCGTGGGGTTGTCCGGGTTATTGATGCAGATGAGCTTGGTATCGTCGGTCACCAAGGCATCGAGTGCGTCGACGTCGACGTGGTAACCGTTCTTGCGATCGAGCTGAAGGATATCGACCTTCGCACCGCACATCTCGGGAATCGAATAAAGCTGCTGGTAGGTGGGCTTGACGGAGACTACATGATCGCCCGGTTCGACGAGCGTGGAAATAACCAGGGAGTTGGCGCCGGTCGCGCCGTGCGTGGGCACGATATGCCCGGGCTCGACCGTCTTATAGAGACGCGCGACCCCCTCGAGGAAGCCGGGCTGTCCCTCGATGTCTCCGTAGGTGAATCGGCGCGAGCACAGGCTATCGAGCCACGCCTTCTTGTCGGTGTTCGTAAGCTCGAACAGCTGGTCGAGCGTGAGGGAGTAGACGCACGTCTCCGCAACGTTGTGGGTGCACTTGGTCTCCCACTCGTTCATCCACTGCTCGACGGCGAAATCCTTGATCTGCATTGTCGTTTCCTTTCCTTGACTTTCTTACAGTTCCACCACGGTGCCCAGCCCCGCCTCGACGGCGCGGTCGTAGGCAATTTTCGATGCCGAAAGGTCTTGAACGGCGATGCCCGACGTATCGAACACCGTCACCTGCTCGTCATCCGAACGCCCCGTAGCCGTGCCGGCGATGACTTCGCCGAGCTCCGCTTTGATGTCCTCGGGTGTGATGGCACCCTCGGCAACCGGAATCTCCAGCTCGCCGGACGCGACCGATTGCTCGCGGTCGTCGACGTAAACAGCGGCACGGGCGACAAGCGCCGAGGCGAGCTCCTGCTTGCCGGGCATGTCGGCACCGACGCAGGAGATATGCGCACCGGGGCGCACCCATGCATCGGGGATGATGGGCTTGGTCGCAGGCGTGATCGTCACGATGATGTCGGCCTCTGCCGCGGCGCCTTGGCCGTCGGCCGTCGCCTCGATGGAATAGGTGGATGCCTCGCGAGCATGCTCGCAAGCGCCCAAGATATGGGCGAGCTCGTCTCGTATGCGCTCGACGCGAGCCTCGGGCGCGGCATCGGAAACCGGCTCCCACACCTTGACCTCGCTCACTTTGGGACAGGCGGCGAGCACGCCCGCCACCATATAGGTGCTCATGTGGCCGGCACCCGCAACAAGCAGTTTGGACGCATCCGCCCGAGCCAGCCACTTGGCGCCGAGCGCAGCGGCAGCACCGGTGCGAAGTCCAGTGACGGCGGAGGCATTGAGCAGCGCCAACGGCTCGCCCGTCGCGTTGTCGCACAGCAGCGTAGTGCCAAAGATCTCGGGGAGCCCCTTTTTGGGATTCTGAGAGAACCAAGCAGTGAGCTTCAGGCCGAAGAGGACGCTTCCCGCCAACTCGCCCGAGCGGATATCCATATCGGCCACGCCGGGTTCGAACTGCTCATATACCATCGGCCACGCAACACCCTTGCCCGTTGCCTTCTGGCGATATGCCTCCTCCACGGCAGCGATTGCATCCTCGATCGTCAGCACCTTGGAAACTTCCTCGGCCGAAAGCACCACCATCTGCCCCATCATCGCTCCTTTCAGCGAAAGCTTTACGTTGCTTCACTGTACGGTTTAGTAACGATGCCGCCAAGGATCATTTCTTGTTGGAATCTACAACGATTCTCAATCTGATTTTTCGTTCCATCAGCATATATTTGAACTATTTCTCGCATCAACGGCATACGGATGTGCGATTATCCTTTTTATGCAGGTATTTATTGTAGTGATTTACAGGGTGATGTTGATGCTATACACCGTCTCGGACTTCTCACGGGAATATGAGGGGTCGGTCCGTCTAATCGCCGGCAGCGATGGCATCTCGCGTGCCGTCTCCGGCGTTGGGATCCTCGATTATGAACTCATGCCCGGCCTCAAGAACAAGTACCAGCGCGTCAACTTCAGCTCAGACGAGATCGTCCTCAGCACCTTCCTCTATGCGAAGGACGACCCGTACCTCATCACTGAAGCCGTGAAATACCTCGTCGCCAAGGGAACGAGCGGTCTCATCATCAAAAACGTCCTGCACATCCCGATTCCCGACCAAGCCATCCGCTACGCCAACGCGCGGCACTACCCGGTCTTTCTCACGACCGACGACTCACTGTTCTTTGACAGCGTCATCTATGAGGTCAAACGGCATATCGAGCAGCTCGCGTCCATCGACTTCGCACAGCGCGAGATCGATGCCCTGAGGACAGACGTATCGCCCGAGTCCATCTGCCGACGCATCCGAGGCCTCAACCCGTCATTTCTGGACGAAGCGGTCGCCCTGTTCACATCGTTTGCAGAGCCCCTCGACCCGCGTACGTTTTTGCAAATCGAACGTCTCTGTGCAAAATCGACCCTCGCCGGATGCCACAACATGCTGGCACCCTATGACGGAGGTCTGTTATTCGTAGCGACAAGCGACTCGGAGCAGACGCTCGATGTGGAGCGAATCGTGCAGGCGCTCACGGAGCTCATCGAGGCTAGCGGCATCGATGGCGGAGCGGAAGGGCTTGGCATCAGCGATATTCTGTTTGGAGACGAGGCGGTGGCGCAGGCGATCTCGCAGGCGATTTACGCACAGCGCCTATCTTGTCAACGAGCCGAGGGTCCCGTCCGCTATACGCAGCTCGGCATCCTGAGAACCGTGATGCCTTTTGCGGAAACCCCGGAGATGCGATCGTTCTCGGAGGCGATTCTCTCGCCGATACGCGAGCACGACAGTGAGCATGGCAGCGAGCTGGAATCCACGCTCGCCGCATTCATCGAGAACGACCGACGTATCGAGCGAACCGCCAAGCAGACTGGCCAGCACCCGAACACGATTCGATATCGCCTCGATAAGGTGACGGCTCTCACCGGACTGAGCTACAAATGCGCCCCGGAGATGGAGCAGCTGTCGCTCGCCTACGCCATCGAACGCGCTCGCTCGCTTCAGTAAGCCCACCCCACCTTGAGGTTAGGAACGGCGGGCACGGAGCTTTTCGTAGCCATCGGCGAAGAAGGCGACCGTGGCGGCGTCGGCCTCGGCGGCGTCCGTCTCGGTTGCGGGGACCACGCCGTGCTCGTCGCTCACCAGGAACAGCGCGCCCTTAAGCTGCGCGGGAATATCTACGCGCGCGACCGGGATGTCCTTGGTCTGGGCCAGCTGTTCGATGAGCGTCGCCGTGCCGCACAGGCACTCGTCCGCCGGCGCCACAAAGGCCAGCTCGCCGTCGTTGACGGCAGCAAGCAGCTCGGGCGCCACGCCGGTTTCGTCGGCCTCGGAACGGGCCTCGGCAGAGCGGGCACGCAGCGCCTTGGCTGACGTATCGGCGAGCGGCTCGTACTCCCCCACTGTCATGGCGGCGTTGCCGTTGATGTCGATCACCAGCATGAGCACGCCGTCGTGCGCAGTATAGTCGCCCTCGGCTAGCGACCACTCAACGTGCTGCTTGGCCCAGCTGAGCATGTTATGGGTAAGTGGCTCGCCCTGCACCAGACGCTCGGACAGCGCGCGGATGTGGCGGTTGAGCATGGGCACCTTTTTGTTGGACATGCGCCAACGGCAGACAAGCGCGGGCTTGTCGAGCGTAAACTTCTCGACCGCCTCCTGATTGGCGCAAAAGTCCTCGTACGCACGCTGATCCTCGGCATTGCCAAACAGCTCGGCATCATCCACAACGGCCATATCTAACCTTTCTCAAAAACATACACCGCACCGTTATACCCAAAAAAACCGCCCGCGCCAACCGGCGCAGACGGCAATAGATAGCCTTCGTTCGGAGCAAGCCAAGGCCACTGGTGGAGCATAAGCCAGCGAGCCGGCTCCAAGTGCCCCAGGTCGCCACGAAAGAGGAGCGACGCGTACTTCTTGTACGCGAGCGACGGTTTGAGCGGCGAGATGGGGTGCTTGGGGCCGGCGCAGCGTCGAGCAGTTACGCGGTTTGGTAAAACCGCGTAACGATATTAGTGCCTAAAATGCCTGGCTCCGGTGAAGACCATCGCAATACCATGCTCGTTGCAGGCCTGGATGCTCTCGTCATCGCGCTTGGAGCCGCCGGGCTGGATGATGCAGGTCACGCCGTGCGCGGCAAGCACGTCGACGTTGTCGCGGAACGGGAAGAACGCGTCGCTTGCACAGGCAAAGCCGCCCTTCTCCACGCCCTCGCGCTCGCAGAAGTCCTCAGCACGCTCGCAGGCCAGCAACGCGGAATCCACGCGGTTGGGCTGACCGGGGCCCATGCCAATGCCGGCCTTACCCTTGGAGACCAGGATGGCGTTGGACTTGACGCCCTTGCAGACCTTCCAGGCAAACTCGAGCTCGGCCATCTCGGCGTCGGTGGGCTTACGGTCGGTGGGGAACGTAAAGGTCGCGGGGTCCTCGGTCACGTGGTCGACTTCCTGCACCAGCATGCCGCCGTCGATGGAGCGCAGCTCCACCTTGGCGCCGTGGTCCACGCCGCCGGTAGCCAGCACGCGCAGGTTGGGGCGCTTGGCCATGCGCTCGAGTGCCTCGGCGGTGTAGCTCGGGGCGATGATGACCTCGACGAACTGCTTGTTCTGATCGGCAAAGTGCTCAACCAGCTCAAAGGGGACCTCTCGGTTGCAGGCAATGATGCCGCCGAAGGCGCTCTTGGGATCGCAGGCAAAGGCGCGGTCGTAGGCAGCCGTGATGTCCTCGGCAACGGCGGAGCCGCAGGGGTTCTGATGCTTGAGGATCACGCAGGCAGGCTCGTCGAACTCGCGGACCAGGTTCCAAGCGGCATCGGCGTCCAGATAGTTGTTGTAGCTGAGCGGCTTGCCCTGGATCTGCTCGGAGCCCACGAGCGGGAACTGCGAGCTCGCGGAGTTCTCGCAGCCCTCGGCAAAGCGGTAGACCGTGGCCTTCTGCTGCGGGTTCTCGCCATAGCGCAGGTCGTCGACCTTCTCCAGCGAAACCTCGAGCTTGGCGGAGGTGTCCGCCACGTCGCTCGCCTGGGCGGCAAGCCAACGAGAGATAGCCGTGTCGTAGGCAGCGGTGGTCTGGTAGACCTTCACCTGCAGACGGCGACGGGTGGAAAGTGTGGTGCAACCGCCGGTCTCGCGCATCTCGGCCAGGACGGCGTCGTAGTCGGCCGGATCGGAGATGACGGTGACGCTCGCGGCGTTCTTGGCGGCGGAACGCAGCATGGAGGGGCCGCCGATGTCGATGTGCTCGATGGCGTCCGCGAAGGTGACCTCGGGGTTGGCGACGGTCTTCTCGAACTCGTACAGGTTGACGACGACCAGGTCGATCAGCTTAATGCCGTGCTGAGCCGCCTCCTGCATGTGCTGCTCGGAATCGCGGCGGGCCAGCAGCGCGCCGTGAACCTTGGGATGCAGGGTCTTAACGCGGCCGTCCATCATCTCGGGATAGCCCGTGAACTCCTCGATGGGGGTTACGGGAACGCCCGCGTCCTCGATGGCACGAGCCGTGCCGCCCGTAGAGATGATCTCGACGCCAAAGTCATCGACCAGCGTCCGTGCGAAATCGACGACGCCCGTTTTATCGGTAACCGAGATCAACGCGCGTGCGATCTTCACATCAGATCCCATGCAGTCCTCCTGTCTGGTACGCCGCCGTGCTCTGTGAGTCGGTGATACGTCGATCTGCAGCGCTCGCGCAGCGGCATTGAAAATACTGATTCAATGTAGCGCATCGAGCGCATCGATGCACCCCGCAACGGGCGCATGTGCAGAAAAAGTTTGCGCGCGGAGGGGATGGGCACGGTGAGTTCATGGAACACAGGGGCACCATAATTAGATGCCAATGGCGTGGTAGAATTGTGCTCGATATGTATCCGCAATAGAAAGAGGCACCATGGTCTCGCGGGTTCTCTACCGACCGTTTGATACCGAAGATTTCGACGCCATCGCGCTGATCTTGCAGCAGCTTTGGCACAACAACTCGGATAACGATGAGTACAACCGCCTCGAAGCCGCGTGCGACCTCGCCTATTGCCTTTCTTCCTCAACGTTTTCGCAGGTTGCAGTTATAGATGGCGAGGCGCGCGGCATTTCGCTTGCGCGTGCGGGACAGAGCTCCGGCACCGCCGTCAGGGAACATTGGATGGATACTGAGCGTACACTGCTGTCGCAGATGCGTGAGCTAGAACCCGAGTCGTGCGCCGAGTATCTCTCGTTTGTGCGCGCCACCATTCGAACCAACAACCGCCTGCTCGAGAAAAGCCCACTGCCGCATGACAATGAGGTCACGCTGCTCGCCGTCGACCCTGACGTCCACGGCCTGGGCGTGGGATCGGTGCTGCTCGACGCCGCAATCTCACATCTGTCCTCGTGCGGGGCGACCAGCGCACACCTGTATACCGATTCCAACTGCTCGTGGAAATTCTACGAGCTGCACGGCTTTAAGCGCACGGCCACGCACCGCGCCAACCGCGAAGAGCGCCGTCACGACATGCCGCGTGAAAGCTTTCTCTACGAACTCGACCTAACAGCCTAGCCCAGGCAGCCACACCTAGTCATTTAAGTCTGTCCCCAATGAGTAGCCTTGGTGATCTGCAAATAGCTGTGGTCAAAAAACATCAAATATGAGTACTGTTACCTTTTTAGTAGCAGCGATTTGGGGCATTTTTGATGCTTGTAGGCATGACGACCAGCTGCACGAGCTGACGTAGCTCCCCAAATGTTCAATAAAATAGGCTCCTAACGAGAAGTACTCTCATTAGGAGCCATTATTATGTGCAAACATATGTGACCAACGCAGCAACAGTACTCATATTTGGCATTTTTTGTCCACTGCCCCTTGCGCGAAGGTCCTCAGCGGAAAGTTTGACCCGTTTCGATGCACAAAAATGGGATGAATCTTCCCTGGCAACCGCCCAGAAAGATCCACCCCAAAGCAAGCGCTCGCTAGAACGTTCCGCCGCCGCCTCCGCCGACGCCGCCACCGCCGCCACCGGAAAAGCCGCCGCCGCTGCCGCCGCTCGAGCTATCGGAACTCGAAGCCAGCTCGCGGATGGTCTCGTGGTACACATCGTTGAACGAATCGAGCGGGGACTCGTTGCCGTAGTGATGGTAATACCACCAGTAGCAGGGGTAGTTGTCGTAGAAATCGTCGCTGTTGCGCAGGTCCGCTGGCACGGCCTCGGCCAGCTGTCGCAGCACTTCTTTCGAAACGCCCAGGGCAACGCCCATCACCAGCAGTTTGTTCCACAAGATCAGGTCGCTGGGAATGGCCTCCTTCAGGCGCGTAAAGTCCTCAAGCCAATGCTTGAGCGCCTTGCAGCGAGCCGCCACCTCGGCGCCCTCCGGCGTGTAGCGGCGGAAGGTGCAGCTCAGGACAAAGCCCACGATCGTGACGGGGATCGAGATCATAGCGGCACCGACGTTGGCGTCCGCAAAGTCGGTATAGATCAGAGAGCCCAGAATGCCAAAGACGATGATGATACCGATAACCAAGCCGGCAACCAGGGCGATGGTGCCGTCCGATGCAATAAGCTCGCGCGCCTCCAGCTTGCCCTTAACTGCGCTCTGATAGTCCTCGAGCTTGTCGCCAACAGATGTGGTGCGCTCGCTAGCGTACTCCTCCAGCTCGCTAAACGTGCGCGAACGGACTCCGTCCTTATCGGGCTTAACGCCGGCGAAGAAGACCTTGAGCACATCGCGATCGATGCCGTCCTTCTTGGCAGCCTTCCAGGCCTCGTCGGTCACTGTGATGCGATACGTCTGCTCCTCTTTTTCGCGACGGAGCAGACCCTTCTTCTTGGTCTCGGTCGCTTCTTCCAGCTTGATCACGCGGTCGTCGGTGAGCTTCATAAGCGTGGCGATATATGCCTGATCGGGCACGTCGTTCCAGCTCATGAGAGCTGCAAGCACAGCGGGATGGTCGGCCGAGGGCACATCGCGGAAGTACTCGTCCTGGAAGAGCGGCTTGGGCTTGGGCCTGCGCAGCTTAAGCATCACGATCACACCGGTATAGGCAACCGCCACGACAACACACACCACGGCAATCGCGCCGGCAACCGCACGCGCGTGCTCACGGCGAGCGTTGGCCTCGTCGGCCCATTCCTTCTCTTCGCTCAGGATCGTCGACATGCGCTTTTCGCCCGAGACGGCAAGCTGCGGCACCCAGTCGCTGGGGAAGGCGATGCGTGCCTCGGCGAATTCGCCCTCATGCACGCAGGGAATGGTATAGGTGACCATGGGCTCGTCCGCATCGAGCGACACGTCGCCCGTCAGTGGGCCGTGGCCCCATGCGCGGAAGTTATCGCCCTTGACGGCAGCCGTCCCGGCAGCGGCATTTGCAAAGTAGACTTCCATCTCGACGTCATCGGAGTCCGCAGACCAGCCGTCACCCACAAATTTCCAGTAGAGCTCGGCGGTATCGGCCCAGTTCATAACCGCACCGGTCATGGAATAACTCACGTAGTAGATTGCGCTGTCGCCGCTCTCGTGAGGGCTGAACACCTTAATCTTTACGCCGTCGTCGGACTGCTCCACCGTGTAAACGCCGTCGTCGCCTTTATTTGCGCTGTCGACCTTGTTAAACGCAGTGTCGTCTTCCTCGACGCTCAGCACATTGACGACCACCGAGCCGCCTTGCTGGTTAGAGCCTGTATTGATATCCCAATACACGCCGTTAATGTCATCGTCGAAATCGAACTGGCGTCCCTCGACAACGGTCAGCGAGCCATCGGCCTCAACCGTGGCACCGATATAGGTTTGGCTCATGGAGTAGCCGTCGGCGTGCGCGACGGCAGGCAGCAGCAACAACGCAAGCGCGACGAGTGCGCAGACGGAAGCGAACCGCGCAAACAGGCGGCGCTGCCGACAGGGCTGGGCAACGGGGGCGTTCATAGGCACATCCTTTGTCTGTGGTACCAGTAGCGTCATTGTCCCACGTTTGCGAGTTCATGTGACGAACATCTAGGTCAGCGGAGCGTCAAAACGGGACAAAAGTCACGCCCGCCGCCGGCACCTGGGGACGTTCCTTATCTGCCGGCAATCTGGGACACTCCTTGGCATAGCCCGCTCCGGCAATAGATACCACTTCATAGCTCCATCACAGGTGTAGCGGCTTTGTGTGGGCGCGGCATGCGCTGATTGAGCCGCCAGTTGAGGGGCATAAAGCAGTTGAGCGAAAACGGTTTGCCCCTTTGCCGTCCGCTTGAGGATCATGTCCCCCTTTTCCGCGGAAACCCCGGCAGTTGCGAAGAGCTGCCGGGGTTTCTGTCGTTTGAGGGCTAGATTGATTGACGACGATTAAGGCGCCGAGCCGGTGGTCCGGCACGCGCAACGTGTGGCCTCAGCAACTTGCAGGCCACGGCAGCGTCTCCCCCACCGCGCTCCGCGCTATACTCGTCCGCATGGACATCAACGCACGCAACATAGCAACAACCGCCGCCGACGCGCCAACGACGCCGACCGCTCCCGCGCCCGTCGTGGGGCGCTTCGCCCCGTCGCCCTCGGGCCGTATGCACCTGGGCAACGTGTTCAGCTGCCTGTGCGCATGGCTTTCGGCCCGCAGCCAGGGCGGCAGCATCGTGTTACGCATTGAGGACCTGGACGATCGCTGCAAGCGCCCGGAACTTGCCGCCCAATTGATTGACGACCTGGCCTGGCTGGGGCTGGAGTGGGACGAAGGCCCCTACTACCAGCACGACCGCCTAGACCTGTACGAGAGCGCCTTGCGCCGGCTGAAAGACGCCGGCCTCACCTATCCCTGCTTTTGCACACGCGCCGAGCTCCACGCCGCGAGTGCACCGCACGCGAGCGACGGCACGCCCATCTACCGTGGCGCCTGCCGAAGTCTTTCGGCCGAGGAGGTGGCCCGCCGCAGCGCCCTGCGCGCCCCGGCCACACGTCTGCGCGTGCCCACCGTCGACGACCTCGCAGACGACGTGATCGAATTTGTGGATCGCACGTACGGCGCCCAATGCGAAGCACTCGCCACCGAGTGCGGCGACTTTTTGGTGCGCCGCAGCGACGGCGTGTTTGCCTATCAGCTAGCCGTGGTGGTCGACGACGCTGCCATGGGCGTCACCGAGATCGTACGCGGATGCGACCTGCTTGGCTCCACGCCGCGCCAGATCTATCTGCAGCATCTGCTGGGACTGCCCACGCCGCACTACGCGCACATCCCGCTGCTCATGTCGCCGGACGGCCGCCGCCTTTCCAAGCGCGATCGCGATCTGGACCTGGGCGAGCTCCGCGCCCGCTTTAGCACACCCGAGGCACTGCTGGGCTGGCTCGCCGGGCAAACGGGCATCGCGCCGGACACCACGCCGCGCTCTGCCGAGCAACTGATCGAGCACTTTAGCTGGGGTGCTATCCGCGCACACCGGGAAAACATCACCATAACGGCTGAATAGCCAAATACGCCCCGCCCCTACGCAACATCCCAAGGCTGGAGCTCGTCGCCCAGGCGAACGATGCAGTCGTAGAGCACGGTGTGACGCTCGGCCGGGTTGGCGTCGCGATGAAAATGGCCGTAGTACCAGCGCTTGTAGTCCAAGCGATCTTCCAGCTCATCGAAAAACGCCGTAAGTCGATCAACGCCGGGGCAATCCCAGCCGGGCGCCGGATAGAGCGTGGGCGAAAGCATGTGCGTAGAGCAGGTGTGGGTAATTACGTAGTCGACCTTCCAGCCCACGCTGTCGAGCTTTGTCCACGCCTCCTCAAAGTTGCGCTCGTCCGGCAGCTCCTGTGGCCACCAGCTGGAATACGGAATGCGGTATTCCTTGTCCACGCTCGTGGCACCGCCCATAGTAAAGATCGTTGAGCCGTCGAGCTCAAAAATCTCGCCACGCGTCAGGCGCCGTATGGGAGAGGTGTCCGACAGGCGCTGTGTCAGCCCACCGTGCCACAGCTCCATGGGACGCTCCGCCCAATGGTCGAAGCGCTCGTGGTTACCGTCGACAAACAGCACGGTATAGGGCCGCGACTCCAGCCAGGCGATGTCGGCGCACTCCTCGGCAGAGAAATCCCACGGAAGGCCAAAGTCGCCCGCGATGATGAGATAGTCGTCGCTCGTCAGACTATCCCCAAGCTCCCAGTCGCGCAGCTTTTGCATGTCAGCGCCGCCATGGACGTCGCCCGTCACATAGACCGTCATCGGATCACCGCTTCCCTGTAAGTCGCTAGTCCACATTCTGCACGATCACTAAGCCAACCGTTCCAGCCCTTCCATCCCTTAGGGCTTACCCCTCGTTCTTCCATCCAAACGGGTCGAGCACCCAAAAGATCAAATCGAGCACGCCGCCGGTCATCATGGCGGCGGCAAGGGCGATGATAACGTGCAGGGAACTGGCACTTCGGGGCACGTCGAATGGCCCCAAAACAGCCAGCAGCGCGACCGCTACGCCGGCCGCGCACAGCACAAGACACGGCCCTGCGTCCTTAACGCACTTCTTTGCGAGATGCTTTGCGTTGTCACTCATCGATATCGAACTCCTTAGAGGATCGTTGTTCAGATGCATGCCGCCGCGGCGGAGCATGGTGGCAGGGTAAGTGTCGCATGTCGTGCGGACACGTCCGAAAGCTCGCGCCAAACCGCCAATCTTAATCGTCATACGCCCAAAATACGAACGATCGATCTGTTATCCTGGCGCCAACATAGTCTTTCGAAAGGTTTGGCCGGGATGACTACGCAGCAGCAGATTGATATTGAATTCGACTCGCTTGCACGCGAGAACGATTCACCCAAGCTCATCGCCAACTCGAAGGCGACCGGCGGAACATTACTATCCGTTATCAAGGAGCAGCTCTCGACCTGCAGCTCTTTTGACTTTTGCGTAGCGTTTGTTGCAGACGGTGGCCTTCAAATCTTGGTCGAAGCGTTCCAGGAGCTCAAGCAGCGTGGCATTAAGGGCAGGCTGCTGACGTCCACCTATCTCAACTTCAACTCACCCGATGCGTTTCGCAAGCTCCTGGAATACGACAACATAGAAGTTCGCGTATTCCAGGGTAATTTGCATGCTAAGGGATACATTTTTGATAAGGGCGAAACCAGCACGATAATCGTCGGCAGCTCGAACATGACGCAGACCGCCCTCACCTGCAATAAAGAATGGAACGTGCTGTACCAGACCGTTGAAAACAGCTGCTTGCTCGGAGAGCTTAGAGGTGAGTTCAATTCGCTGTGGAGTGACGCCTCGACCGTTGCGCTTTCCCAAGACTGGATTGACAAATATGCCGCATATCGATCGGCGCGTCCCCCAAAGCCCAAATCGAAACCGACGTTCCAGGCAACTGTTAGCCCAACCACGAACGATCTCGAAGAACTCAAGCCCAATAAAATGCAGCAGCGCGCCCTTGAGGCGCTCGGTGCAATCCACCGTAAGGGCGAGACTCGCGCCCTGCTGGTCTCGGCAACCGGCACTGGCAAGACCTTCCTTTCGGCGTTCGATGTGCTCGCAACTAAACCCCGGCGCGTCCTCTTTCTTGCGCACCGCCGGCGCATTATCGACGCCTCCCGTGCAAGCTACGAACGGCTCTTAGGTAGTACCTATATGTTCGACACCTATCAAACTGGCAAGAATACAAGCGATGCTACCTGTGTGTTTGCCATGTGTTCTTCGGTCGCCAAGCATCTGAGCGATTTCCGTCCCGATGAGTTCGACTACATCGTCATCGACGAGGCCCACCGCACGGGATCTCAGGGCTACCAATCCATCATGTCGCACTTTACGCCTCGGCTTTATCTGGGCATGACCGCTACACCCAATCGCACCGACGGCTATGACGTCTTTGCCCTTTTCAATCACGTCATCGCATTCCAGATCACGCTGCAGGACGCTTTGTCCGAGGAGATGCTAGCCCCCTTCCATTATTTTGGCATTCACGATCTGGAGATTGACGATGAGACGGTCGAAAATACCGCCCTGTTCGGGCGCTTAACGTCCGACGAGCGTGTGCGTCACATCACCGAGAAGATCGAAGAATATAGCGTCACCAAAAGCAGCCGCAGGGGCTTAATTTTCTGCAATCGAAACGCCGAGGCCAAAGAACTGTCGCGCAAATTCAACGCTCTCGGATATCGAACGGCTGCGATTAGCGGTCAAGATCCCGATGAAGTCCGCGATGCCGTTATCAGCCGACTTGAAGCCGGCGAGCTCGAGTATATTTTCTCGGTCGATATCATGAACGAAGGCGTCGACATCCCCTCGCTCAATCAGATCATCATGCTTCGACGCACCGACTCCGCAATCATCTTTATTCAACAGCTCGGACGAGGTTTGCGTCTGAATGATGGTAAGGAATACGCACTGGTGCTCGACTTTATTGGCAACTACCAGAGCAACTTCTTGGTGCCCATCGCGCTTTCGGGTGACAAAACGTACAACAAAGATCGCCTGCGTCGTCTCGTCCAAGAGGGCGATTCGACGATCCCCGGATGCTCGACCGTGAGCTTCGATCGTATTTCCGAGGCACGCATCTACAAGGCCATCGATGGCGGCGATTTCACCTCCGTCAGGTTTTTGAAAAACGAATATCTCGACTTGCGCCAGAAACTCGGCAAGATTCCCTCGCTGCTCGAATTTGATCGTAACGGCTCCATCGATCCGTTGCTTATCTTCAAGAATAGCGGCCTGGGGTCCTACCACGCATTTCTATCCAAATACGAGCCGGACTACACGGTTCAATTTTCCTCTGATCAAACCAAGATTCTCAAATTTATTTCTCAAAAGCTCGCCGCGGGCAAGCGTTTCGAAGACCTCTATTTGCTTCAAACGCTCGTCGAAGCCGGACACGAGGGCTACCGGCATATGCGCGAGGCTGCGCTTAGGAGCTACCACACACAGCTTAAGGACAGCGCCGTTAGGTCGGCAATCACAGTCCTTAAGGGCGACTTTGCCACTCCCAAGGATTTCGTTTCCCTGCTTATTGACGATGGATGCGGGCCTCGTCTGACCGAAGCGTTTGCGACCGCCCTGCGCAACGCAGAGTTCAAGCGTCAGATTCTCGAGGTGCTGGATTTTGGCATTGCGCGTAACCGACTCGACTATGCCGAGACGTACCAAAACACAAATTTCGTTCTCAACGCCAAGTACACGTACGAAGAAGTTTGCCGCTTGATGAACTGGGAAAAGAACATCAACGGCCAAAATCTTGGCGGCTACTTCTACGACGAGAAGACCAATACATTCCCCGTGTTTATTAACTATGACAAGGCACCCGACATTAGCGAGTCCATTCAGTATGAAGACCGCTTTGTTTCGCCGAGTAAGCTAGTTGCAATCTCTAAGAACAATCGCACGCTCAACTCCCCCGAGATTCAGCGACTGCAGGCATGGCCGGGCAACGGGCTAAAGACGTATTTGTTTATGCGCAAGAACAAGGACGATAAGGGTGGCAAGGAATTTTACTTCCTAGGCGAAATGCATCCGACTGGCGAGTTCAAAGCTATTAAAACTAAGAGCGGCGACAACGCCGTCGAAATCGAATATGAACTCAATGCGCCCGTGCGCCAGGACATTTACGAGTTTATGCTCAGCGATCTGAGTGAGACAGAGTAACAAAGAAGGAGCGGGCCGCCATGCGACGTCCGCTCCTTTCTCACATAAGCCCGAGTTTCTTTTCGAGTTCCCTAACGACTTTAACGTCCGCCGGAAGCCAATCGACATCCCACAGGTTATTGGTATCGAGCCACTTCATGTCCTCGTGAGCGTGCTCTTTGAACTCCCCCGATAGGATGCTAGCTAGGTAGCACTGCATCGACAGATGGAACGTCTCGTAATCGTGTTCGACCGTGCAAAGATAGTCGAGGTTACCGATCGTGACCTCGAGCTCTTCTTGAATCTCGCGCACGATTGCCTGCTCGCCGGTCTCGCCCGGCTCGAGCTTACCGCCCGGAAACTCCCAGCCGTCTTTAAACTCGCCGTAGCCACGCTGGCAGCTCAGGATTTTCCCGTCCTTCTGAATAATTGCCGCTGCAACATTGATTGATTTCATAACTAGTTATCACCTCTCCAGTTGAGCCCAACCAGTATAGGCGATCGACCGCCCGCCATGTCCCAGTCGCCTGAAAACCGCCTGCTCGACCAACCCTTGACGCCGTTTTGTACCGGCACCCCATCTCCCGCTATCGAGGTCTAATACTTTTCCCACTGCCACCCAAAAACTCATCCAACATTAATCTTGGCTCAAGAATCGCTTAATCTATAACCTGCACTATAGAGTTCGACCAAGGGCGGGCGGCACCGCGCAACGCAGGCCGACGAACGCAACGCTCGCGCCCGGGCAGGTCGCCCGGCGTCGCGCCCATCGAACGAAAGGACAGGTCATGGACGACCTCGAAAAAGTTGAAACCATCCGCACCAAGTGCAACGTGAGTTACACCGATGCCAAGGCGGCGCTCGACGCTGCCGACGGCAACGTTTTGGATGCCATCATTTGGCTCGAGTCGCAGGGCAAGACCCAGACCACGTCGGCGCATGCCGCCACCGAGTCCGCGCCAGTCGATGAGCCCTCGGCCGAGATGGTCGCCGCGCAGGCAGCCTACGAAAAGTCGAGTGAAAAGACCGACTTCTCCAAGAAGATGGACAGCGTGTGGGAGTACCTCAAAAAGCTCTTCCGCCTGAGTCTGGACACCAAGTTTATCGCCACGCGCCGCGATGCGATCATCCTCAACATCCCCATCCTGATTCCCATCGTCGCGCTGTTTGCCTGGGGCGCCACGATATGGCTGATGCTGATTGGCCTGTTCTTTGGCATGCGCTACCGCATCGACAGCGACGGCGACGTGCCCGGCAGCATCAACAATCTTATGGATAGCGCTGCTAACGCCGCGGACGACATCAAACAAAATCTCAACGACGACAAGTAATCGCAGACGGGGGCACGCATGGCACGGATCCTGATCGTAGAGGACGAGGAGAAAATCGCCCGCTTTGTGACGCTCGAGCTGGAGCACGAGGGCTACCAGGTGGAACACGCCGCCGATGGCCGCACCGCCGTGGACCTGGCGCTGGAGCGCGACTACGATCTGATTCTGCTCGACGTGCTGTTGCCGCAGCTCAACGGCATGGAGGTCTTGCGGCGTGTCCGCAAGCACAAGGATGTGCCGGTGATTATGGTCACCGCGCGCGATGCCGTGATGGACAAAGTGGCCGGGCTCGATGCCGGCGCCGACGATTACCTGACCAAGCCATTTGCGATTGAGGAGCTGTTCGCACGGATCCGCGTGGCACTGAAGCGCTCGGAAGCCGTGCGAGCGGCTTCGGGCGTTGGCGGCGCCAGCGCCGGGGCTGGCGTAGCGAGCGGCACGGCCGCCGGTATCGCCACAATGTCCCCGGCAACCGACACGGCCCAGACCGCTGCCGCGCCCTCCCCCGCCGCGCTCACCGTGGGTTCGGTCGCGCTCGATCCCGACCGCCGCGAAGTCACGGTCGGCGGCTCGCCCATCGCGCTCACGGCCCGCGAGTTCGACGTCCTCGCCCTGCTTATGACGCATGCCGAAACCGTGCTCACGCGCGAGCGCATCGCGCACGAGGCGCTGGGCTACGAATACGTGGGCGACACCAACAACGTCGACGTGCACATCGCGCACCTGCGCGCCAAGATCGAGGACGCCGGCGGTGCCCGCATCATCCAAACCGTGCGCGGGGTGGGCTATGTCTGCCGTGCGTAACGCCGAGGTCAAGCGCGTCACCTCCATCGCCCGCGCCATCAACTGGAGCTATATGTGGCGCCGCTTGATGAGCCACATCTGGCTCGATCTGTTACTGTTGGTTATTGCGGCGGCGATCCTCGTCTATGGATACAACCAGACGCTGCCCAACGGCGCGTTTACCGCGGGATGGATCCCCAGCGCCACCGTTCGCGGCATGTCGCTGACGCCCGCGCACGGCTGGGACCCCGCCACGCTCACCTATACCGTCGAGCTTGCGCGCACCACCAAGACCTTCCCCCTCGCGCAGGACCTCATCGCGCTGTGGCCCCTCTATCTTGTCGTTGCAGGTGGGCAGGTCATCAGCGTGCTCAACATGCTCGGCGGCGCCCGCCGCGTGCGCCGCACCATGGCGCCGCTCAACGATCTGGCCCTGCGCGTGGACGAACTCGGCCGCATGCAGCTCTCCGGCGGCAAGATGGAAACACTGGAGCAGGCCATCGAGCGCGCAAGCGTCGACTCGCCGAGCGTCACTACCGGCGACGCCGACCTGGCAAGCATCGAGGTTGCACTCAACCGCCTACTGCGCCAGATGCAAGAGGCCAAGCTGCAGCAGATGCGCTTTGTCAACGATGCGAGCCACGAGCTGCGCACGCCCATCGCGGTGATTCAGGGCTACGTGAACATGCTCGACCGCTGGGGCAAAGACGACCCGGACGTGCTGGCAGAGTCCATTGCCTCGCTCAAGGCCGAAAGCGAGCATATGCAGGAGCTCGTGGAGCAGCTGCTGTTTTTGGCGCGCGGCGATGCCGGGCGCACGGTCCTGCGGCGTGCGAATACTAACCTGGCCGCACTGGTCGGCGAGGTATGCGAGGAATCGCAGATGATCGATGCCGCGCACACATATCGACTGGCGTACGATGCCGCACTTACCAGCGACCCGCGCTGCGACGCGCCCGTTGACGTGGCGCTCGTGAAGCAGGCTCTGCGCGTGATCGTGCAGAACGCCGCCAAGTATTCGGACGCGGGCACATCCATCTCGTTTGGCGTGACGCCGGATGCGGGCGCGGGCACGATCGACATAAGTGTTGAGGACGAGGGCATCGGCATGAACCAGGAATCCGCAGCCCACGCGTTTGAACGGTTCTACCGCGCCGACAACGCACGCGATGCCGGCGCGCAGGGCTCGGGTCTGGGGCTTGCCATTGCCAAGTGGATCGTCGACAGCCATGGCGGTGTCATTGGCGTGACCTCAGTCGAGGGCGTCGGCAGCCGCTTTACGATTCGCCTGCCGCGCTAGGAAGCCCCTCGGCATAAATAAAGGGATAGGGCCACACGGCCCTATCCCTTTTTGCTAGCTATGGCAGCTTGTGCGCTACTCGCGGCACAGGTGCACGGCGAAACCGGCAAACTCGCGCTTAAAGTACACGAGCTTGGTGCCGCCGTCGGGCAGCAGCACGCGCGACTCCTCGTTGACCTCGAGCCCGCGCTCGGCAAACCACTTCTCGGCCGCATCGATGTCGTTGACAGCAAAGCCAATGTGGCCCTTGGCGCCACGACCGTTCTGCTTCATGATCTCGACCAGCGAATCGTTAAAGTACGAAACCGGGGTCTCGATAACGGGCAGGCCCATCATCGTCGAGAACAGCTCCGCGATCTCCAGGGCATCTGCCGGGTCGGTGGCGTTAATGCCCACATGGGCAACGCACATGCCAAAGAGCTCGACTGGATTGGCGTTCTGCTCACTCATACAGTCAGCGCCTACTGAGCCATGACGTCGAGGACGGCCTTCTCGGCAGCGACGCGGTTCATGCCCGTCATGAAGGGCACGCCGCTCACGTACGGGCAGGTGAGGCCCTCGGGGGCAACGGTGGTGGCGATCAGCAGGTCGGCGCCCTCGTCGCAGCAGTCCTTGGCCTCGGAGATGGCACACTGCACGATCTCATACTTGCCGGCATAACCATTGGCGTCGAGCATGGTGGCGACCTTCTGGGCAACAAGCGTGGAAGTAGCAGCGCCAGCACCGCAAGCCAAAACGATCTTCTTCATAGGTAATGTCTCCCTTCATGGTTTACTTTAGGTAAGTGTACCGCAGCGAGCGATGGCACTCAGCCTCGATGAGCTTTTATGCCAGTTTGCTTGCGCGCTGCGTATAATACATCTAGTACGTGTTGTCATACCGCTCGCTTTATGAGCGACTAAGGATCCCAATATGCCCGATTCCCGCACACTCTGGACCGCCGTCGTTATCATCTGCATCGCCGTGTCGGTGTTCTTTAGCGTCAAAAAACGCACAACGTTCAAGCGCCTGCAGCAGCTTATGGCTGCCAAGCAGTGGGACGAGTTCGATCGTTTGCTCGACGGCAGACTCACCAGCATGCTGTACCCGCGCTACAACCGCGACTACCTGCGCCTGAACTCCTATCTGCTGCGCGAGGACCACAAGCGCGCCGATGAGATGTTCGATTTGCTGCTGGGGCTCAATCTGCCCAAGATGCAGCGCGTCGACCTGGTGATCAAAGCCTTTAACTACTACGTTGGCCAGGAGGACCGCAAAAAGTCCAAGGAGCTTCTGCACGAGATCAAGGGCTTTGAGGGCGGTCAGGCCGAGGCGGTCGCACACGAATGCCAGCTGATGTACGACACGATGATCCTCAAGCGCCACAACGACATTCCCGAGCTGGAGCGCATGCTCGAGGATGTTGGCGACGACCCGGTCAAGCGCTGCCGACTGGAGTACCTGCTGGCCCTGCAGTACCAGAACAAGGGCGACGAAGCCAAGTTCCAGGAGTTCCTGGAGAAGTCGGGCCAACACTCGATGGCCGTCAACGCGTAACGGACGGCTTGTGCTAGACTTCTAGTCTCACGGGGGCGTGGCGGAATTGGCATACGCAGGAGACTTAAAATCTCTCGCCGCAAGGATTGTGGGTTCGAGTCCCACCGCCCCTACCATATGGCTTTTACGGGCCCGTGTCCCTTTGAGATGCGGGCTCGTTTCTTTTGGATGCCGGTGGGTCGAACCCGCGAGGGGGCGAGCGTTAAGCGGACGCGCAGCGTCCGTAGCGAGCCGGCGAGGGCGCCGACAGGCGGCCGAAGCCGGTGCGTATTTGCGCAGCAAATGCGCGGACGTCCCACCGCCCCTACCATTTGGCTTTTACGGGCCCGTGTCCCTTTGGGATGCGGGCTCGTTTCTTTCGGACGCCGTCAAGCCTCTAAGTTGCGGTGGAATAGGGACTGTTTGGGGCCCGAAAGGGCGATTTTAGTCCGTATTTCACCGCAACTTATTTAAAGGGTGCTGAGAGCGGGGGTCCAGGCGATGGTGGGAATGGCACCGTCGAGAGTCTCGTTGATAGTGGCAGCCATACCGGCGAGGAGGCTGTTCTCACTTACGGTGAGCGTCTTGTAGCCGCCGGCTCGCATGAGCTCGCGAATCACCACGGCGCCGGCCAGAATCACGCCCGCGCGTTTGGGCTGTACACCCGGTAGCGCGGCGATACCCTCCACATCCAGCGTAGACATACGATCGATGGCGGCCGAGATCTGCTCCATCGTAAGCTCGCGCAGGTGCACAAAGTTCGAGTCGTACGGCTCCAGTTCGTGGACCAGCGCCACGAGCGTGGTGACGGTACCGCCCACCGCAACGAGGCGCTCGGCGCGCTCAAAGTCGCTGGGCAGGCCCTCAAAATAGGCGGAGAACTGCTCGCCTGCCCACGCGGCGGCAGCCGCAAGCTCGTTCGTCGACGGCGGCAGTGCAGAGAAAAACCGCTCCGTCACGCGGCGGCAACCGATGTCCAGTGAGCGCGTTCCCTCCAGCGCAAAGACCCCGCGCTCAGGCGCATAGACGCCCGTCGCGAGCTCCGTGGATCCGCCACCCGAATCGGCGACGATGATGCGCTCGCCTGCAAAGTCGTGCGCCACGCCAAAAAACGTCAGGCGCGCCTCGACCTCGCCCGGAATCACCTGCGGTTCGAGCCCCAGATCGCGCAGGCCGTCCAGCAGCAGTGCGGCGTTGGACGCATCACGCGCAGCACTCGTGCACGTGGTGCAGATGCACGCGGCCCCAAAGGCACGGGCTTCGTCCACAAACATGTGGCACGCAGCGAGCACGCGCTCAACGGCCGCCTCGCAAAAGCGCCCCGTCGCGTCCACGCCCTCGCCCAAGTCGGTGATCTCGGTATGCTTGGACGATTCCACGATCGCCCCGCCCTCGACCTGCGCTAGCACTAGTCGCGACGACACCGTTCCCAAGTCGATCGCGGCCACCTTATATCGTTTGCAATTTGTCATTGCGGGCTCCCCTCTGGGCGCTACTCGCCGCTGGACGCGACCGTCTGGCCTTCGACGCCGCTAAACCCAAACAGCATGTCGAGCGTCTGAATGTACCACGGCACGTCCTTGCCGACCTCTTCGATCTCTTTGGCCACTTCGCTGGCCTTCTTGGCGTTTGAGGACTTTTTGCTCGACGACGAATCCGAATCGTCGTCCAAGCCTAGCACGTCAATCTTCTTCTCGCCGGGCATCACCAGGCCCAGGTCCTCGGACGCCGCGTCCTTGATACCCTCCTCCGAGAGCAGTTTGTCGACGCTTTTTTGCAGCTCATCATTGTATTGCTGGCGAATCTCGACCTGCTTGGCCAAGATGTCGCTCGAGCGTTTTGCCACGTACAGGTCGCGTACGGGAAAATACAGGCTCACGAGCGCCAGCGCCACCACGATACCGATAAACAGCGGACGCAGAGAGCCATGCGTAAAGTCATAGATCGCCTTGACCACCGCATTGTCGTTGGCGTAGCGCATAAAGTCCGAGCCCGAAAGACGGCTCGAAGGCCTGCTCGACCTGTCGTGCGTCTGGGCCGAGGGACGCGACGCATGTGTCGAACGTGCCGGGCGCACCGGTCCATCTGCCGAAGTATTCACATGAGCATTGGGGCGCGAGGTACTTGTCGGGCGCTGCGTGGAGCGGTCGGCGCCGGCGTAGGCGGACCCACCGAGCTGCACCGTGCGCGCACGGCGAGGCGACGGCTCACGCGAACCGGCGGAATAGTACCTGTTGTCGTAAATCTGATCCATGTGCGCCTTGTGCGGTTGAGGTTTGTTTGCGCTAAGTATTCTAGTTATAGCACGAGCACACGCAACGCCTTCGGCGGCCTTTGCTCGACATAAAAAAGGCGCTGAGCCATATGGCCCAGCGCCCCCAGCGCTTTGCGGCGTCCAGCCAAGGCGGGGCGGAACCGAATCAGCCTCTCCCTCGCCAAATTCGCCCGTTTAGCGAATGTTGTAGAACGCGGCCTTGCCGGCGTAGCGCGCGCTGCCCTCGAGCTCGTCCTCGATGCGGATGAGCTGGTTGTACTTGGCGATACGGTCGCTGCGGCACGGGGCGCCCGACTTGATCTGGCCGGCGTTGACGCCCACGACCAGGTCGGCAATCGTGGAGTCCTCAGTCTCGCCGGAGCGGTGGCTCACGATGCAAGCATAGCCGGCCTCCTTGGCGGTCTCGATGGCCTCGAGCGACTCGGTGAGCGTGCCGATCTGGTTGACCTTGACCAGGATCGCGTTGGCGGCACCCAGCTCGATGCCCTTCTTAAGGCGCTCGGTGTTGGTGACGAACAGGTCGTCGCCCACCAGCTGCACCTTGTTGCCAATGCGACGGGTGAGCTCAACCCAGCCGTCCCAGTCCTCCTCGGCCATGCCGTCCTCGATGGAGATGATGGGATAGGTGTCGACGAGCTTCTCCCAGTAATCAACCATCTGGGCACTCGTGTACTCCACGCCCTCGCCCTTGAGCTCGTACATGCCGGTCTCGGCGTTGTAGAACTCGGTCGAGGCCGGGTCCATGGCGTACATGAAGTCGACGCCGGGCTTAAAGCCAGCCTTCTCGACGGCCTTGGTAATGTACTCGAACGGCTCGGCATTGGTCTTAAGGTTGGGCGCAAAGCCGCCCTCGTCGCCCACGCCGCCGCCCAGGCCGGCCTCGTGCAGCACGCCCTTGAGGGTGTGGTAGACCTCGGCGCACCAACGCAGGCCCTCGGCAAAGCTCGGGGCGCCCACCGGCATGATCATGAACTCCTGGAAGTCGACGTTATTGTCGGCATGCACGCCGCCGTTGAGAATGTTCATCATAGGTGTGGGCAGCAGGTGGGCGTTGACGCCACCCAGATACTGGTACAGCGAAAAACCCGCCGACTCGGCAGCGGCGCGGGCAACGGCCAGCGACACGCCCAGAATGGCGTTGGCACCGAGCTTGGTCTTGTTGGGGGTACCGTCCGCGGCGACCAGCGCGGCATCGACGGCGCGCTGGTCGAAAGCATCGAGGCCCACGACGGCGTTAGCGCACTCGTTGTTGACGTGCTCGACGGCCTGCGAAACGCCCTTGCCCAGGTAGCGGCCCTTGTCGCCATCGCGCAGCTCGCAGGCCTCAAAGGCGCCGGTCGAAGCACCCGAAGGCACCATTGCGCGGCCAAAGCTGCCGTCCTCGAGCACGACCTCGACCTCGACGGTGGGATTGCCGCGGCTGTCGAGCACCTCGCGACCGTAGACGTCCAAAATATCGCTCATGTTGTCTCCCTCTCACTTGGAAACGTAGTGGATGCAAGCGACCGGCTGACCGCGCACCGTCGGTGCGCCTCTGTAAGTTAGCCTTATCGCACTTTTTGCATTATGCCCTAAGTTAGCCAAGGGATACAATCTTTTTGAAAAATAATGGGGGCGATGAGAAAGTCCGTCCCGTCGCCCCCGCAGTCTTACTCCTCTGCCTTTGCGGCATCCCAGAGGTCATTGAGGCCGTGGGTCGAAAGCTCGGCCAGATCCACGTGGGCGTCGGCCGCCATCTGCTCCATCGCGGCCCAGCGGCGGCGGAACTTTGCCGTGCTGGCACGCAGGGCGCTCTCGGCGTCGATTCCCTCCTTGCGCGCAACGTTGACCAGGGCAAAGAGCAGGTCGCCAAACTCCATCTCGCGCTCGGGCGAGCCGGGAGCCTCGGCCTCAAACTCGGCACGCTCCTCAGCGACCTCGTCCCACACGTCCTGGACCGTCTCCCACTCAAAGCCCACGGCAGCCGCCTTGCGCGACACCTTCTGAGCCTGCATCAGCGCCGGCAGGTGCGTGGGCACGCCGTCGAGCAGACCCTCGGGCGCAGTCTCGCCTGCCGCCACGGCCTGGTCTTTGGCGGCCTTCTCGGCAAGCTTGACCTCGTCCCAAATCTTGAGCACCTCGTCGGAGCTCTCGGCATCCGCATCGCCAAACACGTGCGGGTGACGACGGATGAGCTTGGCGTCGATATCGCGCGCCACATCGGCAAGCGTAAACTCACCGGCATCCGCCGCAATCTGCGCATGCAGCACCACCTGCATGAGCACATCGCCCAGCTCCTCGCGCAGATGTGCCACGTCGTCCGCCTCAATGCAATCGAGCGCCTCGTAGGCTTCCTCGATCATGTTCTTGCCAATGCTCTGATGCGTCTGCTCGCGGTCCCACGGGCAGCCATCGGGCTGACGCAGGCGCCAGATGGTCTGCACCAGATGCTGCAGCTCGGCCGACGCGTCGACCAGCGTGGACAGGTCGCGCGAACCCTCGGCATTTTGCTGAGCCATATGCTCGGCCATGGTTACTCCTCCTCCAGGATCACGTGACGGAACGCGCCGCCCTCGTAGATGCCGTAGCTGTGCGCACCGTCCTTGGGAATGCTCACGCTGCCGGGGTTGAAGAGCCACAGGCCCGGGTGCGCGGCGCTTGCCTCGTTAACCTTGATGTGCGTGTGGCCGTAGACGAGCGCGGAGCCCTCGGGCAGCGCGGGCGCGTGGTCGACGCTGTTGTGCATGCCGGCGCCAAAGACGTGGCCGTGCGTCAGGAACAGCTCGCGACCGGTCTCGTCGAACAGCGTGGCGTAGTCCGCCATGACGGGAAAGTCGAGGACCATCTGGTCGACCTCGGCGTCGCAGTTGCCGCGCACCGCGATGATGCGGTCGGCCAGGGCGTTGAGCAGCGGAATCACACGCTTGGGGGCGTAGTCGCGCGGCAGGTCGTTGCGCGGGCCGTGGTAGAGCAGGTCACCCAGCAGCACGATGCGGTCGGGCTGCTCGGATTCGATGGCGGCGACCAGGCGCTCGGTCCAGTATGCCGAGCCGTGGATGTCGGAGGCGATGAGGTATTTCATGGGGAGTCCTTTCGGGTGGGGTTGATGGGGGCTGAATACGGGGTCCGGCGGATGTGGAGCCCATCTACCGTGCTACTCGAATCGTAGCGCCGCGCTCTGAGCCGCCTGCATCACGCGTTGGAGTGGCACGCCATGTTCGCGGGCAAGACGGGCGCAATCCTCGTACTCGGGAGCCGCGCGCTCGCTGCCGTCTGGCAGGGTCGCCACCTTAACGGACACCTCGCCCCAAGGCGTCGCTACCTGCTCAAAACGACGCGGCAGGCAAACGCGTTCCATCACCTGGCGACGAACGGCGTTGGTCGTGGTTTCCAAAAAGATAATCGTCTGCAGGCGTTCGATATCCTCATGCGAGCAGATCACCTGCAGCTGCCAGCCGGGGCGGCCTTTTTTGCAGTAGAGGGGCAGCCAGTGCACCTCGCGGGCGCCTGCCTCGCGCAGGCGGTCGGCGGCATAGGCGAGTACCTCGGGCGACGCATCATCGATGTCGCACTCCAGCTTGACGATGGTTTCGGGCGCATCGGTCTCGCGGGACAGCGGAGATGTACTTCCACGTTGCATACGGTCCGGATCCTTTCCGCACGGGCTCGTTTTATTCACCCAAACGCTAGCACATCGAACGTGGCACAGGCGTGACTTTCGTCCGTCGTCGCCCTTGCCCCTATCCAAACATGTACGTCAGCCTCCAAACATGTCATTTTTTGTCGGTTTTGGAGGCTGACGTACACGTTTTGGAGCGGGCCGCACACGATCAAAATTGCGCCCGCATTCCGTCCACCACAAAGTTCGCCGCACTCAACAATTTTGAACTTTCTACGCAGTTCAACGGCTAAAAATTACCCTCGGCATACTTAACCGTTGCACGATGTTACTCTAGTTGCATTTGGCTAACTAAGCGGCTGCCGACGACCCAGCCCGGCACCGTTACGGCATAGGAGGTTTCATGTTCGAGAAGCGGCTCTTCTCCCTGGTTCCGCAGGCAACGCCCTACATTATGGCAAGCGTCCTGTTTAAGTGGATCGCGCTCATGGCAAACATCACGGTGATGTGGATGCTTGCGCGCATCTTGGGCGGCATCGTCACGAACGGTCTTTCCGCCGCGCTCGCCGTCGATGCCCTCGCACAGGCGGCCTTGCCGCTCGCCGCCGCCATCATCGTGCGCGCCGCCTCCATCTACCTGGCCCAACGCGCCGGCGACAAGGCCGCGTTCGAGGCCGTCCGCCGCGTGCGCTCGCTCGTCTACGACAAGCTCACCGCACTCGGCCCCTCCTACACCGAAACCGTCCCCACCGCCGAGGCCGTCCAGACCAGCGTCGAGGGCGCCACGCAACTCCAGGTGTACTTTGGCGGTTACCTGCCGCAGCTCTTCTTTGCCGGTTTGGCACCCATCACGCTGTTTGTACTGCTCGTGGGCCAAGCGGGTCTTCCCGCCGCGCTACTGCTCGCCTGCGTTCCGGTCATCCCCGTCTCCATCATGATGGTCATGCGCAACGCCAAAAAGATCGGTGCCGAGTACTGGGGCAGCTATGTCGATCTTGGCGGCATGTTCCTGGAGGCCGTGCAGGGTCTCACCACCCTTAAGGTCTACCAGGCCGATCGCAGCTGGCACGAGCGCATCAACGCCGAGTCCGAGCGTTTCCGCACAGCGACCATGCGCCTGCTGGTGATGCAGCTGCGCTCCATTTGCGTTATGGACCTGGTCGTCTATATGGGCGCCGCGCTCGGCATTATCGTGGCCGCACTGCAGCTCGCCACGGGCAAGATCGGCTTTGAGGCTGCCTTCCTCATCGTCTTTCTGTCACAGGAGTTCTTTTTGCCTATGCGCCGCCTGGGATCGCTGTTCCACACGGCCATGAACGGCATGGCCGCCTCGCGCCGCATGTTTGGCATTTTGGATACGCCCGAGCCCGAGCGCGGCGATGTTGAGCTTGATGGTCGCGGCGATATCGAGCTCGCAGGCGTGAGCTATGCCTACGGCGACCGCACCGTGCTGGACAGCGCCAGCGCGACCATTGCGCACGGCTCGCTCGTGGCACTCGTGGGCGAAAGCGGCGGCGGCAAGTCCACGCTCGCGGGGATTATCGCGGGCCGCAAGGACGCCTACCGCGGCAGCGTGCGCATTGGCGGCGTCGAGCTGCGCGATGTCACGGCCGCCTCACTCATGCGCGCCGTCACGCTGGTGCCCACCAACGGCTACCTGTTTGCCGGCACCCTGCGCGACAACCTGCTGCTCGCCCAGCCCAACGCCACCGATACCGAGCTCATGGACGCGCTCGACCGCACGCGCGTGGCGGCCTTTGTGCGGGCCAACGGCGGGCTCGACATGGTGATTAACGAGGGTGGCACCAACCTTTCGGGCGGCCAGCGCCAGCGCGTGTGCATGGCCCGCGCCCTGCTGCACGACTCGCCGATCTATGTGTTTGACGAGGCTACGAGCAACGTCGATGCCGCAAGCGAGGCCGCGATCGGCGAGGTCATCGCGTCGCTTGCCGGCGGGCACACTGTAATCGTGGTGGCACACCGCCTGTCGACGATCGTGGACGCCGATCAGATCCTGGTGCTGGAACGCGGCCGCATTGCCGAGCGCGGCACCCATGATGAGCTCCTGTCGGGCGCGGGCGCCTATGCGCGCATGTGGAGCAGCCAGGAGCAGCTCTCGGCATATACGTATGCGGAGGGTGATGCCGAGGATGCCGGCGCGGTTGAGGCTGTTGACAGCAGCGCTGCCTGTACCGATGGTCTCAACGGTGCTGGCTCGTCTTCCGCTGCCGCGGCCACTGACTCCGGCCGCGCCCGTCGCTCGGCACCGTCCATCATGTGGCGCATGATGGGGCTCGTCCGACCGCTTGCCGGCTGGCTTGTGCTAGCCGTCGCGCTGGGCAGCATTGGCATGCTCACCGCCGCGTTCGTGCCGGCCTTTGGCGCCCTTGGCCTTATGGCCGCGCTGGGCCGCTACGCCTTGGGGCTTGGTCTGATCGCAGCATGCGCGGCCTGTGCCGCCTGCGGCATCGCACGCGGGCCGCTCCACTACGGCGAGCAGCTCTGCAACCACTACATCGCGTTTCGCCTGCTCGCGCACATCCGCGACTTGGTGTTTGGCGCCCTGCGCCAGCTCGCCCCCGCCAAGCTCGAGGGCCGCGGCAAGGGCGATCTCGTGAGCCTGGTCACCTCGGATATCGAGCTGCTCGAGGTCTTCTACGCGCACACCATCTCGCCCATTGCCATCGCTCTGGTCTGCACCGTTGTGTTTGAGGGCTTTTTGCTGGCTGTGAGCCCCGAGCTCGCGGGCATCGCGCTCGTGGCCTACGCGGTCCTGGGCGTGCTACTGCCCCTGACCTCGGCCAAGGCATGCGGCACCACTGGCCGCCAGAGCCGCGAGGGCGCCGGTAAGCTGGGTGCCTTTGTGCTCGACAGTCTACGCGGCGCGTCCGAGACTATCCAGTTTGCCGGTGGCGCCGATCGCAGCCGTGCCCTGGGCAAGCTGACCGAGCAAGTCGGCGCCGTGGACGCGCGCCTCAAGCGCCGCCAGGCGGCCAGCGAGGCCGTAGCCGATGCGCTTATTCTTGCGGCCAATCTGGTGATGCTCGGGCGAGCGCTGCAGCTGGTGGCTGCGGGAACGATCGATTTTGCCGCAGCGTTTGTCGCCGTCTTTACCTTTGTGTCGTCGTTTGGCTCGGTGATGGCCGTGAGCCGCCTGGGCGCCTCACTGCAGGAGACGCTCGCCTCGGGCGCACGCGTGCTCGATTTGCTCGACGAGCAGCCCCAGTGCGCCGAGGTCGCCGATGGACAGGACGTTGAGTTTGCCGGCGCCGCAGCCGAGCATGTGAGCTTTAGCTATGCGGACGGCGTGGACGCGGGTGGTGCCGACGCCACAGAGCAGGCCGCGAATGACCCCGCTTCGAGTCTCATCCTCGACGACGTGACCTGCACCTTTGCGCCCGGCACCATGACCTGCGTCATGGGGCGCTCGGGCTCGGGCAAGTCGACGCTGCTTAAGCTGCTCATGCGCTTTTGGGACCCCGCAGCCGGCACCATCACGGTGAGCGGCGTCGATGCCCGCCGCATCAACACGGCGAGTCTGCGCAGCCACGAGGCCCATATGACCCAGGACACACATCTGTTCTGCGGCACCGTGCGCGAGAACCTGCTGGTCGCGCGCGCCAGCGCCACCGATGCCGAGCTGCTCGACGCTTGCCGCTCCGCCTCACTCACCACGCTCATCGACCGCCTGCCGCAGGGTCTCGACACGCCCGTTGCCGAGCTGGGCGACTCGCTTTCGGGCGGCGAGCGCCAGCGCATCGGCCTTGCGCGCATCTTCCTCAACGACGCGCCTTTCATCTTGCTCGACGAGCCCACCAGCGCGCTCGATGCCCTCAACGAGGCGTCCGTGATGCAGGCGATCGACGAGCTCAAGCGCCGCGGCAAGACCATTGTGCTCGTAAGCCACCGTGCCAGCACCTGCGCGTTTGCCGATTTCTCGCTTTCGGTCGAGCACGGGAGGCTGAGCTAATGGCGCGCACCGCCGACACGCCGGAGCTGGCGCGCAAACGTGCACGCGAGGCCCAGATGGTGTCGCAGATGATTGCACTGTGGTGCCGCGGGCATCATGGCGGCGGGCATGCGGTCGAACAGGCTGGCGACGATGAGTCCGTGCGCGTGAAGCTCGGCCTTCGGACCATTACGCTCTGCCCCGAATGCGCCGAGCTGCAGAAATACGCCATCGCGCGCATTGAGCACTGCCCGCACATGGGCACCAAGACATTTTGCTCGGCCTGTCCTTCGCATTGCTACCGGCCTGCCATGCGCGAGAAGATCCGCGAGGTCATGCGCTGGTCGGGACCGCGTATGATCCGCTATCGCCCCATCACCGCCGTGCGGCACGCGATTATAACCGTGCAGTCCAAACGAGCGGCGGCACGAAGCAAGTAGTCGCCGGCGCCGGCACGCGCCGCCTGCCCTTTCCAGTCGGTTTCGACTTGCAGCGTTCCCGCCGCGCCGAGGCTGCGCCATTACAATGGAGCGGATTCGCCAAATGCAAAGGAGCCGCCATGTCCGCTTGCCCGCTGGTCGATTGCCATACTCATACTTCGTTTTCGGACGGCCATGCCTCGTTTGAGGAAAACGTCTGCGCTGCCGCGGCCGCTGGCTGTCGGGTCATGGTCTCGACCGACCACCTCACCCTGCCTGCCAGCATGGATGCTAACTGCGAGGTGCAGGTCGTCGAGGGCGACTTGCCGGCACATCGCCTGGCCTTTGAGGATGCCCGCAAGCTTGCCGCGCAGATCGCGCCGGAGCTCGAGCTTATCTATGGCTTTGAATGCGATTGGTACGAAGGCTGCGAGTCCTTGGTAGAGCGCTGGTCCCAGGGCGCCGTGGTGCGCTTGGGCAGCGTGCATTGGATTGGCGACCCGGGCGATATCATGGCCGGCGCCGCGGGCACGGCGGGAACAGAGAGCGTCGCTCGTCCCGATACGCCCGATTCGCTTTGTGGCTGGATCGACGACGATACCAACCTGCATGTTTGGGAAAACTTAGGCGTACGCGGCGTATGGGAACACTACGTCGACGACTGGTGCCGTGCTTGCGAAAGCTCGCTTAACTTTGACGCGATGGCCCATCCCGACCTGGTCATGCGCTTTTCGAAGGACGGCTTTGCACCCGACTTTGACCCCGCGCCGTTTTGGGAGCAGATGGCCGAATGCGCCCACGATACGGGTCGCCGCGTTGAGGTCTCGACCGCCGCACCGCGCAAGGGGCTCGACGATTACTACCCCGCGACCGGGCTGTTGCGCCGCTTCGCCCATGCCGAGGTGCCCATCACCTTTGGCTCGGACGCGCACCGCGCCTGCGACATCTGCTGGAACATCCGCGAGGCCCAGGCCCACGCCTACGACTGCGGCTACCGGGCCTTCGATATCCCCCACCCCACCGGCGAATGGGAATCCACGCCCCTCGCCTAACTAGTCGTTTAAGAACGTCCCCAATGACTAGTGGCGGCGGGCGTTGAGTTCGCCGGCCAGTTCGTCGAGGGTGATGCCGTAGCGCTCGAGCGTCACGAGCAGGTGGTAGATCAGGTCGCCGGCCTCGTAGCGGATGTGATCGTGGTCGTTATCCTTGCAGGCCATGATCACCTCGCTCGCCTCCTCGGCAAGCTTCTTGAGAAGCTCGTCCTCGACGTCGGTCAGCAGACGCGCGGTATAGCTCTCCTGCGGCGATGCGTCGCGACGACCGTGAATCACCTCGGCCAGTCCCGTCAGCGTCTCACCGATGTTTCCCGGCTGCACGTTAGCTGTTCTGACTCCCATGGTTATTTCCTCTCGTTACTGCAGCGTAAAGTAGATACCGGTCTCATCGAACCGAGGCTTTGCGCCCTTTTTCTCAAAGAACTCGACGATGACGGCATGGGCCTCATTGAGCCTTTCCTTCTCGGCCTCGAGCCAAAGCGACTGCGCCCCGCAGGCATCAGTCAGGTGCACGCGGCATGGCACGCCCGCGCGGAGGAGCTCGGTGTTGCATTCGGCGACCTCGAACGGCGTCACGACTTTCATCGTGTTCCCCCCTTTACGCGCTTAAAGAAGCAGGTACGGTTGCCGGTATGGCAGGCCGGGCCCGGTGAGTCCACCTTGACCAGCAGCGTATCGCTATCGCAGTCGGCCCAGAGCTCCTTGACCTCCTGCATGTTGCCACTCGTCGCGCCCTTGTTCCAGAGCTCCTGACGGCTGCGACTCCAAAACCACGTGGTCCCGGTCTTGAGCGTCAGCCCCACCGATTCCTCGTTCATCCAAGCAACCATAAGCACCTCGCCGGTGTCATATTGCTGAACCACACAAGGAATCAGCCCGTGGGCGTCGTACGTAAGTTTTGAAGGATCGGTTATCTCTTCCATTTCTCTCCCCAAATTCAAACTTCGCAGGTCGGCGAGGGTTGTCCAGGTGCCCGAGATTCCGAGCGACAAGCCCGACGACGCGTACTTAAAGTACGCGAGGAGGGTTGGAGCCGGAAGGTCGGGCGCCTGGGCAAGCCGCAGCACTAGAAGTCCAGCCTCACAGGGATGCCTTGGCTGGCCATATACTCCTTCACCTGGCGAATGCTGAAGGTTCCAAAGTGAAAGACGCTGGCCGCCAGTACGGCGTCGGCTTCGCCCTCGATCACGCCCTCGGCAAAATGCTCGAGCGTGCCCACGCCGCCGCTTGCGATCACCGGGATCGGCACCGTGCGCGCCACGGCGCGGGTGAGTGCCAGGTCGAAGCCAGCCTTGGTGCCGTCGCGATCCATGCTGGTGAGCAAGATCTCACCGGCGCCGCGACGAGCCGCTTCCTCGGCCCACGCCACCGCATCGATACCCGTGGCGTTGCGACCGCCCGCCGTGAAGACCTCCCACTTGTCGGCATCCGGCTGACCGGGCAGGCTCACGCGCTTGGCATCGATCGCCACGACCACGGCCTGGCTGCCAAACACCGCGGCAGCTTGGCTGATCAGCGACGGGTCGCGCACGGCGGCAGAGTTGAGCGACACCTTGTCGGCACCGGCCGCCACCATGGTTCGCATGCCCGCCAGGTCGCGGAAACCGCCGCCCACGGTATAGGGAATAGCGAGCTCCTCGGCCGCGTGCGCCGCCATCTCGATGGTCGTTGCGCGGTTGTCGCTCGTGGCGGTAATGTCCAGGAAGACGACCTCGTCTGCACCTTCGCGATCGTAGGCACGGGCCAGCTCCACCGGGTCGCCCGCATCGCGCAGGCTCACAAAGTTGACGCCCTTGACCACGCGGCCGTCCTTAACATCCAGACAGGGAATCACGCGCTTGGCAAGCATGGGCTACTCCTCCCCTCGGGCAGCGGCCAACGCCTGTACCAGCGTAAAGTTGCCCTCGTAGAGCGCACGGCCGGTGATGGCACCTTCAATCGCGCCCTCGCCCACCGCGGCCAGCGCGCGGATGTCGTCGAGCGTCGAGATGCCGCCCGAAGCCACGACGGGAAATCCCGCGGCCTCGGCAACATGGCGATACGCCGCCACATCGATGCCCGTCTGCATGCCATCGCGCGCGATGTCGGTATATACCAGATGCTTAAAGCCCAGCTCGGAAAGCTGCGCCACAGCATCGTCGAGCGCCACGCCCGCGCCATCACGCCAGCCGTTCACCTTGACTTGGCCGTCGCGCGCGGCAATGTCGGCCACCAGCAGCTCGCCAAAGCCTTGCGCTGCCACCTCGGCAAAACCCGGCTCGGTCACCAGCACGGTGCCCAGCGCAATGCGGCGAGCGCCATAGCCGGCCAGCTCGTCGATGCGTGCAAGCGAACGGACGCCGCCGCCCACGTCCACGGACAGACCGTCGATGCCGCAGATGGCCTTAATCGCTGCCGAGTTGGCAGCGCACGCGTCCTCGTCCTCGCCAAAGGCAGCGGACAGGTCGACGACGTGCACCCAGCTCGCACCCTGCTCGGCAAAGGAGCGGGCAACGGCCACGGGGTCGTCGGAATATACCTTGCAGCGGCTCCGGTCGCCGCGCTCCAGGCGCACGACCTTGCCGCCGATCAAATCGATTGCAGGAAACAGAATCATCGGCCGGCCCCCTCGACGATACTCACGAAGTTCTTAAGGATGCGCTGACCCAGCGCAGAGGATTTCTCGGGATGGAACTGGCAGCCCCACACATTGCCGTGACGAACGATGCACGGGAAGCTCCGCGTGTAGTGCGTGCGCGCCAGGACATCGGCGGCATCGGCATCGTCAGCCACTGCATAGCTGTGGGTGAAGTACATATTGGCGCCCTCGGCAAAACCGGCAAGCAGCGGATCGGCCGCACCGGCGGGCGTCATGTGCACCTGGTCCCACCCCACGTGCGGCACCTTCAGACGGCTCGACTCCAGGCGCGTGCACGAGCCGCGCATGATGCCCAGCCCATCGACCCAGGGACCGCCAGCCTGCTCGGAGGCGTCGTCGTCCGCGTCCGCGCCCTCGTCCGCGGGTACGCCCTCGTCGCCACGCTCAAAAAATAGTTGAAGGCCCAGACAGATGCCGAGCAGCGGAGTTCCGGCGGCGACGGCATCGAGCACTGCGTCCGCCTCGCCGCTCTGGCGCATAAAGGCGATCGCGTCGTAGAACGCACCCACGCCCGGGATGACCAGGCCGTCGGCGTTGCGGATCTGCTCCGGATCATCCGACGTGCAAGCGGCAGCGCCGGCACGCGCAAGCCCGCGCACGACGCTCGACAAGTTGCCCTTGTGGTAGTCGACCACCACGATCTTCGGTTCGCCCACGCGACCCTCCCTTTTCCCATCATCCAAAACCTGCCAAAAAGGGACAGGTTTATTTTGGTCGGTTAAACGTTCACCCACCGTATGAAACAGCATTTCCGCAGATAAAACCTGCCAAAATAAACCTGTCCCTTTTTGGCAGGTTACAGCGAGCCCTTGGTGCTGGGGATGCCCTGCACGCGGGGATCGAGCTCGCAGGCGCGGCGCATCGTGCGGCCCACAGCCTTAAAGGCGGCCTCGATAATGTGATGTGAGTTGCCGCCTGCCAGCTCGCGCACGTGCAGCGTGAGTTTGGCGTCGCGCGCGAAGGCATAGAAGAACTCGACGGCCAGCTCGGTATCAAAGCTGCCCACGCGCTCGGTCGGTATGGGCAGTTCGCAATAGGCCTGCCCGCGACCCGAAATATCCACGGCGGCCATCACGAGTGTCTCGTCCATGGCAATCGCCGCATCGGCAAAACGCGTAATGCCCGCCTTGTTACCCAGCGCCTGGCAGAACGCCTCGCCCAGCACAATGCCCGTGTCCTCGACGGTGTGGTGTGCGTCGACCTCCACATCGCCTACCGCATGCACCGTCAAATCAAACAGGCCATGGCGGCCAAAGGCATTGAGCATGTGGTCGAAAAACGGCACGCCGGTCGAGATATCGCACGTACCGGTTCCATCCAAGTCGAGCTTGACGACAATATCGGTCTCCCCCGTCTTACGGGTTACCTCGGCATAACGGCCCATCTACATCTCCTCCTTCACCAGCGCGGCAAACGCAGCCAGCACCTCGTCGTTTTCCCGCGGCGTACCCACGGTAATGCGTAGGCAGTCCGCGAGCCCCGGCGCATAGCTAAAATCGCGCACCAAAATCGAATACTCATCACGCAGACGCTCGCGCACGCGCGTGGCATGCGGCGTGCGCACGAGCACAAAGTTCGCCGCGCTCGGCCACGCCTCCACGGGCAGGCCCTCGGCAGCCATCGCGCGCAGGGCGCACAGCTCGCGCGCGCGCTCGGATGCGACCTGCGCCACCACGGGCGCATAGGCATCACGGGCACGCACGCAGGCAAGCGCGGCGGCCTGGCTCAGCACGTTGACCGAATAGATCTGGCGAATCGCCGCGAACACCTCGATAACCTCGGGCGCCGAGATCACGTAACCCAAGCGTGCGCCGGCGGCGCCAAACGCCTTGGACAGCGTATGCAGAATCACCAGGTTGGAATGCTCGGCGATAAGGCCTTGCGCCGTGGTGGTCGCGCCAAACGAATCGTCGGCAAACTCAACGTAGGCCTCGTCGACCATGACCATGCCGGGGCACGCATCGCACAGGGCCGCGACAAAGTCGAGCGGCGCCACGTCGCCCGTGGGATTGTTGGGCGAGGTCACGATCGCCAGGCTGCACTCGGGCGCCGCCGCAAGCACGGCTGCCTGGTCGAGCTCAAAGCTCGCCGGGTCGCGCCACACGTCACGCACCTCGGTCTGGCACAGAGACGCAAAGAACGCGTACTCGCTAAAGCACGGCGGGCAGTTGAGCAGGGTCCGTCCCGCGCCGCCAAACGCCAGCAGGTAGTTATAGAGCAGCTCGTCGCCGCCGTTGCCCACGCAGATGTTCTCGCGCGTCACGCCATGCCAGGCAGCTAGCTCGTCGCGCAGGTCGTTCGACATGGGATCGGGATAGCGGTTGAGCGGTGTGGCAGCCAGGGCCGTATCAACCGCCTCGCGCACGCCGGCGGGCACGGGATAGGTGTTCTCGTTGGCCGAAAGATTGATGCGCGTGGGCGTAAAGTTAGGGTCGTAGGGCTCAATACCGGCCAGGTAAGGCTGGACGAGCTCCTTCATGCGGGGCGTCAGCTCGGCCATATTAGGCCTCCTCGCCGACCGCGCCAGCAGCACCGCCCGCAGCCGCCGCCAGGTCCACGCCCTCGGCAACCGTCGCCACGGCGTCGCCCGGCCAGGCAACCTTAGTCAGGTCGGCCGCGGCCAGAGACTCGGCACTCACGGCATCCTCGCCCTGCTCCAGCACACGGCGACGCAGAGCGGCGGAAAGCGCGTGTGCCCACAGACCCTCGGCCTCGGCCAGGCGCTGCGTAGCGGGAGCATCGGAGAGCAGGCCCTCGGGTGTATAGCAAATGACACTCGAGCGCTTGACGAACTCTTCGACCGAAAGCGGGTTGGAGAACATGGCCGTGCCGCCGGTCGGCAGCGTGTGATTGGGGCCAGCAACGTAATCGCCGAGCGGCTCGGAGCTCCAAGCGCCCACAAAGATGGCGCCGGCGTTGCGAATGCCGCCGAGCAGGCCCATCGCATCCTTGCAATGCAGCTCAAGGTGCTCGGGCGCCACGGTGTTCACGGCCTCGACGGCAGCCGCCATGTCGGCGGCCACCACGATGGTGCCTTCGTTGTCGAGCGAGGCACGCGTGATCTCGGCACGCGGGGACTGTGCCACCAGGATGTCGATACCTGCCTCAACCTCACGCGCAAACTGCTCGTCGCAGGTCACCAGATAGCAGGCCGCCAGCGGATCATGCTCGGCCTGGGCCATCAGGTCGGCCGCGACCACCATGGGCTTGGCCGTGGCGTCGGCCAGCACGCAGACCTCGGAGGGACCGGCGACCATATCGATACCCACATCACCCGAGACAATCTGCTTGGCAGCGGCGACAAAGGCGTTACCCGGGCCGGTAATCTTGTCGACACGCGGAATGGTCTCGGTACCGTACGCCAGCGCGGCCACGGCCTGGGCGCCGCCCACCATATAGATTTCGTCCACGCCGCCGAGCTTGGCCGCCGCGAGCGTATAGGGGCTAATCAGACCATCTTTTTGCGGCGGGGTCACCATGACCACGCGCTCAACGCCGGCGACCTTGGCGGGAATGGCGTTCATAAGCACGGTGGAAGGGTACTGCGCGCGACCGCCCGGTACATAGATGCCGGCCGCCGCGAGCGGGGTCACCTTAACGCCGAGCATCGTGCCGTCCGGGCGCGTGGTAAACCAGCTCTGCTCGACCTCGCGCTGGTGGAACTCGCGAATCTGGCGTGCAGCCTTTTCGAGCGCCGCGACAAAAGCGGGATCGAGGCCTTCGAGCGCGGCATCGATCTGCTCTTGCGGAAGACGGAAGCTCTGCAGCTCAACACCGTCAAAACGCTGGCAGTAATCGCGCACCGCGGCATCGCCGTTGGCACGCACGTTGGCCACGATATCGCGAGCGGTGTCGACGATGTTTTGCGGCAGCACGCCCTTACGGTTGAGCTGGTTGGTAACGAGGCGCTCACCGGGAGCAAGCTTGATGGTCTTCATTTCGGTATCCCCTATCGGTCGAGGTTGTGTTCGAAAAACGAGAGACCGGGCGGCGGCGCCAGTCGGCCCGCCGCCCGGACGTTGGGGCGCCCGTGCGTGCTCGCGCTATTGTGCCGAGCCCGCAACGGGCTCAAAATGCTTGTCCTTCACGGCTGCCGCCAAGCGATCTGCCAGATTGCGTACGCGCGGATCCAGACGTGCGGCACCCGGATTGACAAAGAAGCGGGCCGTGCAGTCCATAATGCGACCAGTAATAACGAGGTCGTTATCGCGCAGCGTGGCGCCCGTGGCGGTAATATCCACGATGCGATCGGTCATGCCGACGATGGGACCCAGCTCAATGTTACCGTGCAGCGAGACGATATCGGCGTTCACACCGCGCTCGGCATACCAGGCGCTCGCGATGCGCGGGTACTTGGTGGCCACGCGAAGCGACCCGCGACGGGCATAGTTGCGCTCGGCCTGGCCGGCGCGCCACGCGGGCTCCGCCTCAATGAAAGTGCACAGGCCGTAGCCCAGATCGACCAGCTGCAGCAGGTTGAGGTCTGCCTCGATAAGCGAGTCCCAACCGCAGATGCCGCAGTCGGCGCCACCGCAGCCCACAAAGGCGGGCGCGTCGCTGGGGCGCACAATGACAAACTCGATATCTCCGACCGCGCCCTCACCGGCACGCGTGTCGCGACCGCGCACGATCAGGTGACGACCGGGGTCACGCAGCTCAGAGACATCCAGGCCCGCGGCCTCGAGCACGTCGAGCGTGTCGGCCTTGAGCGAGCCCTTGGGCACGGCGATGCGCAGCGGGCCCTCGGCGCCACGGCCCACAGCGTGATCGCCGTCGGAGGCGGCGTCCTCGGCCGAGGTGCGCGCGGCCTCCAGACGCTCGAGCGAAAAGGCGAAGCCCGCCGCCGGCACCTCGATACCATCGCCAAATGCGCCGGTAAAGATGGAGTCGTAGCGTCCGCCCGAACCCACCGGATCGGGCAGGCTGCCGGCATAGGCCTTAAAGACCAGGCCCGTGTAGTAATCGAAAGAGTTCATGATGGAGAAGTCGAACGACAGCACCTGGGCATCCTCGGGAGCCAGGCCCTCGACCAGGGCACGCAGCTCGCGCGTGAGCGGCGCGACAATGCCCGCCGCCGCCAGAAGCGCATCGACGCGGTCGAGTACCTCGGCACCGCCGTGCAAGCGCGGCAGCTCGCCAATGGCGGCCTTGACGGCATCGGGCTCGGCGCTTGCAGCCACGCGGGCATCGAGGCCCACAAAGTCGTTGGCGTGCACGCAGCGCAGCGCCTCGGCAGCAAGCTCGCGGTCCTTGCACGCCGCAAGCAGTTCCTTAAACGGACGCACGCTACCTGCGATAATGCGCGCATCGGGCAGCGCCAGCTTGCGTACCGCCTCGGCCACGAGCGAGACAATCTCGACATCGCCCGCGGTATCGCCCGCACCGATAAGCTCAAAGCCCAGCTGTGTAAACTGGCGCGAGCCGCCGGCGTTGCGCTGGCACTCACGAACCACCGGCGCCTCGTAACGAAGGCGCAAGGGCAAGTCGGCCGCGCGCATGCGGGTCGAAACCAAGCGCACGATCGGCAGCGTGTTGTCGGGACGGACCACCAGCAGGCGACCGTCGTCATCAAAGAGCTTAAACGGGGTGTCCGCAATGCGGCCGCCCTCCTCGAGCGAGCCCTTGTCCTCGAGCAGCGGCGTCTCGACCGGAAGGTAATGATGCTCCCTGAAGCAGCCCTTCACCGTCAGCGCAATCTCCTCGCGCGCCTGAGCCTCCTCGGGCAATATGTCCCGGAATCCCCACGGTGTGGCCGTCATCTGGTGAGCCTCCTCATGCTGTGTTTCATATAGAGCAGAAGACCGGCATAGCTCCGCCGGTCTTCTGGGTACTTTAGCATACTAGAGTGTTTGCGGGGAGAATCGTCCTCCTCGGCTCATAGCGTATTCATTTGGAAACATAGGGGAAAGCGCGTCCCGCCCGCCAGCCAAAAACTGGGATGCGGTTTCCGGTTGAGGTCCTCAGCGGAAAGTGTGTCCCATTCTGAGCGCCTGTTCTGGGACGTGCTTTCCGCCAGAAGCCTCAAGCGGAAAGCACGTCCCGTTTCTCAAAAAGCGTCAAACGCCAACTCGGCGCCCTGTCCCACTTAGGCGCCAATCGCGCGTCGGTACTCCGCCATAACCTGAGCGTCGGCTGCCGCGGGATTGGCGAAATAGCGCCAATCATAGGTCTCGGCCGAAACAACTCCGCGATAGCCGCGCGCCACCAGTCTATCCAGGTCGGCGCGCATATCGCGGTCGCCGTCACCCCAGGCAAGATGCGTCGTGCCATCTGCCGCAACATCGACAAAATGCACGTGGGCGACATCATCGCCAAGCAGATCGAAATAATCGTCGATGGTATCCCCCGCCACCGCCATGGCGCCCATATCCAGACACGCCTTAAGTGCCGGATGGTCAACTGCCTCGATCATGCGCTTCGTGTCGGCCGCCGAGTTCACGATCATCGACTCAACCGGCTGTAGGGCCTCGAGCACCAGTCGCACGCCGCGTTCTCCCGCATGCTCGGCAATCGCACGCAGCATCGAGGCACTGCGACCCCACGCGTCTTCGATCGGCTCGTTCAAAAATGCCCAGCCGCTCGAGACCATGACCTGCTCGGCTCCAAGTTCCGCCGCGATATCCACAACGTTCTTAAAGTACGCGAGCGTGCGGGTACGCGCTTCATTCCCGCGCGCCGCGATATTCCACGGCTTGGGGTTGTTCTGTTCGGGACAAAGCCCCACAATCCGAACCCCATACCGCTGTGACAGCTCCCGCACCTGCTCGATCGAATCGTATCCATGGCAATCGACATACAGATGCATCGCCCCGGTCCAAAGCTCGCAACACGTGTAGCCCGAGGCCGCAGCCGAGGAAAAGAATTCCTCAAGGTCAAAATAACGATGGCTGATATTCATGACGGCAAGCTGCGGATACTCCATCTTGTCCACCTTTCGGCAAAAGGGCGCCGCAGCACAATGTGCGCGACGCCCCCTCTTACATTGTTTTAATTATGACGGATGCCCTACTGAACACCAAGCACTCCAAAGAACGCGCCGGCGATACTCACGAGTAGGATCACGAGCATGATGAGCAGCGGATTCATCTTCTTCTTGAGCATGAGATAGACAATTCCAAACAGTCCCATCGTGACAAAGCCCGGGAAGATTCCGTTGAGCAGCTCGGCGAGCGTCTGAGCGCCATCGCCCGCGCCGACCATGAGCGGAATGTCCACGGTGACCATCTCCATGGTCATAGCGCCGATCACCATGGCGCCCATGATAGAGGCCATCTTGACGATCGTGTCCATAATGCCCGATTCCTGGACCTTGCTGATCATGTCCGAGCCAAAGCGATATCCCACAAACGTCAGCAGGTAACGGATGATGTAGTGGGGGACGTTGAACACGAGCAGGAACAAAATCGGGCCAAGAATAGAGCCCTGCAGCGCCAGCGACGTGCCGACACCCGTTGCCAAAACTCGCAGCGTACCCCAGTAGAAGGCATCGCCCACGCCGGACAGCGGTCCCATCAAAGCAAGCTTGACATTAGAGATCGCGCTCGTGTCAAAGTTATCTTCGGTGGCGTTGACTTCTTCCATTGCGGCAGCAATGGACATGGGGAGCGTCGAGATGTACGGCGTGATGTTATAGAGCTCCATATGGCGCTTAAGGGCGGCCTTAAAGTCCGCATCCTGTGGATAGATCTTACGCAGGATCGGCATGAGGGCCCACATGAAGCCGATATGGCCCATACGCTCGTAGTTCCAGGTATGCTCATAGGGAATCGAGCGCCAGAACAGCTTCTTAAGGTCTGCGCGGGAAATCAGCCCGTCGTAGGAAGACTCAAACTTAAAACTCATCGAACCCACTCCCAATCGCAGGATCCTCGGTTGCCACTGCGGACTGCTCCGCCTTTTTCTTCTCGCCCAAAACCGTCATCGCGACGACGATAATCGCGGCAAAGATCGCCACGCCCGTCGTGCTAATGCCAAAGTAGGCGACGAGGAAGAAGCCAGCAAAGAAGAACGGAGCCACTGTTTTGTTCATAATCATCTGCGCCAGCATCGCGAAGCCGAGTGCGGGCAAGAAGGCGGCGGCGACATCCATGCCGGTCTGAACGAAATCGGGGATGATGTTGATCAGGCTGGCGATGGCATCGGCGCCAAAGAAGAATGCCAGGGGAATGATCAGCAGGCCGCACCAGCTCTGCGCGTAACCGGCGATGAGCATGTTGCGCGTGATGGCCTTGGTGTCTCCGTCCTCGACGTTTTTGTCGATACGGTGCACCAGCAGCAGCATGACCGGCTGGCCCAGGGCCGTATTGAGCGCCAGGACGATCGTTGCGATGGGAATGCCCAGGGTCAGGGCCGCCGAAGCATCCGCGCCGGCCTGCATGGCAAGCGACACGCCCAGAATGGTTCCGGAAATCGTATCGGGCGGGACATAAGCACCGACCGAGATGGCACCGACCATGGCAAGCTCCATCGTGGCGCCCATAATGGTGCCGGTCACCACATCGCCCATGACAAGGCCGACCAACGGTCCGAGCACAATGGGGCGCTGAAGGTAACTCGTACCGGTCAGCCACTCGGAATAGCCCAAAAGGGCGATCAGGAAAATCAGGATCGTCTTGATAACCATGACAGCCCCTAACCGATGACCTTTGCGGCATCAGTCTTCGCATCCGCCGGAATCATCTGAATGAACAGCTCATAGCCCTCGCCGAGCAGCTCCTTCACGTAGGCCTCGTTCTCGGGCGTAAGGAACACGCTCGTCGAGACCTGGCGGGCATCCTCGCTAAAGGCCACATTGCCGAGGTTGATCTTCTTGACGCCCATCGCCTTGGCGACGGCACCGGCCTGCTGGATCGTCTCGCAAACCACGAAGAGCTTGTACTTGTCGGTCACACCGCTCTGAAGCGCCTTGACGGCGTCCTCGGTGTTTTTGACAACGACCTTGCAGCCCTCCGGCTTTGCAAGGGACAGGGCCTGCAGACGAAGCTTGTCGTTGAGGACCGTGTCGCTCACTAACAGGATGCAGTCGGCACCCAGAGCCGAGGTCCAGCTAACGGCAACCTGGCCGTGAAGCAGTCGATAGTCCACGCGAATCATCTGAATCATGATGTGCTCCTAACGACTAAAACTCATCGAGTTCGGCCTGCCCCAGCAGGTCGTTGACGTACTTGACCTTGGTGTCGTCCGTCTCGACGATCTGACGAATGGCCTCATCGATCGGGGTGGAATCGGGCACGAACAGCAGCTGAATAAGGAGCGGCAGGTTCATATTGGTCACCAGGTGCGTGCTGGGACGCGTCTGGACGATCTTGGTGAACTCGTTGTTGACGCTGCCGCCAAAGAGGTCGGTGCAAACGACGACCTCATCGTCCGCGGCAAAGCCGTCCAGAATCACTGCGGCCTCCTTGACCAGGTCCTCGTTTCCGTCGACATACATAGACAGCGCATGGACGTTCTCGCGCTCGCCCGAGAGTAGCCCAATGCTCTCGACGATTCCGGACGCAAAATGAGCATGGGATGCAACGATAAACTGCCTCATTCGATTCCCTTTTCTTGCGAACTTCGGCATAAAAATGCCCGGACGCATGCGCCCGGGCAGGGTGCTTCTTGATCAGTAGCTAATTTGTCGCCGATTAGTAATCGAACTGGTGATAGTAGCGACGGTAGTTGAGGTTGTGCTTGGTGACCGTCTCGTAGTAGCGAGCCAGGCGGTCGGTAACGAGCACCGTCAGAATCCACGGGGACACGATGACGCGGAACTCGTCGTCGAGGCCGGGGATCGCGAACTCGGCGGTGTCGATGATGTTGATGTCGGTGTCGCCGGTCACGCCGCGGGTCAGGAACGCGCGGGCTCGCTCGTCGAGCTTGCGGTTCTCGTCCTCACCCATGAACAGGAACACGGGGACGCCGGGCTCCACGAGCTCGAGGGTGCCGTGGAAGAAGTCGGCCGAGGTGATGTAGCGGGTGCGCTTCCACTGCATCTCCTCGAGGATGCACATCGAGAACAGGATGGTCTCGCCCCACAGGGCGCCGGAGCCGATGAACATGGTGTAGGGGGCCAGGGCGTACTTCTTGGCGAGCTCCTCGGCGCGCGGCTCGAAGCTCTTGCGGATGTCGACCAGGTGGGTCCAAACATCCTTGGTCTGCTCAATAAACTTGTCGAACTTGGGGAAGCGGCCGCGGCGGTTGAGCAGGCGCAGGCCGAAGCAGTCGGCGAGGTAGTAGCCCATCTCGCAGCCGCCGTTACCGTGATCGGAAGCCATCTTGACGCAGTTCTCGGCGCCGACAGCCTGGCCGATGGGGCCCTCGGGCTTGGTCATGGCGTAGACGCGCACGCCCATGCCCTTCATCTTCTTGACGGCCTCGAGGACCTCGGGGGTGGTTCCGGACTCGGAGGCGGTGAGCACGACGGACTTGTCGGTCATGCGCTTGTGGCCCATGACGTTCCACTCGGCGGCGTGGATCAGGTAGACCTCGAGGTCGCGGTCGCCGAACTTGTTCATGAGGTACTCGAGCTGCATGAACTCGTCCCAGGTGCCGCCGACGCCCATCAGGAACACGGCGTCGTAGCCCTCGTCGGCGACCTTGTCGGCGAGCTCGATCATCTTCTTGCCGGTCTCATAGACGTTCTTGCCGTCCTCGACGTAGCCCTCCTGGCTAAAGTGCATGATCTCGATCTTCTCGGTTTCCTTCATGGCTTTTCCTTTCTGTCCTGCACGCGAATCTATACATCGCGTTTCTTTTCGATACCAATTATAGACATACACCCAACGTGTTTTTAATACCACTTTGTAATTTGCGCCGATCCTCGGTGAACGGTCGATATTCTCAGGTGAGTGGTATTAAATTAAAATTAGATGTATATCTAGCATTTCTGCCGCCTCCCCTGTGCGACAAAGAACAGCGTTCCTACCAGCGCAATAATGGTCGATGCCCCAAACAGCACCGCCTGAACGCCCAAAGCCTCCGCCAAAAATGGAGCCGCCAGCAGCGGCAGCACGCCGGCGCTCATCAGGCCAAAACGCACAAAGCCGGTAATGCGCCCCAGGTATTTGATGTCGGCGCGCTCCTGAATCAAGATCATCTGCAGCGGTTCCAGGAATCCCCAGGCCAGACCGTTAATCGCCTGACCGATAATCGCAACCCCCAGCATATCGGTGCCCACGTACACCATGGACCCAATGCCCACGGCCATGAGCGCGCCGAGCAACAATCGCAGGTTGACATGGCGAGCAGAAAGCTTGGTCAGGATGAACGCACCCACCGAGGAAGTGAGGCCCACGACCGAGGACAGCCAGCCCAGCCAGACGATATCCACGTTGAGCACATCGCGGTAGAACAACGACTCAAGCGAATCGAACGCGCCGAACGCAAAGAAACCCAAAAAGCCCGAGATAAAGATGAGGCGCAAGTCGTGGTCGCGAAACGTAAGTCGCGCGCCCTCGGCCATGCCGCCCAGAATACCGCCCTTCGGCTTCTCCCCTTTTGCGGGAGCAACACACTCGTGACAGCCCAAGGAGAGCACGGCCGCCACACCCATCATGCCCGCCATGAGCAGATAGACCGATTGCGTGGCAAAACAGCTCACGATGGCACCGCCGAGCAGCGGGCCAGCGGTATAGGCGATATTGCTGTAGAACACCATGAGACCGTTCACGCGGGTACGGCCCTCGGTGGTCGACTCCAGGTATCCCGGAAACGCATGCGTGCAGGTGTTGATAAAGCCGCCCGCAAGTCCCAAGACGCACGCGGCAAACACAAGCCCGGGGACAGACAACGGCGCCAACCCCACGCCAAGCGATAGCACCGCCGTAATCACGCACGTCACAAATGACGTCCGGCGCGGTCCAAAGCGGTCGATGACCGAGCCCGACACCATATTGCCCACCGACGTCATAAGATTGCGCGCGAGCGTAATGGCGGCAACCAAAAAGGCCGTGCCGGCCAGATCATACGTGGCCGCACCGATAAGCCCCAAAAAGTAGACCGCGTTGTTGGCGCACCACTGCAGGGACTCAATAAGAATCAGCCTGACCTCTGCCGGCGTCAGGCGCATTGCTTCGCGATCCTTCGCGAACATACGAACTCCTTCTATACAAAAAGGGATGGAGGGCATAGGCCCGCTCCATCCCCTTACCAGGTTGCAATGACAGTCTATGCAGCCGGGCCCTTACGCCAGCACGCCGAAGAACGCGCCGACGATGCCCACGACCATG
>CATYIU010000005.1:0-82383 GCA_958407445.1 uncultured Collinsella sp.
GGTGTGGCTCTACCCCGCAAACGGCTCGGCCGCCCAGTCCTGGGCGCTGGCCGCACCGGAGGCGCGCGCAGTGCCTGACGGCCCGTACCGCGTCATGAGCTCGCTTGACTCGACAATGGGCATCGTCGCGGGACGGGAGTCCAGCGCAATGTCCTCGGTCCCCCGGGCCCTCCACTTCAAGTACAACGAGGGCTCCGGGCTCTACACGATCACCTCGGGCGGCCAGGCCCTTGAGATGGACGGCGCCGTGCTCAAGCTCGCAGAGCCCGACGGCACAGCCCGTCAGCTGTGGCGGGTCGTGGCCGTCGACGGCGGCTACGCGCTCGTGAACCACGGCACGCGGTACGCGGTCGATGCGAAGTGGCGCGCCACGCACGAGGGCGCCGAGGTGTGGGGCTTCGGCACGACCCTCGGTGACGCCGCCCAGACATGGCTCCTCACTTCCCCGGCTGAGAGGACCCTCGACGACGGCGACTACCGCCTGACGTCCGCGCTCGACTGCCGCATGGCCGTGTCGGCCGGCGCGTCCGGCTGCTCGCTGAGCGCGTCGGGGCCGGCTCTGTCGTTCGCCTACGACGAGGCGACGGGGCTCTACCGGCTGACGCGCGGCGGGCTGGCGCTCACGGCGTCCGGCGGCTCCGCAGCCCTTGCCGAGCCCGACGGATCCGCGTCGCAGCTCTGGCGCGTCGAGGCCCGCGGCGGCGGCTGGTCGATCACGAGCGCGGCGAGCGGCATGGCGCTCGACTGCAAGTGGTGCGACACGAGCGAGGGCGCCGAGGTGTGGCTCTACCCCGCAAACGGCTCGGCCGCCCAGTCCTGGGCGCTGGCCGCAGACAAAATGCATTAAAGAATGGACGTTTGTAGCTTTATTGATCAGCAAACGCTTGGTACTGGCAAAATTTTTTCGCAAATTGGCTTAGCCGTCCTTAGCCCCGTCCCCTTTTAGTCTACTGCGCCCGAATACGCAGGGATAGTCGTCCTCAAACGACCTCTCCCGCTAGGTCTCGATGGACGCTAAGACCCTCTCGTTGAGGTTGGAGACGGTGCCGGAGGACATCGGCGCCCCCAGAGAAGCCCGGATACGTCCTCAGTCCTGCTGGTCAAGACACCCGCGAGGCGCATCTCGACGACGGCCTCCTAGACCGAGGTCTTGCGCCTGCGGTAGCGCTCGATGACGGCCGTCTGGAAGGCGACGCGGAGTTTCGGCGCGCTGAACTCGACTCCCCGACACCGCTGACGAGCTTTCTCGCGTAGTGGCCGCTGCAGCAGGACCACCGGCACGCGATTCTCTCGTAATATTCAGCCTCGACGAGCTCGGAAGCCTCCTCGTCGATCAGCACCCTGAACGTCTCATCGAAGGTCTTCCTCACCAGATTCGTTATGTCCTTGCGCAGCGATTCCTCGTCGGCTGTTACGATGTTCGCAAACACGGCCCGAACCCCATTCGTCAATGATTTGTTGCCTAGCCGCTAGAAATCATATGACGGGGCACGGGCCGTGTTCAGCTATGCGGTTGTAAATTTGCGAAAGAAGTTATACGTCACCGACAGCATGGATACGGTCTAGGATATCAATAGAGTCCGGATCTTGGAAACAGAGTCAAGGAAGGCCATTACACCAACTTTCGCGACGCCACCGTCGGTCCGCCTCAATCGCAGCAAATGATACACGAGCGTGTTCCACCACGTCGTCCAGAAATCCGGATTTGCAACAAATCAAGGTCAATGATTGGTGCAGACAACTAACATTTAATTAATGCTTGTGCAAAACGCTGCGAACAAGACCTTTCTCGTAGTCGTTCATGGAGAAACACCAGAGGATGGACACATAACCGACAACCCAAAACACGCCAGCAGCAATAAAGGCGAACCAAGAAGCATGGGGTATCGGGGCCAACCAATACACACAAGCAAACACGGCCACAAGCAAAGATACGGGAATCACAATCGGAAGCATTTGTCGCCAAAAATTCGTAATATCAAGACCGACCTTGACCTTGTAAAACCAGTTCATGATAAACCCATTACCAATGAGCATTGCAATGGCCGTAGAAAATGCTGCACCAGCAAGACCAACCGCATCAAGCATAACAACAGTCAAAACAACGTTTAGCAATGCGATAACAAGATACATAGCCCCGCGAAAATAGTATTTATCAATAACCTGGAGAATGGTAAGGCCGAGATTCTGAATCAAATCAATTGTAAATGGCACCATCACAATAATTGCTACAAGATATGAGTCAAAACAATTATCGCCCGCCCAAAGTGCCATAAAGTCAGGACCCAAAAAGGTAAAAGCGCCCAAAATTAATAGGCAAATCATAAGAGAGATGCGCCCGACCTTTATAAACAGAGCGCTAATGGCAGCCATATCATGATTTCCGTGATAAAGCTGCGAAACACGTGGAAGAAACACTGAGGAGACTGCAATACCGATATTCATATATGCTTGGTAAATCTGAGCACCAATGGAATAGACCGCAACAGAATCGGCCCCGAATAGATATCCAACAATGAGCTGATCCGTCTTCCAGAAAATCAAGTCGGCTAACGTTACTAGAATTATCGCAACGCTAAATCCTAATATACCATGAGCCAACGCGCGGTCCCAGCCATGAAAGGTATACCGAATATGTAAAATATGCCTTGCGTACACGCGTTGAACAGCGGCACAGACAATATTCGTAAGCAAAGCGACTATTGACACGACGATAGCGGATGGGACCAGTTGTGCTACCGCGACAACTATTACTGGCTGGACAACAAGAGAAACAAGCTGCGTACCCTTGAGAAAAACAAATCTCTCATTGGCCGTAATGGCAGCAATGGTTATTGCGTTATTCATCACAACAATGCAATTAACACCAAGTACGAGAAGCATCGCGGAACCTTCATCAACCAACGCCTGTGAAAATGAAGTGCTATAAATCGTACGAAAGGCCATCGAAACAATAAGAATCACAGCAACAGTAACAACAGAAAGTGCCCAGTACATCCGCTTTGCAATCGCCAGGGTGTTCTCCATCTTAGTTTGATCGTCCTCAGCTTTGTACATGCAGTAATATCTACCCACGCCTGAAGCGAGAATCCCGTTAATGGAGACAATGTAGGCCATTATTGAGCCAATCAGCTGATATAGACCGTATTCCTCCCGACCAATACTGGAGAGAAGCAGCGGAACATAGATAATTGACACGATTGAATTGACGAACGTGTACGCATAGCTAACGATAGCACCCGATTTCACACCGCTTCTTGCAAATAACAACTTAACTAACTCCTCGATCTGTAACTCTGAAGCTTCTTAAAGAAAGGCTTCAAAGCACTTCTCACACGAACAATAGAGATAAAAACGCGTGGATGACGAACGGCAATGGACAGTCTCGCTCTCTTAGAACTCGGAAGAAGGGAAGAATGATCATTCTCTGAGACAAACCGAGCTAAACGTTTATATCTGATTGAATAACCCTCTGTTTTCCCCAATGCAGAAAACGCCATAAGAACGAATGTAACCATGCTTTCGTAAGCAGGCGACAGAAAACCCTTTGTCAACTCATTTTCAAAAATCTCCTTGCTTACGAGGAAAGCTCCAAGTGCCTTGTCTGCACTGATATCGTGCACGGCAGAATCGACACGCTCAACTCGATAGTTATAGAGTGGCTCAGTTATACGCGCTGTGTTACCCGCAGCAAGCCAAAATAGTTTATAAAATTAGTCTCGATCTTCAAGAAGCGCAAGGCCCTCTTTAAAGCGTAACCCCTCGCCCAACGTACGAAGAAATACTTGCGAGTGCGCGAACAGATAGTTGTTACATTGCAAAGGACCATCAGACGGACCAGTGCTATCACGTGCGGCTTCAAATCTTCCAATAACCCGTCTATCGGCTCCGATACGGTTAATTGTCAAACAAATAGCCGCAGGCGAACGTTCTGCAATAACGGATGCAATTTTCCCAAGCGCTCCAGGTTCAATCCAGTCATCACTGTCGCAAAACCAAATGTAGCGACCAATCGCAACATCAAAACCTCTGTTACGAGCAACTGAAACTCCGGAATTTTCCTGGTGAATTACCTTCACGCGTTCATCTGCCGTCGCAAACTCATCGCATAAACCAGAAGAGCCATCAGTGGAGCCATCGTCCACAAGAACAAGCTCTAACAAGGTGAAATCCTGCAATAAAATACTGCGTACACACTGTTCGATGTATTCAGCCGTGTTGTATACTGGCACCACAATTGAAATAAGAGGCGCCATCGTATCTCTCCTGTTCACGCAATCGCCTCATCCAATTAAATGTTATTTAAATCGTCCCTTAAAGGAAAAACGGACCCCGCGAATATCAACGACAACGCAAAGAAAAAAACTAGACCGAACGATATCTCGACAAGAGATGCAAGAATAGTGCCGTATATGATCGCAACAAGCCTCGGATTATGGCTACGGAACTTTTTCACGCTAGGGAAAAGACCTATTACCGTGACAAAAAAGGCAAGCACGCCAAATGCGCCATAGTTGACCATGAGCTCTGCGATTCCATTCTGGGCGTTTCCATAACCAACAAGCGCCATGACCGCCGTGTTTCCGTAACCCCATCCAAAAACAGGCTTTTCGTTGATCAACAATTCGAGGCAATCATAGATTGGAGTTCTACCCGTCATTGTAAGAGACCGCCCCAACACATCCTGGATAAAAAACTGAACGGCCGGAATATTAAGCAGCATACCCGTTCCGAAGTAAATTACATTCGCAGCGACAATCACGATAGTGATCACTAAACCCTCGCTCAATTTGTGCGCAACTCGGTTGCTGAGGAATAAAGTAAGGGCAACAGACAACAACAGGCAAAGAAGTGCAGTCATCGCGCTCGCTTTTACGAGCACAATAGCAGATTCAAAAACAAGAGCCACATAAATTCCCCGGTTATAGCGTAGATAGCCACGCCTAACAGAAAGGAGAGCAGCATAAAGCCCAAGGAGCAACGTATGAATATCGCCAACAGTAAACTTATTACCCATCAGATATTGACTGGATGAGTTATTGAAATGGGTAGCGAATACCGTTAGGTCATTCAGTAAACTAAACGCAAACAAAAGCCAAAAGACGCTGTCAAACAATTGAAATAAACCGTACTTGCGCGCGATGTCATAACATGAAATAAACAGCGAGATGATATTAAGACCTTGCACGCTCGCAAAGACAACATTTTGATAACTACAACCAGCGCAGAGCGAAGAAATCGACATTGCTATTGGAAATGCAAAAAGGGCCACTTTGTGCGGAAAACACAAATAGCTTTAAAATGCAGCAGCAACAAAATCGCAATAGCAGCGCATCTGATTCCCTGCATAATGGCCGTCGGTACAATATCCACCTTGTAGACAGACAAAATCATGAGCGCGGACGTTACAAAGACATCAACATTGAACGATGTCACAACACCTTTGCGTTCTTTAACTGACAGGCTAGCAGGCATCAGCAATCCTTAATAAACGAGTTATAGTCAAGATACGGTCGCTCGGCTTCCCGCATTAAACGTTTTGTCTTTTCTTCGGTACCCATGAGATTGACCTGGAATGCAAGTTTGCCTTCAAGTTCTTCGTCACCGCAGAAAAGCATAAAGTACTCGGGAATCTCATCCTTGTGCGGGTCACGTCCATAGCGCTCCCGAAAGCAGTGGACGTACATCTTACCCTCAGCTATCTGAGCAGTGAGGCGTTTTTTTCGATAGTGTTCCAAAGAACAAATCCGCCTTGCAGGAACCCCACCCCAGACGGAATCATGATCAACAAGGCCGGAAACCACTGCATGGGCCCCCACCACCACGTTATCTTCAATAATCGATCCACATAAAATCGTGGCACCCCAGCCAATGAAAACGTTGTCGCCAATAACAACTGGCTTCTGATTCCCTAAAATCTCGCCTGTTTTACCTTTAACAACTGACCAAGAATAATCATGAGTGAGAATAGTGGCCGGTCCCGTAATGTTAACGTGGTTGCCAATTGTAATTAGATGCGGCGCAGTAGCATCAATCACCGTTCTCATCGGATAGTGGATGGTCACATCCTCACCGATAACTGCACCCTTAGAACGCAATTCTTTAATATACGTATCGCTGTAAGCCCTGTAACCACAAACCGACGTTTTAATTGTCCTGGTAAGCCAATGACCTATACCCATCCAGCACACCTCAAATCAAACCGAAACTGTTTAGCCAGAAATAAGAAAAGCCGCTTTATTCTTTAAGAGAAAAACAAAGAGTCTCTGTCTGAGATGCAATTCACTAGAAGGAAATTCAGATAGAACAGAATGAAACTCGCCATCTCCCAAAATAGATTTAAGCTTGGCAATACACTGAGAGCGCCTCTTTCCCGATAGACTCGGCGTCTCTTGATGAATACACATGCGGACGTAGATAAACAGCGTCTTCTGCAGGCGTGTAATACACTCCTGGGATAATGCTGCCTGTCTAATCATCCGGAGAGCCTCACGATAAAAGTGCATGGACGCCTCAAAGCGATCGGGCCTGTAAGATGTGGTAAGAGAACCTTGGTTTGTACGGTAACAGTACTGAGTAAAATCGCTTACGACCACACGGTCAGCGTGCAGCAGGAAATTAAACTTAAATACAAAATCCTCGGAAATCATATTGCGTTCGGAAGGGAAACGCAGTGCCTTTTCTCTTATGCAGCCTGTCCGAAACAGGGAACTCCATGCGAACATCGGTATAGAGTCACTTGCGGCAGGAGCGCTGCCGCATAGACGTGGAATCAATTCATCTCTGACTTTTTCACCATTATAGAAAGCATTTTCCATTTGAAAGACAAATTGAGTCTTACCGGTACAGTCTTTCTTTGTGTGCCCACCAATGACGCAGTCAACATCATCCCCCTGAATAGCGGCAAGAAGCCATTCCACAGCATTAGCTTCAAGCCAATCATCCGAATCGATAAACATGACATAATCGGATAGCTCAGATAAGTTATCCAGTCCAGTGTTACGTGCATAACCAAGGCCAGCATTTTCTTTGTGCACTGAATGGACTTGAGCATAAGCAGCAGCAAGCTCATCACAAAGCAAAGAACAACCATCGGTTGAGCCATCATCGACAAGAATAATTTCGAAAAAAGGATAAGTTTGGGCGAGAAGGGAGTCGACGCATTGTCGCAAATACAACTTTACGTTATAAACGGGAACAATGGCTGAAATTTTGATATCAAGATTATTAGACACGGTTCCCATCACTTTCAGCTTTTTTCCCATCAATAACGCACCGGTTTTCACCAGAAAGGCGTTTGATTAGTCGCGCAGGGGTACCAACGTAGACGCCCGGCTCTAACAAGGAATCAGTAACTACAGACGCCCCCCCAATAAGAATATTGTCCGCAATCTCTACACCACGGGTAACAAGAGAATTCGCAGCAATCCAGCAGCGCTCGCCAAGGTGAATAGGCGAAGACTTCAAATCACCGTGAACGCCGTCCTCGTCAAACACGTGGTCATGGTCATAAACGCATACATTTGGGCCAAGCATGGTATGGGATCCGATTTCGATGTTCTCAGCTGCAACAATGCGGCAATTAGTGTTTAAGTAAGCATAGCTACCAATATGCAAAGACGCACCATCGTCCACTTGAAGACGCGAGTAGTCATCAATGTAAGCACCAGCGCCAAAATGAATTTGCCCATTAGGTTTAACCATAAGCCGCACGCCACGACCAAGATAAACTGGCTTAGATCCACGATCTATTCTAAGCCTACCGCCTAGTCGAACTTTCGCTACCAGCACGCGTAAAGCGCTAGCCCCCCATTTCACTGGATTCATTACTTATTCCTCTCCACGCCCTTTAAATAAAGACGCTTGAGCATCTTTGCGTTTTCATTCACGTCATAGCCAGACGCTCGAAGAGCTTCCGAAGCCCGTGTCGAATCGTTAGCACGATCAGAGTAGGACAGTTTACGTTCAACTACAGCAGCCCAATCATCAGGAGACTTCTTGAGCGACATGCGATCAACTAATGGGGTCACGGCGCACTCATTAGTAATGGTATCGGAGATCACACAGGGAAGGCCGTTGTACTGCCATTCAACTACGACATTTGGAAAGCCCTCGTACAACGAAGGAAACACCATGCAGTCCATACCATTAAGCAGTTCGGAGACATCAGTACGGCGCCCAAGAAACAAGACTTTGTCCTGCAAGCCAAGCTCTCTGACCCGTTTTCGAACTTCACTCATTAGTCCACCATCATCACCAATTAAATACAGACGAGCCTCGCTGTTGCTTGTAAGAAACGACTTAAATACGTTAAGTAAAAACGAATGATTCTTTTGTTCGTTAATTCGTCCCACATGACCGATAGCAATGGTGTCATCGTTGATATCAAGCATCTCGCGAGCCCTTTGACGCTTGGCAGAATCAAATCGGAATGAAACGGGATCCTTGCCGTTGGGGATAACACTGAATCCCCTTTTTGCGAAAAGCCATCTGCCAGCATCCACCCCACAGGCAATCAAGTCAGTTGCAGCATTGTAGAGTAAGGGCCTTAGAATCCTATCAGCCACGCGATGGGAACATACCGTATTATGAGAATGCGCAATTCGCATCCCCGTTCCAGCACGCTTCGCGAGCGAAAGCTCCATCCCCAAGAGAGAACTGCTCCCACACGCATGAACCACGTCAAATCCCTGCTCAAGCAATTCATCGAAAGAATGTAGATACTCTATCAGATGGGTTTTTCTGTTTGGAAGCCGAATAACCGTGAAGCCAGCACATTCGACCCTTTCGACTGCATCCCCAGGCGAGTCTTCCCATGCAACGGCTGTTAAATCAAGACCGGCCTTATCCATGGCTCCGAACGTCTGTATAGCCCATGATGTAATTCCATCGTTCTTGATTCCTCCCGTACAGACGAGAAGCACCTTAACTGCACTCATCCCTGAGTCTCCACTTCCACATTATGCAGCTTACGCCGTTGAAGCATCGCCCATGGAATTGCCCTCGGGAATACCTTCATAACAAGTGCTCGCACCTTGTCCTGACAAGAAACAGGGGCTTTAAAGGCGAACAGTGCCTCCGATTTGACAATTTTTCTAGTCCGCTCATAAAGTTCGGGACAGCTCTTCTCAGAATGAGAAAGAACTATAAGGTCATAGGCATCTGAGTTTGTACGCCACCATGCGTAACGCCACGCCACCAGAATATCTGGCGACTCCTCGAGAAGATTCTCACGAATACGCTCAATGGCATAGATACCATTTTCCCATTTGACGGGATTAAACTTCGTGGTGACGCTGTTCGGATTGTCCTTTCGATAGAAGTAGATCTTCCTACGGCAAACGGCTACTTTATCGGCGCGTCCAAAAGCAAGGCAATTAAAATTAAACCCTTCACCAACGGCAAGATCCTCAAAGAATTTAATCCCATTCTCTTCAAGGAAAACCTTACGGAATAGCTTACTATTGCAACCTATCGGCAGTTTATAGCAAAGAATCCGGCGGACAGCCTCTTGTCCAGTGATGACCTCAATCTTGTCATTAACAACCTGGTCCTTATCATAGTCGCACATAAACTCGGTCGTACTCACAACTTCAGCGCCTTTTTCAAGTGCCAAATTGAGCATACATTCAACATAGTCGGGAAAGACGCGATCGTCACCGTCAACGAAACAAATCCACTCTCCGCAAGATTCCTTAATGCCCCTATTGCGAGCAGCGCTAACGCCAGCATTTTCAAAATGAAAAACACGCACACGTTCGTCTAAAGCAGTGAATCCGTCGCATATCGCACCTGAGCCATCAGTGGAGCCATCGTCGACGAGAATGATATCCAGATTTTTATAAGACTGAGCAAGGATAGATTCAACGCACTGTGAAACGTAGTTAGCAACGTTGTAAACAGGGACAATGACCGTAACTTTTATATCTTTAGCTACAACAGCACTCAAACTAGGCTACCTTTCGTCCAACATCTTGATAACTCGAGCAGGAACCCCCCCCCGCGAGGCAATTCGCAGGGACATCTTTTGCGACAACTGCACCAGCAGCGATAATAGATCCGTTGCCAATATTCACACCGGGCAAAATCGTGGAACGCGTTCCAATCCAGCAGCCCTTCCCAACATGAATATCGCGGTTATATGTCTCCCCAGCACGCCGCTCGGCAAGACCTAAGCTATGAGTCGAACAGCAGAACATAACCTCAGGAGCAACCTTGGTCTGTTCGCCAATAGTCACTTTGCACGGAAACCGAACGCTTCCATAAAAGCTGCAACCGTTTCCAATAAAGGCGTTCGGTCCAACCTCGAGCTCTTTCACCTGAAATAGAACATTGCTGCGAATTAAAACGGTAGGATGAATATCTAAACCGGTAGCTCTAAGGATATCGACACGAAACGGGAGCGCTACATGCCAGCCCTGTACAGTTCGAGCCAGCCTGATTGCGAGAGATTTTAACTTCACGCTATCGCCCCTCAACTGCAGTCGCGATCTGCTCGCAAAGATAGCTGTAAGTCTTTTTCCGCTCTTGCTCGATGCGATCATCTACGGAGCTCCAATCGACACGAGCGCTCAACTTCTGAGGGAGCTGTTCAAGCGATGCAACGTGGTCCAGCAGTCCGAGACGATCGAGCAAATCATTCAGCTTCTGCGAGTTACCATAGCCCGAGCTACGTACGAACGTTGCAAAAGGCGTATGGGCGATCGTCGAGAAAATGGTGCCATGGAACGTGTCGGTTACCACGGCATCCGCATGCTTGAAGTAGGCGAGCACCTCAAAGGGCGAGCAATCCACGAAGCGATCACAGACGCCCTGCACCCCACCGATATTGAGCACCTTGAGACCGCGCTGATCGGCATAGGCGCGCACGGCGGCGCACTCCTCGGCCGTGAGACGGCCCGAGTAGCCGTATGCGATCATATAGCGGTCCTCGTCGACCTCGGCGGGAATCAACCTGCACTCGTCAAAATAGTCGTAGGCGAGCACCGGGTCCAAGTTGAAGGCCGGTGTTTCCCCCGTAAGCGACTCGACAATGGCGCCCGTGTTGGCATCGCGAGCGGAGACGGCGTCGAGACGCTTGAGGTAGCCCGCGACCTCTTCGCGCTTGCCGTAACGGTCAAGCTTATCGAGCGTGGTGTTGCCGAAGGAAGCGGCGTAGGTCACCTTGCGTCCGGCGCGCGACCCGGTGCCGAAAAGCGCGGGCGTGAAGCCGACATTAGCGTTATCCTGCACGCAGTTGAACACCTCGTCGCTGCCGATTACCAAGAGGTCGATGTCGGGGTCAAGGTTGGGCTCCTCAGTGACGCCGAGCATCGGGTAGAAGCGCTGGGCGTAGGTGCGCTTGTAGCGGATGAAGGCGAGCTTGTCCCTGAGCGGAGCGTCGTAGCGGAATACCTCGAGGGCCTTCTCCGCCTTGCGAGCGACGCCCTTCTTCGATGACGGGGACGTGACCAGGCACTTGCCAGGCTCATAGTCAACGAACTGCACATCGCAGCCAAGGGACTCCAGGATAGACTTCAGGCCGAAAGCCTGCAGGAAGGACCCGTAGTTGTAGATCCTCTGCATACTGAGTATGCCGGCGCGGGGTTTAGTCATGCGGTTAAATTCCTTCTATCAGTCTCTCGAGCTCTCGGCAGAACTCGGCGTTGTGGCTCTTAAAAGTGACGCCGCGCGAGAGCTCGCGGGCGCGCTCGATGGCGGCGGAAAGGTCCATCACGTCGTAGACGGGCACGATTCCGCCTTGGCGCTCCGCGACGATGCGCACGAAGTCGGCCTGATGGTTGTTCACGTGCTCGTCAAGGTCGCCCCTGCGGGGCACAACGACGGGCACCTTGCCTGCAGCCATGGCCTCGATGAAGCTTGAGGGGCCGCCGTGCGTGATCACCACATCGGCACCCTCCATGTAGCTCTTCATCTGTCGAAACGGCACGAACTGCGAGTGGGCGCAGTGGACGGGCTCGTACGTCGAGTAACCCGTCTGGATATAGACGGGCTCAACGAGCGTCCCGTCCGCCTTGAGATCGTCAACCGCCTTGACCAGGCGGTCGAACTGCTGCTCGTGGGTGCCCACGGTCACGAATATCATGCGCGTCCCTCCCTAGAAGATAGAGCCGAGGTCAACGGCGTTCTTGTAGACATCGAGCTGTTCTGGCCACTGCACTACGAATAGGTCGGCCACGCCGTTGAGCATGCGACCAGTCATCGTGGGCTTGTCCACGCGGTCGAAGACCTCCACGTAGACGCATTTGGACCCGAACATCTTTCCGATCAGGAAGAACGGCACCGCAACCGCGGCACCGGAGCTGATGATCAGATCGGGACGCTCCTTGCGGAGCACCTTCCAGGCGAGAACCGTGTTCTTCAGCAGGTTCGGGATATTGCGGTTCGTCGGATAGTGGCAATAGTAGACGCGCTCCCCTTCCAGAAGAGAATTCGCGTCCTCCTTGTCGAAGGTCACCCAGAACCTATCGGCAGCTTGTGACCAAAATGGCCTCAAGAGCCACATATGAGTCAGATGTCCTCCACTTGAACTCGGGATACACACTTTGGCTTTTGAAAGATCCATCTAGCACGCACCCTTTCCCGTGATCACTTCGATGATGGTGAGGGCGATAATTCTCAAATCGGTGAGGAGCCCGCGTCGCGCAATGTATTCCAGGTCGCGACGAACCATCCCGTCGAATCCGGTCGAGTTGCGCTCCGTAACCTGCCACCAGCCGGTAATTCCCGGCTTCACGGCCAGGCGCTGCAGGTCGTACTCGGTGTACTCTGCAACCTCGTTGGGCAGCGGCGGGCGCGGGCCCACCACGGACATCTGCCCCATGAACACGTTGAGGAACTGCGGGAACTCATCGATGGAGTGCTTGCGGATGAACCTGCCGATCTTGGTGACGCGGGGGTCCTCCTTCATCTTGAACATGGCGCCGGCGATCTCGTTCTGCTCCTTGAGCTCGGCGAGGCGCTCGTCGGCGTCCTTGTACATGGAGCGGAACTTCCACATGCGGAAGGTGGACAGGCTGCCGTCGGGGCGGGTCTGGCCCACGCGGATCTGGCTGTAGAAGGGGCAGCCTTCGCTCTCCAGGCGAATGGCCGCGGCGAGAATTAAGCTAGGAATCGCGATGACGACGAGCACGACACCGCTGAACACGATGTCGAATGTGCGCTTTATGGCCCGGTAGGCCAGGCGCGAGCGATCCCAGTCCATAATGGATTGCATGGCCTTGTAGTGGCCGGCGCCCTCACGCCGGTCCATGGCCTGAGCAATCAGTACCGCCCCCGCGGGCACATTGCTCTCTGTTACTTCTTTAGCAGCCACAATAAAACTTACGTCCCTGTCCCCAGGAACCCCCCCCCGTCTATGAATTCAAAATGCGAACGAATTGCCGGCGCAACGTCTCCCTTACGTTTTGCTGGGAACATCGAGCGGTAGCAGCTCCCTAAATGTGGAGTCACCCTCGCCCACGTCTACCAGGCACCAGCGTTTATGACGGTCGATCTTCTTTACGCGGGCCTCTTGCCCCACCAAAGGGCCCTGTTCTATGTGCAGCACGCCGTCTTCTATGCGCGCCACGCTGTTGCGCACCACGCCGTCGTCGTCCAGCACGCTGCGGTACCAGTCCTGCGCGTCGTCCGGCATGGGCATGTACGCCCGCTCCCTACTGCCGGCGATGCGACAGCCAAAGCTCAACTGGGCCAAAGCCCTATCGAGCGCGGCGGCATCGTGCGTGGCGACGAAGAAATATTCCTTGTACATGGGTTTGGTTTGGAGCGACCAGGCACCGTCCCGCTTAAACCAGAACTCCTTTTGCATCACAAAAGCATCCTGCATAAGGTTGTGCGGGATAATGCGGCGGACCTTTTCGCAGGTCTCGCGCTCTTTTCCATTGGGGGTGTGGACCAGATACCAGTGGACGCGGCCATGCTGGCTGTTGGTGGTGGCGCCATTAAATGCGCCCGGCAGCCGCTCTTGGCGCCGTACCGTCTGTTCCATGTTCTCGCCCCCTCTTTTTGGCTTTGCGATGCACGCAAATGCAGGGGCGTTTAGAACAGGCTTCTCGCTCGCAGCTAGGCGCAGTCGCAAAAGTACAGGTTTTTGTAGAGGGGTATGGAGATGTACCTACTAGCAGTACATTTTGCGTAATCTGCGCAAACGCTGATTAATTGCTCGTATAATGTCGAATGTCGAAAGATACAAAAACCTGTACCTTTTTTTGCAACAAAAAAAGCCGCTCAACCAGCGGCTTTTCTTATTTGGGCATGAAAAAGGCGACCGCCCTTTGCGGACGGTCGCCTTTGTTAATTGTTGTGAAGTTTGCCTTAGGCGCGGGTCTTGATCTCCTCGAGAACCTTTGCAACAAACTCGTCAACGCTCATCTGAACGGTCTCGTTGGAGCGATCGCGGACGGAGATGTTGCCGGCCTCGACCTCCTTCTCGCCCAGGATGAGCATGTAGGGCACACGGTCGATGCTGCGAGCCTCGCGGATCTTGTAGCCGATCTTCTCGTCGCGGTCGTCGCAGACCACGCGAATGCCGGCCTCCTCAAGCTTGGCGCAGACCTCGTGGGCGTAGTCGCGGCTCTTCTCGGAAACCGGAAGTGCCTTGACCTGCACGGGAGCCAGCCAGGTGGGGAACTTGCCAGCAAAGTGCTCAATCAGAATACCGATGAAGCGCTCGATGGAGCCAAAGCATACGCGGTGCAGCATGATAGGGCGCTTCTTGGTGCCGTCGGCGTCCACGTACTCCAGATCAAAGTTGAGCGGCATCTGGAAGTCGAGCTGGACGGTGCCGCACTGCCAGGTACGGCCGAGCGAGTCCTCCAGGTGGAAGTCGATCTTGGGGCCGTAGAAGGCGCCGTCGCCCTCGTTGACCTCGTAGTCCATGCCCAGCTTCTCCAGAGCGGTGCGCAGGCCCTCCTCGGCGCGAGCCCAGTCCTCGTCCGAGCCCATGGAGTCCTCGGGGCGGGTGGAAAGCTCAACGTGATACTTAAAGCCAAACTTCTGGTACACGGAGTCGATAAGGTTGACCACGCCCACGATCTCGTCGGTCAGCTGGTCGGGACGAACAAACAGGTGGGCGTCGTCCTGGTTAAAGCAGCGCACGCGGAACAGGCCGTGCAGGGCGCCGCGCAGCTCGTGGCGGTGCACTAGGCCAATCTCGCCGGCGCGGATGGGCAGCTCGCGATAGGAGTGCGGCTTGGAGGCGTACACCAGCACGCCGCCCGGGCAGTTCATGGGCTTAATGCAGTACTCTTCGTCGTCGATGACGGTGGAGTACATGTTGTCCTTGTAGTGGTCCCAGTGGCCCGAGGTCTTCCACAGCTGCTTGTTCATGATGAGCGGCGTGGAGATCTCCACGTAGCCGGCCTTGTGGTGAATCTCGCGCCAGTAGTCCAGCAGCGTGTTCTTAAGGATCATGCCGTTGGGCAGGAAGAACGGGAAGCCGGGGGCCTCGTCGCGCATCATAAAGAGGTCCATCTCGCGGCCGATCTTGCGGTGGTCGCGCTTCTTAGCTTCCTCCAGCATGTGCATGTGCTCGTCGAGCTCTTCCTTGGTGGCAAAGGCGACGCCGTTGATGCGGGTGAGCATCTTGTTGTCCTTATCGCCCTTCCAGTAAGCGCCCGAGACGCCGGTGAGCTTAAAGGCCTTGAGGGCCTTGGTGTAGCAGATGTGGGGGCCGACGCACATGTCGATGTAGTCGCCCTGCTGGTAGAAGGTGATGCGGGCGTCGTCGTCCAGGTCGCCGATGTGCTCGACCTTGTACTTCTCGCCGCGCTCCTCCATAAGAGCGATGGCCTCGGCGCGGGGCTTCTCGTACACGGAAAACTTGAGGTTCTCCTTGACGATCTTCTTCATCTCGGCCTCGATCGCGGGGAAATCGTCCTCGCTGATCTTGACGCCCTCGGGCAGGTCGACGTCGTAGTAAAAACCGTTGTCGGTCGCGGGGCCGTAGGCAAAGTCGGCCTCGGGGTACAGGCGCTTGATGGCCTGCGCCATGATGTGCGCGGCGGAGTGGCGGATGACGTGCGTGACCTCGTCCTGCGGGAGCTCGGCCACCGAACCGTCATTGTAGAGTGCCTTCATGGGTATGTTTTCTCCTCTCGGATGCCTGATGCAAGTGCGTGCGATGCGCTCGGCGTTTTAACTTGCATCATTATAGGCAGGTTGCCTTGGTATACAAGCGCCCGCCGCACCTTAATGGCACGGCGGGCGATTTTCTACGCATGCTTCATCGTGTGGGGCGGGGCTGTGGGGCGCGCGTGGCTTGCGGCCGGCCCGGCGATGGATGCGTTACTGGATGCGAGTTCGGCAGTAAGGGCAGACCTTCCAGTGCGCGTCGAGCGGGCGATGGCAGCTGGGGCAGACGTTGCGAACCTGGGTATCGCACACCGGGCAGACGACGAAGTCCTTCTCGATGGGCGCGCCGCACTGCGGGCAGGTGCCGTACTGGGCAAGCTGGCGCTCGCGCAGGGCCATGTCCAGCTCCTGCTCCTCGCGGTCGGACGCGTAGGAGTGCGGGCGCAAGACCAGGTAGGCGATGAGGCCTACAAACGGGATGAGGGCGATGATGCCCCATGCCACGTAGGCGCTGGCGCCGCGGCGGCGAGCGTCGATGAACACATAGACGACCGACAGCACATACAGGGCGATGATAAAGCCAACGAAGGCATAGACGACGCCCATAAGCTGCGGCGACATGAGCTCGGAGATGTACTTGGACATTACGGGAACCTTTCGGAATATTAACAGTCCGGTCAAGTTTACCACGGGGTTTGTTTATATGGGACCACGGCTAGGGGCGGGGCTGGTGCGGACACAAACATCTCAATCTGTAACAGGTGGGAGCGGGATCCGGGTCTAGATGTTACAGAACGAGACACAGGGGTCCCTCCCCGACTTCAATCTCGATCTGAAACATCTTGGGCTCCAAAACCCCTCTTACTGTTACAGATCAAGACGAACGGTTGCCGTAGCTGTCGGCAGACGAGGCCAACATCCGTGCCGGGTCTCCCCTCGCCTGCCGTTGGCGGGTGTTGCGGGGCTGTTCACCGCATTGCCGCCGCGCTGGGGGTGTGCAGACCGTAGGATAGTCTTATTGACAGCCTGTCAACTCGTCTGGGAGGCACCGTGGCAGAAACGTTTGATATCGCAATTGTGGGCGCGGGCATTACGGGGTGCGCCATCGCGCGGCAGCTCGCGCGGTTTGACCTGTCCATTTGCGTGGTCGAGGCGGCAAACGATATCGCGCTGGGGGCTTCGAAGGCCAACGGCGGTCTGGTACATGCCGGTTACGATCCGGCACCGGGCACCGTAAAGGCGCAGGTCAACGCCCGTGGTTGCGAGCTGTATGGCACGTGGGCCCAGGAGCTGGGCTTTTTGTTTTGCCGCACCGGTTCGATGGTGCTGGGGTTTAACGACGAAGACCGCGCGCACCTGGAGAAACTACGCCAGAATGGCCTGGCAAACGGCGTGCCCGAGTTGTCGATCATTGGCCCCGAGCGCATCCATGAGCTTGAGCCGCGCGCGAGTGCCCAAGCCACGTACGCACTATGGTGCCCTTCGACTGGTTACGTTGACCCATTTGAAGTGGCCATCGCTGCTCTGGAAAACGCGGTTGCCAACGGCGTGACATTTATGCGGTCCGCGTCGGTGGAAGCGATTGAGGTTGCTGGCGGCGAGGCTACCGACGGGACTGCGCGCTTTACGCTGGCAACGCCCGCCGGAGACGTGCGCTGCCGCTATGTGATCAACGCCGCAGGCAATGGAGCCGCGAACATCTCGCATATGGCCGGTGCCGAGGAGTTTCAGATGGTCTGGCGCCAGGGCAATATCGTGGTGCTGGACAAGGAACCGTGTGCGCTCATGCCGCTCTACCCCGTTCCCACGCCGGTGTCCAAGGGCGTTATCGTCACGGGTACCGTGCACGGCAACACCGTGATTACCGCGACCGCCGCTGTGCGCGAGCCAGGCGACACGCAGACCTATGCGGACGACGTCAACGCGCTCCTGACCGGCGCGCGCAAGCTGGTGCCCGATCTGGACACGCGCCGCGTGGTGCGCGCGTTTGCCGGTGGGCGTCCGGTCATTCAGGGTGCGAACGACTTCTTTATTGGGCAGTCGGCCGTGGTGCCGGGGCTGTTCCAGGCGTCGGGCATTCAGTCGCCGGGCGTGGCGAGCGCGCCGGCCATTGCCGAGCGCATGGAGCAGGTGATGCACGATGCCGGCGTAGCCCTGCGCGAACGTGCCGATTGGGACCCGATTCGCCGCGCGCCGGACGACTTTGACCGCGCGCCGCTTGCGCGCAAGGAAAAGCTCATTGAGTCCGACCCCGCGTGGGGGCAGATCGTCTGCCGCTGCGAGACGGTGCCCGAGGCCGAGATTGTGGCCGCGATTCGACGCCGTCCGGGCGCGGTTTCGGTCGAGGGTGTCAAACGCCGCTGCCGCGCCGGCATGGGTCGGTGCCAGAGTGGTTTCTGTCAAAGCCGCGTGGTGGCGATTCTGGCCCGCGAGCTGGGGTGTGACCCCAGCGAGGTGCTGTTGGAGGATACCGGATCTTGGTTGGTTGAGGGACTGCTGAAGGGGGTGCGCTAGGATGGCGGAATTCGGATCGAGCGCGATTAATACCGACGCCGTTGAGACCGTGCAAACGCGGGCGTTCGACGTGGTCGTTATCGGAGGCGGCCCCGCCGGCATGGCGGCCGCGCTTGCCGCGCACAAGGCCGGCACACGCGTGGCCATCGTGGAGCGCGAGCAGCATCTGGGTGGCATCCTGCGCCAGTGCATCCACCCCGGATTTGGCCTTTCACACTTTAAGCAGGAGCTCACCGGTCCCGAGTACGCGCAGCGCTTTATCAACCAGGTGCGCGAGACCGAAATCACGCTGTTCTTGGACAGCATGGTACTTGGGATCGATTCGAGCGAGGGCGCGGGCGCGTCGAGCGTGGACGAGGGTGCGGGAGCCGCCGCGGTCCATACCGTCACGCTCATGAGCCCCGCCGGTATGCTACAGCTCACCGGGCGAGCGGTCGTCCTTGCTATGGGCTGCCGCGAGCGCACCCGCAGCGAGATCAAGATTCCAGGTAGCCGTCCCGCCGGCGTGTTTACGGCGGGCCTGGCGCAGCGATACATCAATATCGAAAATCTCAAGCCCGGCTCGCGTGCCGTCATTTTGGGCTCGGGTGACATCGGGCTGATCATGGCGCGCCGCTGCACGCTCGAGGGGATTTCGGTCGAGGGCGTGTACGAGCTCATGCCGTACGCCAACGGCCTGCGCCGCAATGTCAAGAACTGCCTGGACGATTTTGGCATTCCGCTGCACCTGTCCACCACGGTGACGAACGTGATCGGGCACGACCGCGTGGAGGCCGTCGAGGTAAGCCAGGTCGACGAGCACCTGGCGCCCATTCCGGGTACCGAGCGCATTGTTCCGTGCGACACGCTGCTGCTTTCGGTGGGCCTGATTCCCGAGAACGAGCTTTCGGTTGCCGCAGGCGTGGAGCTTGACCCGCGCACGCGCGGCGCCGTGGTGGACCAGAGCCTGCAGACGGGCGTGCCGGGCATCTTTGCCTGCGGCAACGTGCTGCACGTGCACGACCTGGCCGACAACGTAACGACCGAGTCCGAACGTGCCGGTGCGGCTGCGGCGGCGTGGGCGTTGGGGGCTGTCGGCACCGCGGCGGGAGTGGCGGGCGCGGGCTGCCAGCTCACGGTCTCCCCCGCTGGCATCGCAGGCTACGCACTGCCGGGACGCATCACGGCCGTGTCACTCACTAAGCTCAACTTCCGCGTACGTCGGCCGGTCGATGCTGCCCGCGTGCGCATTCTGGCAGGCAACGAGGAGCTGTTTGCAGGCAAGGTTCGCCCGTTTAAACCGAGCGTCATGGAAAGCTTCCCGCTACCGGCAAAGGTGATTCAGCGCGCACTCGATATGGGCGTTAGCGAAATTGTCCTGTCCGTCGACCCCGCTGAGGAGGCGTAGAGTCATGAGCACAAACGCGATTGAAACGCTGCAGTTCAACTGCACCACCTGCCCATCCGAGTGCCTCCTGACCGTGGAGGTCGAGCGCAGCGCAGACGGCGCCGTGGTAGAGGTACGCTCCGTAACCGGCAACAGCTGCCCGCGCGGTGATAAGTTTGCACATCAGGAGCTCACCTGTCCCATGCGCGTGCTCACCACCACCGTTGCCGTATCCGGCGGCGACGAGGCGCTGCTGCCCGTGCGCACGGCCGAAGCCATCCCGCTCGAACTCCACGCCCAGGCGATGGACCTCATCCGCGGCCTAGAGGTCAAAGCCCCCATCCGCATGAGCGATGTAGTCCTCCCCAACCTCCTATACACCGGTACCGACCTCATCGGCAGCATGGACATCGACCCTGCCTAAGCAGTTAATTTGGGACGGGGCTCTTTTAGCTACCCCGCCATCCACCCCGCCCCTCCTCAATTGCGGTGAAATAGTTCCTGATTTCCGCCAAAACCCCGATATCCAGGAACTATTCCACCGCAACTATCATTGGAATCGGTATTTAGCCTGTGCCTACTTTAGTGCCATTTCAAAACTATGCCGGATTACGGGGCTGATTCGGAGACCCCCATCCATACCGGCGTTTTTTTATTTTTGACAAGCCGTCTACCTGCGGTTTTAATTTCGCGATTTTTCCCATGGTCAAGTAATACAGGTCCAGCCCCGTAATCCGCCATAGTTTTGAAAGCAGCCCATTTGGGACGGGCCTCTTATGACTACCTTTGCCCGAACTCTCGTTCAAATGATTTTTCTGGGACGGGGATTAAATAATCATTCGGAACCCAATGATTATTTAATCCCCGTCCCAGAAAAATCATTCCGCATGTTTGACGCAGCTAAAATAGCCCCGTCCCAAATTGACTACCCTGGCATTGGGGATACCATGGTGGCAACCTAGCGAAAGGACGATGTATGGCACATGTCGATGACCAGCGTGTGGCGCGCGTGCTCGATGCGCTCGAGGCTCAGCACCCCGGCGCGCAGCTGCTTGTGAATGACCCGTGGTCGATCTACTATCTGACCGGCTTTTATGCCGATATGTTCGAGCGTTTTTGCGGCGTGCTGCTCGCGCGCGATGACGAGCCCGTGATCTTAGTCAACGCCCTGCATCAGCTGCCCGAGTACGACAATGCCCGCGTGGCCTACCACACCGACACCGACGTCGTGACCGACGCCATCGCGAGTGAGATCGACCCAGCCAAGCCGCTTGGCGTCGACACTGTCATGCGTTCCGGCTTTTTGATGCCGCTCATAGAGCACCACGCCGCAAGCGAGTTTTTCCTGGGTGACTTTGCCGTCACCGCCGCGCGCACCTACAAGGATGCCGCCGAGCAGGAGCTTATGCGCGTGTCCTCGGCCGCCAACGACGCCGTGATGGCCGATGCCATCAAACTCGTCCACGAGGGCGTGACGGAGCGCGAAATCGCCGACCAGATGCTCGGCCTGTACCGCAAGCACGGCTGCGAGGGCTTTAGCTTTCCGCCCATCGTGAGCTTTGGCGCCAACGCCGGCGACCCGCATCACGAACCCGACGATACCGTGCTCAAGCATGGCGACGTGGTGCTGTTCGACATTGGCGGACGCCGTCGCAACTACTGCTCGGACATGACACGCACGTTCTTTTGGGGCCAGCCGGACGAGGAGACCGCGCACGTCTACGACATCGTGCGCCGCGCCAACGAGGCCGCCGAGGCGCTCATCACGCCGGGCGTTCGTATGTGCGACTTGGACCGCGCCGCACGCGACGTGATTGAGGATGCGGGCTATGGGCAGTACTTTACGCACCGCCTGGGTCACTCAATCGGTCTGCAAGACCACGAGCCGGGCGATGTCTCGCTCGCCAACGAGCAGGTCGTAGAGCCGGGCATGACGTTCTCTATCGAACCGGGTATATACCTCCCCGGTCACACCGGCGTCCGCATCGAGGACCTAGCCCTGGTGACCGAGAACGGCGTCGAGATTCTCAACGCCTACCCCCACGATCCGGTCCGCTTAGACTAGGCAATGCGGCAAAGGGGCTGTCCCTTTGCCGCATCACATGAATGCCGCCACAAAAACGGCCTATCTACTACGTTTAGCCCGCGTGGGTCGACCATACCCGTGTTTTCGCAAAACTGGCAAGCCCTTTACCTGCGGTTTTGATTTCGCAATTCTCGGTATGGTCGAGGGTTACCGGTCAAACGTAGTAAATAGGCCCATTTCGTGGCGAGCAAGTCAACTCGAGGCGCAGGGCAGCCAAAAAAGCCCCGTCCCAAATTGACTGCTTTTGAGTTGCGGTGATATACGGACCGTTTGAGGCTTCTGGCTTGTAAAACAGTCCGTATTTCACCGCAACTGATGAGGGGATGGGTTAACGGAGCAGCCCCGCTACTTCGCCGGCTAGGGTGATGGTACCGGCTGCTACGAAAGGCTCGCCCGCGGCATCGAAAGCCGCGAGGGCCTCGGATACGCTGGGGTACACGCCCGCGAGCTTGTCGGCGTCCACCAGGGAGGCAAGCTCCTGTGCGGGCAAGGCGCGATCGGAATCGGTCTGGGTTACGACCACGCGGGGGAACGCCGGAACCAGAACGTCAACGATACCCGCCACGTCCTTATCGGCCAGCGCGGCGCACAGCAGCGTGGGGCGATTCTCTACGCACGAATCGATCTCGTCCAGTGCGCTCACAAAGTTCTCGCAGCTCTGAGGGTTATGACAGGCGTCGATCAGCTTGAGCGGATTGGTTCCCAGCACATCAAAGCGACCCGGCGTGGGGCAGCCCATAAGCGACGCATCGAGCTTGTCATGATCGAGCTCGCGACCCAGATACCCCTCGCACAGCATAATCGCGCACGCGGCATTCTGCGGCTGATACGCCGGCTTGACCATGCTAGACGTATAGATCGCACGCGGCGTGGTGCAGCTAAACTCAACCGTGTCGCCCACATGTGCCGGCACCTTGGTCGTGGCATGGTTCACCACCAGCGGCACTATGCCGCACTCGCGACAACGTGCATCCATCACGCGCTGAACGCTCGCCTCGTGCGTACCCTCGCCCAAAACAACCAGGCGTCCAGGCTTAATAACCGCAGCCTTCTCCCCCGCAATGGCCTCGAGCGTATCGCCCAAAATGCGTGTGTGATCGAGCCCAATGCCCGTAATGGCAACGGCGACGGGATCGGTCGCACTCGTGGCGTCCCAACGGCCGCCCATGCCAACCTCGAGCACGGAAACATCCACCGCAGCCTCGGCAAACACGACAAGCGCGGCAGCCGTCAGCAGGTCAAACGGCGTGATGGTATAGGCGCGCTTCCCCACCGCCACACGACGAGCGTTCACGCGATGCCCCGCCTCAACAGCGGCAGAAACGCCACGGGCAAAGGCCTCATCACTCACGACGCGCCCATCGACCTCCATGCGCTCGGGATAGCGCACCAGCTGCGGCGACGTATACAGCGCGGTCTTTAGCCCCTCGCCACGAAGGATGGCAGCCGAAAAACGCGTGGTCGAAGTCTTGCCGTTGGTTCCGGCAACCTGAATGCAATCGAAATACTCGTCCGGACGTCCCAGCTCATCGAGCATATCGATGACAGTCTCCAACAACGGACCAGCATCCCCAGAAATCCGCCCCGTATCAGCAGCAAGCCCCACAGCCTCACCAAACGAAAGCAAATCAAACTCAAAAGGAACGGTATACAAGCCGGAACGCTTAGGCATTTTTAGGACCGCCATTCATAGAAAAATAAAACAGTATAGGTTGAGGATAGTCAGCGAAAACGCCCCTGATGAGCCAAGGTGCCGTGAAACAAGGGCGCATAGGGCTTATGCCCATGCGCCCGAAGTTGAACGGCAGATTGGCCATCAGAGGCGTTTGCAGCGTCGAGTCAGCCGCCGTTCGTTAGAACGGCGGAATAGGTGTCCGCAGCGGAGAGCAAAGCGTCGGGACGCGCCCCTCAGTAAGATCTACGAGAAGTCAGCAACCTGAGCAGTCAGCGCCGCCAGGATCTCCTTGAGCTCAGCTGCACGGTCCCTCTTCTTCTGGACCACCGCGGGCGCGGCCTTGGCCACAAAGCCCTCGTTGGCGAGCGTCTTCTCGCAGCCAGCGAGCTCCTTCTGGGCCGCGGCAATCTCCTTCTCAAGGCGTGCCTTCTCGGCCGAAAGATCAACCTTGCCCTCGAGCACCACAAAGACCTCGACACCGCTATCGACCACGGCGATGCTCGCAGCCGGCTTCTCGACGTCGGTACCCATGACCAGCGAAGCGGTGTTCGCCAGCGGCTCGATGGTCGAACGCAGGCTCTCGAGCTTCTCGATGTCCTCGGCGCCGGCGCGCACGACCACGTCGAGCTCGGCCTTGGGGCTCAAGCGATAACGCGAACGCGTGGCGCGAGCGGCAGACACGACGGTACGGCACAGCTCAAACGCGCGCTCGGCGTCCTCGTCAACATACTTGTCGTAGTCGGCGGGCTCGGGCCACTTGGCGATCATGAGCGCCTCGGCGCGGTTCACGTTGCGCTCGGCGTCCAGGTCGAGCACGCTCGCCGGCATGTTGTCCCAGATCTCCTCGGTGACAAACGGCATGAGCGGATGCATCAGGCGAATGGAGGTGTCGAGCACAAAGATCAGGTTGCGCTGAGCCTGCAGACGGCCCTCGCCCTTCAGGCGGGCCTTGGTGACCTCGACGTACCAGTCGCAGACCTCGTTCCAGAAGAACTGCTGCACGCCACGGGCCATGTCACCAAAGGTGTAGTTCTCAATACCCTCGGTGACCATCTTCACGGCCTTGGCCAGGCGGCTGAACATCCAGGCGTCAGCCGGCGTCTCCACGACGGGCTCGCCGGGCGTGTAGCCCTCCATGTTCATAAGCAGGAAGCGGCTGGCGTTCCAGATCTTGGTCACAAACGACTTGGCCTGCTCGGTGCGCGGGCTGTCGATGAGCTTCTTGGTCTTCTTGTCGATGTTCGCGTCGAACTTGACGTCCTGGTTGTTGGTGCACAGCGTGAGCAAGTTGTAGCGCATGGCGTCGGCGCCGTACATACCGATGAGGTCCATGGGGTCAACGCCGTTGCCCTTGGACTTGGACATGCGGCTGCCGTCCTTGGCCAGGATCGTCGGGTAGATGACGACGTCCTTAAACGGCACCTCGTCCAGGAAGTACAGCGAGCTCATGACCATGCGGGCGACCCACAGCGCGATGATGTCGCGCGCGGTGACCAGCGCCGTCGTGGGGTGATGTCCCTCGAGCAGCTCCGGCTTTTGCGGCCAGCCCTGCGTAGCGAAAGTCCACAGCTGCGAGCTGAACCAGGTGTCCAGCACGTTCTCGTCCTGATGCACGTGATGGCCGCCGCACTTGGGACACACGTCGGTGTCCTCGGTCAGGGCGTCCTCCCAGCCGCAGTCCTCGCAGTAGAACACGGGGATGCGATGGCCCCACCACAGCTGACGGCTAATGCACCAGTCCTTAAGGTTCTCCATCCAGGTGGTGTAGGTCTGCGTCCAGCGCGCGGGGTGGAAGGTGACCTTGCCGGAGTTAACGGCGTCGAGTGCCGGCCCCTTGAGCTTGTCGACGGCCACAAACCACTGCTCGGACAGCCACGGCTCCAGCGCGGAGTCGCAACGGTAGCAGTGCATGACGGAGTGGTCGAGCTCTTCGACGTGATCGAGCAGGTCGTGCTCCTCGAACCACTTGATGACGGCCTCGCGGCACTCGTCGCGGTTCATGCCGGTGAACTCGCCGTAACCCTCGACGACCACCGCGTGCTCGTCGAAGATGTTGATCTGCGGCAGGTCGTGAGCCTGACCCATGGCATAGTCGTTGGGGTCGTGGGCCGGGGTGACCTTAACAAAGCCGGAGCCAAAGTTGGCGTCGACATGCCAATCCTCAAAGATGGGGATCTCGCGGTCGACGATGGGGAGCTTGACGGTCTTACCCACAAAGGCGGCCTTCTCGGGGTCCTTCGGGGAGACGGCGACGCCCGTGTCGCCGAGCATGGTCTCGGGGCGCGTGGTGGCGACGACGATGTAGTCCTGGCCGTTGACCGGCTCGGTCAGCGGGTAGCGCAGGTGCCACAGGTGGCCCTTCTCGTCCTTGTACTCGGCCTCGTCGTCCGAGATGGCGGTGGTGCAGTTGGGGCACCAGTTGACGATGCGCTTGCCACGGTAGATCAGGCCGTCGTGGTACCAGTCGCAGAAGACCTTGCGCACGGCCTGGACGTAATCCTCGTCCATGGTGAAGCGCTCGTTGTCGAAGTCGACGGAGCAGCCCATGCGCTTGATCTGCTCGACGATGATGCCGCCGTACTCGTGGGTCCAGTCCCAGCAGGCGTCAACAAACTTGTCGCGACCGATCTCCAGGCGGCTGATACCCTCGCTCTTGAGCTTCTTGTCGACCTTGGTCTGCGTGGCGATACCGGCGTGATCGGTGCCCAGCACCCAGCGCGTGGACTTGCCGCGCATGCGGGCCATACGGACGATGGCGTCCTGGATGGAGTCATCGGTGGCATGGCCCATGTGGAGCTTGCCAGTCACGTTGGGAGGCGGAATGGTGACGGTGCAGTCGCCCACGCCCTCACGGCGCTTGTAGTAGCCGCCGTCGAGCCACTTCTGCAGGATCGCCGGCTCGTTGGTCGACGGATCGTAGTTCTTGGGCATTTCTTCCATATATCTCTCCCTGTCCCGCCGGAGAGGAATGTAGGACCGCCAGGGTCTACATTCCTCCCCTTAGGTATCGATTACTTCAGTCTGATATGACTTCGCTGAGGCTTAAACAAACACACAGAATAACACAGGTAGTTGGGTGTTTTGCGTATATATAAAATAGCCTCCGACCGCGGATGGTCGGAGGCTATTTGCAAGCACGTTTTTGTCAGGTTTACCCGTAGATGCGTCGGGGCTGTTCTTCGCCCTTTACGGCAGCTTCGGTTACGATGACCTTGGCGACGCCCTCCTCGCTGGGGAGGTCGAACATCGTCTGCTGCAGCACGTCTTCGCAGATGGCGCGCAGGCCGCGGGCGCCGGTCTTGCGGGCAAGCGCCATGCGGGCGATCTCGTGCAGGGCCGCGTCCTCAAACTCAAGATCGACGTCCTCGAGCTGGAACATCTTACGGTACTGGCGCACCACGGCATTCTTTGGCTCGGTCAGGATCGACACCAGGTCGTCCTCGTCGAGCGCCTGCGTCTGGGTAACGACGGGCGTACGTCCCACGAACTCGGGGATCATGCCGAATGCATTGAGGTCCTGCGGGAGTACCTGGCGCAGCAGGTCGTTCTCGTCGACCGAGGTGGGGCCGGCGATCTCGGAGTTAAAGCCCACGCCCTTGTTGCCAACGCGATCGGCGATGATCTTATCCAGACCCACAAAGGCACCGCCGCAGATAAACAGGATGTTGGTCGTGTCGATCTGCAACAGTTCCTGCTGGGGATGCTTGCGGCCGCCGGTGGGCGGAACGCTTGCCACCGTGCCCTCAAGAATCTTAAGCAGCGCCTGCTGAACGCCCTCGCCCGAGACATCGCGGGTAATGGAGAGGTTCTCGGCCTTGCGGGCGATCTTGTCAATCTCATCCACGTAGATAATGCCCACCTGAGCGCGCTCAATGTCGCCATCGGCAGCATTGATGAGCTTGAGAAGGATGTTCTCCACGTCCTCGCCCACATAGCCGGCCTCGGTGAGCGCGGTGGCATCGGCGATGGCAAACGGCACCTCGAGGATGCGCGCGAGCGTCTGGGCCAACAAGGTCTTGCCGGTACCGGTGGGACCGAGCAGCAGGATGTTGGACTTGGCAAGCTCTACCTCGTCCATATCGTCGTCGAACTGCGAGCCCATGCCGCCGTCAAAGGCAGACACCGCGGCGCCACCCTCGATCACGCGGCGATAGTGGTTGTACACGGCCACCGACATGGCGCGCTTGGCGTCCTCCTGACCCATAACATAGGCCGAAAGCTCGTCATAGATCTCGTGCGGCGTCGGCACGTGCGTGATGACCTGGCGATCGTCCTCGAGCTCAAAACCCTCGGTCTCGGGGTCCGCGGCGGGCTGGGATGCAGCCTGGCCGTGGTCGTTGAGGAAGCCCGGCAGCTTGCCGTTTCGGGCAGCGTCCATAAAGTCCGAAGCCAGCGACTCCTCAAGGATCTCGGAGCAGGCGGCAACGCACTCGTCGCAGATAAAGATGTTGGTCGGACCCTTTACAAGGCGGCGAACCTGCCCCTGCTCTTTTCCGCAGAAGGAGCAGCGGATGGGGTTGCCATTCTCGTCAAAGTTGTCCTGCATGTTTCCTGCCATCCTAGGCGTCCTTCGCGGCGAGATCGCGCGAGGTCACGATACGGTCGATCAGGCCGTAGTCGAGGGCCTCGGCAGCGGTCAGGTAGTTGTCGCGCTCGGTGTCGGCCTGGACCTTCTCGATCGGCTGGCCCGAGGCATCGGACAGGATCTGGTTGAGCTCGCGGCGGGTCTTCTTGATCTCCTCGGCCACAATCTCAATCTCGGTCTGCTGACCCTGGGCACCGCCGCTGGGCTGGTGAATCATGACTTTGGAGTGCGGCAGGCAGAAGCGCTTGCCCTTAGCACCGGCCGAAAGCAGCACGGCGGCCATGGACGCGGCCATACCGACGCAGATGGTGGAGACCTGCGGCTTGATGAAGTTCATGGTGTCAAGAATCGCCAGGCCGGAGTAAACCTCGCCACCGGGCGAATTGATGTAGAGCGAGATATCCTTCTCGGCATCCTGGCTCTCAAGATGCAGTAGCTGGGCAACGACCAGGTTGGCGCTGACGGAGTTGATCTCCTCGCCCAAGAAGATGATGCGATCGTTGAGCAGGCGCGAATAGATATCGTAGCTGCGCTCGCCGCGCGGCGTCTGCTCGATAACGTATGGCACGAGTGCGGAATCGAACTTAGCGATCATACGCATCTCCATTTCTCTCTTGCGGACCAAATTGGTTCTAGATAAACGTACGGTGCCCGCATGCTATGCATTGGCTGGCACCGTACGAAGCAACCGGATAATCGGCTTATAACTTTACCCCATCACGGGCGCATGCATGCGCTCGTGGGCAAGGTGGCGAGAATTACTCGGCGTCCTTGGCGGTCTCGTCGACCTCGGTCACCTTGGCGTTCTCGACCAGGTGGTCGACGGCCTTGGAGCGACGGATGGACTCGCGGACGGCAGGCATGCGGCCATCGGCGATGAACTCAGCCTTGGAAGCCTCGACGTCCTTGACGCCGGCCTTCTCGAACTCGGCGTTGATGTCGTCCTCGGTGACCTCAATCTTGAGCTCGCGGGCGAGGGCGTCGAGGGCCAGGGACTCACGGGCAACGTCGTTGGCCTGCTTGTGCAGGTCGCCGATGAACTGCTCCATGGTCAGGCCGGAAGCGGGCAGCCAGGTGTCCAGGGTCATGCCGCGGGCAGCGAGGTTGGACAGGAAGTTCTGGCCAAGCTCCTCAAAGACGGACTGCTCGTAGTCGGCATCCATCTCGTCGAGCTGCAGGCGCTCGGCGAGAGCGGAGACGCAACGGTTCTCCTTCTCGGCCGGGAGGCGGGAAGCCTTGTCCTGCTCGATCTCGATCTTGATGGCGTCGCGCATAGCGTCGATGCTGTCGAAGCCAAAGTCGGACTTGACGAGCTCGTCGGTGAGCTCGGGGGTGTTGCGGACCTTGATGCCCTTGACGGTGACCTCGACGGTGTGGGTCTCGGCCTCCTCGCCCTCCTCGGCTTCGTCGGTCCAGGTGACGGACTTGACGTCGTCAACGTTGGCGCCGATCAGAGCCTCGTTGAACTCGGCGGGGTTGCTGTCGCTACCGGCGATGAGCATACGGCCCTCGGCGGCGAAGTTGTCGGCGTTCTCGACGGCCTTGAGGTCGACGGTGACATAGTCCTCGGCCTCGACGGCGCGACCCACGACGTCCTCGAAGGTGGCACGGTAGTTGAGGAGCATCTCGACCTGGTTGTTGATCTCGGACTCGGTGACCTCCGCAGGGGGCATCTCGATCTCGACAGCGTCGAAGGAGGAGAGCTCAGCGGCGGGACGCAGGGAGAACTCGACGGTGTAGGTGTAGTCCTCGTGATCCTTGGCGAGGTCGAGCTCCTTGTAGTCACCGCTCTTGGTGGGGACGATGTCCAGCTCGTTGAGGACGGCGGGCTCGTTGGCGGCGATCAGGTCGTTGGTGGCCTGAGCGAGGGTAGCCTCGGCGCCAAGAGCAGAGTCGATGACCGGACGGGGAGCCTTACCGGCACGGAAGCCCGGGAAGCGGTACTTCTTGGCGGTGTCCTTATAGGCCTTCTTGATCGCGGCGTCGACGTCGGCGGCCGGGATGGTGACCGTAGCGGTGAGCTTGGCGTCCTTGACGTCAGAAGCGGTGATGTTCAACACGTTCCTCCTCATACTGCCCAGCTTATCTGAGGTGCTGGTACCTTTATGCAACAAAGTGTCGCGACGGCCGAAGCCGACGCAGATGCGTTGGTGCGGGCGAAAGGACTCGAACCTTCACGGGAATCCCACCAGAACCTAAATCTGGCGCGTCTACCAATTCCGCCACGCCCGCATGAGCGCACAGACTAGGAATGATAGCAGATACGAACGGCAAGCGCACGCACACCTTTTACAGGCTCACGACCTCACCACGAGTGCAAAAGGCGGAGCGAGTTGCCCTGCCCCGCCCATTACGACTTGTTCGCTGACCCGCTACTCCCCCAGCAGGGCCTTCTCGGGCGTGATCGGCAGCGAGCGGACCTGGTGGCCCGTGGCGTGTGCGACGGCCGAGGCCACGGCGGCGAGCGGCGTATTGATGACGACCTCGCCAATCGACTTGGCGCCAAACGGGCCCGTCGGCTCGTAGCTCGGCTCAAAGGCCACGCGAATGTTGCCGATATCCAGGCGCGTGGGCAGCTTGTAGCTCATAAAGTTACCGGTGCGCAGGCGGCCGCGATCGTCATGCTCGACAATCTCGTAGAGCGCGTGACCGATACCCTGGGCAATGCCGCCCTCGGCCTGGACGCGCGCGAGGGCCTCGTTGATCACGGTACCGCAGTCCACAGCCGCCGCATAGTCCACAACAGTCACCTTACCGGTGGCCTTGTCGACCTCGACCTCGGCAATGCCGGCCATAAACGGCGGAGGAGAAACGGGCAGGCAGGCAGAAGCATGCGAGGTCAGTGCGTCGCCGCCAGCGATGTTCTTGACGCACAGGTTGGCAAAGTCGCGCAGTGTGAGGTAGCGGTTCTGCTCACGAGCGGCGCGCTCGTCGGACAGGCGCACGTACTGGCCGTCGAATACCACGTCGGCGGCGTCAACGTCCCACATCTGGGCGGCCTTGGCGCAAATCTTCTCACGCAGCTCGGTCGCGGCGTTCTTGGCGGCAAGGCCCGTCACGTACGTGCCCGAGCTCGCGTACGAGCCGGCGTCGAACGGCGACACGTCGGTGTCCACGCCGCGCACCACGATCAGCGAGCTCTCCACGCCCAGCTCCTCGGCGGCAATCTGCGCCAGGATCGTGTCGACACCCATGCCGTTATCGGTGGCGCCGGTGCCGATGATAATGAAGCCGTCCTCTTCCAGGCGCATGTCGATGCCGCCGATATCCACGTTGGAGATGCCCGAGCCCTGCATGGTGAGCGCACAACCCAGGGCGCGCACACGGTCGCCCAGGTCCACGGCCAGCGGTTTGTCGCGCCAGCCGATCATGTCCATCGCGCGCAGCAGGCAGCGATCGAGCGCGCAGGCGTTGAGCTTCTCGTTGTAATACTGCGGCATGACCTCGCCCTCGCGCACGATGTTCTTAAGGCGCAGGTCGGCGGGGTCCATGTGCAGCATGTCGGCGAGCTCGTTGACGGCGCTCTCCACGGCAAACTGGCCCTGGGTGGCACCGTAGCCGCGATACGCGCCGCCGCGATTGGTATTGGTGTAGACGGCGTCCCAGCTAAAGCGGCTCGCCTTCACGTGGTTGTAGATGGGCAGGCTCTTGTGACCCGACAGGCCAATCGTCGTGGTGGCGTGCTCGCCGTACGCGCCGGCGTTGGACAGCGTGTGCAGGTCGATGGCCGTGATGGTGCCGTCGTTCATGGCGCCCAGCTTAACGGTCATCTGCATCTGGTGGCGCGAGTTGCCCGCGGTGATGGTCTCCTCGCGGGTGTAGCAGCAATAGCTCGGACGGCCAGTCTGCTGGGTCACGAATGCCACGAAGATCTCGCAGCACCCCGTCTGCTTGGAGCCAAAGCCGCCACCGATGCGCGGCTTGATGACCTGCACCTGCGACTGCGGAATGTCGAGCGACTGCGCGACCATGCGGCGCACGTGGAAGGGCACCTGCGTGGAGGTGGTCACCGAGATGCGGCCGAACGCGTCGGTCGTCGCGAAGGCACGGAAGGTTTCCATGGGCGCGGTCTGCGTGGCCTGGCTGGTGTAAGTGCGCTCAAAGACGATGTCGCTCTGGGCGAACGCCTCGTCCAGATCGCCATAATCGCTGGTACCGCTGCACACCAGGTTGCGAGCAACGTCGCCGCCCTGCGGGAACATAAAGGTCACGTCTCCCTCGGGGTGGACTACGATGTCGTTATCGAGTGCCTGGGTAAAGTCGAGCAGCGGCTCGAGCACCTCATAGTCGACCTTGATGAGCTTGAGCGCCTTGTCGGCGGCCTCCTCGGTCTCGGCAGCGACAATCGCCACCTCCTCGTTTTGGTAGCGCACGAGGTTTTCGAGGATCAGGCGGTCGTAGGGACTCGGCTGCGGATAGCTCTGGCCGGCGATGGTAAAGCGGCGCTTGGGCACGTCCTCGTAGGTGTAGACGCCCACGACGCCCGGAACCTTCAGGGCGCGCGACGTATCGATGGAGCGGATCTTGGCGCGAGCATACGGGCTGCGCTTGAGTTTGACGATGAGCGCGCCGGCGGGCACCATATCGCCCGTGTAGACGGGACGGCCCTCGAGCAGGGCCTTCGAATCCTTCTTGGGCTGCTTATGGGTGATCTGCTTGTAGGAGACGCCGTCGCAGCTGGTGTCGTTGACCGGCAGCTCGGGCATCTCAAAGCCAACCTGCACGCCAGATTCGTTGAGGAAGCGGACGATGGCACGCAGCTGGCTCTCGTAGCCGCTGCAACGGCACAGGTTGCCGGCGAGCTGGCGCGAGAGCTCCTCGCGCGTGGCGACGAGGCTCGGGTCCTCCTTGGCGGCGCGGGCGAGCGCCAGAACGTTCATGATGAGGCCGGGGGCGCAAAAACCGCACTGCTCGGCGCCTTCGGCGGCCATAGCGCGGGCAAGCGCCTCGGACTCGGCCTTGAGGCCCTCGAGCGTGGTGATGGAGCGGCCCTCGACGCGCGCGGCGGGAACCGAGCAGCTCAGCACCGGGTCGCCGTCGAGCCACACCGTGCACAGGCCGCAGTTGGTGGTCTCACAGGCGCAGCGCACCGACGCGCAACCCTGCTCGCGCAGCAGCGCAAAGAGCATGGTGTCGGGGGCAATCTGAACCTTGACCTTGCGGCCGTTGAGCGTAAAGGAAAGATCGATGAGTTTGGCAGCCATTAGCGCACCTCGCTAGAATCGACGCCGGGCACGCGGCGGCAGGAATACTCGTCCGTGGCAAACTTAGGTGTCTGTACGGTCTCGAGCTCGCGGGCAAGCGCGGCCGAAAGCTCGATGCCGGCGGCGCGGCGCACAGCCTGCACGGCAAGCGGTGCCGAGATGCGACGGCGGTAGTCGGCCGAGCCCCACAGGTTGGTGCCATAGCTCAGCGCGCGTACGGACGCTGCTAGGGCACGCAGCTCGTCCTCGGAAGGATGCTCGTTCACCAGGCCGCACGCCTCGCCCTGCAGCAAGGTCGCGCGCAGCGGGCGGGCGCCCACGGTGACGTGCCAGGAGCCGTCCCACCAGGCGGCGGTGACGTTCAGCGAGGGGAAGTCGGTCGCGGCCTTGCGCACGGCCTCATAGCTTGCGCGATAGTCGTGCTTAACGACCACGACGTGCTCGATCACGTCGCGCACGTAGCCCATGTCCACGAACTCGGCGAGCGGCACGCGGCCGGCACCCGTCAGCTCAACATAGGAGTCGAGCGCCAAAAAGGCCGAGAGCACGTCCGAGAAGCCAAAGCGACCGTAGATGCTGCCGCCCACCGTGGCGGTATTGCGCAGCTGCACGCCCACGATGTCGTGGACGGCGAACTCAAAGACATTGTTGACAAGCGCGTTGAGCCCGGCATGACGCTCGAGCTGGCGCAGGGTGCACATGGCACCGATGCGAAACTCGGTCTCGGTCTCCTCGATCTGATCGAGTCCGCAGGCCGAAAGGTCAATCGCCGTCGCCACACGACGCGAACCCAGGCGCATCCAGATGCCGCCGCCCACAATCTTGTTGTTGCGGTTCTTCTGCAAGAGCTCATAGGCTTCGGCCGCGTTTCCAACACGGACGTAGGTACCGAACTTGAGCACGTTCTCCCCCATCTCTCCACTTGTCCAGTACCTCTAAGTGTACCAAAGGAGGGCGCACAGCCCTCGTCACCATAGAAAAAGGCTCCCAGCCGGATAGCCGAGAGCCTCATTACATGCTATGTCAGACAGGGTTTAGCAGACACCCTGGGCGAGCATGGCGTCGGCGACCTTCAGGAAGCCGGCGATGTTGGCGCCCATGACGAAGTTGCCCTCCTGGCCATACTCCTTGGCGGTGTCGTCTACGTTGTGGAACATGCCGCGCATGAGCTGCTCGAGCTTGCCGTCGACCTCCTCGAAGGTCCAGGACAGGTGCTCGGCGTTCTGGCTCATCTCCAGGCCGGAAACGAGCACGCCGCCGGCGTTGGCAGCCTTACCGGGCATAAAGGCGACGCCGTTCTCCTGGAAGTAGGTCGTGGCCTCGATGGTCGTGGGCATGTTCGCGCCCTCGCCGACCACCTTGCAGCCGTTGGCGACGAGCGCCTGGGCATCCTCGAGCAGCAGCGTGTTCTCGCGAGCGCAGGGCAGCGCGATGTCGCAGGGAAGCTGCCACACGCCACGGCCGTCGCCCTCGTGCCACACGGCGTTGGGCTTCTCGTCGACATACATGGCGAGCGTGACGCCCTTGTCGTGGCCGGAGCGCTTCTTGTTGTAGACATGCTCGAGCACGGTGTAGTCGATGCCGTCGGGATCCTCGACCCAGCCGTGGGTGTCGGAGCAGGCCAGCACCTTGCCGCCGAGCTGGGAGACCTTCTGAACCGCGTAGATGGCGACGTTGCCGGAACCGTGAACGACAACGTTCTTGCCCTCGAAGGAGTCGCCACGGCTCTTGAGGTACTCGTCCACAAAGTAGACCAGGCCGTAGCCGGTGGCCTCGGTACGGGCGAGCGAGCCGCCAAAGGAGAGGCCCTTGCCGGTAAGGACACCGGTCCACTCGTTGGTCAGGCGCTTGTACTGACCGAACATGTAGGCAACCTCGCGGCCGCCAACGCCCAGGTCGCCGGCGGGAACGTCGGTGTTCGGGCCGATGTGGCGATAGAGCTCGGTCATGAAGGACTGGCAGAAGTGCATGATCTCGTTGTTGGACTTGCCCTTGGGGTCAAAGTCGGAACCGCCCTTGCCGCCGCCCATGGGAAGGGTGGTCAGGCTGTTCTTGAGGATCTGCTCCAGGCCCAGGAACTTGAGCATGCCCAGGGTGACCGTCGGGTTAAAGCGCAGGCCGCCCTTGTAGGGTCCAATGGCAGAGTTGAACTCGACGCGGTAGCCGCGGTTGACCTGGACCTTGCCCTGGTCGTCGACCCAGGGAACACGGAACATAACGATGCGCTCGGGCTCGACGAGGCGCTCCAGCAGGGCGGCCTCCTCGTACTCGGGGTGGGCGTCGAGCGCCGGCTGGATGGTGCCGAGGATCTCGGTCGCGGCCTGGATGAACTCAGGCTGCTCGGGATAGCGGGCCTTGAGCTCGTCGAGAACTTTCTGCGTGTAGCTCATGCTTCCTCCAATGATGGGAAACGAAAAATGTCGGTCGCGGCACCCTATGCGCCGCGAACTTTATCGACTATGGATAATATCGCACTGTTGCAGCAAAGTTTCGCATAAGCAGACGAGCAGATGTTTCGTTTTGATTACGATGCAGGTAGAAGCGTTTTTGAGCACCTGACGTGCAAAACCCGTGTTTCAAACCTGTTTCGTCCACGTGTTCCAAACCACCACAAAGGTGCCTGTCCCCAATGTGGTGGTTTTGGAGGCTAGAGGACGAGCTGATGGTAGTCGGCGGGGGTTATGCGGCCTTCGGTGGCGGCGCGGAAGGCGGCAAGGGCATCACCCGAAAACGGCATGACCCAGCACAGCCCGCAGCCGGCGGTAATGGAGCCCGGCAATGGCATGATGCGCCCGGGCACACCGGCAGCAAGGCACAGCTGCTCGCATTCCATCACATCGAAGGTGCTGTCGAACGACACGATGATCTTGCGTTCGTGGTCGAGGGCATCACCGGACGGGCCTTCGCGGTGTGCCTCACGATACGCCGCGGCGGCCGCTTCCTCTTCCGCGGTATGTCCACAGCCACCGCAACCGCAGGTACAGGGTTCGGACCCGCCGCAAGTGCAAGGCTCTCCCGTGTCGGGGCAAATATCGTGAGACATGGCATCTCCCATCGTCTAGGCGAGTAACTCGGCCGCCGCAAACTCCTCGGGCGTATTGACGTTCTCGAAGCAGAGCGTCGAGCCCGCGGCCTTAACAATCTGCGGCTCATCCATATAACCAGCCTGAACGCGATTGATCAGGCAGCGAATGCGCTGGCGGTCGCAGGCGAGCAGCTCGTGGGCAACCGGCGCACACGCGTCACAGCGCCAGACGGCGCAAAGCGGCTCAATCCCCCGCTCCTCGCGCGGCACGCACACATCGAGCGCCTCGGCCTCAACACGATCGGCAAGCGCGCCGATCAGTTCCGGCGAGACAAACGGCATGTCGCAGGCGACGATCGCCACGAGCGGCAATCGGGCCGCGGCCAACGAGCTCGCGATGCCGCGCATGGCACCGGCGGGACCGTCGACGTCCATCACCACGCGGGGGCGCAGGCCATCAAACATAAGTTCCTCAAGATAGGCAAGCTCGCTGGGACGCGAAGTCATCACGACCAACTCGCCGGCAACTGGCGCCAGCCGACCCAGCACGCGCTCGATGAGAGGCTCGCCGCAAAACGCCATGCGCGCCTTATCGCAGCCCATACGCGACGACAACCCGCCCGCCTGGACGACGCAAGAAAGATCGGCACGTCTTACGGTAGTCATACGGCAAACCACCTCCATCGGCATGCTCGAAACCCGGTGCACGAAGCTAAATACAGCCGCCGAAATAGCGACACTACGAAAAGCTCGCGCAAAAACAAAACAGCGCCTTTGCGGCACGCAGCAAGACCGCGAGCACAAAAGCGCTGGTAGCGTATGGCGGGAACGTATGTGAATCGAACACATCCAAGACGTTTTGCACGCCTCGCAACGGTTTTGAGGACCGCGGAGCCCACCGGAGCCCATCCGTTCCCAAGTGCGGCGGTATTTTACCAAACAGAGCAGCCAATCTAGCGCAGGGAGCGCAGGCCGCCGGCTTCCTTGTCGAGCACCGTAAAGCGCACGGCATCCAGGTGCTCCAAGATGCTGATGGCGCGCTTGCGCGACACACCTAAGGCCTCGCGCAGCACACTCGTGGTAGCAGCGCCACCAGCAGCCTCGATAGCGGCAGCGACGAGCTCACGCGCGCGGTCCTCAGCGGCTGCAGACAGGGCCACATCGCGCTCGACCTTCACAATCGAGCGGTTGAGCGAAAGCTCGCGCAGGGCTCGCGTCATGGTGTCGCGATCGAGCTGCAACTGCTCGCCAACCTCGGGCAGCGTCGGCGCATCGAGGCCAGCTTCGTCCAGCAAGGAAACGATGCGCTCGCAGGCCTCGCGCACCACACGCGCCGCAGCGGCGGCGGAGTGTGGGTCGAACACCTCAGCGCCCTCGGAGGCACACACGCCACGCGAGCAGCCCTCGGAAATCAGGGCTGCGGCAACATTATCGTCAGCGGTAGGCCACGCAGCATGGGCAACGGCGCCGGGCGTAAAGCCCGTCTCCTTGGGAGCCGCCGCGTGCATGGCTGACAGGGTCGCCGCCAGTGCATCCATCGCGGCATCGAGCACCACGGCGTCCGCCAAGAGGTCCGCATCACCCACGGCAAGCTTGCGAACGGAGCCCTGCGCCACCAACCCGCGCAGTGCGGCATCGACCTCGCCGACTCCAAGATCCAAAGTCTCGGCAACATCAATCGCCGTAACCGGCAGCGTCTGCAACGCCAGCCAAGCGCCCACACTGCCCGCGATATCGCCGGACTCGAGCGCCGCGTACAGCGAACGCTCCCCTTCGGCAAGCTCGCGCGAGCGACGGCAGCGCGAAAGCAGCACGCGCCCGCCGCCGATAAGCATCACGGGCGAATAGGACAGCACCACGGCATGATCCCCGGCACGTAGCGGCAGCGAGTTTTCCAAGCGCACCTGAACAATACGGGTCTCGCCCACCGCCATGGGGGCCTCGCCCTCCATGAACATGATGCGACCGACAACCTCGGCCGTACCCGCCATCACATGCACGCGCGCGCCCGACTCGAGCACGCGCGGCTTGGCACCCTCGCGGCCCAGGTAAGTGAACACCATCATAAAGCGCATCGTCTGGCCAAAGCGACCCTGCACGCCGAGCATCTCTCCGCGATCGAGCGCGGCGACGGCATCGCCCACCAAGTTGAGCGCCACACGCTGACCGGGCAATGCCCGCGGCGTATCGCCATGCACCTGAATCCCGCGCACGCGACAGACCGTACGCGACGGCAGCGCGACGAGCTCTTCGCCCACCGCAACCGGCGCATCGTGCAGCGTTCCCGTCACGACGGTGCCGACACCCTTAATCGTAAAGCAGCGGTCGATGGGCAGACGCGGCGCGGCATCGCTCCGATCGGAACGGTCGCGGCAGGCGTCCCAGCAAGCGGCAACCTGCTCGTCGAGCACCGCAAGCAGCCCGTCGATCCCCGCGCCCGTCTTAGACGACACGGGCACAATCGGCGCGCCCGCAAACACGGTACCCGACAAAAAGTCATCGACATCGAGCTCGGCAAGCTCGGTCATCTCGGCGTCGGCCAGGTCGCACATCGTCAGCGCCACCACCATATGCGTAACGCCCAGCAGCTCCAGCACATGCACGTGCTCGCGGGTCTGCGGCATTACACCCTCAACGGCAGAGACCACCAGCACGGCCACGTCGATGCCCGTGGCACCCTGCACCATAGCGCGCAAGTAATGCGCGTGGCCCGGCACGTCGACCAGGCCGACAATCTTGCCACTCGGCAGCGCCAGCTCGCCAAAGCCCAGCTCCACGGTCATACCGCGGCGGCGCTCAACCTCCAGACGGTCGGGATTCTTGCCGGTCAGCGCCTCGATCAGTGCCGACTTACCGTGGTCGACGTGGCCCGCCGTGCCAACGATAACGGGACACTCCACCAGCGCTTGAACCTCACTCATCGTGCGACCGCCTTCTCAACGCAAGCGACGAGCGTCGATGCCGCCGTCTCGATATCGCGGTCGCCCACGAGCGTGCGTACATCAAACAGAATGCGGTCGTGCGAGGTGCGCGTGACGACCGGCGTATCGAAGTCTTGGACGAGCGAGCGCTTGAGCGCATCGACGGACAGGCGCCCGTCGACCGGGCAGACGGCCACGCACATCGTGGGCAGCTCCACGGTGGGCAGCGAGCCACCGCCGGGGGTCGACGACTCCTCGACGATTTCCACCTGAACGGCGCACGGGCAACCCGCCTTATCGAGGCCGGCGACCATACGATCGTGCAGCTTGCGGGCACGACGCTTCAGATGAGCCTGCGGCAGCGTAAGCATGCTGAGCACCGGAATATCGCGATGGGCAACATCGGCGCCGTCCATGTAGATACGCAGCGTGGCCTCGAGCGCCGACAGAGCCAGTTTGCCTGGACGCAGAGCGCGCATGAGCGGATGTGCGCCGCAGGCCTGGACCAGATCGCGACGGCCCATGATAATGCCCGCCTGTGCGGCACCGAGCAGCTTATCGCCCGAGCATGACACCAGATCGAGCCCTGCCGAAACCGAAGCCGGCGTGGTTTCTTCGCCGCCGCGCACCAAGATGTCGTCAGGCAACAGCGCCCCCGAGCCCTGATCTTCATAGAACAGCAGGCCGTGCTTGTGGGCCAGGGCGGCAAGCTCCCGAGAACCCACCTCCTCGTGGAAACCCTCGATGCGATAGTTAGAAGGATGGACCTTGAGGATCATCGCCGTATCGGGCGTGATGGCACGTTCGTAGTCGCAAAAATGCGTGCGGTTGGTAGCGCCGACCTCGACGAGTTTGGCGCCCGAAGCCGCCATGACGTCGGGGATGCGGAAGCTGCCGCCAATCTCGACAAGCTCGCCGCGGCTGACGATAACCTCTTTGCCTGCGGCATGGGTCGCCAGCACCAGCAGCACCGCGGCGGCGTTGTTGTTGACGACCAGCGCGTCCTCGACGCCGGTGAGTGAGCGGATCAGCTGCGCGGCATGCTCCTTGCGCGACCCGCGCGAACAGGTGTCGACGCTGTACTCGAGCGTGCTATACCCGCGCGCAACCTCGGCCACGGCCTTGACGGCCGATTCCGCGAGCGGGGCGCGACCCAGATTGGTATGGATAACGACACCCGTGGCGTTGACGGCAGGACGCAAGCTCGGCAGCGCGGAGCGATGCGCACGCCACTCGATGGTCGAGGCCAGCTCGCGCTTGGAACGCGGAGCGGCACCGGCACGAATCGCGGCGCGCTCCTCGTCGAGCTCGGCCGTCACGGCAGCATGGACCACCGCGTCGCAGGTCTCTCCCGCCGCCTTCACCACCGGCCACTCGGCAAGCAGCTCGTTGACGGAAGGAATGGCGCGCAGACGGGCGCGCACCTCATCGGACATGTTCTGGCTATCGCTCATGTGCGGCCTTTCAAAAGAAACGTGGATCAGTCGAATGCATCAGCTGAGTCAATTACTCGTCATTATCCTCGCGCGCCGCAATCTTTTCCACGCGAACGGCGTTTTCCTGGGTGAGCGCGGCACCCGTCAACGGGTCCCAACGCAACGGTGTATGGTCGAGCGGGCCCACGCCCAAGGCTTGAGCGCCACCGGCTTCGACGCCAAACGAACGTCCGCCGGGGGCAGCCGACGTAAAGATGCACGCCGGATGCAGATAGGGCGTCATCTCCACGCGCACGCGGTCGCGGCCCAAATCGCTCACGAGTTCGACGATCTCGCCGTCGGCGATGCCCATGTGCGCAGCAACATCGGCATTCATCTGCACGGCATCCAGGTCCGATCCAGCCTCGGCGGCACCTTGGGCCGCAAGCCTTCGCGAGGTGTGCGACTCAAAGGGACGGTTACCGCTAATGAGGCGAAACATTCCCGGGCCAGGCTCTACCATGGGAGCGATCCAGTTGGGTACACGACCCAGACCGGCTCGTTCCCATACGTCGCTTGCCAGCGCAATTTTGCCGCCATCCAAGGGAATCGCCGGCTCGCCCGTACGCGACGGCAACGCAACACCCGTGTCGGCCCAGCCGCGCTCCTTGAGCTCGTCCAGATCGATCCCAAACGGTGCCACCTGGGCAGCCGCCAGATCGTCAGACGTAAACTGGAAGTACTCGCCCACGCCACACGCCTGCGCCAGACCGGCAAAAATCTCCCGACCGGGACGCGTGTCGTTATGCAATACGGGCAGCACGGCATTGCGATAGAACACGCGCGCATCGTTGACGCCCGTCACCGTTCCCACGCCGCGGTCGGCCTCCAGATACGTCACATCGGGCAGCACGAAGTCGGAAGCGCGCGCCGTCTCGGACCAGCGAATATCAATTGTCACGAGCAGGTCGAGCTGCTGCAAGATGCCCAGCCAAGCCTGCGCATTGCCATAGCCCGCACCGGGATTGCTGGCGTAAACAATCAGCCCGCGCAGGTCCCCGGCCAGAATCGACTGGCCGATGGTCGTGCACAGACCGCGCTCGGGGTCGACGAGCGGATAACGCTCGGACCCCAACTTAGGTTCACGCGGCATCGACGGCGTCGCGAAACGCGCAGGGTCCAAGTCGCCCAGCACAAGCGGTGTGGGCGGATTGAGCGCGCCGCCCGCATGTCCAATACAGCCCAGCAGCACATCGACCAAGCATATAGCTCGCGCCGTCTGCGTACTGTTGGCATACGCGATACCGATGCCACCATGAAAGCCGGCGTCCACCACCGCAGCAGGCGCGGCGGCAGCTAGATCGCGCGCCGTGGCGGCAATCTCTGCGGCCGGCACGTCGCACATCGACTCGGCCCACTCGGGCGTCCAAACAGCAGCTGCCTGCGCCAGCTCATCAAAGCCTGTGGTATAGCTGGCAACAAACTCGTGGTCGTATAAGTCCTCGGCAATGAGCACATGCGCAATGCCCAGCAGCAGCGCCAAGTCGCAGCCCGGGCGCACGCGCAACCAGCGGTCGGCAAGCGCCGCAGAGCCACTGCGCCGCGGGTCCACGACGATGATTTTCGCCCCACGTCGACGTGCGTCATTCAAGGCATCAACGGCCCCCATCGTCGACGAATCGACAATGGAACGCCCCAGGTACATGATGCAGTCGGTATGCGCCAGGTCGGAGGCGGGGCTGTAGCCCAGGCTGTGCTCCCAACCGGTCAGTCGGCTTACCTCGCAGGCGCCATCGGCACCGTATACGTTGGGCGAGCCCAGCGCATGCATAAAACGATACGCCCAGTAGCGGTCGAACGAGGGCACGCCAAGCGTCATACCCAGCGCGCGCGGACCATGCCCGTCGACAATCCCCCCAAGGCGCGCTGCAATCTGTGCGAACGCCTCGTCCCAGGAAATCGCATCGAACCCCGAGCCATCAGCTCGTCGACGCATGGGGTGCAAAATCCGGTCGCGCTCGTCAAACGGCATAGACAGGCGATGCCGTCCGCGGGCACACAGGGCACGCGCCGCGCACGGATGCCCCGGCACCGGCAACTCGGCCACCACGCGACCGTCCTCAACGCGTGCCGCAAAGGCGCAATCGGCATAGCATCCCCCGCATGCGGTCACCACGGCGCGACCGTCACGCTTCACAGCAGATGCCATCTCGATTACCCCTTTCACCAGCCAAACATAACAGGCCAAAAGCCCGGCAACGAGCCCCAGACCCAAAAAGCCTCCCGCACGGCAACGCCCCGCGGGAGGCCCAACGTCAAACAGACGATACCTTACGCCTCGGACTTCTTGGCGTAGATGAACCAGTAGCCAAGCGCGACCAGAACCGCGCCGCCCACGATGTTGCCCAGCGTGGCGGCGGACAGGTTAAACGCAATACCCGCAGCGTTGAGCGCATCGGCGCCGGCGACGTCGGCGCCATAGCCGCATGCATGCATCACGGCGCCCATGGGCAAAAAGTACATGTTGGCAACGCAGTGCTCAAAACCGCAGGCCACAAAGGCGGCGATGGGCAGCAGAATGCCCACAACCTTATCGACCACGGTCTTGCCGGCGGTACCGATCCACACGGCCAGGCACACAAAGATGTTGCACAGGATGCCGCGGAAGAAGATCGTCACCCAGTCGACCGTCACCTTGCCGGCGGCGACGCTCACCATGGAATTGGCGACCGCCTCGCCGTTAAGTTTGTAAATGCCGGCCATGTACACCAAAAAGACGATGAACAGGGCACCGGCAAAGTTACCAAGCCACACGACGAGCCATGCCTTGAGCATCTGAACCAGGGTGATCTTTTTGCTCTTGAGCGCGCAGACCATAAGCGAGTTGCCGGTGAACAGCTCGGCGCCGCACACCAGCACGAGCACCAGGCCCAGGCAAAAGCAAAGGCCGCCCACGACGCGCTGGGCACCCCAGCCCAGCGTGCTGTCGCTCAAGAACACGGTAAAGAACAGGCCGCCGAAGGCAATGAACGCACCGGCGAACATTGCCAACAGAAAGGCCTTTGCGACCGGCAGGTTGGCCTTGGTCACGCCGGCGGCCTCGGTCTTGGCCTCGATTGCGGCGGGCGCCAGGCAATCGGGAGCGGGGTACTCCACCTTGGAATCTGCCATGTCAATCACTTCTTTCCTAATCAGCAGGGACAAGCGCTCCTATTGCTCTTGCCCCAAGCGGACAAAGCGGGAAAAGTCGTTGGCGACCACGGCGTTGTACACGGCGTCGACGGCGTCAAAGACTTCCGGGGACATGGGGTTGTAGAACTCCGTGTCGCCCGGCTGAATCCCAACGAAGACGATATCATCGCACGATTGCTCAATCTCTTCGATCAGAATCGACAAAGGAAGCGAATGCGTGGTGAACATCGACTTGCGGGCTACATCGCGCTTGTCGAGCAAACGGATGGACCCGACGGGCAGTGCCATGTCGGCGGCATCGACCAAGACCAGGCGAGGCGGACGCTCGCGCTTGACCTCGATGATGTCGTCCTCGGGCGTTTGGCCGCCGTCGATGGTGTACCAACCGGCGATGGGTGCGTCCTCCATCTTTTTTGAGAGCACAGGGCCGGCGGCATCGTCGGCACGCAGCACGCTTCCCGCCGTGAGCACGATACCCGCAAACGGGGCGCCGTTCACACATCCATCCACAACGCGACCCATTACTGCAACCTTCCCGTCAGATACACGCCCGACACATCGCGCACGCGCTCAACCAGATCGCGGAACTTCATCAGAAACGCGACCTGCTGGGCATGCAGGCCAAAGTCGTCGTCGAACACCGAGATGCCGGCCTTGGCCGACCCGCGAAAACCGCGCTCGTCGAGCAGCGCATCGCAGGCCTCGAGCAGCGACGGCACCGCCGCCTTGTCGAGCTGGCACTCGCCAAAGGAGCGGATGGCCTCAAACTTGGTCTTGGCCTCCCCCTCCGGCAACGCGTCGACGAGTGAATAGAACACATCCACCGGCACCGACAGGCGCGGCTCAAAGCAGTCGAGCACGCCGGTGTGGTGGCCCACGGCGAGCGTGTAGTACAGCACGTCGCAGGCCTCCTGGGGAACGTCTTCCTCGGTCTCCACGAACTTACGCGTGAGCTCGTAAAAGACCACCTGATCGGGCGCATGGCCCAGGCAGGGGTCGGCGACGCCCTCGGCAGCCTCGTCGCTTGCGCGCGAGGCATCGCCAAAGGAGCCGCCGAGCATGCCGGGGCCCGCAAAGTAACCAGAGCGGTCCGTGAGCTCCATCTAGCGACCTCCGGCCAGCACCAGATCCTGCAGCGCCGAGTAGACCTCAACGCGGCGCGGATCGTCCTGCTTGTCGATGAGCAGCGCCATGGCACCGCGGATATCGCCCTTGGGCGCACCCTCGAGCGTATCCATAAACTCGTTGGCCAGGTCGCGGCCGTAACGGTAACCGCTCATGGCGCGAGCTTCGCGCTCGATGGCAACACGCAGCTTGTACGGCACGCCGGGGTGCAGGATATCGGCCTGCTCGCCAGCGGCCTCCACCGTGGTCTCGGCATGGAGCTTTTGGTCCAGCAGACCAAGTGCCATGGCAAAGCCGTAGACGGTCTGCGCGGGGCTGGGCGGGCAGCCGGGGATGTAGACATCGACCGGCAGGATTTTGTCCGTGCCGCCCCAGACGCAGTAGTTGTCGTAGAAGATGCCACCGGTGCAGCCGCACGCGCCATAGGACACCACGATCTTGGGATCGGGTGCGGCCTCAAAGGCACGCAGGGCCGGCATGCGCATGGCACGCGTCACGGCACCGGTGTACAGCAGCACGTCGGCGTGACGGGGCGAGGGCACGACCTTGATGCCAAAGCGCTCGACGTCGAAGACGGGCGTGATGGAACCGAAGATCTCGATCTCGCAGCCGTTGCAACCACCGCAGTCAACACGGTAGACGTACACCGAGCGCTTGATCTTCTTAAGAAGGGTCGCCTTGGCCTTCTCGATGCTCTCGTCGAGCTCGATCTTGGTCGGGCGGTACTGAAGCCGCTCGGGCAAAAGCGTGGGTTCGGCCATGGTTACTCCTCCTTCGTTTCAAAATCCATGATGATGCCCTCGACCGGCGCCGGACCGGCGGGAATCTCGGGCGCATCGGGGTTGAGCTCGCGGTCGATATACTCCGGGTTCACGCCGTGGCCGCCCAGATACTCCATGCCGGGGCCCTGGGGCTCGCCGGACGCAAGCGTCTCGTTGGCAGCCATGCCAGCAGCGTTGCCGGTCTTTACGGCCGAGGCGGCGCGCAGGGCGTCGAGCTCGCGCTTGCACTCCTGGCACATGCCGACGGTACGGGCGGCCTGCTCGGCCTCCATACCGCCGGCCTTTTGCAACAGGCGCTTGGCGTAGTCGATCTCCTTGTGCGGGGCAAACGGCTTGCCGCAACGCGAGCAGTGCTCGAGCGTATAGACGCTCTTGCTGGTGAGGTCGTCCTTGCTCATGACGGCCAGCTCAAACTCCTCGGTGAGCTTGATGGCCTCCATAGGGCAGGCTTCCTCGCAGCGGCCGCAAAAGATGCAGCGACCGTAGTCGATCGACCAGGTGATGGTATCGGCCGCAAGGTCGGTGTCCATGCGAATGGCATCGGCCGGGCACGCCACGCCGCAGGCACCGCAGGCGATGCAGAGCTCCGCGTTGTGCTCGGGCTTGCCGCGCATGTCCTTGTTGGTGGGAAACGGCGCAAACGGGTACTTGACCGTCGCGTCGCCGGCCTTGGCGTTGACCTTCCAAAGCTTCAGCATATTAGAGCGCCTCCTCATCGAGCGGAGCGGCCATGGTGCCCTCGCCCGCAAGCGGCGACTTGTCGCGCCAGACGTTCTCGAACTGCTCCTTGTCGAGCACGTGATCGCGCTTGGCGGCGACATCGGTCACCGTCACGCGGTCGGTGCAGGAGTAGCACGGGTCGAGCGAGCCGACGATCAGCGCCGCATCGCCCACGGTGTTGCCGCGGAACATGTAGCGCAGGACCGGCCAGTTGCTGTACGTGGCGGCCTTGGCGCGCCAGCGGTAGCACTTCTGGTTATTGCCGAGCATGGCCCAGTGCACGTCCTCGCCGCGCGGCGCCTCGGTGGCGCCGATAGCGTACTTGTGCGGGGTGTACTCCCAATCCGTGGTGAGGATGGGGCCCGACGGGCAGTTCTCGAGCATGGTCTCGATCATGTCGATCGAATCGTAGACCTCCTGGATACGCACGGCGGTACGGCCGAAGGCGTCGCAGGTGTCGGCCGTGGCGGCATGCATCTTCATGACGTCCGGATCGGCGTAGCCGTCGAAGGGATGGTCGAAGCGCACGTCGCGGGCATAGCCCGAACCACGCATGAGCGGGCCGACCGGCGAAAAGTCGCGGGCGATCTTACGGTCGAGAATGCCGATGCCGCTCGTGCGCTCAATAAAGTTGGGCGTGGAGAGCAAGACGTCGACGAGCTCCTGGACCTCGGAGCGCAGCTGGTGGATGGTCGTGAGCGTGGAGAGTTTCTGCTCGGCCAAGATGTCGCGACGCACGCCACCGATCACATTGAGGCCGTAGGTCTTGCGGTGGCCGGAGAGTTTCTCGGCCAGGTCCATGGACTTCTCGCGAACGCGGAAGAACTGCTGGAAGCCGGAATCGAAGCCGGTGTAGTGCGATGCGAGGCCAATGTTGAGCAGGTGCGAGTGCAGGCGCTCGACCTCGAGCATGATGGCGCGGATGTACTGCGCGCGCGGCGGGACGTGAATGCCCTGGGCGCGCTCGACAGCCTCGGCGTAGGCCACCGAGTGGGCGCAGCCGCAGATACCGCAGATACGGTCGGCAAGGAACGTCACGGCATCATAGTTCAGGCGCGTCTCGGCGACCTTCTCCATACCGCGATGCACGTAGAACAGGCGGTAGTCGGCATCGACGATCGTCTCACCCTCCACGAACAGGCGGAAGTGGCCGGGCTCGTCGGAGGTGATGTGCAGCGGTCCCATGGGGACGAGCGTAGTCTCCTTGCCCTTGGTGTCGGCCAGGAATTCGTAGTTTTCCATGTCGCTCGCGGGGGCGGGGCGGAAACGGTAATCCATCGAATCCTTGCGCAACGGGTACAGCCCGCTGGGCCAATCGTCGGGAAGCACCAGGCGACGGCGGTCGGGCAGACCCTCGGGAATCAGGCCAAACATATCGCGCAGCTCGCGCTCGCCCCACACGCAGGCGGGGACGAACGGCGTCACGGACGGGAACGTCATCTTGGCGGGGTCGACCTCGGCACGCACGGTAACCCAGCCGGGGTCCTCCCCCTCCATGGAGATGACGTAGTACACGGCGTAACGGCCGCACAGGCTGCGCTCGTCGTTGCCGACAATCACAGGAATCCAGCCGTAGCGCTCGTAATACAGGTAGTGGACGGCCTCGGGCAGACGGTCCAGCTTGACGGTGATCGTCAGCTGGTCCTCGCACTGCCATTCGACCTTCTCGATAGCGCCCGGCACTGCAGCACGCAGGGCCTCGACGTGGCTTTCGCAGCGACGAGCGTAGTCCTTCTTTTCAGGTTCTGCCATGGTGCTAATTCACCTCACTTGTCTTGGTCTGGGAACTGAACACCATGCGGTAGAGAGGGGCCTCGTGGAGCTCTTCGACGCTCTGGTTCAAAACGACGGACGTTGCATCCTCGACGCCGCTCGTGATGGCGACCGGGGTGGCGATACCGAACCACATGACCACGATCGCGAGGGCGATCTCGGGGATGATCATGAGGGCGGGCACCTCGTGGCGCTTCATGCCCTCGGGCGCCTTGCCGAAGATGGACTTGAGCGCGATGCCGGTAAGGGCGAAGTACACGCCGGTGAGGCCGATGGCCACGAGCACGACCACCCAGATGGGACCGGACTGAACGCCGGCCACGAAGGTGAGGAACTCGGAGATGAACAGGGCGAACGGCGGGAAGGCGGCGAGCGCGAGCAGGGCGATGATGGTGAGCGCTGCCGTGACGGGAGCGATCTCGACGACGCCCTTGATCTTGTTCAGGTCGCGGGTGTGGTAGATGTGCTGGATGTTACCGGCCATGCAGAAGGCGAGCGCCTTCGTGAAGCCGTGGAAGATGCAGTGCAGCAGGCAGGCGGCGATACCGAGCGGGCCACCGATACCCAGGCACAGCGCGACCACGCCGACGTTGTCGACGGAGGAGTACGCGAAGCGGCGCTTGATATCGTCCTGCTTGAAGATGCACAGGGCAGCCACCAGGATGGACAGCGTGCCCAGGATGAGCAAGAGCGTTCGCGGATAGGTGTCGCCCACCGTGATGATGGACAGGGAGTAGAAGCGGATGATCACCAGCATGGCGCACTTGAGCAGCACGCCCGAGAGCAGCGCGGAGACCGGGCTCGGAGCCTGGGAGTGCGCGTCGGGCAGCCAGGTGTGCATGGGGAACAGGCCCGCCTTGGTGCCGAAGCCGATGACGATGAACGCGAACGCGAGGCGCACGAGCATCGGGTCGAACTGGTCGGCGTAGGGCATGATGGAGGTGAGGAAGGCGGCCTCATGCGCGTTGGGCATGATATCGGCGGCGTTCGCGTAGATGAGCAGCGTGCCGAACAGGCCGAAGGCCACACCGGCGGTGCAGACCATCGCGTACTTCCAAGACGCCTCGAGCGCCTGCTTGTTCTTGTAGATGCCCACGAGGAACACGGTCGACAGCGTAGTGGCCTCGACCGCCGCCCAGGTGAGGATGATGTTGTTGGACAGGCAGGCGAGCAGCATCGTGAAGACGAACAGGCTGAACAGCGCGTAGTACTGCTTGGTGCGCTCGGCCGGCATGGTTTTCTCCTCGATATCGATCTTGATATAGGAGATGGAGTACACGCCGGTGATGAACCCGATGATGCCTGCCAGAAGGACGAAGATCGACGAGAGCGAATCGAGATGGAGCCACAGGCCCAAAGCGTCGATATTCTGCCCGCTCGAGAGCATGGTTCCCGCGGTGACGACCGAAAGGACAAGGGTCGCCGCGACGGAGATGGTGTTGAGCCCCGCGAAGACGTTGTAGGACGTCGTCTTGGGGAGCGCAGCCATAATCAGGGAGAACACGAGAGGACAAGCGAGCAGGGCGACCGTCAGCATTGAAACATCCATGGCCTACCCCTTCAATTCGGTCAGGTCGTGGGAGTCGAGCGACTTGGTGTCGTTCCAAATCCTCACGACGACGGCGGACATGATGATGACGGCGAAGATGGCGTCGGTGGCGATGCCGATCTCGATGATCTCGGGGGCCGTGGGCGCGAGCAGAGCGAGCGTCACGTGGCTACCGTTCTCCATAAGGCAGTACCCGAAGATCTGCTTGAGGATGTTGCGCTGGGAGATGATGCACGTGAGGCCGACGAAGAAGTGCGCGAAGCTGATGGCGAGGGCCGGAGTGGCCACCTCGGCGGTGGGCAGGCTCAGGCGCGTGACCACCGCGAAGCAGACGGCCACCTCCAGACCGGTGAGGATGATGGTCCAGGCCGGCTTGATGGAGGAGGTCAGCGTGCTATCGGCAGGCGAACCCATCTTCTTGTAGGCACGGTTGAGAATGAACGGAACGAGGATCACCTTGGTGACGAAGGCCGACGCGGCCCACATGAGAAGCTCGGTGGCACCGGTGGTGAGGCCCAGGGTGAGCAGCACGCCCACCAGGACAACCGACTGGATCGCGTACCACTTGATGGCGGACGGGATGGTCTTCGAGACGACTACCATGGTGGAGGTCACGATCAGAAGACCGCCCAGGATATTGACTAACGAATAACCCATGTCCTACCTCCTAACCCATCCAACTAGAGGACAGAGGACCGGCGACGACGACCATGATCATGAGGACGACGAACACGAACGCCATGGCGCGCGGAAGGGGCTGGCCGGCGGCCACGGTCTCGCTCGGCTCACCGGGCAGGACCTTACCCATCCAACGCAGGAACCATGCGAAGGTGGCGACGGTCTCGACGACCATGACGCACACGAGGACAAAGATGACCGTGTTGGTAGCACCAACCGCGAAGCCACCGGAAATGATCTGGAACTTGGAAAAGAACGTGCTCATGGGGGGCACGCCGGCGATAGCGGTCGCGGCGACCGCAAAGCCCACGCCCGTGACCGGGTACTTCTTCATGAGGCCCTGGATCTTGGGCAGCATACGGGTTCCCAGCGTGAAGCTGAGAGAGCCAGCGATGAGGAAGAACAGGGTCTTGGTGAACGCGTGGTTGAAGATGTGCTCGACGGCGCCGTTAAACGCCATCTGGCTTCCGAACACGGAGAGGCCCAGGCCAAAGAACACGTAGGCGAGCTGCGCGATCGTCGAGAAGGCGAGCAGGCGCTTCATATCCTTCTGGGGCAGGTACATGAGGAAGCCGAAGAGCATGGTCACGACGGCGTCGATGATGGCGACCCAACCGACGATCTCGGGGATATCGCCGGCGCTCGCAAGAGCGCGGGCGAACACGCACACGCCGACCTTAACCATGGACGCGCCATGAAGGTAGGCGGAAACGGGCGTGGGGGCCTCCATTGCGGAGGGCAGCCACATGTAGAGCGGGAACTGGGCGGACTTGGCCCAAGCAGCGAACAGGATGAGCAGCAGCACGACGGTCTTCATACCGGAATCGAGCTGGGAGATCGCGCTCAGCGCGAACGTGCCGGTTCCGGCGAACAGGAAGGCCGCGCCGATGTAGAGTCCCAGAGCGCCGATATGGGTGATGATGAGCGCCTTCATACCGGCCTTCTTGGCCGTGGGCGTCATGTAGTAGCTGATGAGGCCCCAGGAGCACACACCGGTGATCTCGAAGAAAACGAGCTGGCCGACGATGGTGGAGCTGTAGGCGAGACCGGCCATGGCGCCGATGAACGTGGAGAAGTACACGTAGAAGCGACGACGGGGCGCGTCGGGATGCTCCTTATTCTTATCGCTCATGTACGGGAACGAATAGATGACGACGAGCAGGCCGATAGCGACGAACGCGGGTGCGAGCAGCGTGCTCATCCGGTCGAATATGAAGCCCATGACCAAGGTCTGGCCCATACTCGCCCAGGTTACATCGACCGCGTTCATGCCGTTTCCGGCAAACGTCGCGGCCAAGCCAACGGAAGCGACCGTGGCGATGCCGCCGGCAAAGGCGCAGATCCATTTAGCGTAGGGACGCGGCAGCATGACGATGAGCAGGGAGCCCAGCATGGGGACGGCGATCGCCACCATGGCAAAGAGGGACAAGCTCGATTCGATTGACATAGTTTCTCCCTTCTCCCTACACGCCTACGACGACGAAGACGAACGCGAGGACCGCGATGCCGACGACGGCCCAGGTCTGGTTACCGAGCACCTTGAAGCGCGAACGGGAAACGGAGTTCTCGAGCACGCCGCAGACGACGAAATCGACCAGGCACTTGACGAGGAAGACGACGGCGCCCACGAGAGCGGTGACGCCGATGGTCGCGGGCTCTCCCCAGGGGATGAAGATGGAGGTGAACCAAGCGACGACCACGACCTGCTTCATGCCCATGGCGAGCTTCATCATGGCCAGGGACGGGCCGGAGAGCTCGGCGAGCGGGCCCTCCTGGAGCTCCTGCTCGGCTTCGGCCTGATCGAACGGAAGCTTGCCGAGCTCCATGTAACAGGCGGCCGCGAAGGCGACGCCGGCGAGGATAACGGCGACGACGCTCGAGACGTTGCCCGTAACGATGTGCTGACCCATGGTCGCAATGTCCGTGGAGCCGCACACGATGGCGACGGTGAACAGCGCGATGAGCATGGACGGCTCGATGAGCACGCTCATGAGGAGCTCGCGGATACCGCCGAAGCCCGCGTAGGCGTTGGAGGAATCCACGCCGGACAGCGCGAAGAAGAAGCGGGACAGCGCGAGCGCGTACATGATGGTGATGGCGTCACCAAAGACGGGCATGGGGCTCTGGAGCGTGAACATGGGCAGGCCCATGGCGAGCATAAACGACACCGCGAGGAACAGCGGCGGCATGATGCGCAGCACGAAGCTCGAGTCGGAACTCACGGACTCGGGACGCGCCATGAGCTTCGCGAGGTCCCGGTAATCCTGAAGGATGGACGGACCGCGGCGATTGTGCATCTTCGCGCGAATCACACGGGCGAGGCCGGAGAAGAAGGGCGCGACCAGCATGACCACGAGGCCCTGCGCCATCGCAAGAACGATGTTCATAATATCCTCTCCCCTCTCTAGACCATGACCACGGCGAGCACGAGGAAGACCACGAGCGCCGCGACGATGTAGCAGATGTATACGGAGTAGTTGCCGCCCTCGATCTTGGAGGCGAGGCCGGCCAGCTTGTCGGCACCCTCGCTCGGTGCATCGACCAGGAAACGGTCGGGCAGGGGCTCGACGCCCTGGGCGACACCGGTGAGCTTCTGGAACACGTGCGCGATGGACCAGCAGATCTTGGTGCATACCTCGCGCAGGGTGTAGAGCGGGCCCATGAAGAGTTCGACGTCGGACGCGAAGCTCGTGGCGACGACGGGCATGTGCTCGTTGGGCTCGTAGCCGCACGCCCAAGGGTCGGTCTTCTTAGCGGGGGCCTTGGCGCCGAGGCAGGACCTCAACGCGAACGCGAGGCCGGTGAGGACCACGAGCGCGATGGCGATCGCGGGGGTGGAGGTGGCGGCACCGGAAATCTCGTTCACGAGAGACACGCCCGAGGTGGCTGTGACGGCGGAGCCGGCAAGCACGCTCTGGGCGACGTCGCCCAGAACCGGGGCGATGACCGGGGAGCCGATTCCCAGTACCACGCAGATGGCCGCGAGGAGCATCTGCGAGAACAACATCGGAGCCGGGGACTCCTTGGCGTTCGCGGCCTCCTGGGAACGAGGGCTGCTCGCGAACGAGACGCCGTAGGCCTTCACGAAGCACGTGACGGCCAGGGCACCGGTGATGGCGAGGGCGGCCGCGGAGGCGACGGCGAACACCATGACGACCGGGTCGGAGAGCGTCGAGATGTTGAACAGGGACTGGTAGGTGAACCACTCGGAAACGAAGCCGTTGAGCGGCGGGATGGCCGAGATGGCAAGGGCACCGATGAGGAAGCAGACGGCCGTGACCGGCATGCGGCGGAACAGACCGCCCATCTTCTCCATGTTGCGCGTACCCGTGGCATAGAGCAGGGAGCCCGCGCCGAGGAACAGCTCGCCCTTGAACATGGCGTGGTTGAGCGTGTGGTAGAGGGCGGCCATGAGCGCGATCGTCGCGATGACGTCGTTGCCCAGGGCGTGCGCCGTCATGGACGCGCCGACACCGAGCAAGATGATGCCGATGTTCTCGACGGAGTGATAGGCAAGCAGGCGCTTGATGTCGTGCTCGTGGAGGGCGTAGACGACACCCAGGACCGACGAGATGGATCCGAAGACCAGGACCATGAGGCCCCACCAGAGCCGGACGCCCGAACCCGCGAGCAGGTCGAGACCGACCTTGAGGATTCCCAGGATGCCGATCTTGATCATGCCGCCGGACATGAGGGCGGACACGTTGGACGGCGCCTCGGGGTGCGCCTGGGGCAGCCAGGAGTGCAGCGGAATGATACCGGCCTTCGCGCCAAATCCGAAGAACGCGAGGACGAAGCACGCGGAGGAGACGGCGGGTCCAAAGTCATGCGTACGGAAATCACTGAAGCTGAAGGAACCGCCCACGCCGTTGGTCATGAGCAGGAAGCTCGCCATGATGAGAACGAAGCCCACGTGCGCGATCACAAAGTAGAGCCAACCGCCATGGATGGAGTTCTCGTTCTCCTCGATCACGACCAGGAAGTACGAGGTCAGCGACATGAGCTCAAAGGCGACCAGGAACCAGAACACGTTGTCGGCGGTGATGACGAGCATCATCGAGGCGACGAAGGTGTTCATAAAGAAGCCGGCGCGCCCGACCTTGCCCGGGTACTCGTCGAAGTAGGACAGACCGTAGATGAAGCCCGCAAAGGCGAGAATCGAGATGAGGACCACGATCAGGCCCGCAAGGCCGTTGAGCAAGAGCTCGAGACGGGCGAACGGGAAGAAGAAGACCGTGTTGAGGGACGAAACGTCGCCAAGCACGGCCTCGAGGCCCGCGATGAACGAAAGCACCGCGGCGACGGCGCCGATAAGGCAGCCGGCGGTCTTGGCGGCGTTATCGGCCTTGATCAGCAGAACCGAGGCGAGCGCACCGATGCACGAGACGGCAAGCGATGCGATAAACAGCGTCATGCTATCCATTGTTTACGCTCCCTTCTGCTTTCTCGGACAGGCCCTGGGCCACAGCGGTAACGTCGACGACCGGACCGTTTTCGATCGAGCGCAGGCGCTTGGCCTCGTCGAGCTCGCGATCGGCCGCGCCGCCCATGACGGTCAGCGCCTTGGTGGGGCACGCCGCCACACAATGCGGGCCGTCCGGATCGAAGGCGCACAGGTCGCACTTGACAGCGCAGGTGTACTGGCCGGGAGCCCACGTAAGAAGGCTGCTCAGGGACTTAGGATACGAAGGCGTCGGGTCGCACATGCCTGCGACACCGGCGATAGACGTGCCATCGGGGTGGATGGCTCCGAAGGGGCACGCGATGGCGCACAGCCTGCACCCGATGCACTCCTGCTCCTTGACGTGGATGCGATCGCCATCGTGCTCGATGGCATTCACCGGGCAGACCTCGGCGCAGGGGGCACCCTCGCAATGGTGGCAGGCAAGGGCGGCCGAAATACCGCCGGTCTTCACGAGCGCCAGGCGCGGCGTATCCTGAAGACCCTGCATCCGGTGGGCGTCGGCACAGGCGGACTGGCATGTTCCGCAGCCGATGCACCTCTCCGGGTTGATGTCGATGAAGCGGTTCATCCCCACTTCCTTTCAAAATAACGGGCCGGGCTCCCGAACGTACGGGACGCCCGGCCCAAAAAGCCAACGAGAACGGGACTACACGATTTGGTTCACGTGCGTCTCGTCGTCGAACTTGGCGGCGCCAGGCTCAACGTCCTGGGGAGCGGCGGCGTCGACCAGAGCCTGCTTGAGCTCGGTGTACTGGCGCTCGACTTCGCCCTCGGCCCAAACCTGGTCGGCAATGGCGTCGACCTGGCAGGCGGAGAACTTGTCCTCGGGCGTGTGCGAGACCGGGTCGACCTTGTGCATGGTCAGCTCGTTGCACTTGCCGATCCACCACTGGTAGGTCATATAGACCGTGCCCTTGTTGATACGGTCGCTCACGTCGGCGCGGCTGTATACCTGGCCGCGGCGGCTGTGAATCGAGACGATGTCGCCGTTCTTGATGCCGCGCGCCTGGGCGTCCGCGGGATTCATGCGGACAAAGCCGGGCTCGTCGGCAAGCAGCGCCAGCGTCTTGCAGTTGCCGGTCATCGAGCGGCAGCTGTAGTGGCCGACCTCGCGGACGGTGCACAGGATGAGCGGGTACTCATCGTCGGGAAGCTCGGAGGGCGCCTCCCAGTCGTGCGCCATCAGGTTGGCGCGGCCGTCCTTGGTGGTGAACTTGCCACCAGCGAACATGTCGGCCGTGCCGTGGTCGTTCACATCGGTGCTCTTGACGGGCCACTGGGCGTAGCCGCCCTCGGGAGCCATCTTCTCGTAGGTCGCGCCCACAAAGTTGGGGCACAGGCTAATGCACTCGTTCCAGATCTGCTCGGTGTTGTCGTAGTGCATGGGATAGCCCATACGCGTGGACAGGTCCGCGAAGATCTCCCAGTCGTGACGGCACTCGCCCTTGGGCGGAACGGCCGCGTCAAAGTGCTGGAAGCTACGGTCGGATGCGGTAAAGACACCCTCGTGCTCGCCCCAAGAGGTAGCGGGCAGGATGACGTCGGCGAGCATGGTCGTCTGCGTCATAAAGATGTCCTGGCAAATGAACAGATCCAGCTCGGAGAGCGTCTTGCGCATACCGGCCGAATCGGGCTCGGTCTGCACCGGGTCCTCGCCGTAGTTGTAGAAGCAGTGCACCTTGCCCTCGTCGACCAGGTGGCCCAGGTCGGTGAGCTTGTAGCCCTCCTCGAGCGGGAGCTTTTCCTCGGGCACGCCCCAAGCCTTGGCAAACTTGGCGCGAGCGGCGGGGTCGGTGACTTTCTGGTAGCCAGGGTACAGGTTGGGCAGCATGCCCATATCGCAGGAGCCCTGGACGTTATTCTGACCGCGCACGGGCGCGAGGCCGGAGTTGGGTTTGCCGATCTGGCCGGCAACGCAGGCGATGGAGGCGATGGTGTGCACCGTCTTCAGGTTCTGCTTCTGCTGGCATACGCCCATGCCCCAGCCAATGATGGCAGAAGGCTTCGCCGTGGCGTACATCTCGGCAGCTTGGTGGATCAGCGCGGGATCGACACCCGTGATGTCCTGTACGGATTCGGGAGTGTAGTTCTTGATGGTCTCCCACCACTCGTCAAAGCCGTTCGTATGCTCGGCGACGAATTCCTTGTCGTAGAGGCCATCATTGACCAGACAGTTGGCAAAGGCGTTGAGGAACGCAACATTGCAACCGTTCTTGATCGGAAGGTAGAGATCGGCGATACGCGCGGTTTCGATATGGCGCGGGTCGGCGACGATGATCTTGCAACCCTTTTCTTTGGCTCGCACGATACGCCTTGCGACGATGGGGTGCGAATCGGCAGGGTTATAGCCGAAGAGGAAAATGCAGCCCGCATCCTCCATACCGGGGATGGAGCATGACATGCAACCTGAACCAACCGTGTCCATCAGACCGAGGACAGTAGGGCCGTGTCAAGTACGGGCGCAGTTGTCCACGCTGTGGGTGCCGATGCACGCACGCGTAAACTTCTGCATGACGTAGTTCGCCTCATTGCCGCCGCCTCGCGAAGAGCCGGTGGTCATGACAGCGTTAGGACCATATTCGTCAATTATGGCCTGCATCTTAGATGCGGTGAAATCCAGTGCCTCGTCCCAGCTTACGCGCTCAAGATCCGCGCCCTTGGTGCGGCGGATCATCGGGTGCAGTACGCGAGGAGTCAAGATCTTGGTGTCGTTGATGAAGTCGTAGCCGCTCATGCCCTTGAGGCACAGCTCGCCCTGATTGGTGATGCCGTTGAGCGGTTCGGTACCCACGACCTGGCCGTTTTGGACCAGGAGGTTAAACTGGCAACCGGCGCCGCAGTACGGGCAGATCACTTTATGCTTCTCCATGACACCCTCCTTCCTTTCTCTGCTACCGATTAATCGGTACGTATTTGACAATCGTTGGGCTTGTATGGCCGCCCGCCTACGCCTCGTTTTCGATGGTGGCGCGGGCACGCTCGGCAGTCAGCTCCGCCAGGCGCTCCTCGTCTACCAGGGTGAGGCCCTTAGTCGGGCACGCCTCGGCACACGCCGGACCGCCGGGACGGTCCACGCACAGGTCGCACTTGAGCACGAAGCTCTTAGTCTGCGAACCCACGCGCACGTCGCCCATCAAGACGGGGACCTGCGTGGTCGCCACGCTCACGGCGCCAAAGGGGCAGGCCATGACGCAGCTCTTGCAGCCGATACAGTTGTCCTCGTTGACGCCGATGCGATGGTTCTTTGGATCAAAGAACAAGGCGCCCGTGGGGCAGGCCTTAGCGCACGGGGCATCCTCGCAGTGATGGCAAGCCACCGGTGCGGAGATCTCGTACGTACGCGTCACGCGCAGGCGCGGCGCGGCGATGTTGCCGGGGATGTCGTGTGCCTCGATACACGCCGCCATGCAGGTTTGGCACCCAATGCAGCGCGAGGAATCGGCTACGACTCGTTTATTGCCCATGTTGTTCACTCCCTCCTGAATCCCTTGCTGGAGAGATCCTGTCGACGTTGCCCCAAGCCGCCCGTGGCCTAGCATCGGCGTATCGAATGCATGCGGCGAAACAGGCACTCGGTAGAATTTCTCCAACGGTATACAGGTTGAATATACGCAGTTGCAGGGGGTAAACTTGAGCGTAACCCCTGCAATACGTGTGTATTGCAGGGGTTTGGGCTGGTTAGGATTATTCTTGAGTAGCTATAAAGATAAGTGTATTACACGCGTACGCCAAGAAAGATTTCACGCTCGTTTATGCAGGATGTAGTACGTTTGTAATGTTGATTGCACTCAATAACTCTAGTGCAATAAAGCAGTAGTTATAAGATTGGCTATTACTAGCCGAAGATGTATTTGACTATTCATACTGCACGCTCATTAAGGGAGGCCAGTGATGTCATCGACTCAAAAACGAGCCATCCTGCAGGTGCGCATTCGCGAGGAAGACAAGCAGCATGCCGAGCGTCTCTACGACGCCATGGGCACATCGCTCGCCGAGGCCGTACGTCTATTTGTCGCGCAGAGCATTTTGATGCGCAAGCTCCCCTTTCAGCCGGTCGCCGTGCGCTCAAAGGACGGCACCGCCGCCTATGGATCGCTCAAAGCATATGGGGACCCCAATCGCCGCTCCAAGGAGCGCAATGCCTGGATTGAATACCTTGCTACAGAAAGTGACGATTCGATTTTGGGTCCCGAGGAAGTAGATATCCATGAGTAGCACCATCATCGACGAAACCGTCATCCTACGCTACCTGCTTGACGACGACGAGGTTCTGTCACCGCGCGCCGCCAAGGTCATCGCCACCCGCACAGCTCGTGTCTACCCCGAGATCATCACGCGCGTCGTGGTCACGCTGCGCGACGTCTATAAGGTTCCCCGCGTTGAGATTGCTGCGGCTATGAAAAGGCTGCTCGATGACGTCATGGTCGACGAGCTCACCGTTGTCGCCCTTGCCATCAAACTCTTTGGCAAGACCCATATGGACTTTACCGACTGCCTCCTCGCAGCCCGAACCGTCATCTACAACGATGATGTCGTGAGCTTTGGCAAGCCCATCATCCAAGGAATGATCGATTACCGCCGCAAGCGCCAAACCGCAGCCGAAGCCCGCAACCGCGCCGCCGACGTCCGCGGCCACGGCACCGACGCCACCATCGACAAGCTCCGCCACCACGGTCGCCACTAGCCGACAGGCAACGGCATTGCCCGCCCCTCAGCCCCATCCCCTCCTAAGTTGCGGTGAAATAGTTCCTGGATTTAGGCTTATTCGAGCTTTTCAGGAACTATTTCACCGCAACTTTTTGTAAGGGCAGGTTTTAATACCGCCGAAAGGCCATTATTGACCGTTTGCCGATGTGCCCAGCTCCGCTATAAGCCCCTGACCTGCACCGTCAAGCTTTTGGTCAGTTCATGGCAAGGTCCGACAGAATGAATATGCGATAGCTTGATGTCATTCGTTCCCTCTCAATGCCTTGGGGTCGCCAATGAGTAACGATGACCGCTGTACTAAACCACAGGTAAAGCTATTCTTCTCGATATTCGAGGCTCATCATGACGGGCGCCTGTTTGTAGCTACGGAAAAATGGGATGAACGATGCGCCTACGCACTCATGAAAAAACAAATGATCGTTCGACTCTATAACCACGTCTATGCCGACCCTGCATATTGGAATGGACTTGGTATAGAAGGTCGAATTTTTCAGCTGGCATCCGCCATTGCGATCGTTGAACCGGATGCCGTGTTTTGCGGAGCAACAGCGGCACTGTTCTATGGCATCGGTTCTGCACACACGCTTCTCGACAAGGTGCAAGTGCTGTTGCCGCGTTCTACCAGGCGTGATACGTATGAATTCGTTGAGTATCGTCGTTGGCAGGCGGGCGAAGTGTGGCAGCTCGGTCCGTTTACGCTGACGGATCCGTATCGAACGGTTGTCGATATCGCCCGAACGACCGCGTTTCGCTATGCGCTAGGTTATGTCGATGGCTTGGCCCGTGAGTACGATGTCGAGCGCGAAGAACTGCGGGCATACGCGCAGGCCAATTGCCGAGGGCTGCACGGCATCGCGCGTGCGTTTGATGTTTTTGAGTATATGGACGGTCAATCGGACAACGGTGGCGAATCGGAGGCAAGGGCGGCGATGATTCTTGCCGGCGTCACCACGCCCGAACTACAGGTTGAGATAACACGGCCGGGGAACGCCGGCTACTATCTGGCCGACTACGGATGGCAGATGCCGAACGGCTCTTGGATGCTTGCCGAACTTCATGGACTAGGCAAGTTTGAGGACGATGCTCAAAATGATCCGGAACATACTGCAGCAAAGACCTATCGAGCTGCCCTCATACGCGACGCAAACCTTCGCGCCATGGGTCATAACGTCATACACTTCAAGCTGTCAGACACCTACGATGTCGAAGCATTTGGCGCCATGATGCGCGGCTATGGTATTCCGACAACAAAACCTTACGCCGGCTCCTGATCAACGGCACGCATCTTCTCGACAACAGAACCCAACATCGACCCAACCAACTCGGTATCAATAAGTTGCGGTGAAATAGTTCCTGAATAACCCTTAAAAGCCCAAAACCAGGAACTATTTCACCGCAACTTAGGTGGAGCGCGGGGCGGACTCGATTCCCGTCACCCGGCGCGTAAACGAAAACAGCCCTGATCCCCAAAGGAAACCAAAGCCGTTAAAACAATTCTTATGGAGCGGGCGACGGGAATCGAACCCGCGTCATCAGCTTGGAAGGCTGGGGTTCTACCATTGAACTACGCCCGCAAGATATGGTCGGGACGACAGGATTTGAACCTGCGACATCCTGCTCCCAAAGCAGGCGCGCTACCAAACTGCGCCACGTCCCGAAGGTGTTGAGCAGCTAAGGTCTAAACCTCGCGTGTCCCAAAGCGAAGGAAATTATAGGGGAGACTCCCCGCCTGTGCAAGCATTGATGCCTTAGCTCCTCGAATGTGCAACAAAACGACTATGGAGCAGACCGATCACAAATGCCACCACGGCAACCGGCGCCCACGCGGCACCGATATCCGCCAGCGGCAGCGCATCGAACGGTAGCCACACGCCCGCAAAGAACGCGTCGCGGACCGAGGTGATCACACTCTGCACGGCAACCACACCGCCAACCCAGACCCACACCTGCGGATGAGCGTCGCAAAAGCCGTGCACCAGGCCCATCAGTACCAGCACGATGGCAACGGGATACAAGGCGTTGAGCATGGGCACCGAGAACATGAGGATCATGTCGAGGCCCACGTTGGAGAGCACGCACGAAAACGCCGCGAACACAAAGGCGAGAGCCGCAAAGGGACGGCGCATGGCCTCCTCGGAAGCCTCCGCTCCCCCTTCGACCACATACGTCTCGCAGAAGTAACGCGAGCAGCAGCTAATAAGGCCAATGCAGACATTCATGCAGGCGAGGAAGAAAATCGCAAAGACGACAACCGTGCCAGCAAGGCCAAAGTGCATAGAGGCCGAACGGGCGAGGATGGCGGCACCGTTGGTAGCATCGGGCATAACCGTGCCGAGCTGCATGCCGGCAAGCGCCAGGCCGCAGTAGATGATGGCCATGAGCACGCCAGCGATCACACCGGAGCGCGAGATCTCGAAGGCCACGCGCTTGTCATCAGTCACACCCAACTCATGGATGGTCTCGGCGATGATGATGCCAAAGGCGAGCGACGCGAGCAGGTCCATGGTCTGATAGCCAGTCAGAAAGCCCTGCACGGCAGCGCCTGCATCGTAGGGAGCCTGAGGCGCGGCAGCGGGACCCAGCGGCGAGATCACGGCAGCACCAACGACCAGCACGATGAGCGCAATGAGCGCGGGACCCGTAATGCGGCCGAGCACGCGCGTGATGACGCCCGGGCGAAGCGTGAGTACAAACGCGACCACGAAGAACCCGATGGCAAATACCAGACGTGCCGTGCCGAGCGAAATACCCTCGGGCAGCAGCGGCACCAGCATCTCGAATGCCGTGGAGCTCGTGCGCGGAATAGCCAGGCACGGGCCGATGGCCAGATACACCGCCGCGACAAAGAACTCGCCGAACTTGGGGCGCACGCGGCCAGCAAGCTCGCGCGCCGTTCCGGCAAGCGCCACGGCGATAAAGCCCATAACAGGCAGACCGATAGCGGCAATCAAAAAGCCGATCATGGCAACCGGCGTGGCAGAACCTGCCTGCAGCGCCAGCAGCGGCGGAATAATGAGGTTACCGGCACCAAAGAGCATCGAGAACAACGCAATGCCGACGGTAACGACATGGTCGGAGCGCAAACCGCGCGGGGCGGATGAGGCCATAGGCACACCTTTCGGGTCGAAACAAAAACGGGACGGGCAAAAGACCCGTCCCGCAAGTATATACGCTCTAGCAGCTTTAGCAGGCTAAATCGCGCAGAGCATCGATAGCCGTGTCGACTTCTTCGGTCGTGTTGAAATATCCAAACGAGAAGCGAACGACACCCTGGCGCTCGGTGCCTAACGCGCGGTGCATGAGCGGGGCACAATGGGCACCGGGGCGCGTCGCAATCCCCCACCCTTGCATGAGGGCATCCGAGATCTCGGCAGAGTCGATATCACCCACGTTGAGCGACACAATCGCAGAGCGCGTCAGCTGGTCAAAGGCACCGTAGAGCTTAATCCCCGGAATCTCGCGCACACCGGCAAGGAAGCGATCAGCGAGCGCACGCTCGTGGACAGCAATCGCCTCGACCCCACCCTGGGCCTCGATAAAGTCGAGACCAGCGGAAAGGCCCGCGATGCCATGGCCGTTGAGCGTGCCCGCCTCAAGGCGCGTGGGCCACTCAAGCGGCTGCAGCTCATCGAAGCTGTGAACACCGGTGCCACCCATGGCCCAAGGGGCCACGTCAATGCCCTCTGCCACGGCCAGGCCGCCGGTGCCTTGAGGTCCCATGAGCGCTTTGTGGCCGGTAAAGCACACGACGTCGAGCCCCATGGTCTGCATATCGATATGAGCCGTACCGGCAGACTGAGAGGCGTCGACGATCGCCAGCGCGCCGGCCGCATGGGCCATGGCGGCCACGCGCGCAATGTCGACCGCGTTGCCGGTCACATTGGAGGCGTGCGCCACCACCACGGCACGCGTGCCCGGCGTGACCAGCCGCTCAAGCTCGTCATAGTCGAGCACGCCGTTCGCGTCGCAGCCCGCATGCTCAACGGTCACGCCCCGCTCTGCCGCCAGGCGGTTGAGCGGACGCAGCACGGAGTTGTGCTCGAGCACCGTCGTGACCACACGATCGCCGGGGCGCACCACGCCGTTAATGGCCGTGTTGAGCGCCGCCGTCGAGTTAGGCGTAAAGCACACATGGTCAGCCCGCGGGCATCCCAACAGGCACGCAATCTTAGTGCGGCAGCCGTGGATGGTACGCGCAGCGTCGAGCGCGCCCGACGTCGCGCCGCGTCCGGCATTGCCGAGCGAGCACATCGCCTGCGCCACGGCATCGATCACCGCCTGCGGCTTGTGCATGGTCGTCGCCGCGTTATCCAGGTAGATCATCGCACGACCTCCCACATATCGATCACGGTAAAGCCCTCGGTGGGAACGCCCGCCGCGGCAAGCTCGCCGCGCAGCAGATCCTCATCCGAAGGCAGCGCTTTCCACGCCAAGCCGCATCCGGCAGCGACCTCTCCGGGCACGGGAATCGTGCGCCCGGGAAGGCCGCGCTCGATGCATAGGGTCTCGCACCCCATGGCGGCCGCCGTGGTAGGAAACGTGATGACAAGCGCAGGGCGCTTTTCTCTCATGGCAATCCCGCCCAAACGCTACGGGCGCACGACGCGCACAGCCTGCTCCATCTTCTCCACGATCACGTACATGTTCGTGACCTCGCCCACCGCGAGCTGGTCCTTAATGCCAAAGTGATCGAGGCAGGTGCCGCAGGTAAGGATCTCGACACCCTGCTCGGCCAGACCCTTCAGGTCGTCGAGTACCGGTGAGCCCTCGACGGTGAGCTTGGCGCCGCCGTTGTAGAACAGCATGGTCGCGGGCAGCTCCTCCTGCTGCGTCACGGCAAAGATGAAGGCCTTCATGAGCTTGTGGCCCAGCTCGTCGTCGCCGCGGCCCATGCAGTCGGTGTAGACGGAAATGACGAGCTTGCCCTTGCCGGCGCCGACGCCACAGAAAGCAGCGCCATCCTGCTCGGGATCGGCCACGGCAACGGCGCCAGAGGTCGCCACGGTCACTTGCCACTCGGCGTCAGAAACCTTCTCGACCGTGGCCGTACAGCCCTTCTCCTGCGCCATCTTGGAGATGTTCTTGACGGCGGTCTCGTTATCGACCGAGGTCACGACGGCGCCCTCGCCATCGAGCTGCTTGAGGGCCTTGAGCGTCTTGACGACGGGCAGCGGGCAGGCATCGCCCATGGCATTGACTTCAATCTTGGTAGACATAGTAAATTCCTTTCAAAAGAGACCGCCCAGAACAACGGACGGTCGCATAAACGGTTTTCCTTAATGCACAACGCGAACAGCAGGACCGCCCGGCACCGCCTCGCACACGCGACCGACAACGGCGGCGATGCGATCCTCGGCATGCAGACGACGCGCGAGCTCATCCACATCGGCAGCAGGCGCCGCGATGAGCAAGCCACCCGAGGTCTGTGGATCGTACAGCGCATCCAGCATGCCTGGCTCCAGGTCATCGTCGGCCGTCACGCGCGAGCCAAAGAAGTCCTGGTTGCGGTAGGCGCCGGCGGGGATAATGCCCAGACGCGCCATGTCGAGCACCTGGTCAAAGAGCGGCACCGCGCCCGACGTCAGTTCAATCTGCACGCCCGAGCCCTCGGCCATCTCGCACGCGTGCCCGATCAGGCCAAAGCCCGTGACGTCAGTGCAGCCGTGAAGCTCGAGGCCCTCGGCCAGACGAATCGGGGCCTCGTTGAGGGTACGCATCGAGTCGAACATCGGGCTGGCGCCATCCTGTTCGATGAGCTCGCCCTTAATGGCCGTGGTGATGATGCCCGAGCCGATCGCCTTGGTCAGCAGCAGGACATCGCCCACGCGCGCGCCGCTGTTGGCGAGCATACGGTCGAGCGCGACAAAGCCGCTCACGGACAAGCCGTACTTGGGCTCGTCGTCGTTGATGGTGTGGCCGCCCGCGATGGAGCAACCCGCCTCGACGCACTTGTCGGCGCCACCCGCCAAAATCTGCCCGGCAACCTCAACGCCCAGGCAACTGGGGATGCACAGAAGGTTCATGGCATGGCTCGGCCGCCCGCCCATGGCGTAGATGTCCGACAGCGAGTTGGCCGCGGCAATCTGACCGAACAAATAGGGATCGTCGACCATCGGCGGGAAGAAGTCGATGGATTGCACGAGACCCAAGTTCTCGCCAACACGAAAGACACTCGCATCGTCGGAGGTATCGAACCCCACGAGCAGGTTATCGTTATGCACATTGGGCAAGTCGCCCAGGACCTGGGCGAGGGCTCCAGGAGCCAACTTAGCGGCTCAACCGCTCGCGGCAGTCATAGACGTGAGCTTAATCTGATCGTCAGGCATCGATACCTCCTCTCATCGGTCAATCATTTTCTCTCAGTATACGCATGAATGCGAGCCCAAGGCGGATGCATTAATTGAGCGCCTGTGCACGAATCGCCGCGCCGATGGCACCGGCAAAGCGAGCCTGGGGCGAGGTGGTCACCGGCGACCCCAGTAGCTCGCCCAACCGCTCCACTACGAAGGCGTTCTCGCACAGGCCACCGGTCAGGTAGTACGGTGCGCCCGCGGCCTGCCCGGCCATGGTCGCCACGCGCGAGACCACGCTGTCGATCACGCCACGCGCAATGTTCTCGCGCGGCTCACCGCGACCGATCAGGCTGATGACCTCGCTTTCGGCAAACACCGTGCACATGCTGCTGATCTTGGTGGGCTCGCCGGAACGTGCCAGGTCGGCCATCTGCTGCTGGGAAATGCCTAGGCGGTCGGCCATGATCTCCAGAAAGCGCCCCGTGCCGGCGGCACACTTGTCGTTCATGGCGAACTTGGCCACGCGGCCGCCCTTGAGTTGGATGACCTTGGTATCCTGGCCGCCCACGTCGATCACCGTGCCCTGCTCGCCAAACAGGCGGACCGCGCCGGCACCATGGCAGGTGATCTCGGTCACGACCTTGTGCGCATAGGGCACGGCAACACGGCCGTAGCCAGTCGCGACCACGCGAACATCGTCGCCTGTCACGTCATAGCCGGCTGCGGCGAGCTCACCGCGTAGGCGCTCGGCCGCATCGACCGACGAATACCCCGTCGGCATGACGCAGGTCCACGCAACGGCGTTGTCCGTCTCCACCACCGCAGCCTTCGCGGCCGTCGAGCCTATGTCGATACCAATGCCAACCACGGCATCCTCCTTCTATGCGGCAAAGCAGCTATCCCTTTGCCGCATTTGTCCTACAGGGTCTCGATAAAGGCAGCGATGCGCGTCTCGATCTGGCCCATGTCGCCGTTGCTGTAGTCGGTCTCGATCTTCATATACGGAATACCCGCGCCCTCGACAGCCTCCTGCATGCGCGCACTCTCCACGTTAAAGGTGTGGCAGGCCTGTAGCACGCTCTCTACCACGCCATCGACATGATACTTCTCGCACATGGCCAGCGTGTTTTCCATACGACCATCGTTGGGCGTCATGACCGAGCAGTTGATGTCCAGGTAGCGGTCGGCGATGGCACGCAGGATGTCGGGAGCCTCCGGATCGATCATCATGGCCGCCGTGCGCTCGCCCGAGCAGTCGTCCATGCACACGACCACACCGCCGTTGGACTCGATGGTGCGACCGATCTTGTTGATCACGCCGCCCACCGGGCAGCCGGTGATCAGAATGCGCTTGGCATCCGCCGCGACCGGGCGCTCGCCCGCGTCGTAGGCCTCGCGCAGCTTGGCGACCTTTTGCTCCAGCTGCTGCGTATAGGCCTCGATATCAAAGCTGAACGTACCGGCAAACATGGTGCTCATCAGGTCGACGCCGCTCATGGCCGCCGGCTGGTTGGCCTGCAGTGCAAACATCTCGAGCTGGGCCGCACGCAAGCGGTTGCGACGACGGACGGCAGCGCGCAGGTCATCGTCGGTAATCGTGATGCCGTAGAAGCCCTCGAGCTCCTCCTTGAGCAGGCGGCACTCCTCGTACCAGCCTTCACGCTCGTAGGCACGATCGCGACCCTGCGGAAGATGCAGAATGTGCGTGCGCTTGAGCTCGTTGAGTAGCTCGTACATCTTCTTCTTGCCGTCGCAGGTGGTCTCGCCGATGATCATGTCGCTAAAGTACGTAAACGGGCACTTTTGCGAGTAGGCAAAGCCGTACGTCGACTTGATGAGCGGACACAGATTTGCCGGCAGCACCTTCTCGGCCTCGGGAATCACCTCGTCGGATGTGCCGCACAAGGCCACACTTGCAGCGCCCGCGGCATCGATAATCTCGAGCGGCGTATAGCTGCACAAAAAGCCGACCAGGCGATTACCCGCCTGCTTATAATCCTTGACGCGAATAAACGCCGCCTTGCGTTGCTCGTTGAACTCCTCAAACGTGCGCGGCAACGGCTGCTCAGTATTTTCCGACATATAACTCCTTAACAGACCTTTTAACCAACCAAAGAAACGGCTTTCCCAGGTGCCCGAGGTTGCCGTGAAAGAGGAGCGCCGCGTACTTCTGGTACGCAAGCGACGGTTTGAACGGCAAGATCGGGTGCCTGGGGAAGCCGCCGGGACGAATAGTCCTAAATGGTTTCCAAGAAAGCCTCAATCCTGGTTTGCAGTTGGCCTGCATCCTCGCCGGCGTAGTCGGTCGTGATGTGCATAAACGGAATGCCGGCCTCCTCGGCAGCCTTCTCCACGGCAAACGACTCCATCTCGTAGAGCGTGCAGAACTGCAGGGCCACGTCGACAATGCCGTCGGCATGCAGGTCCTTGGCCATCTGGACAATGTCCTTCATACGCTGGTCGTTGGGCGTAAAGACGGCACAGTTGATCTTAAAGTAGCGCTCGGCGATAGCATCGAGCATCTCGTCAACCGTCTCACCGGACTCATCGACCAAGTCCTTGTAATAGCGCGAACCCGTGCAGGACTCCTCGCCCACCACAACGCCGCCAGCCTTCTCGATGAGGTTGAACAGCTTCCAGTTGGGCACGGCCATGGGCGTGCCGGTGTACAGGATGCGCTTGGCCCCCTTGGGCGCCACGCCCTCTCCGGCCTCGACACGCTGCTCACACTCGGCCGCCATATCGTTGATGGCCCCGGTCAGACGCGGCGTGTCGTCCATAAAGGCGGCCTGAACGGTCAGCAGGCTGTCGAGACCGCTAATGGGGGCTGGGTCGGCAGCGCGCGTGGCAGCGAGGCGCTGCAGGGCGCGACGCTTCTCATTGACGGCGCGGATGGCGGCCTTCAGACGCTCAGGCGTAATCGTGACGCCACACTCTTCCTCGATCTTGGCGGCGAGCTTTTTAACCTCGGCCTTCCAGGTCACGAGCGTCGACTCGTCGTGCACGTTGGGAATATCCATGACGTACATGTTCTTTTGCGTGGCAAAAAACTCGTAGGCCTTCTTCTTACCATCGCAGGTGTTCTCGCCTACCACCAAGTCACTCGACTCAATGTAGGGGCAGACCTCACCCAGCTTAAAGCCGGCAAAGCTCTTGATAAGCGGACAAGTGTTGCGCGGCAAGTGCTCCTCGACCTTGTCCGTTGCCCAATCGGCACCCGAGCACAGACCCACGGGGATACCGTCGCAGGCGAGCACAATCTCCTCGGGCACGTAGACGCAGAAGCTGCCCACGATCTTGGTGGCCTCGCCGGCCTCCTTCTTGTCGAGCATCTCCTTAATACGGCCGCTGTGGATGTTGGTGGCGACAAAATCCAGGTAGGACGTGGACTTGGGGCGATTGTTCTGCGTCAGGAACATATCGCCGTACATCTGGCCCACGGCGCCCAGCAGCATGTCGTGGTCGGCAAGATTCATGCCGAGGCTCTCCCACATCGGATGGAAATCAAATTCTTCAGCCATAACGGTTCCCCTCTCGAACCAAAAACGGATAACAGCGGTATCGATGCACGACGGACGACGATTGCCCGACCGTGCTCAAACCCGGAATTTTAGGGAACCTGCTTTGCGGTCGATTATTTAGTTGTGCGTCGTCTCTCCCGGAGCCGTGAACATACCTGCTCATATGCGACTCCGAGCCATATACAGGGCACGCGCGGCAACGCGGCGAATGTATGTCGTCTGCGGCATGTGCGCACCCTCCTTTACAAGTTGAGGTCAACTATATCAACGGTCATCGACCATGCGAACACCGTTGACATTCGTACGACAGCGTCGTGTGCCGTCGTTTAATAAATAATTATCTTGATTGATAAGAGTTTGTCATTCCTCATTCGGCGAACGGCAAAAACAAAGCCGCCGAGGCTTATATTCCCCGACGGCATTACCCGGCGCTATCGACAAACCAAATGGATCCTGCTGGCATCAAAATGCATGCGCAGCGTCTCGCCTGCTTGCGGCAGCTCGTCGACAGGCATGCGCACTTTGTTGACCTTCCACTGCAGGCGCGTCGGCGCGTCGGCGCGCGGCACGTCCAGCAGCACCAGGCGCTCAAAACGTGAATCGCTCAAGCGGGCCACATGCAGGTCGTAGCTGTTGCGACCCCGCTCAGCACGGTTGTCCACATGGAAGTAGCTCGCACGAATACCCAGGTACGCCACGTTATCGGGAACCTCACGGCCCACGTTGAAGGTCATGCCCCAGTCGAGGGCCTCAACTTCTTCGTCGCCGATCTTGCGCGCGCGGCTCGTATTCTTGCAGCCCGTCAAGCGCAGCGCGGCCAACGTCTGCGGATGACGGACCACGTCCTCGACGGAGCCGATCTCCTCAACATGCCCGTTGTGCATCACGCAGATGCGCTCGCACAGACGGCACGCTTCGTCGATGTCGTGGCTCACGTAGAGCACGGTTCGGTTGCATACATCGAACAGATCGAGCATGTTTTGCTCAAGCGCGCTCTTGAGATACGCGTCGAGCGCGCTCATGGGCTCATCGAACATAAAGATGCCCGGATGCGCCGCCACCATGCGCGCAAGCGCCACGCGTTGCTGCTGACCGCCCGAGAGGCGCACGGGGTAGCGGTCGGCAAAGTCGGCCAGTCCAAAGATACCCAGGTAGCGCTCGGCAAGTTGCTTGCGCGCCGCGGCGTCGCCCGCGTCCTTTACACCGGCACATACGTTATCGGCCACCGTCATGTTGGGAAACAGCTGATAGTTTTGAAACATCAGGGCGCACTTGCGCTCCTGGGGCGACAGATTGATGCCCGACACCGAGTCAAAGAAGGTTACGCCGTTGACGACGATCTTGCCCTCGTCGGGCGTCTCCACGCCGGCAATACAGCGCAAGGTGCAGCTCTTGCCGCATCCGGAGGCGCCGAGCAGCGCCACACGCTCCTCGCCGGCATCGAGCTGAATGTCAAGGGTAAAGCCCGGATAGCGCTTTTTGATATCCAAAACGAGCGACATAGCTTATCGACCTCCCTGCGGTGCCGCGTCATCGCGCATAAGCTCGGCCAGCGCCTCGCGATCGATGCGCAAGGCATCGCCGCCCACTGGGTCGAGCGAATCGGCCTGGCTGCCCAGCTGCTTGGCCTGCTTGCGCTCCGCGCGGGACAGGCCGCGCCCGCGGTACTTTTGCGAATGCGCCGTGTACATATTGATGAACAGGATGACCAGGAAACTGAACACAATCACGACGGCGACCCAAAAGAGGGCCACCGACGTGTTGCCGCCCATCCACTCAAAGTAGATGGCGATGGGGATGGTCTGGGTAATGCCGGCGTAGTTGCCCGCAAAGAACAGGGTGCAGCCAAACTCGCCCATGGCACGCGCGAAGGCAAGCACCGCGCCGGCGGCAATCGAGGGCCAGCTAAGCGGCATCATAAGCTTGGTAAAGATGCGACGCTCGGACCATCCCAGGGTTCGCGCGGCATCGAGCATCTGCGTGTCGAGACTCTCGAAGGCTCCGAGCGCCGTGCGGTAGACCAGCGGAAACGACACAACGACGGCCGAAATGACCGCCGCGGGCCAGGTAAAGACGATCGAGATGCCGTGCGCGATGAGCCACTGGCCCACCCCGGTCGAGCGGCCAAACAGCATGAGGAGCAGAAAGCCGCAGACCGTGGGCGGCAGCACCATAGGAATCGTAAAGACCGAATCGAGCAGGCCCTTGATGCGACTCGAGGTACCCATAGTCTTCCACGCGGCAAACAGGCCCAGTGCAAAGGCAATCACCAGGGCAAGGCCGCTCGTTTTGATAGACACCCAAAACGGGCGATAGTCAATGTCGCCCAAAAAGGAGGCCAGAGAGGTCAAGGGCCCCCGCCCATCCCGCAACACGACAGACGATGCTTCTACCATTTGAGCGCTATCAAGCCAACGCGCGCCGCCCTTGGCATCACCCGAGGCTGATGCAATTACCACATAGCGGTCCCCATCCGCACCACGCACATCAAAGCCATAGGTATACCCGCCGGCATCAAACGTTGTTTCCGCCGTAACATACCAAGGAAGATCCACGTCCCCTAGCTGCGCACCTCCCATGCGGTTTGCGCTGTCGAGCTCACAGACGAGGGCCTTGAGACCCGATACGCACTCGTTGTCCTGCGGATCCAATCCATACTTCTCGACCGCCTTGGGCGATATCCACACCACAACGCGATCGGCAGCAGGCGCCACTACAAGGTCCACGTCCTCGTCAACGGGAAACCGGTAGCCCTCAGGCTGGCCCTCCATGGCACGAGCAGTCCCCTTGGCCAACCGCTCAAAACCCTCGATCCCATAGGAAAGCCCATGAGCGGTCGCAGCAACCTGGGCCCCGTCCTCAGCGTCCCCAGCAAACGCAAATCCCGGCACCCAGCAAAGCGCGAAGGTCAAAGCACAGGCGACAAGCATGCGGAATCTATTAAGCACGAAAAGCTCCAAGCGAATACAAGGACGGAGTGAAACACAAAACGATGGAATTATCGCGCCAAGCCGCACTACGCGGAAAGCTCAAAGCCGTACTTAGCCCAAATCTTCTGAGCCTTCTTGTTGGACAGGCAAAAGTCGATGAACGCCTTAGCCTCGTCGGCATGTTCGGAGCTCTCGGCAACGGCGCCCGGATACACGATGGGCTTGTGCGAGTCCTCGGGACACACGAACGCCTCCTCGATGCCGTCGTAGCGGAAGATATCGGAGCTGTAGACAAAACCGGCCACGCAGTCGCCTGTGGACACATAGGCGGCAGCGGTACCAACTTTGTCGGCCAGTGCGACCTTGTCGGCGATCTCGGGAGCATACTCGCCGTCGTCGCCTTCGGTGCCGGTGTAGAGGCCCACGGAAGCCAACGCCTGGTTGGCGTACTTGCCGGCGGGGACGGTCTTGGCGTCGCCGATGGCGATCTTGCCGTCCAGGTTCGCGACGTCGGCGATGGCCTCGATCTTGGTGTCGGAGCCCTCAGCGCGAATGATCACAAGATCGTTGACGAACATATCCTCACGCGTGTCGGCATCGACGAGCTCGACGGCCTCGGCGTCGTCCATGGTGCCCTTGGAAGCGGTGATGAGCACGTCGACCGTGGCACCGGCGCGCATCTGCTCAACGAGGTCGCCAGACGCCTTAAACTGCGTGTCGGCAAACGTGGTACCGGTCTGCTCGGTGTAAAGCTCCTGAACCTCGGGCAGAGCCTTCTCGAGCGAGTTGGCGGCAAAGACCTGCAGCTCGACAGCTTTCTTGGAAGATGCCTTAGCAGAACCGGCATCGGAGCCAGTCGGCTCAGACGTCTTGTTGCCAGAGCAGCCGGCAAGGCCAAGGCCGGCAGCGGCGACAGCAGAGAGCGAGACGAATCCGCGGCGAGAAACCATATCGAACATGTTCAACCCTTTCGGACCTTGTGCCCGGGTACCCGACCGCGGGCTTTATTCTGTAATTAGATTATACTTCGGTGCGAATAATGATTATGAGAAATTAATCTCTTCTGAGAATATAGTTTCAGGCATGCCTACAGAATGCCGTCCCCTTGGGCGCAAATAAAAGGCGGAGCAGCCGTTCAGGTCGCTCCGCCGCAGGTAAACCGCTTAGTTGGTATGTCCGCCGCCCGCTGTCATCTGAGCCGCATGCTCCAGCTGGTCCGCTATGGCCTCCCAGCTTTCGCGAGCGGCCTTCGTAGAACCGGGAAAGTTAACGACAAGTGTATGACCTCGTTGCATGCAAATAGCGCGCGAGAGCATGGCGCGGCGCGTCTTGGTCATCGAGTACGCACGGATCGCCTCGGCAATACCCGGCACGTCGCGATCGCAGACGGCACGCGTCGCCTCGGGCGTCACATCGCGCATCGAAAGCCCCGTGCCGCCGCAGGTAAGCACAACATTGGCGTGGCACTCATCGGCGGCTTCCACAATGGCATCACCGATCTCGCTGACGTCGTCGCGCACGACCACATGTGAGACGACCGTCCATCCCTGCGCCTCGATAAGCTCCTCGAGTGCGGCACCGGCCTCGTCCTGGGCAAGATTGCGCGTATCCGAGCACGTCACGATCGATATCTTCAGCTCCATAGTCTTCCTCCTATAGCACCGTTCCCTCGGGCAGGTCGACGCGAACAACGTCCACGACATCTCCCGCCTTGAGGTCGCACGGTCCTTCGTCAACACGCAACAGGCAGTTCGCACGTTGCATAGTTCCAAGCAGCGCCGAATTCTGCGTCTTGGCCTCGGTCACCAACAGCTCACCGGTCTCGGAGTCGCGCAAAACCGTGGCGCGATCGAAGAAGCGGCGATGCTGTCGCTTTTTCACGCCGTGCGTGAGCGTCGCCTGCTGCACGGGACGCGCCCCCTCGGCAAAACCGCGCATCTTGCGAATCGCCGGGCGCGCGAGCATCTCAAAGCCCACATACGCCGCCGCGGGATTGCCCGAAAGCCCCAGATACGGCTTGCCGCCGAGCAAGCCAAACGTGATGGCCTTGCCCGGACGCATCGAGATGCGATCGAACAGCACCTCGCCCTCGCGCCGGACGAGCGCCGTCACGTAGTCGTAGTCGCCTGCCGAGGCGCCACCGCTCGTAATGACAAAATCGCACTCCAGCACGGCGCGATGCACCAGCTCGGCAATCGTCTGCTCATCATCGGGCGCAATGCCGTAGAACACGGGCTCGGCTCCTGCATCGAGCGCTTCGGCCATTAACGCCGACGAGTTGGAGTCGCGAATCTGCCCGCGCGCCGGCACGTTGCTCGGTGCGACCAGTTCCGTGCCCAGCGAGATGATGCCCACACGCGGGGTAGCGTGCGCCTTCACGCTCGCGTATCCGGCGCTTGCCAGCAGACCCGCGCCCGCCGGAGCCACGACCTCGCCGGCGTGCATCACAACGTCGCCGGCATGGGCCTCCTCGGCGGCAGAGCGAACGTTCTCCCCTACCTTGGCAGGCGCCGAGAACCTCACACGCGAGCCCTCGTTGCCGTCGCCATCGAGCACGTCGACGATCTCGTATTTCACCACGGCATCGGCACCTTCGGGTACCGGCGCGCCCGTCATGATGCGGACCGTCTCACCCGCGCCGATTGCGCCCTCAAACACATGGCCCGCGGCCTCGTGTCCGGTAACGTCGAGCGTCACCGGCGCCTCGCCAGATGCCTGCGCCAAGTCCGACGAGCGCACGGCATATCCGTCCATAGCGCTGTTGGCAAACGGCGAGATGTCGATATCGGCCACCGCGTCCTCGGCCAAGGGAAGACCGACGGCCTGCCACACGGGAATCTCGACAACTTCGGTGCGATTCACGTGCGACAAGACGATCGCCTGTGCGTCCTCCAACGGAATGAGTTTCTCAGCCATATGCACCTCTAGCATGCTGCGGCGCGCAACAAAAGCGCCGATTCTTTATGTTTATCTCAGTATAATCCCTCGCCGCCTGCTCAAGACCTGGCCCGCGGCCGCGAATACATCTGTCGGCCGCAAGCCGCGAAACAAAACCAAAACCAACCTGCCGGTTTGTCACGTATGGCACGTTCTATAATGCTCGTGTTGCAACCCAAAAGAGGAACGTATGGCTTTTACCGACAAACCCGAAAGCGCAAACGAGGCGCAGGATCATTCCCAGTCGCTCGACGACGGCGGCTTTTTCTCCCTTAATGACGTCATCATGGCAGGCAGACAACAGCTCACCCGCTCCGAGCATCTCTTGGCTGCCGACACTCGCCGCAACGCCCGCAACCTACTCGCGAGCGCCAAGTTGCTCGCGCTCGTCGTCATCGTCTCGCTCGCCATGGGCGTTGCCGCTTGGGCGTTTTTGGCCTCGCTGAATATCGCGACCGACTATCGCGAGCACCACGCGTGGGTCTACGCATTGCTCCCCGTTGTGGGCATTGCCACCGCATGGGTGTACAAAAACCACGGCCTTGCTGCCAAACGAGGCAACAACCTGGTCATCGACTCCGCTCTGGGCACACGCCTCATCCATATGCGCATGGCCGTCCTCACCTTCGTCTGCTCTACGCTCACGCACCTAACGGGTGGATCGGCCGGTCGCGAGGGAGCCGCGGTGCAGATTGGCGGCACCATCGCCAGCAACATCTCGAACCTCGCCCACCTCAAAAAGCATGACCACCACGACCTCATGCTCGCCGGCATCTCGTCGGCCTTTGGCGCCGTATTCGGTTCGCCCCTTGCTGGAGCTTTCTTTGGCATGGAGATGTGCTTTATCGGCAAGATCGACTACACCGCGGGCATCTACTGCCTGGTCGCCTCGTTTACCGGCTACTTTACGTCGCTTGCCTTGGGAACCGAGTACGAGGCGAATGTCATCGCCAGCGTTCCCAACATGACACCACGGACGGTTGTCATCGTTGTTATCAGCGCCATTATCTTCGGCCTGACGGCACGCCTCTTTGCCTGGTCGGTTCGAACCGTCAAAAGCCTGTACAGTCGCTTTATCACCAATTACCTCGTCCGCGCACTCATAGGCGCACTCGTGGTTTTGGCCGCCTATGCCCTCCTCGACGCCTGGAACTACGCCGGCCTTTCCACGTGGCTTTCCGGCGCCGGATTTGCAGGCAACACCACCCTGGCGGACGCAGCCATCAAGTTGGTCGTCACAGCGCTTACCCTGGGCGCGGGCTTCCAAGGCGGCGAGGTCACGCCCCTGTTTGGCATCGGTGCGGCACTCGGTGGCTGGATCGGTTGCCTTACCGGGCTTGACCCCAGTTTTCTGGCGGCTCTCGGCATGCTCGGCGTGTTCTGCGCCGGCCTCAACGTGCCCATCACCACCTGCATGATGGCCATCGACCTGTTCCACGGCACGGCCGCCGGGTTCTTTGTCATCGTGGCCTTTATCAGCTACCTAACCGGCGGACACCGCGGCGTGTACCCTGCCCAGCGCATCATCTCACCCAAGCGCCGTTCGCTTATTGTGGATGAGGGCGGTACGGTAGCAGATGCTATCGAGCGCCACAACGACCTGATAGAGTAGATGTAATAATCGCCGTGCAGCCACAATCGGGGGCAATTCGACCTGAGCGCGACCGCACCGTCATGCCACACGCCGGGAGTCGCCCCATGCACGCAACTGATTTTGGCCGCACGCTCATCATCGCCAACCCCGCCGCCCAGTCGGGCGCCGCGCGCGAGGTTGCCGAGCGCCTGCAGCGCTTTTTGGATATGACCGCGCGCGCATCCCAGTTTGACCTGGTGCTAACCGAGCACATGGGACACGCCAAGGAGCTTGCCGCACAGGCTCAGGGCTATCGCACCGTTATCGCACTCGGCGGCGACGGCGTGATCCACGAAGTCGTCAACGGGCTTATGACGCAAAAGGAGGACGCCCGCCCCGCTCTTGCCGTCCTGCCCGTGGGCTCCGGCAACGATTTTGCCCAGACGCTCGATATCGAAGATTTCTCCGGCAAGGATTTTGGCGCGCTACTCACCTGTGAGCTGCAGCGTCAGGACATCGGGCGGATTCGCTCATGGAACCCCGCAAGCGGCAGCGGCGAGGCGATCGTCGAGTATTACGACCAGACGCTCTCCGTCGGTATTGATGCCGCCATCGGCCTTGGCACCACCGAGCTGCGCAAAAAGACCGGCTTGACGGGTGCTCCGCTCTACACCCTTTCGGGACTTGAGCAGTTTGGCCTGCGCTATCGCAGCTACCCCATGACAGTCAGCTTTGACGGCGCGCCCGCCGAGCGCGTGAGGGCGATCATCATGGCGATTCAGCTTGGTCCTACCTATGGCTCGGGCTATCGCATCTGCCCCGATGCCGACCCCTGCGACGGCATGCTCGACGTCTGCTACGCCTGCGGCCCCGTCCCTCGCGCGGTAGCCCTGCCTATGTTCCTTTCGGCCAAGGACGGCCACCATACCAAGTTGCCACCGGTTCGCATGCGCCGCTGCCGCCATGCCGAGCTAACTTTTGAGGAGCCCGACTACCCCATCCAGGCCGACGGCGAGCCCATCGTCGCCTCGCGCATCGAAGTCGACATCCTACCCGGCGCCCTCCAAGTCTGGCACCCAACCCGCTAACCCCACCTAAGTTGCGGTGAAATAGGGACTGTTTATGCAGTTAAAGCCACGAAACAGTCCCTATTTCACCGCAACTTATTGAGAAGATCATTCCTCCCCGCCCGGCTTGCGACGGTTAGCCTTTTTAATCGCATTGAAGTGCTTGTCGTTGAGCCTGCGCTGGCGCGATCGCTGGGGCACTTTGGTCTTGACGCGACGGCGCGGCGGACGCCCGCGACGCTCAAGCTCTGCGCGCAGCTTACGCAGGCAGCTCGCGCGATTCTGAAACTGACTACGGCTCTCGCGCGCCGTCACAACAATCCCCGTGGGCCCATGCTTCATACGCACCGCCGAGTCCGTCGTGTTCACGCCCTGCCCGCCCGGACCCGTCGCACGAAACACCTGCACCTCGCAATCGCGCGCCAACTCCTCGGCCGACATCTCGGCATAGCGCGCATACTCGCGCCATTCCATCTTGTTCTCGTCCATATCAGCACCTCCCCTCATACAAAAAAATGTGACAAAGGGACAGTCCCTTTGTCACATCGCGTACCAATCGCTTGTGTTGCGCGCTTAGGCGAAGGTGATCTCGCCGTTCTCGCAGTCCATATCGGCGATACGGGCCAGGCTCTCAACGCGGAAGCCGCGCTTGCGGAGCTTATCGCCGCCGCCCTGGAAGCCCTTCTCAACGGCGATGCCAATGCCGGCAACTTCGGCGCCCGCAGCCTCGCAGATCTTAATAAGGCCCTCAAGCGCGCAGCCGTTGGCCAGGAAGTCGTCGATGATCAGGACCTTGTCGCCCTCGGACAGGAAGCGCTTGCCGACGATGACCGGGTACTCCTTCTGCTTGGTAAAGGAGTAGATGGTCGTGGCATACTGCTCGCCGTCGAGGTTGATGGACTGCGCCTTCTTGGCAAAGACCACCGGCACGCCGCCAAAATGCTGGGCTGCAATACAAGCCATGCCAATGCCCGAAGCCTCGATCGTCAGAATCTTGTTGATCTCGACGCCCTCGAACAGACGGGCCCACTCGGCGCCCATGTGGTCGAACAGCTCAACGTCGCATTGGTGGTTGAGGAAGGCATCAACCTTAAGGACGTTACCGGCCTTTACGATGCCGTCATGGCGAATACGATCCTCAAGCTCCTGCATGGCGCAACCCCTTCTCGCGGCAACGATACCGCGCGATTAATAAACGTTGTTCGATAGTCTACCACGGACCGACCCCCGCCCGCCCCACAAGCCGCATCGCACCACAAACCAGTCTTTTTGGGACGGCGCGAATCGTGGCAGACAGCCTCCCAACACGCTAATGGCGGGCGCGCATCTTCACCAAACGCACCATGGCAAGCGCAAAGCCCACGGCGGCCACAGCCATAAGCACGTAGAACACCGAGCGAAAGCCGAATAGGAATACATCCGGACGGCCTGTAACAAAACTGGTCACGGCCTCGCCCATCGCCACGCTCATCTGCCCATAAAGGATATGCGAACCTGCCGTAATACCCAGCGCCATGCCCGCATAGCGCGCCAAGCTGCCCAAGCTACCTGCAAAGCCAAGCGCCTCGCGCGGAGCCGAGCCCATGTACAGCGAGTTGTTGGGGCTCTGGAAAATCGACGTACCGCACGACATAAATGCGACGCAGCACACGATCGCAGGGATAGAAGAGTGCTCGTCGAGCGTGCTTACTGCAAAGAGACCGCACACGTACACGCCCAGGCCGACCGCCGTGGGACCCTCGCAGCCAACACGGTCCGAAACCGTTCCCGAAAGCGGGCCGATAAAGGCATTCACCATTGGCAGCGCCAAAAAGAGCAGTCCGGAAATGTCGGAACCAAAGCCGTGGGCGTCCTGAAAATAGAACGGCAGGATAAACTCAGATGCGCCAATACCAACGAACACGATGAGCATGCAGGCGAGGTTGATGGTGAAGGCCGAATTTGCAAAGCAGCGACGAGCGGCCTCGATCAGGGACATGGGGCGCTCGCCAGCCTCCGGCTTAACATGTGGCAGCGTATAGAGCCCCACGATAAACGAGATGACGCCAATGGGCAGGTTGATGAGGAAGATACTCTCCCAGGGAAAGCTTGCCACCAGCACGCCACCCAGCACGGGGCCACACATCATGCCGAGGGCCACGAAAGTCGCGAGAATACCCATGGCACGACCGCGCTCGCGCGCCGGAAACGACTCGGTGATGATACCCATGTTGTTGGCCATGGCCGCCGCGCAGCCGACGCCCTGCACAATGCGTGCCAGAATAAGAACTTCGAGCGAACTCGAAAGGCCGCAAAGCAGCGAGCCAGCCGTAAAAACGATTACGCCCAGCTGGAATACGCCCACCTTGCCGCGCACGTCGCCCAAGCGGCCAAACGGCAGCATAGCCACGCATGTCGCAAGCAGGTACACCGAGCTCACCAGCTGGATGCGGTCGAGGCCCACGCCCAGCTCCTTTTGCATCACGGGCAACGCCACGGTCACGACGGTCGAATCCAGACACGACATAAACGTCATGATGAGCACGGTAAACAGAATCGCCCATTTGTTCTTGCCATGGGTGTCGCCCTCAAGGGCAATGTGCTCGCGGCGCAGCTGCTCTGCGGTTTTCTCCATATCCATCCTTTCGAGTGGCGCAACGCAAAAACGGGGCCCCAATCGCCTGCAAACAGTCGCGATTGGGGTCCCGCCTACGGAATCGGAACTAAAGGTCGCCGAAGCTTTCTGCCAGCATCGGCGCCTTATGCGAACGCTAGCCTAGCACTGCTCGAGTGCCTGCTCAAGGTCGGCAATCAAGTCGGCCGTGTCCTCGAGGCCGCACGACAGGCGCACCATATCGGCGGAGATGCCGCAGGCGATGATCTCCTCATCGTTCATCTGGCGGTGTGTGGCATTAGCGGGATGCAGGCAGCAGGTGCGGGCGTCAGCCACATGCGTGGCGATCTGGGCAAGTTTAAGGCTCTTCATAAAGGTCTCGGCCGCCGCGCGACCACCGTTAAAGCCAAAGCTCACAACGCCGCAGGTACCGTTGGGCATGTACTTCTGAGCGATGTCATAGTACTTATCGCCCTCCAGGCCCGGATAGCTCACGAAGCGTACCTTGGGATGGCTCTGCAGGAACTTGGCAACGGCCAGGCCGTTCTCACAATGACGCGGCATACGCACATGCAGGCTCTCGAGCGAGCTATTCAGGAAAAACGCCGCCTGCGGGTTCTGCATGGGGCCGAGGTCGCGCATAAGCTGCGCGGTGGCCTTGGTAATGAAGGCACCCTCGCGACCGAACTTCTCGGCATAGGTCACGCCGTGGTAGCTCTCATCGGGTGTGGTGAGACCCGGGAACTTGTCCGCATGGGCCATCCAGTCAAACTGGCCGTGATCGACGATCACACCGCCCAGGTAGGCAGCATGACCATCCATGTACTTGGTGGTGGAGTGCGTAACGATGTCGGCGCCCCACTCAAAGGGACGGCACATCACGGGCGTCGGGAAGGTGTTGTCGACCATCAGCGGCACGCCGTGATCATGCGCGGCCTTGGCAAAGCGCTCAATATCGAGCACGGCAAGGGCGGGGTTGGCGATCGTCTCGCCAAAGACGAGCTTGGTATTGGGCTCAAAGGCCGCCTCCAGCTCCTCATCGGTGCAGTCGGGGGCGACGAACGTGCAAGTCACGCCCATGCGGCCCATGGTGTGGGCGAGCAGGTTATACGTACCGCCGTAGATAGCAGAGCTCGCGACCACGTGATCACCGGCACCGGCCACGTTAAAGATCGCGAGGAAGTTCGCAGCCATGCCCGAGCTCGTGAGCATCGCTGCGGTACCGCCCTCCATCTCGCAAATCTTGGCAGCAACCAGGTCACACGTGGGATTCTGCAGACGGCTGTAGAAGTAGCCCGACTCCTCCAGGTCAAACAGCTTGCCCATGTGCTCGGACGTGTCATACTTCCACGTGGTGGACTGGTAGATGGGCACCTGGCGCGGCTCCGCATCGCCCGGATGATAGCCGCCCTGAACGCACGTGGTACCGATAGTCTGCTCGCACATATCCAACTCCCTTACTTGGGTTTTGTTTTTATCCGGTTCACGATACCGCTACCCCGTACCCCTCTCAACCCATCCCGCCGATAGGTTATGGGACAAATTAATCAGGTTTATTGGGACCTCGGACGTTTTTCCGGACCATGTCCCGGCGCTATGCCGCATGGTACCTC